>JAIRPV010000032.1 GCA_031256825.1 Oscillospiraceae bacterium | reverse complement strand
CATATCCTCCAAAACCGCCTTGCGCGCCAGCCCCTCCTCCCCCTTGCGCGCCGCAAACCTTTCCGCCGCCTCCTCTGCTGCCGCCTGAAGCCGCCAACTATCCGGTTACGCCGGTGTGCGAATATTACTACTATCCGGTCAACCCGCGCAATCGCCCGGGGCGGCCCAACGGAACTTACGTTTGTGCAAAATATTATCAATAACAACCATTGCCCCCGCGCGGCGCCAAACTGGCCGTGCGGGGGCACGTTTTCTTTTTTTGATCAGCGGCAATCGCCAGGATCAGGCGCCAACCCGGTAAAGCAGGCGCGCCACATCCAGGTACCAGTCGATGTAAAACACGCAGTGCTTCTTCGCGATGTCGTAGCCTTTTTCGGCCAGCACCTTGTTGTATTTGACCAACTCGGGCAAATGGGTCTCAAGATCGCCGGTAAAGATCCACTCCATTAAGTCGTCGTAACTGCAGCCCGCCTTTTTCAGCTCCGCCTTCAATTCGTCTTCCATCATAAGATAGGAAGAGCCTTTGCTGAACGCCAGCCAGTTGAGCCATTTGGGCAAACGGCCCACAGCAAGCTCAACAATGGCCAGCGGCAAGTTCGCCGGAATATAGCCCGCCAGTTCTTTTGCCTGTGCTGCCGTGAGGGGTTTGGGCGCTTCTTTTTTCTTCGCGTCCGCCGCAAATGCGCCAACCGCCAGCGCGCCGCAGAAAAGCGCCAAAGTCAGCAAAATCGCAAGGACCCGCTTCGCCTGTTTCATCATACTGCCTCCTTTTTTTGTTTTTATAAATATACCATAAAATTCATTGTTTGTCAATAGGGGAATTTTTTGCCATCAAAAAACTGCCCGCCCCCATGCGGAGCGGGCAATGTTTTTTCATCGCTTTACGCCGAAGCAACCACCTTTGCGGGGTTGATGCGCACGCCGGGGCCCATCGTCGCGGCTACGGTGCAGCTGCGGATATACTGGCCTTTGGCGGCGGCGGGTTTCGCTTTGATCACCGCGTCAAGCAGGGCGGTAAAGTTTTCCTGGAGCTTTTCTGCGCCGAACGAAGCCTTGCCGATGGGGCAGTGAATGATGTTCGTTTTGTCCAGGCGGTATTCAATCTTACCGGCCTTCGCGTCTGTTACCGCTTGCGCCACATTGGGGGTAACGGTTCCCGCTTTGGGGCTTGGCATAAGCCCGCGCGGGCCCAAAATTTTACCCAAACGGCCCACCAGGCCCATCATATTGGGGCTGGCAATGGCCACGTCAAAGTCCATAAATCCTTCGCCCTGAATGCGGGCGACCAAATCTTCCGCGCCAACAATTTCCGCGCCCGCGGCCTCGGCGGCTTTCGCGTCGTCGCCTTTGGCGAACACAGCCACGCGCACGCTGCGGCCCGTGCCGTTCGGCAGCACAACCGCGCCGCGCACTTGCTGATCGGCGTGACGCCCGTCCACGCCCAAACGCACATGCACTTCTATCGTCTCGTCAAACTTCGCCGTCGCGGTCTTGATCGCCGTAGCGAGCGCCTCGTCCGGGTCGTAGAGTTTCGCGCGATCCACAAGCTTCGCGGCCTCGATATACTTTTTGCCATGTTTCATAAAAGTCTACTCCCCTTTCTTCAGTCTTTCACCGTTACGCCCATGCTGCGCGCCGTGCCCGCAATCATACTCATCGCGGCTTCCACGCTGGCGGCGTTCAGGTCAGGCAGCTTTTGTTCGGCAATCTGGCGGATCTGGGCGGTGGTAATGCTCGCCACCTTCGTTTTGTTCGGCACGCCGGAACCGCTTTCAATCCCGCAGATCTTTTTGATCAGCACGGCCGCGGGCGGCGTTTTTGTGATAAAGCTGAAGGTGCGGTCGGCATAAACGGTGATCACCACGGGGATGATCAGGCCAACGTCGCCTTTGGTGCGCTCGTTGAATTCCTTCGTGAACGCCATGATGTTCACGCCGTGCTGGCCCAGCGCCGGGCCAACAGGGGGCGCGGGGGTCGCTTTTCCGGCGGGAATTTGCAGCTTGACATAGCCGACAATCTTTTGTGCCATAATTGTTCCTCCAATTTCAAATGTGGTAGTGGCGATGACAGGAGTGCAACGCCGGGCCGCGAAACGCAGAGGGCGTCCCCCGCTCCCGTGCCGCCGCGCTGCATCTTCTCATCTCCCACGCCGGCGCGCCGCGCCGGCAAACACGCATGGAACAGGTATCTTTGCGCCTGACGCTTAGTCAAGCGGTTCCACCCAGTCCATGGCCAGTTCCGTAATGGTTTCTTTGCCAAACAGGGCTGTGATGGCAACTTTAACCGTGCCCTGCTCTGTGTTGAGGGATTCGACGCGCCCGGTGAAGCCCTCAAAGTTCGGGTGAATGATATTCACAGTATCGCCCACCTGATAATTGACCTCCACGCGGCGCTGCTCCACGCCCATCTCAATCACTTTTTCTTCGTCCAGCGGGGCGGGCTTGTTGTTGGGGCCAACAAATCCGGTGCAGCCGCGCACGTTGCGCACCACAAACCAGCTCTCGTCGCTGATGGAAGGTTGGTCGTCCTCGTCGAACTCCACGGCAATCTTAACGAACACATACCCTGGGAACAGCTTGCGCTCCACCTCTTTGCGCTTGCCGTCTTCTTTGACCTCCACTACAGTTTCGGTCGGCACCTTCACATCCAGAATCTGGTCTTGCATATTGCGGTTTTCCACAATCTTTTCGATGCTGGACGCCACTTTGTTTTCGTATGCGGAATAGGTGTGAATGACATACCAGCGGGCTTCGCGCTCCATAGAACAACCCCCTTTCATAGTTCAGGTATCGCCGGTTTTCAGGATGTCGGTTGCTCCGTGGTTTCGGTAACAAGATCCACTTGCGGGTTAATATCCAGCAGCGGATTTGTGGTGGTCTCCCCTGCAACCTGGGATGCGCTTGTTGGCGCTTTGGTGTTCTTCGCCACCTTCTTTAATCCCTTGATGCTGCTGGTCAGCCCAAAATCCAGCACCCATACCAAAATGCCAATGATCAGCACGGTCATGAGCACAATGCCTGTGTTTTTCATCACCGTCTTAAAATCCGGCCAGATGATCTTCTTGATTTCCCCGCGGAAATCTTTGAAGAACCGAAGGATCGACTTGCCGGTCTTCTTGGGATCTTTTTTGGCCTTTGGATCTTTTTCGGCTTTGGCTTTTTCGGCCGCTTTCAGCTTCTGCTTTGCTTCTTTTGCCTGTTGGGCACGCTCCTTCTCAAGCTCAGAGGCATGAGAATCCGGTTCTTTTTTGCTCATGTTCTCCTCCTTACTTCGTTTCGCGGTGAACGGTG
Source organism: Oscillospiraceae bacterium (assembly GCA_031256825.1). GTDB lineage: Bacteria > Bacillota > Clostridia > Oscillospirales > Acutalibacteraceae > WRMQ01. The sequence continues at coordinate 69,149 of JAIRPV010000032.1, read as the reverse complement.
TGCTTCTTGCAGAACCGGCAATATTTGCGCAGTTCCAGCCGTTCCGGTGTGTTTTTCTTGTCTTTCTTTGTGTTGTAGTTGCGCTGCTTACACTCGGTGCAGGCCATGGTGACCTTCACCCGCGCGTTCGCCTTCGCCATATGAGCGCCTCCTTCTGATTTGGCTCCCTCCGGGGCACAAAAAATAAAGCCTCCCGCAGAGGTAGAGATATTATACCACGCCGCAACGCGGATGTCAAGATAAATTTTTAGCGAACGGAAAATTTTTTAGCGGCGTCCGAAGGGGCAAAAAGCTCCATTGGCCTGCCAGCATAGCTTTTCCCGGGGCATGTGGCTCTCGCGCCTGCCGTTTAGTCTTCGTCGTCGTCGAACCTCTCGGGTTCCAAAGCAAGCGGGGCGGCAGGTTCGCCCAGCTCCTCCACTTCCCGCAGCGCCCGGTTGATTGCCCTCGTCCGCCTGCCCACCAGCGTTTCTATCGTGTTGTCGGCGGTCTGGAGCTGCTTATGCGCCTGGGCCAGCACGGTTTCGAACTCGCCGAACTGCTTCTTGACCGAGCGCAGCGTGTCCCAAACCTCCTGTGACCGCTGCTCGATGGCAAGCGTCTTGAAGCCCATTTGCAGCGACGATAAAAACGCCGAAAGCGTGGTCGCGCCCACCGCCGTCACCTTGTATTTGTCCCGCAGTTCCTCAAAGAGCGCCACGTTCTGCACAACTTCAGCATATAAGCCCTCTGTGGGCAGGAACATCAGCGCAAAATCAGTCGTCTTCGGCGGCACGATATACTTCTCGTAGATGTCTTTGGCAAACACCCGAATCTTCGCCGCCAATGATCTGCGGCATTCGTCAATCGCCGCTTTGTCCTGCGCGTCAAGCAGCCTGGTATAATCTTCAATCGGGAATTTGCTGTCAATCGGCAGCAAAAGCGGCGCGTCGCCGTTGCCGGGCAGCTTGATGACAAACTCCACGCGCTTGCCGCCCTGGATTTCAACGTTCATCTCATACTGGCTCGGCGCCAGAATGTCCCCCAGGAGCCGCTCCAGCCGCACCTCGCCGTAGGTGCCGCGCTCTTTTACATTGGTAAGGGCGTTTTTCAGGCTCTTCGCGTCGGCGGCCAGGCTCTTCATCTCGCCCAGTCCCTGCTGAACGCTGTCCAGCTGCTTGCTCACCAGCGCAAAAGACTGCGCCAGGCGGGTCTCGAGTGTCTTTTGCAGTTTTTCGTCCACAACGCCCTGCATCTGCTCGAGCCGCTTCTCGTTGCTCTCTTGCAGCGCCTTCATCCTGGCTTCCAGCGTGGCGTTGATCTTCTCTATGTTTTCGGCGTTGGCGCGCTGAATGGTTAACAGGCGGCTGTCAAGCCGCTCGCCGAACTCCCGCAGCTGCTTGCTTTGCTCCTCGCGGCTGGCCTGGAGCGATTTTTGCGTCTGCTCCTGCATGGAAGAAAGGCGCCTGTCCATCTCCTCGCGGTTGCCCTGCAACGTGATCTGGACGCTTTGCTGTATCACGCCAAAACGCTGGAATTGCTCCGTCGCGCCGTCCGCGAGTTGTTTGGCGATGGCCGCCCGCTGCTCCTCGCTGCTCTTTTTGAGCAGCAACACAATTTCGCCAACGTCGCTTTTCTTCCTGCCGGTCAGCAGCAAAAAAATAACGGCAGCCAAGAGGATAATGCTGACAATGCCCAATATCATCGCAGGTTCCATGCTTCATTCTCCTTAAAATTGCATCGTTCGTGCCCGGCTCCCCCTATTATACCTGATTTTAAAATGAAATGCAAGAATATTCTGGACAAATGCGCCGTGCTGTGCTATAATTAATCTATTAGCTTTGGAATAGTAAGGATGAGTTGTATGCCAATGACCATGACCCAAAAAATACTGGCCGCCCACGCGGGGCTTGCGCAAGTCCGCGCGGGGCAGCTGATCGAAGCCGAGCTGGATATCATGCTCGGCAACGACGTGACCACGCCGGTGGCCATCAACGAATTTGAAAAGGCAGGCATTGCCGCGCTGCGCGCGCCGGAGCGGGCGGTCTTTGTGCTCGATCATTTTACGCCCAACAAAGACATCAAATCCGCCGAGCACTGCAAGCAAATCCGCGTGTTCGCAAAAAAGCACGGCGTGCGCCATTTTTTTGACGTGGGCCGCATGGGCGTGGAGCACGCGGTTTTGCCCGAGCAAGGCCTTGTTGTGCCGGGCGACTGCGTGATTGGCGCGGATAGCCATACCTGCACCTACGGCGCGCTGGGCGCGTTCAGCACCGGCGTGGGGTCCACCGATCTGGCCGCGGCGCTGGCCACGGGCAAAGCCTGGTTCAAAGTGCCCTCCGCGCTGAAGATCGAACTGACCGGCGCCTTCCAGCCGCATGTCAGCGGAAAAGATCTGATCCTGCACCTGATTGGCCGCATCGGCGTGGATGGCGCGCTCTACCGATCGCTGGAATTCACAGGCCCGGCGCTGAAGGATATCACCATCGACAGCCGCCTGGCCATCGCCAACATGGCCATCGAATGCGGCGCGAAAAACGGGATATTCCCCGTGGATGAAGTGACGCTGTCTTATGTCGCGGGGCGCGGGCAGCGGCCGCCCGTTGTTTTTGAGGCCGATCCCGGCGCGCTGTATGACGAAGTCATTGCGATCGATCTCAGCCAGCTGCGGCCAACGGTGGCCTTCCCCCACCTCCCCTCGAATACCCGGACGATCGACAGCCTGGAAGCGGCGGGCGAACGGGTTTTTGTGGATCAGGTGGTCATCGGCAGCTGCACCAACGGGCGCATGGAAGACATGCGCGCGGCGGCGGCGCTGCTGCGGGGCCGCCATGTTGCCGAAGGCCTGCGCTGCATCGTCATCCCCGCCACCCAGCAGATTTATCTGGAAAGCCTGCGCGAAGGGCTGCTGGAAATTTTTATGGAAGCCGGCTGCGCTGTGAGCACGCCCACCTGCGGGCCGTGCCTGGGCGGGCACATGGGCATTTTGGCCGCGGGCGAGCGCGCCGTTGCAACCACCAACCGCAACTTCGTTGGCCGCATGGGCCACCCCGAAAGCGAGGTCTATCTGGCTTCGCCCGCCGTGGCCGCCGAAACGGCGGTCGCCGGATACATCGCCCAGCCAAAATGAATCAGCTGAAATGACGCTGAAATGACATAGATAGATCTTATAATATATAGATAGGCCGCAACATTCCCATCCCCGCATAATTTTCCCGCTCATAAATCGCGCCGCCCCGGTGCATGTTAATGGGGCGGCGCATTGTTTGTGCCGCGTGTGAGAAGCCCATCAACAGGACAAAGAAGGTGAGAAGTCCCCGTGAGGAAAATGGTTCAGCGCGCGGCCGCGTTCCTGCTGGTTTGCGGCATGGTCTATCTTGGATTCATCGGCTACGGTATGCACGCGCTCCCGGAACAATTTACCGTCACCAACCAACAGCAACTGGCCCAGGGCGCGCCGTATTCGGCGCAAACGTTGGCAGGGCCTATGGAAGCGGCTGGCGTGCCCAGCCAGGATTTGGAAGACCCGCAAGCGTCTGCGGACGTCCCAAAAGAAATCAGCGGCGCATTCAAATTCCTGAAGTTCTTCCCGGTTAAGCCAACCAAAATTACCGTGGCCAAGCGAAGCTATGTTGTGGCAGGCGGCGATATTTTCGGGATCAAGCTTTATACCAAGGGCGTGTTGGTGGCCAAAACGGATTTGGTGGCCACGCAAAACGGCAACGCAAACCCGGCGCAAACAGCCGGCTTGCGCTCGGGCGACGTGATCACCAAAATCAACGGCAGCGAAGTCAACCGAAAAAAAGAAGTCTCCGACGCCATCGAGCAAAGCGGGGGAACGCCCCTGCAAATAACGGTGGAGCGCGGCGGCAGCGAACTGCAACTGGAGTGCACGCCGGTCAAAAGCGCTTTGGGCGATAAATATATCGCCGGGCTTTGGATTCGCGACAGCTCCGCCGGCATCGGCACCGTCACGTTCTACGACAAAAAGAGCAACACCCTCGCGGGCCTGGGCCACGCCATTTGCGACGTGGACTCCGGCGAAGTCATCCCAATTTCGGGCGGCGAACTGGTCAGCGCCAAAGTAATGGGCTGCTATAAGGGCGTGGACGGCACGCCCGGGGAACTTTGCGGCGTGTTTGAGCCGCAGCAGCTGGCAACCCTGGAGCGCAATGGCGAAACCGGCGTCTATGGGCAGCTGGGCGAAGCGCCGCCGGATGGCGAACTGATGCCCGTTGCGCTCAAGTCCGAAGTGAAGCCCGGCCCGGCGGAAATCCTGGTTACCGTCAGCGGAAAGGAGAAGCACAGTTATCAGGTTGAAATCACGCGTGTTTCCCCCAACAGCAATTCTGTTCAGAAGAATATGACCATCAAAGTGACCGACCCCGCTCTCATTGAAGCCACCGGCGGCATCGTGCAAGGCATGAGCGGCAGCCCCCTGATTCAGGATGGCATGCTGGCCGGCGCGGTGACCCACGTGTTTGTCAACTCCCCCCTCGAAGGCTACGCCATCTATGCCGAAACAATGCTCGAAACGGCCCGTCATTCGTCGGCGCAGCGCTAATCAGCAAAATCGACAAAAAGCGCCTTCTTTTCTTCAACAAATTTTTCAGGAAAATGGAATATTTTAGTAAAAAGGGTATTGACATTTATTCCCTTTTATGGTATCCTATTGTAGTAGGTAGTAAACGAAGCAACTTTGCTGCCAAACTAACCTGAAAAGCTGTAACAGAAGAAAGGATGGAGAAGAAAAATGACAGACGCACGCAAGGTATTGTTGACAGATGATGGAAGCGAGCTGGGGCAAAGCTGCGCGCAGGCACTGCGCGCGAAGGGGTTTGAGCCGCAGACCTGCCCCAAAGACGGCGCGGAAGTGATGAAGTACCTGGAAACCCGACTACCGGATATCCTGATTATGGACACATTTCTCACGCATACGGACGCCCTGGGCGTTCTGAAGGAGATCAAGGCCATGCCTCTGGCGCAGAAGCCCCTGATTTTCCTGTTGAGCAGCGTAGACAACGCGCGCTTTGAGCAGGAAGCTTTGGCCAATGGCGCGGACTATTATTTCCTGAAGCCGTTTGACGTGCAAGTTTTGGCGGAGCGCGTTTCGCAGCTGAGCGGCTGGCGCAGCATTGGCGTTGGGCCGAACCTTTCGGCCGCCCTGCCGGTCATCCGCAGCCGTTCCGATCTGGAGATGATGATTTCGGAGATCATGCACCAAGTGGGCGTGCCCGCCCACATCAAAGGCTACCAGTATCTCCGCGAGGCCATCATCCTTTCGATCGAAGACACCGAAATGATTAGCTCTGTCACAAAAGTGCTTTACCCCACGGTCGCAAAGACCTTCAAGACTACGCCTTCGCGGGTTGAGCGGGCGATCCGCCACGCGATCGAAGTGGCTTGGGACAGGGGCGACGTGGATGTGTTGAGCAGCTATTTTGGCTATACGATCCAGAACCAGCGCGGCAAGCCAACCAACAGCGAATTTATCGCTATGATCAGCGACAAACTCAGGCTGAAGCTGCGCGCGGCAGCCAGCGCCTGAAGCAAACAAAATAACGCCACGGCGGGGGCTGAAAAGCTCCCGCCGCGTTTGTTGGGAAGCGCGGCGAACCGCGCCCCGGTTTCAGACCATCGCCATGAACACATATTCCGCGCCGGCAAGGTTCAGCGCGGCGGTGGTGGTGCCGGCCGTGCCGGTGTGCAGGCGGAAGCCGCTGTTGGTAATCTCCACGCCCAGGCTGTTCCTGCTGGTTCCGGCGTCGATGGCCAGGCCAAACATCACCTGCGCCGTGCCCGCGCTGTAGTTGGCATACATCGGCGGCATGCTGTGCAGCAGCACAAAAACCGCCATGGGCCGCTGCCCCAGGTTGATGCTTTGGCTGGCAAGCCCGTTGCCGGCGTAGGTTCCCACGCGCAGGGGGTTGTCGAGCCGTGATTTCTGCGCCTGGGTCAGGTGAATCTCCTGGTTGCTGATATGGCTGCCGCACAGCAGCTCTTTGGGGAAAAAAGAAGCGAGCGCAAGCCCCGTGCTTTCGGCCGGGCAAAAGTCGGCTTCCACATCAATCCAGGATTCGAGCACAAAAGCGTCGGTGTCGCGGTGGGCGGCCACTTCTTTGCAGCCGGAAGCGCGGATGTTCAGGTCGCTGGCAAAGCTGAGCATGTCCAGCACCCGGGTGAGGATTTCGTGGCAGCGCTTGCCGCCTTCGCTGAACGGCACATGGATCCCAAAACGCAGGCGCAGCAGCGCCGTGCGGCAATATTCCTGGCGTTCGAGCACGCCGTTGTCGTTTTCGATGAATTTGTCGGTGATATTGACCGAGCCCAGCCCCACCGTCACAATGGCGCTGCGCAGCGGCACGGCCTTGTTCTGCGCGGGGAATTCGGTCATGAACCCCAGGCCCGTCAGGGTTTCCTGCCCGGCAAGCCATTGAACAATGGCCTCTGGCATCGCGCTGATTGCGGACATTGCGCTCTCTCCCCTCTAACGTCTATTGTCGAACCTCTATTCCACCATGCTGCGCACAATCGCCCAGATATGGCTGGGATGTTCGCCGAAATATACCGCCTCGGCGCGGTCAACCGTGTAGCGCTCGGCGGGGTTTGTCGCCGCCTGAATCCACATATCGCGCCCCAGCTGGGTCAGATCGTGTTCCGGCGGGCCAAGGTAGAGGTAATAGCCCTCGCGGTTGAAGCCAATGCGCGTGTTGACGCCGCCCAGGTACATTTTGTTTTTGTAGCGCAGCGGCTGCAAAAACGCGCCGAAGTGTTCGGTTTGCCAGCCGTCGGGCAGGCAAAGGCGCACCTGCCGCCCAAAGCGTTCCATCACCGCGCGGATCTCCCGCAATTCGTCCATCAGCTCTTCCCCCCGCAGCGGCTGAATTTGGTGGAGCCGCTGAAAAACCCCGTGTCGCGCAGGAGTTCGCGCGCGTCTTCCAGCGCCTGCGCCCGCAGCTGCTCGGCGGCGGCCATGCGGGCAGCGTTTGCCTTTTCTTTTTTGGTTACGGTGATATCGCCCGCCTTAAAGCTCGAAAAGCCTTCGTCGGCGGATGTGTTTTCTTCGCGCAAAAGCAGCATGCAAAGCGCGGCGGCGGCCCCGGCCTGATCCAGGCGCGGGTCGCCCCGGTTCGCGCCCGGCTTCAGCCGCGCCAGCAGCTGCTCCATCGCGGCGGCGCAAAGCGGCAGCGCCGCCATGGCCTGTTCGTCGTCCAGCTGCGTCATCAGGCGCAGCCGCCCCAGTATGCTATATTGGGTCATGGTGTTCCTCCTGTTTCAATGGCGGCATGCAAAATGAACTCGTCGTATTGATCGCGGGCTTCCAAAAAAACCGCAACGATTGCTTCAATGCATGTTCGCATCGTCTCCGATGGCTGCTTTGGCCGGAAAACAATGGTGATTTCCGCCGGCACATACATGAGACCCGTTAAGGCGTCCCAAAGGGCGTCCAGATTACATCCATATGCCGAGGGCAGTTCCAGTTTCTCGCGGATGATCTGGTGCGCTTCCAGCGGGTGCTGGCATGCCGAAAAATCCAGCCAGCGCTGCTTCATGGGCTGAGCCAATAGTCTCTGTTGCATATCATGCGCTCCTTACCGCTACAAAAGTCATATAGTGATCATATGTTACAAATATCAGGCCATCATTAGAATATACCACTCTATGGAGATTTCGATATCCTTTTTGATAGTTAATATCTGCTTCATACCAAATACGCCCTACCTTTGATGGCAATTTCTCATTTCGATTCCAAAAAATACTGCCACCTATCATGCGCCCTGGCAATACTGAGCCAAGATTACCTCGCCAGCTTTCCCAGCCGAGCGATTTTGCTTCTTCTTTGCCAATGTAGTAATCCGGAAGATGACCATACTGAAAAAGCCAATAATCCGCACCACTTTCCCCATTGATGGTTGCGTTACCAACAAGAACTGATAGCAATGGAATGATTTCACATCCACAATTCTCGTGTACCGGTGGAATTTGTTCTGGCTCTTCGCCAATTCGAAATATCTTTCCAAACATATCCCAGCAGTAAATACATGTGCCAGAAGAAAACAACGTCACCCATTGTTCCCAGTCCTCGCTGTACTCCAGCTCCGGTAAAAAACCGTCAAACAGCGCTTTGGTTATCTTCACCATAGTATACCTCATTCCGGCTCCGATTGCAAGCCCTGGGAAGGCGGAACATTCGCCCCGCCCCCCCTTGCAAACGATTATTCCAGCACAACCGCCGCCCCGTGCGCAAGCTTTGCGAAACCGGCGGTGACGCTCACCGCGGCGGACTCCAGCTGGCAATCGATGAGCTTGCTGAAGTCGGTGACAATGTCGCCCGCCTTCACCAGTTCCAGCGCGGCGTTTTTGTCGAAGGCCAGCAGCTTGCCGCCGGGCATGGCGCTGGTTTTCACAAGCTCCGCGCCCAGGGGCGTAATCAGTTTGCCCGTGCCATGGAAATCAAGCCCCGCGTAGGCGTCGCGCATTTCGGGCAGATTCATCACCTGCTGCGCCATGGCGCTGCCCGCAAACAAGGTGGTCATCGTGAAGGGATCAAAGCGGTTCCAAAGCGCCAGCAGATCGCTGTAGCTCAGCGCGCCGCCGCTTGCCGCAACCGAAACGGCCTCGGTGCCGGGGTTGCCGTCGCCGTTGAGCAGCACCTCCACCGCTTCGCCCAGCAGCAGCTGCGCCAGCTCCGTGCCCATATTGCGCAGCAGAACCGTGAACAGATCCAGGCGATGAAACCGCACGGCCTCGTAAGAAATGTTCAGCTGCGTGCCGAACTTTTTCATGTTCACCAGCTGCTCTTTCGTGCGGATGGTTCTGACAGGCAGGGCCTGCGCTTCCGGCGTGGCGGCCGCGCCAGCAAATTCCCCAACGTCGGGGCTGCACAAAAGCGAGCGGTAATCCGTGCCGTCAATCACCGTGGTTGTGGCGGCCACGCCGCTCAGCGCCTGCGAGCGCTCCAGGCCCTGCCGGATGGCGCGGGTCACATATTCCGGGAAGAGCGCGGCGGTGGAGCTGTTTTGGAAGAACTTTTCCACGCGGTCGCTGGAAGCGCCGCCGGGACGAATGCCGAAGCGCTTGAGCTGCCGTTCGTAGGCGTCAAGCCCCTCCAGGGGCGTGCCGCGGTAGTTCGCGCTGGGGTCAACGCGTTCCAGCGCCTGCGTGAAGCCCCCCTGTGCGGTGTAAAGGCCCTTGTCCAGCTGCAAATTGTCGTATGCCATGATATTCTCTCCTTTGACGTTTATTTTTGTTGGTTAAAACCGATAGCCATCGTATTCCCCCTGCGGGCCGCGCGCGTTCAGCTGCGGCCGCAGCGGCAGCGATTTCGCGGCGCAGGTTTCGAGGGTTTCGCGCAGCTGCGCCAGCTGCCGCGCCTCCAGATGCGCGCACATGCCCTCCAGCAAATCCCGGTCCAGCTCCGGCAGCGCCGCGCCGCCCGCTCTGAGCGTCTTCGCCAAAAGCTCGGCGCGGTAAGCGCGTCCGTCTTCGGCCAGGCGCTCCAGCTCCGCCAGCCGCGCCGCGTCCGCGCCGCCGCGGCCTTTTTTGCGCTTGATCACACCCGCCCCGGGCTGCGCGGGGATTGCCACAAACGAAAATTCATACGCGTCGGTCGGCTCCTCCAATATCGCCCAGCAGCGGCGGCCTTCGTAGCTTTCGCCCTTGCGGTGCCCGCAGCTGCGCAGCGTTTCGCCGCATACAGAACACCGGACGCGCCGGACGGCGCACGAAACGCTGACCTCTTTTTTGATGCCGCCCTCAATTTCGCGGATCAGCGCGGCGTTTTCTTCCGTGCGCAGCAAATAGACCTTGCCCGTCAGCGCGGCGTATGGCTCTCCGGCGCTGTTCAGGCGCTCCGGTTGCAGCTCAACGGCGGCGGCATAGATCCGCATCACCTGGTCGCCGCTTTTTCCGCTGTGATCAAATAGCCCGGTTTTGCCGGGGAACAGCTCCGCCAGCGTTTGCAGCGACGCCAGCGGGAACTGTTCGCCGTCGCGGTCAATCTCGTTGTCGCACAGCACGGTCTGGAACACATACACCTCCTGCGCCGCCAGCTGCGCCCGCGTATACCGGTGAATCAGCGCCAGATCTTCTTCTGTTGGTATGCCGTTCGGTTGCTTTTGATCTTCCATGAATTTCCTCCTTTCGATTAGCGCGCCGCCTGGCTCCTTAAGAGGGCCGCGCGCGCCAGCTCCACTTCGTCGGCCAGGGTAATGTCGTCCCATTCCACAGCGCAGCGGGCGTCTTCGCCCCAAAGCCGCAGCATCATGCGGGCCACGCGCAGAATAACGGGCGTGAGCACGCGGCGGTAGCTTTCGATTTCGCTGGTGAGCAAATCGGCCTGCACAGAACTCATGCGCTCCGTGCTGCTCCAGGTCAGCCCCAGCAAAAACGGCGGCAGGCCGGTTTTTGCAACAATCTGCTCGAGCAGCTGCCGCACCGGGATTTCGCTGTTGGGCAGCGGCGCATCCGCCCCGATGGTCTGAATGCGCACATCGCCCGCCGCGATAAAATCGCGCACGCCCGCGCCTTCGCGCATGGCGTTCTCCCATTCCTTCGCCAGCAGCTGCGTGCGCTCGCCCGCGTGGGCCTGTTCTTCCGAACCGCTGCCCGGATGATAGGTTACGGCAAAGCGCACGTTCCCCATGCGTTCCCAGTTTTGCCCGAGCGTGTTGAGGATTTGCAGCAGCACATGGCTGACGAACGGAAGCCCCTGTAAAATCGAATGGCCGGTCAGTTCCCCCGGCGAGGGGTTGAGCACGCTGTAGCAGATCAGCTCCGGCCAGGGCGCGGGTTTGAGCCGGTCGCTTTCGCCGGTGCAGATTTCCACGTCAAGCCCGTTTTTTGCCCGGCGCAGCGTAATGCCCTCCAGCGGCGCGTTCCAGAGCGCGGCGGGCTGCCCGTCTTCCCGCAGAATCAGTTCCCCCAGCGCGCATCCATAGGTCAGCAGCTGCTCAAAATAACTGCTGATAAAGTTGGCGACGCCGAAGCGCGTGCCCCCTACGGGAATCATTTCGAGGGTTTCGCGCAGCCGCTCCTGCGCCGCCGGATCTTCGCATTGCAGCCGAAAGCCGCCCAGCAGCCGCACCAGCCGCATAACCGCCGCGTCGATGATGGGCACAGCTTCGCGCAGTTCGGCGTAAAGCTGCGCCTGTGCCGCCGGGTACTGGCACCCGTTCGCCGCGGAATATACCGGGTTGCCCCGGGGGAGGTTTGCCGTCAGCGCCGGGAAGGCCGCTGTTCCCCTGCGTTCCCCCGCCGCCATGGCAAGCCTGCCCTGCGGCCTGCGCTTCCCAAAGCGCTCTTTTTGATTTGGCATGGTTTCACCCTTTCATGGTTGAATCTTACCTTTTTTGAGTGCCGTCAGCCGCGCCTGATTGCCCCCGCGAAGAACGATCCGCCGTTTTCCGCGCGCAGCGCTGTGGAGACAAAGTAGCGCACGTCGTCCATGGCGTGGTCGTGCTCTTTGCGCGGCGCGTCGCGGCCGCCGCCGGATTCCCAAAGATATTGCCCGAACTCGCGGATGCAGTCCTTGCAGCTCTCGTGGAATTTGAGCCTGTCTTCCCGCAAAGCGTCCGCCACCTTGCGGATGCCGTCCAATACATCGTTGCGCGCGGGGACGCAGAAAAAAGCCCCGTGACGGCGCACGCACTCGATGAAGCTTGCCGCGGAGGGATCGCAGATCACACGTTCCACCGGAAGCCCGCCCGCCAGTTCTTCCAACGCGCGGTAATGCTCCTCGTCCGTGCGCTGCGCCCCGCGCAGCCGGGAGTCCCAGTAATACTCCCGCAGCCTGTACCAGCAGCCCCCGTCCAGCCCCCAAAGCCCGAAAGAAGCGGGGTTGACGGTGCCGTAGTCGCAGCTGATGATAAAACGCGAAAAACTGCCAGGCAGCTCGCGAACCACATGCCCCTGCGCGGAAAACATCGGATAGACCAGCCCTTCGGCCGCCGTCCATTTGCCTTCGACGAAGCGCTGATAAAACGCGCCGGAATAAAGGTTCCGGTATCGTTCCAGGATCGCCGGGCTTAAAGACGGGTTGTCGCGCATGGTGAAGTGGAGATACAGCGCTCGCTTTTCCCCCGCTTTTTTGATCCATTCTTCATGAAACCAGTGGGCGGGGTGTTCCGGGTTGCAGTTGAACCAAAGCTTGGATCCTGCCAGCGAACAGCGCGCTATGGCCTGTTCCACAAACGAACGCGGCATCAGCGCCACTTCGTCGAGCAGCACGCCCCCCAGCGTCATGCCCTGGATCAGCGCCGCCGAACCTTCGTCCTTCCCGCCGAACAGATAAAAGCGGTTTTTGTGGCCAAAAAACGATGCGTCAAAATAGGCTTTGCCGGTTTTTTCGTCGCACCGAAACCCCATATTGCGCAGCTGGGGAAGCATCGGCTCGACGATATTGCGCTGCGCCGATTTTATTGTTTTGCTGCAAATGGCGAAGGCTCTGTTGTTGAACAGCGCCGTTGCCCAAAACACGAACGAAAGGCTCATACACATGGTTTTGCCCGATCGCACGGCCCCGTCGCAAATAATGGCGTCGTGGTTGCGTTCCGAGCCGCACCACCAGCGGAACACCTTTTTTTGCTTGGGCGAAAATTGACGGAACGCCTTGAAGCTGCCAAATGATTGAAATTTCATCCTCCCCCTCCTTTTTGACGAATGCGCGTTACTCTTCCTGCGCCGAAGCTTGCAGCGCCTGATAAAACGCTTGCAGCCCTTCGGCGCCGTCTTCCTCCCCGCACAACGCCTCCAGCCGCACAAGCGCCTCGCAGCGATCGAAAAACCGGATCTCCATTCCGCCGCCCTTGGGCCGCTTGATATCACTGACGTTGAACAGATCCAGCCCGGCCAGTTCTTCCGGCGGCGGCGGCTCGTCGTAAAACAGCAGTTTCAGCGCGTCGTTGCAGCGGCCCAGCGCCAGCCGCCGATACCCTTCCCGCACTTCGTCCCGCAGCTGCGCCGCCGTGCGCTTGCGCGTTTTTTTCTTCGCCATGCCAATCCCCCTCCCACTTCCCCCGGCGCAACGGCAAAATCCGCGCGGCTGCGCGCGCCGAATGGGCAAAAAAAATAAAAACGATAAACTTTTCTGTCTATCGTTCGTTATTCTTTTGTTTTTTGGGCAACCCCGGCGGCCGCGCCGCTACAAAAACGTGTGGAACGTCCGCCCGATCACATCCATCTGCTGCTCGCGCGTGAGGCGGATGAAATTCACTGCGTAACCGGATACCCGGATGGTCAGCTGCGGGTAGCGCTCGGGATGCTCCATTGCGTCGAGCAGCTGCTCCCGGTCGAAGACGTTCACATTCACATGGTGCCCGCCCTCGGTGAAGTAGCCGTCGAGCAGGCGCGCAAGGTTATCGAAGCGCTGGGGCGGGGTTTTGCCCAGCGCCTTGGGGATGATGCTGAATGTGTACGAAATGCCGTCCTGGCTGTCTTCAAACGGCAGGCTTGCCACCGAGGCCATGCTGGCGACCGGCCCGTGGCGGTCGCGGCCCGACATCGGGTTTGCCCCCGGCGCAAAGGGTTCGCCCTTTTTGCGCCCGTCGGGCGTCGCCCCCGTTTTTTTGCCATAGACCACGTTCGAAGTGATCGTTAAGATCGACATGGTCGGCGCCGCGCCGCGATAGGCCTTTTGCCGGCGCAGGCGGCCCATAAACTCCCGCACAATGCCCTGCGCAAGTTCATCCGATCGCGGATCGTGATTGCCGAAGGCAGGGTAATCGCCTTCGGCCTCAAAATCGACAGCCAGCCCCTGCTCGTTGCGAACAGGCCGCACTTTGGCGTATTTGATGGCCGAAAGCGAGTCGGCCACGACGCTCAGGCCCGCAACGCCGCAGGCCATGGTGCGCACAACGTCTTCGTCGTGCAGCGCCATTTGCAGGCTTTCGTAGCAATATTTGTCGTGCATGTAATGAATAATGTTGAGCGTGTTCACATAGAGGGCGCTCAGCCAGTCGCAAACGGCGGCGAAGCGCGCGCGCACCTGCTCGTAATCCAGGTATTCCGAAGCAATCGGCTGCAGCGGCGGCCCCACCTGCTCGCCGGAAATTTCGTCGCGCCCGCCGTTGATGGCATAAAGCAGCGCTTTGGCCAGGTTTGCCCGCGCGCCGAAAAACTGCATTTGCTTGCCGATGCGCATGGGCGACACACAGCACGCAATCCCGTAGTCGTCGCCAAATTGCCGGCGCATGGCGTCGTCGTTTTCGTATTGGATCGACGACGTTTCGCACGAAAGCCGCGCGGCGTAGCGCTTAAACGGCTCCGGCAGCTGCGGGCTCCAGAGGATGGTCATATTCGGCTCGGGCGCAGGGCCAAGGGTTTCGAGGGAATGCAGGAAGCGGAAGGTGGATTTTGTTACCAGCGGCCGCCCGTCGGCGCACATGCCGCCCAGGGATTCCGTCGTCCAGGTGGGGTCGCCCGCAAACAGCGTGTCGTAACCCGGCGTGCGCAAAAAGCGCACCAGGCGCAGCTTCAGGATGAACTGATCGAACAGCTCCTGCGCTTGCGGCTCCGAAAGCGTGCCCGCGTTGCGCTCCCGCTGGGCATAGATATCCAGGAAGGTGGAGACCCTCCCCAGGCTCATCGCGGCGCCGTTTTGATCTTTGATGGCCGCCAGATACCCAAAATACAGCCACTGTATTGCCTCTTGCAGCGTGCCCGCGGGCTGCGAAATGTCGAATCCGTAGCGCCCGGCCATGCGCGTCAGCGCCTCCAGGGCGCGAATCTGTTCGCTTAGCTCTTCCCGCGAGCGAATCAGCTCTTCGTCGAACACCCCGGCCATCATCGTTTGCTGCGCGGTCTTTTTTTGATCGATAAGAAACGCCGTGCCATAGAGGGCAACCCTGCGGTAGTCCCCGATGATCCTCCCGCGCCCGTAGGCGTCCGGCAGCCCCGTGATCACCCCGCTGCGGCGCGCCGCGCGCATTTCGGCGGTATAAGCGTCGAACACGCCGTCGTTATGGGTTTTGCGGTAGCTAAAAATATCGCCCATCCGCTCCGGCAGTGCCCGGCCATACGCTTCCAGCGAAGCGCGCGCCATGCGAACGCCCCCGAAGGGCAAAACGGCGCGCTTGAGCGGCGCGTCGGTTTGCAGGCCAACGATCAGCTCCAGTTCCCGGTCAACATAGCCCGGGGCATAAGCGTCCACGCCGGAAATGGTGCCGGCGTCAATATCCAAAACGCCGCCGGCGGCGCGCTCGGCGGCCAGCAATTCTTTTGTTTTTTCCCAGAGCGCCAGCGTGCGCTCCGACGCGGGCGCCAAAAACGCTTCGTCGCCGCTATAGGGCGCAACGTTGCGCGCAATAAAATCGCGCACATTCACGCTGCCGCACCATCCGCCGGGAGCGAAGCCTTGCCAGTTGGGATGGGTCATAGGGTTGTCCTCCCACCATGTTAGACTTTCATATTCAGCTGCGCCTATCATTATAACACACCTGCGGCCGCTTGTAAACTGATTTTTTGCACCGCTACCCCAGCGCCGCCCGCAGCGCCGCCGCGTTGCTGCGCATGAAATCCAGATATGTCTTCCCCGCGCGGAAATCCGCCGCCGATATTCGATGGCAGGCGTGAAATAACATCACCTTTGCGCCTGTGGCTTCAGCAATGGCGCGGGCCATTTTTTCGTTTGAAAGCTCAATATGAAACACCACGGGGATGCGATCGGCCTTTATTTTGTTGATCAGGCCCACAACGGTGGCGGGGCTGGCTTCGGCTTCGGCGGCGCAGCCGGGGAAAGCGGCGGCGTACCGTAGGCCGTAGGCGCGGGTAAAATAGAGGAAGGGAAAGCGATCGCCAAAAACAATCGTCCGGCGCGCAGCCTGATCGACAATCGCTTGAAACTCCGCGTCGAGCGCGCTGAGTTTTTGCAGATAAGCCTCGGTATTGCGCCGATAGGCTTCGGCGTTCGCCGGATCGGCTTCGCAAAGCGCGGCTGAAATTTTTTCTGCAATCCGCTTCGCGTTCTTCGGGGAAGTCCACACATGCTCGTCGTATTCGATTTCTCCGCCGCCGTTCTCCTCTGCCAGCGCCTGCATGCCCTCGCCAATTTCTTCTTCCAGCGGCTGCACGCAGTCCATCAGCGTAACAACGCTGCGTTTGGCGTTTGCGGAGGAATCCAGCAGTTTGCCCACCCAGGCGTCCGACTCGCCGCCGACATAAACGAACACATCGCAGGCCTGGATTTTCATCGCGTCGCGCGGGGTTGGCTCAAAAGAGTGCGCCTCGGAACCCGGGGGCAGCAGCATGGTCAGCTCCGCCAGGCCGCCCGCAATGGCGCGCGCAAAATCGTAGGGCGCAAAAATTGTCGTGACAATGCTGATTTGTTTGGTTTCCGGCTGCGCGGGCGTTTGGCCGCAGCCAAAGCAAAACAGGGCCGGCAGCGCCAGCACAATAGCGGCGATTCGTTTCAATGAAAATACCTCCGTCCAACTTCCGGGCAATAAAAGCCAGGCGCCCTGATTTTATTATAGCTCTTCTTGGCCCGTTTGTCAATAGCGGGGGCGCCCACGGCGCGGGGCAGCAAAAATCTCCCCTTGCATTTTTTGCCCCTGTGTTGTATAATGTTAGGTAGGATAGCCATAACGCGACGAAAGGGGATCCCCATGAAGACCGATGTAGAAATCGCGCAAGCGGCCAAAATGCTGCCCATCGAAGAGGTTGCGGCAAAGCTGGGCCTGAGCGAAAGCGACCTGGAACACTACGGCAAATATAAAGCGAAGCTGAGCAGCGATTTGTTCGACCGATTGGCCGACCGGCCAGACGGCAAGCTGGTGCTGGTGACAGCCATCAACCCCACGCCTGCGGGCGAAGGCAAAACCACTGTGACCGTTGGCCTGGGGCAGGCGCTGCAACGGTTGGGCAAGCGCGCGGCAATCGCCCTGCGGGAACCCTCGCTTGGCCCTGTGTTCGGCGTAAAAGGCGGGGCGGCCGGCGGCGGATACGCCCAGGTTTTGCCCATGGAAGACATCAATTTGCACTTCACAGGCGATATGCACGCCATAACGGCGGCGAACAACTTGCTTTGCGCCGCGCTGGATAATCATTTGCAGCAGGGCAACGCGCTGGGCATCGACCCGCGGCAGATATTGCTCAAGCGCTGCATGGATATGAACGACAGGGCCTTGCGCAATATTAATATTGGCCTCGGCGGCCGGTTCAACGGGGTGCCCCGGGAAGATCATTTCCAAATCACAGTCGCCAGCGAAGTGATGGCCATCCTCTGCCTGGCAAGCGACAGAGCGGATCTGCGCGCGCGCCTGGAAAAAATGCTCGTTGCGTTCACCGGCGACAACCGCCCCGTTTATGCCAAAGAGCTGGGCGTTTGCGGGGCAATGACCCTGCTGCTCAAAGACGCGGTGAACCCGAATTTGGTGCAGACGCTCGAGAACTCGCCTGCCTTCATGCACGGCGGGCCTTTTGCGAACATTGCCCACGGCTGCAACTCCGTGCGCGCCACAAAGCTCGCGCTGAAGCTGGCGGATATCACCGTCACCGAAGCGGGCTTTGGCTCCGATCTTGGCGCGGAAAAGTTCCTAGACATCAAGTGCCGCGCGGCGGGCGTCGCCCCCAGCTGCGTGGTGATTGTCGCCACGGCGCGCGCGCTGAAATACAACGGCGGCGCGGCAAAGGCCGGGCTTGCGGAAGAAAACCTGGAAGCGCTGCAAAGGGGCATTGTGAATTTGCGCGCGCATATCGAAAACATGCGGCGCTATGGCCTGCCGGTGATTGTTGCGCTGAACAAATTTGCCACGGATACCGACGCGGAGCTTGCGTTGATCCAGGAAGACTGCCTGCGGCTCGGGGCGCCCGCCGCTTTGACCGAAGTTTTTGCCAAAGGGGGCGAAGGCGGCGAAGCGCTCGCGAAGCTGGTCTGCGAAGCCATTGCGTTGCCGAATTCGTTTTGCCCGCTCTATCCCCTTACGCTTTCTCTGGAAGAAAAGCTCAACGCCATCGCAACAAAAATATACCGCGCCGACGGCGTGCAGTTCACCCCGGCAGCGCGCAAATCCCTTGAGCGGCTCGAACGGCTGGGCTACGGCGGCTTGCCGGTCTGCGTGGCAAAAACGCAGTATTCCCTTTCGGATGACCCGGCGAAGCTCGGCTGCCCGGAAGGCTTTACGATAACGGTGCGGGATATCTATGTCAGCGCGGGCGCGGGCTTTGTTGTGGCGCTGACAGGCGATGTGATGACCATGCCCGGCCTGCCGAAAGAACCGGCGGCCAACCGCATGGATATCAGCGACGAAGGCGTGATCACAGGGCTGTTTTAGCGCGCCGATTTCCGAGAAACGAAAAAGGAGCAGGAAGGGCAGGAGGGCCGCTGGATGGACGCCGCACAAACCGCGCGCCTGGAAGAACGTCTGAACCACCCGGAAAGGGAGGCCCGCCTGGAGGCCCTGCGGGCGCTGGCCGCGCGGGAGCCGCGGCCCGAACCGGGCGGTTTTGTCAACAACCACATACACACCTGCTATTCTTTTTCGCCCTACTCCCCCTGCGCGGCGGTTTACGCCGCCCGCAAAGCGGGGCTGGCCACCGCCGGGATCATGGATCACGACTCGGTCGGCGGCTGCGAGGAGTTCACGCAAGCCGGCGCAATCGCGGGTTTGCCCGTCACAACGGGCTTTGAGCTGCGGGTCAACATGGATCAAACGCCGCTGCGCGCAAGGCGGCTGAACAGCCCGGATCAGCGCTCGATTGCCTATGTGGCGGCCCATGGCGTCCCCCGCGGAGCGCTTGCGGCCTGCGAAGCGTTCCTAGCGCCCCTTCGGCGGCTGCGCAACGGCCGCAATCGGCAGATGACGCAACGGCTCAACGGGCTTGTGTCCCTCTATGGGCTTGCGCTTGATTTTGACCGGGATGTTCTGCCGCTGTCCCGCTATCGGGATGGCGGCAGCGTGACTGAGCGGCACATCCTGTGCGGGCTTTCGCGCGCCATTCTGGAGCGTTACGGGCCGGGCGAAGCAACCGCCGCGTTTTTGCGCGGCCGCCTGGAACTCCCTCTGGCGCAACAGGCGCTCCGCCGCCTGCAAGACCCCGCGAACCCGCACTATCTCTATGATTTGATCGGGGCGCTGAAAAGCGGCCTGCTGCCCCGGTTTTATGTGGATGCGGCGGACGAATGCCCGGACGTGCGCGCGTGGATTCAGTTCACCGAATCCATCGGGGCAATCTCCGCCTACGCTTATCTGGGCGACGTTGTGGATTCCGTAACCGGCGACAAAAAAGCGCAGGCCTTTGAAGACGGCTATCTGGATGAATTGTTTGGCTTTTTGCGGCAATCCGGTTTCCGCGCGGTCACTTTTATGCCGTCGCGCAACACCCTGGGGCAGCTGCGCCGGGTGATGGCGCTTTGCGACGCGCACGGGCTGTTCCAAATCAGCGGCGAAGACGTTAACACATCCCGCCAATCCTTTCTTTGCCCAACCCTGGCGCAGCCGGCCTTCCGGCACCTGAATACCGCAACCTGGGCGCTCATCGGCCACGAGGCCGCCGCCGGCCAGCGGCCCGGGGCCGGCCTGTTTTCCGAGGAAACCATAAAAAAATATCCGTCGCTGGAGCAACGGATATTGCTGTTTGCGCAAGCGGGCAAGCAGGCGGCCAAAGGATAAGCTCGAAATCAAAAAGGCTAACGGAAAGCCACGGGCGTTTTGGTGATTTTGTTATGCGGCGTTTTCCTTTTTCTTTTCGCTTATTTTGACGCCTTGCAGCCAATGGAACGGCAGCGTAAACGGCTTAAGCGAAAACGCCACCGTGAGCGCCAGCGCAATCAGGCACATCCCCGCAATCCCAAGCGGCGACGCGAACGGCAGATACCACTGGTACTGCTGATAGGCCAGATAAAGGAACCGGTGCAGGATATAGACCGACAGCGTTTCTTTGCCCAGCTTTGTGAAGATTGCCCTGCCGCGCGGAACAAACGCCAAAAATCCAACAATCAACGCGGCTGCGGCCACATAAAACCAAAGCCGCGCCACCCATTGCAGCGCCTGGGGCACCGCCTCGAGCGCCGCGATTTTTTCGTAAGGCGTGTTGCAGGTGATGATAGCGCCGATCGCCGTGCGCGGCCAGATCAGGCAAACCGCCGCCACAACAGCAAAAGAAGCAAGGCCGATCCACTTGTATTTGCGCGCGGATAATTGTTCGATCTGCTCTTGTTTCACATAGTACCCCGCCATAAAAAACGGCAAATGCACAAACATGCGCGAAAGCGCGAGAAAATTGTTGGCCTTGTCTTCGTATCCAACATAAAGGCCGAACAAAACCGCCAGAATCATAACGGCTTTGGGAGGGAAGTTGCGAAGCACCGGCAGCAAGATGTACCACCAAATCAGGCACTGCAAAAACCAAAGGGAACTGCGCGCCGACAGCAAACTGAACCCAATCTCCGCTTTCAGCACAAACCGCTCAAACGCGGCGACGCTCAGCTGCGCGGCAAGATACAGCAGCACGTTGGTCACAACGCGCTGCACCTTAATTTCCCGCGCGCGCGAAATATAGCGCTTGGCAAAAAAGCCGGAAATAAAGATCATGGCGGGCATGTGGAAGTTGTTGATCACAACCCATGCAACGCGGCAAAACGCGCTGCGCGATTGCAGCGGCGAAAGCGCGTGCGCCAGCACCACCAGGAATATCAGGATAAACTTTGCGTTGTCAAAGTAATACAGGCGGCCCGCGCTGTCGCTCCTGACGTTTTTGTCATACAGCATGCAATACCTCACACTCCAGCTCTTCCGTTGTGATGTTCTTGTATTTCCCAAGGTCATACGCATAGATAAAATGGTGGGACTTCCGCAGCGTTTTTGGCGGCAGTTTTTTATAGTCGCCGAAGTGGCAAACGAGGTAGTCTTCCCAATGCCGCATGGTGGGGAACTGATACCCCTCGAACGCAACCATCACCGGCTCGCCCCAATATTCTTTCGGGAAGCGCTCCTGATCGTAAGTATAAATGCTCGCGGGCAAACAGACCCAGTGGGAAGTGTCGTCGCAAGGATAGCGCTTTGCCCAGCGGTTCCAGCGCCACTTGAGGAACCAGCGCGGAATCAGTCTGGCGAACAAACGCACAAGGAAAACCCGCTGCACCTCCCACTGGCTGTTGAGCACAGGCAGGGGTCTGGCTTTTTCCAGCATAAAAAACCGCCAGCGCTTTGTTTTTGCTTCGTGCTTCGCCCGGGCTTTCGGGTCGTCCGGGCTGCCGTCGAGCGCCAGGATATCCAAAAACACGCCGCCGTTGCGCCAAAAGGTGTCGAACCTGGTGTCTTTGTATTCGATTCGGTTGTGGCAAAACGGCACGCAGTCTTTGTCGAGCACAAATTCCGGCGATAATTCTTTCTTCGCAAGTTTAAGGAATCTGTCGTAATCCGGCCGGGGCATGGTGATATCCATGTCGTCATCCCAGGGGATAAAGCCGTTGTGGCGCACCGCTCCCAAAATCGTGCCGCCCGCAAGGTAATAGCGCAGGCCATGCTTTTTGCATACGCGCTCGAACTCCAGGAAGATCCGCAGCACCATCAGCTGAATTTTGCGCACGTCTTCCGGCGCAACCTCCTCAATCTGCCGCCGGAGCAGCCGGCGCAGCCCGTGGCCGGCCACAGCCTTTTCCAGCCGCGAAATCACGCGCAGCGGGAACAAAACCAGCCGGCCTAAGACGCCGTGCTCCTGGAACGGCTGCGTATACCACGCAAGGAACCTGCTGATGAAGCGGAAGCGCTTCATGCGGAACACGCCCGCGTTTTCCTGAGCAAAGAGCTTGAACGCCGTGAGCATGTTATATGGCTCCGGGAATTGCGCGGCGTCGGCGCCGGGGACGCGGATTTCGCTCAGCCCCCGATCGATCAGGAAGGATTCGGCCAGCGCCGCGCCGCGCTGATCTTCGTCGATGCACACGCCCGTCAGATCCAGCGCCGCAGAGGGCCAGCCCTTTTGCGTGAGCTTGCGGTAATCGCGCCGCCCGAACAGATCCGATTGCCGGAACGCCTGCATGATCTCCCCGCGCCCCAGGCCGCAAGCGCTGAGCGCCGCGACAATATGGGACGTTGGCACGTAATCGCAAATCAGCCCGCGCACAATGTCGCCGGGCAATTCCCCTTCGTCCAGCGAACGCCGCGCCGATTGCCGCAGGAGAACAAAGCGGCGGTTTGTTTCGCGCGTGCGCGCGATTTGCGCCGCAAGCGTCTCGCTCAGCAACCGCGACCACTCCCGCGCCAGCGTTTCGCGCGCGGCGGGTTCCAGCAGCGCGCGCGCGCGCACGGCAAATTCCTCGCTGTGGCCGCGGTCCAGGAAATACTCCATCTGCCGCTCTATGGCAATCTCGTCGGCGGCGGTAACGGTATACGCGGGGAACGAATCGCCAGAGCCGCTCGCGTCGAACGCCTGAATCGCCGGAATGCCCGCGCAAATGCTTTCCATCACCGTTTCGGGCATCGATTGCGGGCGGGAATAGGTGATGCTGACATCGCACGCGCGCAAAAACCGCAGCGGCTTTAATACGGCGGATTCCACTTTGACAGCGCCGGAAAGCGACGCCTGCCTGATATCGCCAATCAGCTCCGCCAGAACCGGCGAAGGCCGCACCGTGTGCGGAATCACCAGCGTCAGGGTGGTTTCGGGACGCCGTTGGTGCAGCCGGGCAAACGCGGTCAGCACCGTTCGCGTGTTGCGCCCGGCAAAGGCGGTAAAAAATACGATGCGCCCGCCCTGCAAAGTTGCCCTGCTCACTTCCCCTTCGTGATAGGGAAAATAAAACGGAAGGCAGGCCACGCGCGCCGCGCCGAATTTTTTCAGCTGCTCCGCATCCGCCTTTGACGTGGAAATCACGCAGTCCGCGTGTTTGAGAAGATACAGGCTATCCATGGCCAGCTTTTCGGCGCCGGCCCCTATGTAGGCGTAGGGCGGCCGATCCGCGGCGTAAACCGTGCAGCGCCCCAACCGCTGCGCCGTTTGAAAAAACGGCAGGGTTTTGTTGTATAATTCCCCCGCGAACACCACCGTGCGGACAGGAATGCCGCCGATGATCTTCAAAAACGCCTCTTCCGGCGTTGCGCCGAACGCCTCGTGCTGATCGACAGAATACCGCCTGACGTATTCGCTGCTGACATAATCGTCTCCCGACGGTTCCGACTGCGTAATGAGAAATACGCTGCGCCCTTCGCTTACAAAAGCGTCCATCAAGGAAGCCATGGACTGCGCGGCGGACGTCAGGCGCAAACTCTTGAGCACGAAGACGACGCCCGTCTCATCCCATTGCAACGATTCCTTTGCGGCGGTGTTGTTTGTCTTATCCAAATCGCATGCCATCCTTGTGTTGTAATCAGCCCTGTGCCCGCAGGGCTTCGCACCAACTAGTATACAACATGCCGGCAAAAAAATCAAGCTTTTTATTGCGGGCGGGGCTGTGCATCAGGAACGAATTTCCAGCCAGGCTGACATACCAATAAAAGCGCGCGCCCCGGCGTCCCCAAGGGAGAAACTAGATATAGTGCATTGCACAAGAATCGCCGAAAAAAATATCTATATTTTGTGGCTCTAACCTATTGACAGCCCACTGGGTTTTGTGTTATACTAGTTGCCGGCGATCGCAAAGCGCCGCCGGGGACGATTTTTACAGGGAAAGAAGAGATCATTATGAGCGCAATGAAAGTCATTAAACGGGACGGGGCTTCGGTGGATTTTGACCGCGCCAAAATCGTGACGGCAATCCTGAAGGCCAACGCGGCGGTGGATGAAGACGAGCAGGCGGACGCCGCGCAAATTGAAGCGATTGTTAAGGACATTGAGCGCATCCGCCGGGCGCGCATTCTGGTGGAGGATATCCAGGACATTGTGGAACAAAAGCTGATGGAGATGGGCAAGTTTGCCCTGGCCAAAGCATACATCATCTATCGCTACACGCGGGCGCTGGTGCGCCGGGCCAACACAACCGACGACTCGATCCTGAGCCTGATCCGGCGCGACAACAAAGATGTGATGGAAGAAAACTCCAACAAAAACGCCGTGACGGCGGCCACCCAGCGCGATCTCATCGCCGGCGAGGTTTCGCGCGATTTAACCCGGCGCATTCTGCTGCCCGAGAAAATTTCGAAGGCCCACGACGAAGGCGCCATCCATTTCCACGACAGCGACTATTTTGTGCAGCCCATCTTCAACTGCTGCCTGATCAACATCGGCGACATGCTCGACAACGGCACGGTGATGAACGGCAAGCTGATTGAGTCGCCCAAGAGCTTCCAGGTGGCCTGCACCGTGATGACGCAGATCATTGCCAACGTGGCCTCGAACCAATACGGCGGCCAGAGCGTTGACATCAGCCATTTGGGCAAATATCTGCGGCGCAGCTACGACAAGTTCGACGCGCAAGTGCGGCGCACCTGCGGCGACGGCATAACCGAAGAGGCCCGGCAGGGCATTGTCAACGCCCTGTTGCAGGCGGAACTGCGTTCGGGCGTGCAGACCATTCAATACCAGATCAACACCCTGATGACCACCAACGGCCAAAGCCCCTTTGTAACGATCTTCATGAATTTACAGGAGGGCGACCCCTATATCGACGAAAACGCGCTGATCATTGAGGAAATCATCCGGCAGCGCCTGCAGGGAATCAAGAACGAAAAAGGCGTTTATGTCACGCCGGCCTTCCCGAAGCTGATTTATGTGCTCGACGAGCACAACTGCCTGAAGGGCGGCAAATACGATTATCTAACGAAGCTGGCCGTGCAATGCTCCGCCAAGCGGCTGTATCCGGACTACATTTCGGCCAAGAAAATGCGCGAGAATTATCAGGGCAACGTTTATAGCTGCATGGGCTGCCGCAGCTTTTTAACCCCCTGGAAGGATGTAGACGGCGAATATCGCTTTGAGGGCCGCTTTAACCAGGGCGTGGTGAGCCTGAACCTGCCGCAAATTGGCATTCTCTGCCGCGAAAAGGGCGAAGACGCATTCTGGAACCTGCTCGACGAGCGGCTGGACTTGTGCTTTGAGGCGCTGATGTGCCGCCATAACGCCCTGAAAGGCACCCGCAGCGACGTTAGCCCCGTGCACTGGCAATACGGCGCGATCGCGCGGCTAGGCAAGGGCGAAGTCATCGACCGCTACCTGCTCAATGGCTACAGCACAATTTCGCTGGGCTATATCGGCTTGTATGAGGTCACGAAGCTCATGAAAGGCGTTAGCCACACCGAGCCGGAAGGCCTTGCTTTCGCGCTGGAAATCATGCGGCGCATGCGCGCGGCGGCAGACAAGTGGAAGCAGCAGACGACCATCGCCTTCGGGCTTTACGGCACCCCGGCCGAAAGTCTCTGCTACCGCTTTGCGCGCATTGACAAAGAGCGTTTTGGCACAATTGAAGACGTTACGGACAAGGGGTATTATACCAACTCCTACCACATCGACGTGCGCGAAGAAATCGACGCGTTCAGCAAGTTCACGTTTGAGAGCCAGTTCCAGACCATCAGCACGGGCGGGGCCATCAGCTATGTGGAAATCCCCAACATGCGCCACAACCTTGACGCGCTGGAAGACGTCGTCCGCTTTATTTACGACAACATCCAGTACGCCGAATTCAATACCAAGAGCGATTATTGCCACGTTTGCGGGTTCGACGGCGAAATCATTGTCAACGACAACTTTGAGTGGGAGTGCCCCCAATGCCACAACAAAGACCACGCCCAGATGAACGTCACCCGCCGCACCTGCGGCTACCTGGGCGAGAACTTTTGGAACGTTGGCAAGACCAAAGAGATCAAGGCGCGGGTGCTGCACCTATAAAGGGCGAATGCGGCGCGAACCATTGCCCGCCCGCCAGCAACCAAATTTTGTTCGGAGGTGCTCCATGAATCAACGCAACAGGCGCGTTTTTGCCCTAGCGGCGCTGCTTTTGGCTCTGCTAACTGGCCTTTCGGCCTGCCAGCTCAAGACCGCCGAACCGTTCCAGCTGGGCCTTAGCCCCAACCGGCGCGTGATCAAGGGCGATGGCAATCTCGTTACCCGCACAACGCAGCTGCGCGACAGCGAACCCTATACCCTGGAAGTCAACGGCGTTTCTTTCCAATGGAGCCAGGCAAAGCATGCCGTTGACATTGTGATTGACGAAACGCTGCCGCGCGGCGTTACCATGACGGCGGACGGCAACATTGCCGACAGCATTGCCATTTCGTGCAACGCGGCGCGGCGCGTGATCGCCATACAACCCCGCGAAAAGCTGATCCTGACGCCGACGCGGCTCGAAATCAGGGTGGGCGCGCCGATTGAAAAGCTCGTTCTGAACGGCCCCTGGGATTTCAGCT
This sequence comes from Oscillospiraceae bacterium, assembly GCA_031256825.1. Taxonomy (GTDB): domain Bacteria; phylum Bacillota; class Clostridia; order Oscillospirales; family Acutalibacteraceae; genus WRMQ01. The sequence goes on along the minus strand of JAIRPV010000032.1, from coordinate 42,894 downwards.
ACAACTGCCCTTCCGTCGCGCGCTGCGAAATCGCCCTCAACGGCGCGGCTGACGGAGACATGACATTCGGCAAGCTGGATCAGCTGCGCCTGGACATCAACGGCGCGGGGGACTTAACGCTCAACGGCGCGGCAACGCAGGCCACAATCAACGTCAACGGCGCGGGGAGCGTCAGCGCCTTCGGCCTGAACGCCGAACATGCAACGATCGCGATCAACGGCGCGGGCGACTGCGAAATCACGGCGCTTCAAACGCTTTCGGCGGAAATCAACGGCCTGGGCGACGTCACTTATCATGGCAGCCCGCGTGTTACCAAAACCATACACGGGCTAGGAAACATCCATGCAGGAGGCAGGGATGAGGAGGCAGGAGACAGGGAGACAGGAGGCAGGGATGAGGAGACAGGAGACAGGGGTATGGGGGTAAGATGATGCGAGAAACAGGGGTAACGGCGAAGCCGAAGATGGTTCTTTTCGACAGCGGGCACACCCTCGTCACAGAGGCGCAATGGGATAGCACGCGCGGCTACGAGGCTCTGTTGCCCTATGCCGCGAAAAACCCGCGCGGCCTTTCAGCGCAGGACGTGGCCGCGGCTGCGCGCGAGCTTTGGCCGCAGCTGCACTTGCCGGCCCGGAAGGCCGGGCGCGAACTGCACGATCACCAGTTCCTGCGGCTGCTGTTTGCGTTGTTGGAGCTCGAATTTTCGCGCCCCATTCCGGAGCTGAGCCAGCTATATTATGCGGCATGCGCGGGATATTACCACATCATGCCGCATGTGGACGAATTGCTTGCCCTGCTGCGGCTGCTGCACATCCGCACGGGCGTTGTGAGTAATATCAACGAATCAGTAGAAGGGGTTTGCGCGCGGCTGCGCAAGTATTTCCCGGAACATCCCTTTGAGTTTGTGATATGCAGCAGCGAATACGGCGTGCGCAAACCCGACCCGCTGATATTCCGGCTGGCGCTTGCCAAGGCGAACCTGCCGCCGGAAGAGATTTGGTTTTGCGGCGACAACCCCCAATGCGACGTGGAAGGCGCCTGCGCCCTCGGCATGACAGGCATCTGGTACGAAGACACAACCCTCCCCTGCATTTATCACGACCCGGTTATGGCCCCGCCAACTTGCCCGCATTGGCATATTCACGACTGGCGGGAACTGATGGAACGGCTGAAAGGAACGCAATGAATTATTCCAACTTGAAGCCCCACGACGTGGCCAACGGGCCGGGGGTGCGCGTATCGCTGTTTGTCAGCGGCTGCGAGCACGGCTGCCCCGGCTGTTTTAACCCCGAGGCCTGGCAGTTCAACTTTGGCGAGGCCTATACGCCCCAGGTGGAACGGCGCGTTCTCAGCGCGCTGGAGCCGGACTATATCCGGGGGCTGACGCTGCTGGGCGGCGAGCCGTTGCATCCTAGCAACCGGGCCGCCGTGCTGGGGCTGGCCGAGCGCGTGCGCCGCGAGCTGCCGGGCAAAGATATCTGGTGTTACACGGGCTATCTGTTTGACAAAGAATTGCTGCCCGAATGCCCGGAATCCGGGACGCTGCACCGCTTGCTTTCGCTGATTGACGTGCTGGTGGACGGCCGGTTTGTGCTGGCGCGCAAAAACCTGAACCTGCGCTTCCGGGGATCATCCAACCAGCGAATCCTGCGGTGCCGCGAATCGCTGGAAGCGGGCGATTTGATTTTTTGGGAATCCTAAAAACATTGAGTATGAGGAGTATTGACCATGACCAAACCTGCTCTGCGCGTAAAAAAGCTGCGCGGCGGCGCGGTTTTGCCGCAGTATGGCTCCGCCTACGCCGCCGGGGCCGATCTTTCCGCCTGCCTGGATGAACCGCTCAACATTGCGCCGGGCGAAACAAAGCTTGTGCCAACAGGCCTTGCCATGGAAATCCCGGAAGGCTACGCCGGATTTATCTACGCCCGTAGCGGCCTTGCCAGCAAGCGCGGGCTGGCCCCGGCCAACAAGGTGGGCGTTGTTGATGCGGATTACCGCGGCGAAGTGCTCGTGGCGCTGCACAATCATTCCCCCCTGACCCAGCAGGTTGCCCCCGGCGAGCGCGTAGCGCAGCTGGTGGTGGCCCCGTTTTTGGCCGTATCTTTCGAGGAGGCGGCCGAACTGGACAACACCCTCAGAGACGGCGGCGGATTCGGTTCCACAGGAAGATAGCCGCGCTGTGGGAGATCAAATTATCACAATCAGACGTTAGTTGGTGTTATCATGCAATCCATTGTTTTACCACAATATCTGCGCACCTGGGCCGAAATTTCGCTGGACGCGATCGAAGCCAACGTGGCCGCCGCAAAAGCGCGGCTGGCGCCCGGCACAAAGCTCATGTGCGTCATTAAGGCCGACGGTTACGGCCACGGGGCCAGGGCGCTCAGCCGCTTTTTAAATGATAAGTGCGACTATTACGCCGTGGCCGTTTTGGAGGAGGCGCTGACGCTGCGCCGCGCGGGCTGCGAAAAGCCCGTTTTGCTGCTGGGATATACCTCGCCCAAACAATACGCGGCGGCGCTGCGCGCGGGCCTTGCGCTGACCATCTTCCGCGCGGAAGACGCCGCTCAGCTTTCGCGCATGGCCGCGCAGCTGGGCCTGACCGCTGTGGTTCACATCAAAGCGGACACCGGCATGGGGCGCGTTGGGTTCGCGGACACGGCGGAAAGCGTGCGGGAGATTGCCGAAATCGCACAGCTGCCCAGCCTCCATATCGAGGGCGTGTTCACGCACTTTGCCCGCGCGGACGAAGCCGACAAAACCTCGGCCACCGAGCAATACCGGCGGTTCGACGCGTTCCTGGAACGCTTGGCCGCGGCCGGAATACAGCCCCCCCTCCGGCACTGCTGCAACAGCGCGGCCACGATGGAAGGCGACGCGCATTACGACATGGTGCGCTTTGGCATTTCGCTTTACGGGCTTTATCCTTCGGAAGAAGTGCAAAAAGAGAACCTGCCCCTCGCGCCCGCAATGAGCTGGAAGACGCACGTAGTGCACCTGAAAACCGTGCCGCCGGGCACAGGGATCAGCTATGGGCATACCTTTTTGACCAGCCGCGAAACCCGCGTGGCCACGCTGCCCGTTGGCTATGCCGACGGCTACCCGCGCGCGCTGAGCAACCGGGGGCGCGTGATCATCCATGGGCAGTACGCGCCGATTCTCGGGCGCGTTTGCATGGATCAATGCATGGTAGATGTAACGGACATCCCCGGCGTGGCAATGGAGGATGAAGTGATTCTGCTGGGCAAGTCGGGTCCGTGCGCGGTGACGGCGGAAGAGATTGGCGCGCTGAGCGCCAGCTTTAACTACGAAACCGCTTGCCGCGTTGGCCAGCGCGTGCCGCGGGTCTATCTTTACCGCGGGCGGACGGTGGATTTGCATTCCGTGTTTTGCATGGAAGAGACTGCATGATTTCCTGCAATCCATAACTGTAAACTTGCACAAATTTTTCTTGCAACACGCCCATTCTTATGTTATAATGAACTATAACTTGTAAGGAGTGTGGTTTTTTTGCAACGATTGTTAACGCTTCTCACCCCGCTGGGGGCTTTGCTGGCCCTGTTGTTTGTCTGCCTGATGGCTTCGCGTGTGCTCAAAGCAAGCCAGGGCAACGAAAAAATGGCGTCCATTTCCGCGAAGGTGCGCGAGGGCGCAAACGCCTACTTACGCCGGCAATACCGCATTGTGGCCATCTTTTTTGTTGCGATGTTTGCGCTGCTGAGCCTTTTGGCGTTTGTCGTCAAGGGCAAAAACGGCACGCACATGCTGACGCCCTACGTGCCCTTCGCGTTCATCACGGGCGGACTGTTTTCCGGCCTTTCGGGCTTTATTGGCATGAAGATTGCCACGGCGGCCAACGCCCGCACCGCCCACGCCGCAAGCCAGAGCCTCAACAGCGGCCTGCGCATTGCTTTTTCGGCGGGGTCGGTGATGGGCTTCACCGTGGTTGGGCTGGGGCTGCTGGATCTTTCTGTATGGTATTTTCTGCTGAAATACGGCTTCCGGCTGGAAGCCAGGGAAATCACCTCGGCAATGCTGACCTTCGGCATGGGGGCCAGCTCTATGGCGCTGTTCGCGCGCGTGGGCGGCGGCATCTTCACAAAAGCGGCCGACGTTGGCGCGGATCTTGTGGGCAAGGTGGAAGCGGGCATCCCGGAAGACGATCCGCGCAACCCTGCTGTTATTGCCGACAATGTGGGCGACAACGTGGGCGACGTGGCCGGCATGGGGGCGGATTTATACGAAAGCTATGTTGGATCGATCATCTCGGCCATGGCGCTGGGGGTGAGCGCGGCAAGCCGAATGCCCACGGTCAACGACGACCAGGCGGTGGTGATCCCCATGGCCATGGCGGGCATAGGCGTAATCGCCTCGATTCTTGGCACTTTCCTTGTGCGCACCAAAGAAAAAGCCAGCCAGAAGGCTCTGCTGGGCGCGCTGCGCCGGGGCACAAATTTTTCGGCGATTCTGATTGCCATTGCGGCTTTCCCGCTGGTACTATTTATGCTGGGCGCCGAATATATTGGCGTATATGGCGCGGTGATTTCGGGGCTTGTGGCGGGCGTTGCGATTGGGTTCTTTACGGAATACCAGACCTCGGATACTTATAAGCCAACGCAAAACCTGGCCGCAACAACCAAAACCGGGCCGGCTACGGTGATCATCGGCGGCATTTCGCTGGGGATGCGATCCACGATGGCGCCGGCGATCATCATAGCGATTTCGGTGCTGACATCCTATTTTATCAGCGGCGGCGCGGCAACCCCCGCGCTGGGGCTGTTTGGCATCGCGATATCGGCGGTTGGCATGCTCAGCACGCTGGGGATTACCCTTGCCACCGACGCTTATGGCCCCGTGGCCGACAACGCGGGCGGCATTGCCGAAATGGCGGGCCTGCCCAAAGAGGTGCGCGAGCGCACCGACGCGCTGGATTCCCTTGGCAACACCACGGCGGCCACCGGCAAAGGCTTTGCCATTGGTTCCGCCGCGCTGACCGCCCTTGCGCTGATTGTGGCGTATACCGACCGGATCCAGGAGCTTGATCCGCGCTTTTTGCTGAACCTGCAAATTACAAACCCGGCGGTTCTGACCGGGCTGCTCATCGGCGCTATGCTGCCGTTTTTCTTCGCGGCGCTGACTATGCAGGCGGTGGGGCGCGCAGCGCAGAGCATTGTGTTCGAAGTGCGGCGGCAGTTCAGGGAAATTAAGGGGCTTATGGAAGGCAAGGCGGACGCGGACTACGCGACATGCGTGGATCTTTGCGCGAAAGCAAGCCTGCGCGAGATGATTCTGCCGACGATTGTAGGGCTTGTGGCCCCGGTTATTGTTGGGATTGGGCTGGGGCCAAACGGCGTTGTTGGGCTGCTGGCCGGCGCGCTGGTGAGCGGCTTCCTGATAGCGATTATGATGGCCAACGCGGGCGGCGCCTGGGACAACGCAAAAAAATATGTGGAAGCCGGAAATTTTGGCGGCAAGGGCAGCGAAAACCACAAAGCGGCCGTTGTGGGCGACACCGTGGGCGACCCATTCAAAGATACCGCAGGCCCCAGCATCAACATTCTGATCAAGCTCCTTTCGATGGTATCGATTGTGTTCGCGGGCGTTGTGCTGGGCTTCCACGTGATCAAATAAAGAAAGAGGGCAACTTTCATGAGTAACAATTATACGGCGGCAAATCGGGAATACCGGAAAAACAAGGGGAAAGTGATCGCGCTTATCGTTGCGATCGCCGCCTTGGCGCTGGTTTTGTTGATCGCTTCGTTGGCCTATGTGCCGGTAGGGGCCACGGGCGTGCTGAAAACCTTCGGCGCGCCCAACGGCAAAGTGCTCGCCAACGGGCTGCACTTTAAAGCGCCTTTTGTCCAAACGGTAGACACTGTGAGCAACCAGATTCAAAAGCTGGAGGTGGAAGCCGGCGCCGTATCGAAGGATTTGCAGGCGGTGCATTCCGTGATTGCTGTGAACTACAAGGTAAGCCCCGCTTCTTCTGTCGACATTGTGCGCAACCTTGGCGCAAAGCTCTATGAGGACAAAATCCTCAGCCCTGCCGTGCAGGAAAGCGTAAAATCCGTTACCGCCAAATATACCGCCGAAGGGCTGATCACGGAGCGGGCCAAAGTTGGCGCGGAAATTGCCCTGGGGCTGGAATCAAAAGTAACAGAATATGGCATTGTGGTGCAGGAATTCAACATTGTAGACTTTGATTTCAGCGAAGCGTTCAACCGGGCCATTGAAGAAAAGCAGGTGGCGCAGCAAAACCTGATTCGGGTCAAAACCGAGCAGGAGCAGGAGGTTGTGAAGGCAGAGGCTGCGGCGGCCGCCGCAAAAGCCCGGGCCGAGGCAATCCTGACCGAGGCCGAGGCGCAGGCAGCGGCCAACCGCAAGCTGGCCGACTCGCTGACGGCAAACCTGGTGGAATACGAAAAGATCCAGAAATGGGACGGCAAAATGCCCAGCGTCAGCGGCAGCAACGCCATTGTGGATTTCCGCGGCGTGAATCCGTAACAGAAGGAAGGAGGCCGCATGGCCGAAGAAACCATACGCTTGCAAAAATATCTGGCCGAACGGGGGGTGGCCTCGCGCCGCAAGGCCGAGGAGCTGATTGCCGCAGGCCGGGTAACGGTGGACGGCAGAATCGCGCGGCTTGGCGCGGCAGTTGACCCGCGGCGGGCCACGGTGGCTGTGGATGGGCAGCGTGTGGAACGGCAGCGCGGGCGGCCTGTTGTGATTATGCTCCACAAGCCACGCGGCGTTGTGACAACGATGGAAGACCGCCACGCGAAGCGCAGCGTGGCGGAGCTTGTTGCCGGGCAGCCGGAGCGGCTGTTCCCTGTGGGAAGGCTGGACAAGGACTCGGAAGGCCTGCTGCTCATGACCAACGACGGCGCGCTGGCCAATGCGCTGACGCATCCCTCGCGCCATGTCGCAAAATTATACCGCGTGACCATCCGGGGCGGCGTAACCGATGAACAGATGGATCGCCTGTCGCTGGGGATCGAGCTGGACGGGCAGCCCACGCTGCCCTTGGCGCTGCGCGCGCTGGAAGCTTCGCCCGGGAGGACGGTGCTGGAATTCACGCTGCGCGAAGGCCGCAACCGGCAAATCCGCCGTATGTGCGAAGCGCTGGGCCTGGAAGTGGCACGGCTCAAGCGCACCGCTTTCGGCCCGCTGAAGCTGGGCATGCTGCCCGCCGGGGAATGGCGGGAATTGACGGGGGAAGAACTGCGGCGGCTGCGGGAAGCGTGCCAATGAAACAAGCGCAAGAGCGCCAACGTTATTTTTGCAGGGAGGAATTGGTATGACCGCCATCTCGCTCAATGGGCCTTGGCAATTCCGGCTGCGCGGACAAGCCGAAGCTATGCCCGCCGTTGTGCCCGGCTGCAATACCCACGATCTGCTGCGGCTGGGCCGGGTGGAAGACCCGTTTTATGGCGAAAACGAGCCGAAAGCCGCCTGGATCGAAGACACGGACTTCGACTACTTCCGTTCTTTTACGCTTTCGCCGGATCTGCTGGACTCCGCGGCGCGGATCCTGCTGCGATGCGATATGCTCGACACGCTTTGCCGTGTGTATCTCAACGACCACCTGGTTGGCGAAGGGAAGAACAGTTTCATCTGTTACCGCTTTGATGTAACAGACGCCGTTGTGGCGGGCGAAAACACCCTGCGCGTGGAATTCGACGCGCCCGCGCCCTATATTCGCGCCAGGAACAGCGCGGACAAAATGCCGCCCAACCCCATGGGGATCCGCGGCATGGCGCACCTGCGCAAGGCGCAGTGCCACTTCGGCTGGGATTGGGGTCCTCGCATCCCCGTCAGCGGAATCACGGGGGACATTGCCCTGGAATGCTACGAGGCCGCACGGCTGCTGCCCCCGCGCATTGTTCAGCGGCACGCGCAAGGGCTTGTAACACTGGAAGCGCAAGCCTTTTTTGAGCAATACGCGCCGGGCGACGTCGCGTTCCGGCTGCGCTTATTTTCGCCCGGGGGAGATTGCCTGGCCGAAAGCGATACGCCGCAGCTGACCGCCGAGATTGCCAATCCGCAGCTCTGGTGGACGCACGACCTGGGGGAGCAGCCGCTGTATGCCATCCAAATAGAGATCCTGCGCGGCGGCGCCCCCATCGATACGCTGACGCGCCGCATTGGCCTGCGCACGCTGGAACTCAACCGGGAGGCCGACGAGTATGGCCATAATTTTCAGTTTGTGCTCAACGGCACAGCCGTTTTCGCCAAAGGCGGCAACTATATTCCGCCGGATTCTTTCCCAGACCGCGCGCCGGAAAAGAAGCGCCCCCTGCTGGAAAATTGCGTGCGCGCGAACATGAACTGCGTGCGGATTTGGGGCGGCGGCTTTTATGAAACCGATGCGTTTTACGACGCCTGCGACGAGCTGGGTCTTTTGGTCTGGCAGGATTTTGCCTTTGCCTGTTCCCCCTACCCGTTTTACCGGGAGGAGTTCCTGGAAAATGTGAAGGCCGAAGTGATTGACAATGTATGCCGGCTGCGGCACCATGCGAGCCTGGCGCTCTGGAGCGGCAACAACGAAATCGAGCAAATGTCGCCATTGTGGAAGAACCGAAGGGAACTCACGCGCTGGACGGAACGGTTTTTTTATCACATTCTGCCGGAGCTTGTGCGGGAGCACGACGGGCAAACGCCGTTCACCCATGGCTCCCCCAGCGGCGAAGCTTATATGAAACATGTGGGCGGCGACCAAGAGGGCGACACGCACCTTTGGCAGGTTTGGCATGGCCTGATGCCGCTGACGTTCTACCGCACGCGCTTCACGCGCTTTTGCAGCGAGTTTGGCCTGGAGTCCCTGCCAACCATGCAAACGGTGGAAACCTTTGCCGAGCCAAAGGATTATTCCCTGACGGGGAGCGTCTTCAACGCCCACCAAAAAAGCCCCAGCGGCAACCGCAAAATGCTTTTTTACATCGCGACAAAGTATTTGATTCCGAAGGGGTTCCGCGATTTGTTGTATCTGACGCAGCTCATTCAGGCCGAGGGCGTGCGCGACGCGACAGAGCACTGGCGGCGGCAGCGGGGCCGCTGCAATGGCAGCCTCTATTGGCAGCTCAACGACTGCTGGCCGGTATGCTCCTGGGCCGGGATAGATTATCTGGGCCGCAACAAAGCGGTGCAGTATGCCTCGCGGCACTTTAACGCGCCAGTATGCGTTTCTGTGGAAGATACGCCGGAAGAAATGCGGCTGTATGTTCTGAATGATACGCGCACGGAACGCGCGCTGGCGTTGCGCTGGCGCTTGCTGGATTTCGACGGGCGCGAGTTGCAGCGCGGCGAAAAAGCGTTCAACGCCCCTGCGGTATCTTCTTCTTTGGCTGAAACGCTTTCTGTGAAACAGCTTTGCGGGAAGGAAGCCAAAACGAAACTGTTTTTGCGCGCGGAGCTGCTCGAGGAAGGCCGGGTGATCTCCGCCCGGACACAGCTGTTTTGCGCGGAAAAAGACGCGGCTCTGCCGCTGGCAAAACTGCGCGCACAGGTGAAAGTGGAAGCCGATACCGCGTATATCACCGTCAGTTCCAACAAATTTGCCCGGCAGGTGCTGGCCGACAGCGAATGGATCACGGGGAATATGAGCGACAACTTCGTGGATATTCTCCCCAACGAACCGGTGACACTGACCGCCCCCGCGGGCGGCCGTACCGCGCAGGAGTTGCAGGCCAGCTTGCGCTTCACCTGCGTCAACAACATCACCAACACGCATTCTGCCGCTTATGGGGCCGCTTTGCGCGCGCGCATCCAGCTGATCCCGGTGAATCTTGCGGCGGGGCTGATTTATCGGCTGGGGATTGGATAACAGGTTTTTGCCAAAATGGGGATACGGGCGCTGCCAAACTTGCGCAGCGCCTGTTTTGTTTTTGTAAAAATAAGGTGCAGTTTTATCGTTTTGAAAGAAATTTATGACACCCGGTTCGCGAAACGCAAACTTTTTTGCACAATGGTATCTAAAATAACAATATTGTTGCTGGACATATCCGGCGGACGGTTGTATAATAATAGATAGAAGCTACCTTTTCATTCCGAAAAAAGAACAGGAGAAACCGCTATGAAATGCAGCAAACGAGTATTCCTTATTTTGATGGCCATGATTTTGGTCGCGTTCGCCGCCGCCGCCCATGCCAGCGCCGCCACTTTTATTGGGGCCACCGTTGGGCAGGTCGCCGTCAGCAACACCAAAAACGGCGCGCGCACCGCTGTGCCGCAGGGCACGTCGGTGAGTATCACCCAAGGCTCGCCGCTCTATTTTCACGGCGCCATCACCCTTGGCGGCGTGGAGGGCGGCAACGCGATGCTTTACCTGGGCCTGAGCACCCAGCGCGGCGGCGGCTACTACAACAGCCTTTTTTATGGCTGGACCCCCGTTGCTTCCGGAACTTCGGACATTGACGATCATGATTTTGCACAGCTGTTTACCCGGCTGCCGGTTGGCACATACTATTATTCCCTGCGTTCCGATTTTGGCGGGAACCAGGCGGAAGTCTACTGGTGCCAAATCCAGGTGGTGGCGGCAAATCAACCCGGCGCGCAGCCGCCCACGCAAAGCACCCAGCGCCCCACGCAGTCCGGCCAAAACGCCGTGCGCCTCACCGCAAACCCTGTGACAAATATTTACAGCAGCGGCGCGAAGCTCAGCGTCAACATCAGCCCCGCGCGCTATGTTTCCGTTGCGGGCCACGAAGTGCAATACGCCAACGGCCGCCCCTGCAAAACCAACAGCTTCGCGCAATACGTTACCCTTTCGAAGTATGAGCTAAACATTGGGGGCCTGCGCGAGAGCACCGCTTACCGCGCGCGGCTTTATGTGGTCGTCGACAACGTCACCTATTACGGCGCGTGGCAGAATTTCACCACAAGCACGCAGACCGCGCCCACAAAACCCACCACCCAGCAGCCGGCCCGGCCCGGCGTTTCCATCACCACCGATCCTGTGACGAATATCTACAGCACCGGCTGCACCATGAGCATCCATATCAGCCCCGCGCGCTATGTCACCATTGCGGGCCACGAAGTGCAGTATGCCAACGGCAGCCCCTGCAAAACCAACGGCTACCAGCAAAACGCCGCTTTGTCGCAATACAAGCTGAACTTGGGCGGCCTGCGGGCCGGCACCGCTTACCGCGCGCGGCTTTATGTGACAATCAACAACCGGATTTACTACGGCGATTGGCAGTATTTCAACACGACCGGCGGCTCTGCCCAGGCTCCCGTTGCGGTTTACACCGGCAAGCCAACCAATGTCTCCCGCACCAGGGCCAGCGTCGCGATGAGCGTAAGCCCGGCCAGCCTGGTCAAGCGCGTTGGCTATATTCTCCAATACGCCAATGGCCGTTCCATTAAGGCCGACGCGTTCGACAAGAATCAGACGCTTTCCAGCGCCGGCTTTACGCTGAAGGGTCTGAAGCCCGGCACACACTACCAGGTGCAGGCATATGCCATTGTCAATGGAAAGATTTATTATGGAAACTGGCAGAGCTTTAGCACATTGCAGTGATTTCTTCTTCCATGCCCCTTTTTTCCTCTCTCTCGGGGCATGATATGATAAGCAAAGGCATGGCGCAAGCCACGCCTTTGTTTTTCCCCCGTCAATCCCGTTCCCTCAAACGTTTATAGTGTGAATGCATTCGGAAGTGAGGCGATCGACTTGAACCTGGAAAGCATATACCAACAGCATGTGGATACCGTCTACCGGGTCTGCTACTCCTACCTGAAATCGCAGGCCGATGCGGAAGACGCCGCGCAAGATACGTTTGTGAAGCTGATGAAAAGCGCCAAGGCAACCATCATCAGCTCGAGTGAAACGCACCTGAAAGCGTGGCTGATCCGCACAGCGGCGAACACCTGTATCGATCGATTGCGGCGGCACAGGGCGGAGCCTCTCGACAATTACGAGCAGCTGCCCGGCAACGACGACGCTTCCAACGAAGTGCTGCAAGCTGTTTTAGATCTGCCGGACAAGTACAAAAGCGTGGTATACCTGTTCTATTACGAAGGCTATGCCAGCGAAGAAATCGCGCGGGCGCTGCGCAAGCCGTCTTCCACGGTGCGCAACCATCTGCACGAGGCACGCAAACTCTTGAAAGAAAGGCTGGGTGATCTTTATGAAGCGCAATAACATCAAGCAAGCGCTCGGGCAAATTCAACCCGATTTGCTGGCGCGCGACAGAATTTGGGAGGGAATACAAATGAAAACCAGCAAGAACCACAAGCCCATTCGGTGGGCGGCGCCTGTTTTGGCCTGCCTGGTTGTGGCCGTCGTCGGCGCGGTTGTTTTGCCAACCGTTATACAAAGGCCGCCCGTTGCGCCAAGCACAACGCGGCAGCAAGAGAACGCGGGCGGGGCCCAGACCTACAGCATCAACGAAGGCACAAGCCCGGCCTACACGCCCCGTTCCCTTTTCAATTTAAACCGCGATGATTACGTTGCCATGAGCCAGGCCCAGCTCGCCGCGTTCTACGGCGTCAACTTTGTTCCCCGCTGGATGCCGGCGGATCTTCAGCACAGCCCCTTTGAGCTGGGGATTTACCGCCGCGAAGCGGGCAAAGGCGAACCCTACTGGACGCAGAATCATCTCTTTTATTACGACGCCAACGGCGGCCACCGGTCGATCGGCGTCACCGTCAGCGCTGACTCGCTGTTTTCTGAGCTCTCCGCCGAACCGCGGACGCTGAAGCAGTCGGAGCTGCAAGGCGTGATGGTTGTGCTGAGCCACATCAAGGCCGGCAGCAGCGAAGAGGCCCTTTATGACTCTTATTACGCGGATTTTTGCATCGGCAAGACCTACTTCAGCGTCGAAACCATCGACCTGACGGAAGCCGAATTCCTGCGGGTTGTGCACTCCTTGATCGCCGCTGCGCAGCAACCGCTGAACGCGCAGCAATCAGCCGCCGAAGCGTTCGAAACCTCGGCAGCCGAACCGGGCATCACCATTGCCCCGGCGCTTATGCCCTCCGACGAACCCGCAGGGGAATCCCCATCGACGACGCAAGCGCCCGGCATTCCGAAAGAGTTTCTTCGCTGAGCACATCTACGACGGAAAAAATCACATTCGGATAGACTTCTTTGCAATGCCGCGCGAACAATAGCATCGCGCCGAATGCCGCTTCGCCATAGGCGCAGCGGCATATTTGCTGATACAGCGCCGCGTTGGGCGCATTGAGGCTGATGGAAACCGTATCCACCAACCCGGCAAGATCTTTTGATGTGTCGCGCTGATAGATCAAATCGCCCAAACCGTTCGTGTTCACGCGCAGTTTTAAAGCAGGAAAGTGCTCTTTGAGCCAAACCGCCGCGCGCCGAAGATGATCCAGCGCGCAAAACGGCTCCCCATAGCCGCAGAACACAACCTCCCCCGCCCCGCTAAAATCAAAGGCGGCAAGCGCCGTTTCAATTTCTTCCCACGAAGGATCTGCGTGATGCCAAAGATTTGCCGCGCTGCCCAAGCCTTCGGCCTGCCCGCGGATGCAAAACACGCACGCACAGGGGCATTGGTTGGTGATATTCAGGTACGGCTTGCCGCCGTAGGAATAGATGATATCTGCCATTTTTCTCCTTAATCTACCATTAAACGACAAATTGCTGACGCAAATTCTACCGCATCTTCCACAGGGAACCCTTCGATCAGCAGCGCCTGGTTATAGAGCAAGTTCGCATAATCTTTCAATTGTTCCGGCTCCAGCCGCTGCAATTTCCCATAAATTGGGTGATCGATGTTGAGTTCCAGCACACGTTCCGCTTTGGGCAACGCTTGCGCGCCGGGCTGCGCTTGCAGCACGCGCTCCATATCCAGCGAAATTTCGCTGCTTGAGCGCAGGCAAACCGGGTGCGATTTTAGCTTCGCCGTCGGCGCCACTTCCGCCACGCGCCCCTCCAGCGCCTCTTTCATCCGTTCAAAGAGCTGACGCTGTGCTTCGCGGGCCTCATCTACGCGCTTTTTCTCTTCATCGCTTTCCAGTTCTAATTCTGCCTCTGCGATAGAGTGCAGCTCTTTATCCTCTATACTATGCAGCGTTTTGCACAAAAATTCGTCGATGTCGTCCTGCAAACACAGCACTTCGTATCCCATCTCGGTCAAGCGTTCGCACTGCGGCAGCCGCTTGATCTGCGCGGCGCTCTCCCCTGTTGCGTAGTAAATTGCTGATTGCCCCTCCGGCATGCGTGCGATGTACTCCGCGAAAGTAGAAAGCTTTTCTTGCGCTGTTGTGTTGAACTCAAGCAAGTCCAGCAGCAATTCCCGCTGCATCCCAAAACTCGCGTACAGCGCATACTTCAGGTTCAATCCAAACGCGCCGTAGAACGCATCGTAGGCCGCCCGATCCTCCTCCATTAGCGCCTTTAGCTCGCTTTTGATCTTTTTTTCGATATTTTTCGCGATTGCCCGCAGCTGCCGATCCTGCTGCAACATCTCCCGGGAAATGTTGAGTGACAAATCTTGGGAATCCACCAAGCCATTGATAAAGCTAAAGCAATCAGGCAGCAGGTCTTTGCAGTGTTCCATGATTAACACGCCATTTGCGTAAAGCTTTAAACCCTTCTCAAACTCCTTGCTATAATAATTGTAGGGCGCTTTTGCGGGCAAAAACAACAGCGCTTGATAAGTTGCAGCCCCTTCTGCGCTGGCATGAATCACGCGCCGCGGCTTCTCAAAATCGTGGAAATTCGACTGATAAAACGACTCATAGTCCTCTGGTTTGACTTCGTTCTTGTTTTTTCGCCAAAGTGGCGACATGCTGTTCAGCGTTTCCCAACTCGGCTCGGCGTCTTCGCCCTCGCCCGGCATCTGCATCCGGATCGGGTAGCGGATGTAATCGCTGTAGCGTTTCACTAGCGCCTTAACGCGGTGCTCTTCTAAAAATTCCCCATAATTGTCGTCATCTGTGTCCTCTTTGAGCTTCAGCGTGATAGTGGTTCCAACCTCTGCCCGTTCAACGGGCGAAAGCGCAAACCCGTCCGCGCCCTGCGAAAACCAGCGCGTCGCGCTTTCTTCGCCCATTTTGCGGCTGTCCACGGTGATTTCCTGCGCCACCATGAACGCGGAGTAAAATCCAACGCCAAACTGCCCGATAACGTCAATCTCCTCCGCAGTTTGAATAGATTTTTTAAACTCCAGCGACCCGCTTTTGGCTATAATTCCCAGATTGTTTTCCAATTCTTCCATGCTCATGCCGCAGCCATTGTCGCTGATGGTCAGCGTCCGCGCTTCCTTGTCTGCCACGATCGCGATTGAAAACTGTTCGCGCGTTAATCCGCTGTCGCCCGATTGCAGGGTCTGGTAATACCGTTTGTCAATCGCATCGCTCGCGTTCGAGATCAATTCCCGCAGGAAAATCTCCTTGTGCGTGTAAATCGAGTGGATCATCAGATCAAGCATGCGCTGACTTTCGGCCTGAAATTGCTTTTTCTCTGGCATAACTGTTTCCTCCGTTTGGTGATATTGTCCTATATTCTACGCTTATTTGCCACAAAAATCAAGTGCATTTCAGCACTTTTTACAAAAGATTCACGATCGGCTCCATAAGCGATTTCATGTGCTGCGGCATTGGCGCGCTAAATCTCATCAGTTGCTCCGTTACGGGGTGAATCAATGTCGCTTCGGCGCAATGAAGACAATGGCCGGGTGTTTCTCGCTTTGGTGCGCCGTAGTAGTCATCTCCCGCCAGCGGCGTTCCATGGTGCGCAAAATGGGCGCGGATTTGGTGCGTGCGCCCGGTTTCCAACCATATTTCCATTGCAGAATATTCACTGTCATGGCCAAGCGCACGCCAGTGCGTCACCGCGCGCTCATCCCCCGGTTGCAGCGGTTCCCCTGCCGTTCGGCAAGCGCGCAGCGTGCAATTCGCTTTCGGCCGATAAATCGCGTTGAGAAACGTTCCCTCGCCTTCGTAGCATCCATTTACTACGGCAAAATATCTTTTTTTCACTGTCCCGTTCAACTTTGACGCTGCAAACGCGTGAAGCACACACACAACAATGCCGCTCGTTCCCTTGTCCAAGCGCCCTACGGGCCGAAATTTAGCGGTTTTGTCCTGTTTCATCAAGTACCACGTCACCGCGTTGGCAAGCGAATCACCTTGATGATTGTGCGTTGGATGCATTGCAAGCGTTGGCGGTTTGTTGATGACCAGCAGGCTCTCATCTTCGTATATTATGTCTAAATTATACTCCATCGGTTCCAATATTTCTGTATCATCCGCCAGTTTCAACGTGATAATATTCCCCATTTCTACGGGATCGATGGTTCTTACTACCAACTCACCGTTCACGCATATCCCTTTTTCTGTGCGTTTCGCCCGGTTCATAATGCGCACCGAAACCCCGCGCGCACGCAAAATTTGCTTTACTTGACGACCATCTTCTTCTGTTGCGACAGTGAATTGAAGTTCCGTCATATTTCCTCCATTTAAAACGACATCGCGTTGATGAACTCGTTTTGAAACACCTCATCGGTTGCCAAAGGCAGTACCTCTATTGATTTCGCGATTTGCTCCGCAACAGCGCGTTCTCTAGTGGAGAATAAGAGCCGCGCCGCGCCCTGCAACGCGCAATTCCCAACAGATTCGGCAATACGCACCATTTCCACAGGCATCATACCGATTGCCGCCGCGTCTTCGGGCGCCAACTCGCCGCCAAAGCCACCGGCGAAAAACAACTTTTTTATCTCTTTTTTTGCTTTCCCGCTGTATTGCAACAACGCGATAATACCCGCCGCAACCGCCGCTTTCGCCTGTTGCAGCTTTCGCACGTCATCTTGTGTAACAACAATGCCACTATCGCCAAGCCACAGCGACGGCGCGTCACCGTTCCAAATCAAATAGGGATCTTCATCCATGCCAACAATCGTTCCTGCGCGATCAATCGTTCCCCGTTCCAAGAAAAATCGCAGCGCGCCGAGCAACCCCGTGCCGCATATGCCACGAACCGCGGCGCCCGGGATGCTGTGCCAACAGAGCCTTCCGGCGGCGCCCCAAACCCTATCCACAGCGCCGGGCAGCGCGGGCATTCCCATGCTGATTTCCGCGCCCTCAAAGGCAGGCCCGGCCGCCACAGAACAGCCCAGCAAGCGGCCATTCGCGTTGAAAATCATCTCGCCATTGGTTCCCACGTCAATCAGTAACGCATTACCGCGTTGCTGCAATCGCGTGGCATAAGCCCCGCAAATCGCATCTGCCCCAACAAATGCGCTGGCGCACGGCGGCAAATAGGCCTTTGCTTTTGGCAGCCAGTCTGCTAAAATTTCTGTGCCAAAAAGACTTCGCGGTGCAAATGGATAAACCCCAAGAACATCCGGGTTTAACGCGGCAATGTAATGCAACATCGCTGAATTGCCGGTGATAACCGCCCTGCTGACGCTTTTCGGCGCAACCCCGCTTTGCCGCAGCATATCGCGAAGTTGTTCGTGCAAACATTTTGATAGCTCGCGATGTTTTCCGGTTGCAATACGGCTCAGCACATCCGCCCCATAAGCGCTTTGCCGATTCATCTCGTGAACTGTTGCGATGCGCAAATGATCTGCAAAACGGAACAACTGCATTGTGATCGTCGTCGTTCCAACGTCAACCGCTAAGCCGCAGGAATCTACCGCGTTGCCGTCATACTCCGGCAATTCTTCAAAGCGTTGTTCTTTTAACGCGATTCTTTCCGGCAACAACAGCTCTGCTTCTCCCTTTATCCTGCAAAAGCATGCCAACCGCCATTCGTATCCTGCTGGCGGAGGTATCTGATTATTTTCCAGTATTTTCCTTTCTTCCGGCCCGGCCGGCTCCAGTGCCCCGCGCGCCAAAACCCTGCAATTGCCGCATTTTCGCCGCCCGCCGCAGGGCAAAGGCAAAGCCGCCGCCTCGCAAAGCAGCTTGCCTTGGTATTCAGCGCTTAGCTTTATCATATTCATGCGCTAAAGTACCGCACCGCCGCGCGAAACATACCATTGTCTGTGCGGCCCGGCACATTCTGATAAAGGCCGCGCCCTACGCGTTCGCTGTGACCCATCTTCCCAAAAACGCGGCCATCCGGCGAGGTAATCCCTTCCACCGCACACAGCGATCCATTGGGATTGTATTGGATATCCATGCTTGGATTCCCTTCAATATCGACATATTGCGTTGCAATTTGACCGTTTTCGATTAATTTCTGCAACAGATCTGCCGGGCAGACGAAGCGCCCTTCCCCATGCGAAATCGGCACCAGATGAATATCGCCCAAATTCGCTTCAGCAAGCCAGGGCGATAATACGCTGCTAACGCGCGTCTGTACCAGTTTCGACTGGTGTCGTCCTATACTGTTGAACGTCAGCGTGGCAGAGCTTTGTGTCATCTTACATATTTTTCCATATGGCACCAATCCCAGCTTGATCAGCGCCTGAAATCCATTGCAAATGCCGCCAATCAAGCCGTCGCGCTGTTCCAGTAAAGCGGCAACCGCTTCGCTCAGCGCAGGATTGCGGAAAAACGCCGTGATGAATTTCCCCGATCCATCCGGTTCGTCGCCTCCTGAAAATCCGCCCGGCAGGAACAAAATTTGAGCTTTTTCGAGCGATTTCACCGCGTGAGCAACAGAATCCGCCAATCCTTGCGCATTTTTGTTGTTGATTACCATAATCTCCGCCACGGCCCCCGCCCGTTCAAAGGCCCGCGCTGTGTCGTATTCGCAGTTTGTTCCGGGAAAGACCGGAATGCACACATGCGGTTTCGCGCTTTTTATCGCTGGCGCGCCAGCGCTGCGCCGCGCGTAATGAATCGTCTCCGGCGGAATATCGTCACATTTCGCCTGCATCGGAAACACCTGCTCCAGTTTTGTCTCGTAGGCCGCTTCCAGATCGCCCAGCGAAACCACTTCGCCGCCAGCCCGAAGCTCATATGCTTCGATGGTTGCGCCAATCGAATAGCCAATCGCGCAATCCGGATCGCATTCGACAAGAATCGCGCCCGGCTCCGACGCGAACGCATAGTTGAGGGGGAATGTTTCGTCCAGCGCCGCGCCAATATGATTCCCGAGGCCCATTTTTAGGATAGCCTCAACGACGCCACCGCCGGTCACCGCCTGCGCCGCGCGGATTTTATCGCGGTGCTGTATCAGCGTGTCAAATATTTCCCTTGTTTTCCCGGCGATGGGAAGGCCAAATGCATCCTGCGGCGGCGCCAAATAGGCCAATCGGCTGCCAGCCCTCTTGAATTCGTTGCTCACAATATCTCTGTCGCTGCAAAGCGCGACAGCAAAACTGACCAGCGTCGGCGGCACGTCAATGTTCTCAAAGCTGCCGGACATCGAATCTTTCCCGCCGATCGACGCCACTTTAAAGTCCAGCTGCGCCTGCATAGCGCCCAGCAGCGCCGCCAAAGGCTTCCCCCAGCGCGTCGCGTCGCCTGTCATGCGCTCAAAATATTCCTGAAAACTGAGGTAGCATTCTTCCAGCGGGCAGCCCGCCGCGGCCAGTTTTGTCAGGCTTTCTACAACGGCGCAATACGCCCCGCGATAGGGATCGCTTTCGGTGAGCGCCGCGTTAAATCCATAACTCATCACAGAACAGCGATCGGTTTCGCCGTTTAACACAGGAATCTTCGCGGCCATCACCTGCGACGGCGTTTGTTGATATTTTCCGCCAAACGGCATGAGAACCGTGCCCGCGCCGATGGTGGAATCGAACCGTTCGGACAACCCCCGACGGGAACAGACCGCCAGGCTGCCCGCTAATGCAAGCGCCCGCCGCGCAAACGACCCTTCGCTTTGCGGCTGCGGCTTTGTTTCACGCGCTGGCACGACAGCGCGCGCGTGCTTTTCCGCGCCGTTTGAGTTTAAAAATTCCCTCGCGATATCGACAATGACGTCGCCGTTCCAGTGCATTTTGAGCCGCGGTTCCGCCTGGACTTGCGCGACCACCGTTGCTTCCAGGTTTTCTTCGTCGGCCAGCGCCAGGAAGGCTTCCACGTCGCCGCTCTCCACAACGATTGCCATGCGCTCCTGCGACTCGCTGATGGCCAGCTCGGTGCCATCCAGACCCTCGTATTTTTTCGGCACGGCGTTGAGATCAATCACAAGCCCGTCGCAGAGTTCCCCAATGGCCACCGATATCCCGCCCGCTCCAAAATCGTTGCACCGCTTGATGAGCCTGCTGGCGCGGGGGTTGCGGAACAGCCGCTGCAATTTGCGCTCTTCCGGCGGATTGCCCTTTTGCACTTCAGCGCCGCATTGCTCCAAAGAGCTAAGCGTATGCGATTTTGAGGAGCCGGTTGCTCCGCCGCATCCATCGCGGCCGGTGCGGCCGCCCAATAAAATCACTTGATCGCCCGGCACGGGCGCTTCGCGGCGTACCTGCACCCCAGGCACAGCGGCTACCACCGCCCCGATTTCCATGCGTTTGGCGGCATAGCCGGGATGATAGATTTCGTCCACCAGGCCCGTGGCAAGGCCAATCTGGTTGCCGTAGGAGGAATAGCCCTGCGCCGCCGTGGTAACAATCTTGCGCTGCGGCAATTTGCCGGGGATTGTCTGATCGAGCGGCACAGTCGGATCCGCAGCGCCCGTGACGCGCATGGCCTGATAGACGTACCCCCTGCCGGAAAGCGGATCGCGGATTGCGCCGCCAATACAGGTGGCCGCCCCGCCAAAGGGTTCAATTTCAGTGGGATGATTGTGGGTTTCGTTCTTGAATAGAAAATACCACGGCTCTGTTCGCTTTTGCCCGCCGTCGCTTTGTATCTCTACATCCATCGTCACCGTACAGGCGTTGATTTCCTCGCTTTCATCCAGCCGCTTTAAATCGCCGGTATATTTTAAGTACCGCATGGCTTCGGTAGCAAGTTCCATCAGCGTATTGGGGCGATCCTCGCGGCCGAGTTCGCGCTTGATTTCCAAAAAACGCTCCCAGGAGCGCCGCGCCTTCGGATCCTCGATTTCGACCGAATCCAGGCGCGTCAGGAAGGTGGTGTGCCGGCAATGATCCGACCAGTAGGTGTCGATCATGCGGATTTCGGTCAGCGTTGGGGCGCGCCGCTCCGTGCGGAAATAGGACTGGCAAAACGCAATGTCATCCAGATCCATCGCCAGCCGGTATTCCCGCAGGAACGCCGCCAGCTCCGCCTCATCCAGCTCCAAAAAATCAGTCATCACGGGCACCGGCTTCGGCGGCTCGGTTTGCAGGGCAATGGTCTCGGGCTGTTCCAGCGCCGCTTCGCGCGCTTCCACAGGGTTGATGACGCTATGCGCGATTGCCCTTCGCTCTTCTTCGGAAATTTGGCCGTCCAGCAGATACACTTTTGCCGTGCGCACCAGCGGCCGCGCGCCGCCCGAAACAATCTGGATGCATTGCGCGCAAGAATCTGCCCGCTGATCGTATTGCCCCGGCAGCGCCTCCACCGCAAACACCTGCCCCGCCTGCGGCAGCGATTCCAGCACTTCGTCGGTCTGCGGCTCGGCAAACACCGTATCCAGGCAACCGCGCAGCAGCGCTTCGTCAATGCCCTCCACATCGTAGCGATTCAGCACACGAACGCGTTCCAGCCCGGCAACGCCCAGCTGCTCGCGCCATTCGCGCAGCAACGTATCCGCCTCCAGGGTGAATCCTTCGCGCCTTGTCGTATAGATGCGATGCAGCATAGCAGTGTCCTCCGTCAACTATTTTTTAGCCGCTTCCCGCGCCGTCGCCGTCAGCGGATAGAGCAGCCGGTAAATCATTGCGATATCCGGTTCTTCCAAAAAAGGGGTGCGCCGCGCGGTCAGCAGGCGAAACGCTTCGCCCAACCTTCCGTAATTGCAGAGAATGGCCTGGGAGCAGCGCTCGCGCGGCACTTCCAGCGCGCAGGCGTCGCCAACGGCAACGATAGAGATCATTGGCACCGGGTATTGCAGGTAGGCCCGCAGCGCCGCGATATGCCTTTCGTTTTGCAGAATCGGATTTTTTGGCTCGTGCCTGGAGCGCCGATAAATCGCCTTCCACTTTTCTTCCGATTCCGTTCCGATCAGGCGGCATCCCGCAAAGTTTTTCGATTCCACAACATAAAGCCCCGTTGCGTGGATGGCCAGCAAGTCCACCTGCGCCTGCCCATATGGCGGAGCCGGAACAAGCAAATCCCAAAGATACCGGCCGCAGGAAACCTTCCCCTGCATTTCCAGGTAGGCGATGAACTCGCCAACGCTGCCTTTGTCGTCGCCGCGTTCCAAAAAGCGATCGACCATATTCACCATATCTTCTATACATGTTGACATATTTTCACATCCCTGTTTTTTTAAGTCCTGCTGTTCTTTATGGCAGCAACGCTTCCAGCGCCCGCTGGCCGATATCCCTCCTGTAAAAGGCATCCTGGAATGTGATTTGCCCCGCCGCCCGGTAGGCCGCTTCCACTGCTTCCCTCAAACCGGCGCCCAGCGCAACCACATTCAAAACACGCCCGCCCGCGGTCACAACGGCGCCGTCTTCCCTGCGCTTTGTGCCCGCGTGGTATACGATCGCTTCCCCCGTATCGCCAAAGCAGATGGGGTAGCCTGTCCCATATTGTTCCGGGTAGCCGCCCGAAGCCAAAACAACGCAGCAGGCGTGCGCGGCCTTCCAGCGGATCTCCAGCCCGGCGAGGCCGCCCTCGCGGCAGGCGCGCATCACGGTGAGAAGATCGCTTTCCAGCAGCGGCAATATCGTTTGGCACTCCGGATCGCCAAAGCGGCAGTTATATTCGATGACGCGGGGCCCATGCGGCGTCAGCATCAACCCGAAATACAGGCAGCCCTTGAACGGCGCGCCCTCCGCCCGCATAGCCGCCAAAGTTGGCGCAAAAATTTCTTCCGCGCAGCGCGCCGCAATTTCCGGGGTATAACAGGGATTTGGCGCTACGACGCCCATGCCGCCCGTGTTCAGGCCCTCGTCGTTGTCGCGCGCCCGTTTGTGATCCATCGAGGCCACCATCGGCACGCAGGTTTCGCCATCGCAAAAGCTGAGGACGGTCACCTCGGGGCCTGTCAAAAACTCTTCTATCACTATCTGGCTGCCGCTGGCCCCGAATTTTTTATCCTCCATGATGAGCCGCACCGCATCCTGGGCCTCCCGCCTGTTTTGCGCGATGATGACCCCTTTGCCCAGCGCCAGCCCGTCGGCCTTCAGCACCACCGGGTAGGTTTCGTATTCCTCCAGATAGGCCAGCGCGGCGGCGGATTCATGGAAGACCGCGTAATCCGCCGTCGGGATATGATATTGTTTCATCAGATTCTTCGAGAAAACCTTGCTGCCTTCTATCCGCGCGGCGGCGCGGCTTGGCCCAAAGCAGGCGATCCCCGCCGCTTCCAGCACATCAACAGCCCCGGCAACCAGCGGGTCGTCCGCCGCGGGCACGGCGAACCGCACGTTGTGCGCCAACGCGAATTCCCTGATTTCTTCCAGCTGGGTGGCCTTCAGCTCCGGAACGCATTCGCAGAACGCCGCCATGCCCCCGTTGCCCGGCACGGCGTAGATGGTTTCCACCGCCGGATTCTTCGCCAGCGCCGCCGCAATTGCATGTTCGCGGCCGCCCGCGCCGATGATTAATATGTTCACAGCATTTCCTCCTGCGCCCGCGTTTGTTCTGGTGCCGGCGCGCCAAATTTGATGTCGTTTTTGAGCATGAGCTTCGCTTGCGCAATCAGCTCCGGCGCATCCGGATCGTCTGGATCGAGCTGCGCCGCGCGGGTAAGATACTCGAGCGCCTGCCGATACTTGCGCTGATGAAAGCGGGCGTAGCCCATGCGGAAATGCCAGCAGGCGTCGCCGATCGATTCTTCCCGGATGCGCTCAAGCTGTTCCACGGCCTCGGCATAGCGCCTGTCGTTATTGAGCGCCCGGGCCAGCAGGCCAACGGTTTCGCTGTCGCGCTGCGCTTCCGGGATAGCCCAGATAGCGGCGACAATGCGCCTGTGCTTGTTTTCTTCGTGCCATTGCAGCAGCATTTCGCGCAATTCTTCCGTAAGCATAGAGCCTCCCCTTTTTTTACATTCTAAAGACTGATTCTTATTTTACCACAACCCGGACGAAATAGCAAGCATAAATTCAGCCAGCCGCCCAAAATCAGGAAATCCGGTTTTTTCGGATATCCGCGAAAAATCAGAAAGATTTTTGCGAAAAATTTGCGAAAAACCCTTGAAATCCCCGCGCGGGTGTGGTATAATATATCGTCAAAGCGACGAGCATATCTGGGGAAAGGAGGGAATTTCCATGCCGAACATCAAATCCGCAAAAAAGCGTGTTCTGGTGAATCAGGAAAGGGCCGCCCGCAACAAGTCGCGCAAATCCGCGCTGAAGACCGCAATCAAGAAGGCGCAGAACGCCGAGGGCGAAGCGCGCCAGGCGCTGGTCGTCGAAGCGATCCGTAAAGTTGACCAGGCCGCCGCCCATGGGCTGATTCACAAAAACAACGCCGCCCGCAAAAAATCCGCGCTCGCAAAGCTTAGCGCAAGCTGAATAGCGGCTGAAAGCGCCCCGGTGGGGCGTTTTTCGCTCATGAAAAGGGGGCTTCCGGCATGAAAAAGTTCATCGCCCTATTGGCCGCGGCGGCGGTTATCTTCTCTTTTGCCGCGTGCGGCAGCCAGCCCGGCGACGCCACAACCACCGCCACCCCGGCGGACACCACCGCTGCGGGGAAGCAGGTGGTCTATGAAGAAGCCGGGGCGGGCGCAACGGAATTCGTTTTTGTTGCCATGCTACAGGACGAAACGCGCTATTTTAAGGTAAAGACGGACAAAACCAGTCTCGGCGAAGCCTTGCAGGACGCGGGACTGATTGCGGGCGAAAAAACGCAGGCCGGCCTGATGGTCAGCACCGTTTGCGGCGTAACGCTCGACTACAACGCCGACCACGCCTATTGGGCGCTTTACGCCGGCGGCGCTTATGCCGACCGGGGCGTTGAGCAATACGAAATCACGCCGGGCGCGGAATACCGCTTCGAATACACCCCCAACCCCTAATTTCTAACCCCTAATCCCTACTCCTAACTCCTAATCCCTAATTCCTATCAGCTAAAGGGGGCTTGGTGATGGCGGCAATTTTGGGCACAGCCTTTGTGGGCACAATTTTGGCAATCATTGTGGCGCTGATCATCGTTTCGATGGTGCGGCGGCGCGTGCGCGCCAAACAAAGCGGCTGCGCTTGCAGCTGCGCCAGCTGCCCCTATGCGGCGGGCTGCGGCAAAGCGGCCAACGGTTGATATGACGTATCTCACCCACGCAACAGAAGAAACCGAACACCTTGGCGCGGCGCTGGCAAAGCAGCTGCGCGCCGGGGATGTTGTGGCATTGTTCGGCGGGCTGGGCGCGGGCAAAACCGCGTTTGTGCGCGGCCTTGCGGCCGGCCTGGGCTGTTGGGGCGACGTTTGCAGCCCCACTTACGCCCTCGTGCACGAATATCCCGGCCCCGTTCCGCTGGCGCATTTTGATATGTATCGCATTGGATCGGAGGATCTGGAAAGCACCGGGTATTATGACTATCTGGAAACGGGGCACATTCTGGCTGTGGAGTGGAGCGAACATATTTTAGAAGCGCTGCCGAACCCCTGCTGGCGGGTGCGCTTCGCGTTGCTGGATGAAGAGCGCCGGGAAATCACGATAGAAAGGGGCGGGCCATGATCACGCTGGGCATCGACACATCGGGCGCGCACGCCTCCGTTGCGCTGGGAAGGGACGGCGAACTGCTGGCAGAGCGCTTTTTGCATGGGCGGCAGCATCATTCGGCGGTGCTGCTGCCCATGTTGGAAGACATGCTGCGCCAAACGGGGATTGCGATAAACGAAATTGGGCGCATCGCCGTTTGCGCGGGGCCTGGCTCGTTTACGGGCGTGCGCATTGGCGTGGCCGCCGCAAAGGGCCTTGCGTTTGCCGCGCAGCTGCCGTGCGCCGGTGTTTCGACCCTCGCGGCTATGGCGGCGGGTGCTCCGGCGTTGCCGGGCACGCTTTGCTGTGCGCTGGAGGCGCGGCGCGGGCAGGTATACGCGGCGCTTTTCAGGAGGCAGGAGACAGGAGGCAGGAGGCAGGAGATTTTCAGGAAACAGGAGGAAGGAGACAGGAGATTTTCAGGAGGCAGGAGGCAGGAGACAGGAAGCAGGAGGCAGGAGATTTTCAGGAGGCAGGATGGCGGCTGTCTGCCGCTGGAACGCTGCATGCCCGACACGGCTTTGTCCAGCCGGGAATTGGAGCGCTTGCTGCCGAAAGACGAGCCGGTTTGGCTCCTGGGAGACGACGTTTTCGGGAAGCAAGATTCCCCCGCCCTCCCCGCTGACGCTCCTTCCTGCCTCCTGCCTCCTGAATTCCTGCCTCCTGAAGAATTCCTGCCTCCTTCTTGCGCTTTCGGGGCAATTTTAGCCGCGCAGGAAGAAGACTATCGCCCGGCTGCCGCCCTGCGCGCGGTTTATCTGCGCCCCAGCCAGGCCGAGCGGGAACGATTCGGCGAAATCTGACAACATTATGTTCCATTCGTGAAATAATTCTAATGTTGCAAATACAACAGAAATCAACGAACTTTTCTGCTATAATATCAAGATGAGCCGCCTGTGTTTTGATATGCGGGCATGCAACCACCTGATTCATCACCCCTTTAGGAGGATACCGGAATGCGGCATTGGAAGAACTGCTTGATCAAGTCATTGTCCTGTTTTCTGGCGGCCGTTCTGTTGACTGCGCCTGTTTTGGCTTCCGCGCCCGCCGCCGCCCCGCAAACGACGCCGGAGGAGGAATACAGCGCGCTGGCTTCATCCCAACGCTCCATCAACAACCCCAATGGTTCTTTCACTTTGCCCGACCCCTTCGCTACCACAAGATTCCTCAACCCAAAAACCTGGGAAGCCGGGCGGTTGATCCTAAATAATGTCATTCAGCAATTGCTGCACGAAGACGGCGACACACAGGCCATTCAGCGCATTTTTGAATATATGCCGATTGTGCGGGCGGATGATCCCCTGCCGGAAAAAACAGAACTGCCCGAAAGCGGGCTTAGCCCAATTTTGTTCCGGCAGGGCGCGCACAACTATTATTTTGTTCTGCGCGAAACCGACGAGGAGCACCGTTACGACATTCTGCTGATCTATTCCGATCAGAATGGGCGGCAATATTATACCGGCACAGATATTTGCTACGAATCCGGCAAAGGGCTGCTCTACGCCCAAAACGGCAAGGGCCTGCTCAACACGGGGTTCGACTTCGAAAGCGGGCAATACCTGGTGCGCACCTCGCTTCTTCCCTGGCCAAAGGCCTTCGGCTACCACATCGCCTACGACTACCTGACTTTTTTGGTGATGATCTTCATCGATACCCTGCGTTTCCCCTTCGAATACGACGGCAAGGGCTGGCAGATCCAGCTTTGGAAGGGCATTTATCCGTTCATGAACGGCGCGGAAATCGGCCTTTATGAACGCATTGCGGAACTGCCGGGGAACCTCAGTTTTTATAACGGCACCGACCTGCACCTGAAAATGAGCATGGAGCTTTATCAGGGCGACCGATTGATTTTTGATTACGCAAACACCACCTGGTGGCTCGCGGCGTTTCAGATCAACCACAGAGGCCTGCGGCCGCGTTCGCTCCGGCTGAAGGGCACCATCCTGTTCGAGGAAGCGGGCATGCTGGAAGCGTTTGCGCAGGAGGTGCGGCGGCGCGGCTACCAAAATTTTCGCTGGGAAGTGGACGGCGAAAACCCGCTGCTGTTCCGCTACGAATGGCTGGCGGACTAAACGAAAGGCTCTTTTGGGGATCTGCATCTCTGAAAGGGCCAACTTTTTTGCGCCGCAAACGCAAAAAAATATTGCATTTTGCCTAAAAATCTGTTATACTTAATTCAATCCAACGATCTAAAAAACAAGCGGAAGGAAGGTATTGATATGCTGGCAATCATTATGACCGCACTTGGTGCGTGCGCATTGATTCTGTTTATCCTCCTGCGCATAAAAAAAAGAGGGTTCGCGGCGCTGATCACGAAGATTACCGTGAGTCTCTTTTTTCTGCTCACTGCCATCACGGCGACATTCTCTCACAACCTGGGGATCTACCAAAGCCTCTTTTTGGCGGTGCTGTTCGGGCAGATTTTTGGCCTGGTGGGCGACATCCTGCTGGATCTGCGCGACCTTCACCCGGACTACAGAGAGCCGTATACCTTCGCGGGTTTTGTTTCGTTTTTGCTGGGGCACCTGATGTTCATCGGGGGCCTGATGTGGTGCTATTCGTTCCAGCTGGTTCATGTTTTGGTGATGCTTGGCGCGGCGGCGGTTTTGTGCGCCGGAGTGGTGCTGACAGAAAAGCCCATGAAGCTCAAGTTCGGCAAGTTCAAGGGCATTACGGCGGGATACAGCGCTGTGTTCGGCGTTTCGGTTGCGGCGGCCTGGATGGCATACGCAGCAACCGGCCGCACCCAAACGCTGGTGATGGCCATTGGCCTAACGGCTTTTTTGCTCAGCGACCTGGTGCTCAGCGGCACCTACTTTGGCGAAGGCAAAAATCGCCCGGTGGATATTGCCCTCAACTATATCCTTTATTATGGCGGGCAGTTTACCATTGCCCTTTCGCTGCTGGCAATCAACGAGATAGGCGGCGGATAAGCCAAAGCTTTATCAGACTGAATTTTGGAGGATTTTATGAAACTCGCGTTTTCATCCCTTGCCTGCCCCGGCGTTTCGTGGCAGGACATGACCTCGATGGCCAAAGATTTCGGTTTCCACGGCCTGGAGCTGCGCGCCTTTGAAGAAACCCCGGCAACGGAATTGCTGAGCGCGCTGGGGAAGCTCAAGACCGGGCGGCTGGAAATCAGCTGCGTTTCAACAGGCAGCAGCCTGCAATACCCGCGCACGCGCGAACGCGCTTTGCGCGAAGCCCGGCAGGCCATTCGGCTGGCGGAACAGCTGGGATCGGGCTATGTCCGCATTCTGGCCGATCGCACCGCCGCGCCGGAGGATCCTGTGGACGAAGAGGACATCCGGGAGGCTGTGCGGGAACTGCTCCCCAGCGCCGAAGCCGCGAACGTTACGCTGCTCATCGAGACCAACGGCGTGTTCGCCGACAGCGCAAGGCTGGCCAATTTGCTCGGCTCCTTCGCCAGCGATCGCGTGGGCGCGCTTTGGGATTTGCACCATCCCTATCGGCATATGGGCGAAAGCCCGGCGCAAACCGTAGCCAATCTGGGCGCTTATATTAAATATGTACACTGCAAAGATTCTGTTGTTGAAGGCGGCGGCGTTGTTTATAAGCTCATGGGCGAAGGCGACCTACCGTTTGAGCAGTTTTTCCGCGCGCTGCGTTCCATCAACTACGACGGCTATATTTCGCTGGAATGGCTCCGGCGTTACGCCCCGCAGCTGGAAGAGGCGGGCATCGTTTTCCCGCAGTTTGTGGATTTTATGAGCGGGTATTTGCCCGAAGCCCGGGCGGAATCCCCCCGGCTCTACGACAACAACCGGAAAACGGGCAAATATATCTGGCCAAAAGAGCGCCTCATCGACCTGACCTTTTCGCAGCTGCTCGACCGCGTCGCGGAGGAATTCCCGGAGCAATACGCGTTCCGCTACACCGTATTGGACTACACGCGCACCTATAAAGAATTCCGCGACGAAGTGGACACGTTCGCCAGGAGCCTGATTGCCATGGGCGTGCGCCCGGGGGATCACGTGGCCATCTGGGCCACGAACGTGCCGCAGTGGTTCCTCACCTTCTGGGCCAGCGTAAAGATCGGCGCGGTGCTGGTCACCGTCAATACGGCTTATAAGATCCACGAGGCGGAATATCTTTTGCGGCAAAGCGACACGCATACCCTTGTTATGATCGAAGGCCATAAGGACAGCGACTACGCGGGGATTCTCAGGCAGCTTTGCCCGGAACTTGCGGTTTTGCCGAAGGGCAAGCCGCTGCACAGCAAAAAGCTGCCCTTTTTGCGCAATATCGTTACCTGCGGGTTTGAGCTGCCCGGCTGCTGCAACTGGGAGGAGGCCATGGCCCGCAGCGCGGAAGTTACCGTGGAAGAAGTTTACCGCCGCGCCGCCGCCTGCCACAAAGACGACGTTTGCAATATGCAATACACTTCCGGCACAACCGGCTTCCCCAAAGGCGTGATGCTCACGCATTATAACATCGTCAACAACGGCAAAACCATCGGCGACGGCATGGATCTATCCACCGCCGACAAGCTCATGGTGCAAGTGCCCATGTTTCACTGCTTCGGCATGGTGCTGGCCATGACGGCCGCTGTCACCCACGGCACAACCATGTGCCCCATCCCGGCCTTTTCGCCAAAGCTCGGCCTGGAGTGCATCCACAAAGAGCAGATTACGGCCTTCCACGGCGTGCCGACGATGTTCATCGCCATGCTGGGCCACGAAGATTTTGAACAGACGGATTTTTCGCACATGCGCACCGGAATCATGGCCGGCAGCCCGTGCCCCATCAAGGTCATGCGGGACGTTGTCGACAAGATGCACATGGACGAAATCACCATTGTGTTCGGCCAGACCGAAAGCTCCCCGGGCTGCACCATGAGCCGCACAACGGATCCCATCGAGGTGCGGGTGAACACGGTGGGCAGCGCATTCTTTGGCGTGGAATGCAAGGTGGTTGACCCCGAAACCTATGAGGATTTGCCCGACGATGTGGACGGCGAGTTCGTCGCGCGCGGCTATAACATCATGAAGGGCTACTATAAACTGCCCGAGGCCACCGCCGCCGCCATCGACGCCGAAGGCTGGCTGCACACCGGCGACCTGGCCCGGCGCGACGCCGACGGCAACTACAAAATCACGGGCCGCATCAAAGACATGATCATTCGGGGCGGCGAGAATATTTATCCGAAAGAAATTGAGGACTTCATCTACACCCATCCAAAGGTGAGCGACGTGCAGGTCATCGGCGTGCCCAGCCGCGCCTATGGCGAAGAAATTATGGCCTGGATCGTTCTCAAAGAGGGCGAAACCTGCACGGAAGAAGAGATCAAACATTTTGTGCTGACCCACATGGCAAAGCACAAAGTGCCGCGCTACGTGCATTTTACCACGGAGTTCCCCATGAACGCCGCGGGCAAAATCATGAAATATAAGATGCGCGAAGCGGCTGTTGAACTTTTGGGCCTGCAAAACGAGAGCAAAATCGCCACGGCTTGAGCGATACAAAAAACTCTTTACATTTCTGGCGCGCCTTGGTATAATAGAGAGGTATCGTCCGCGCCCTAATTTCATACTATCTGGAGGATCCGCCGTGAAACCAAAGTATTATATCACAACCGCCATTCCCTACGCTTCGCAAAAGCCGCACATCGGCAATTGTTACGACCATGTTGCCGCCGACATGCTGGCGCGCTGGAAGCGAATGCAGGGGTATGACGTATGGTTTCTTGCGGGAACGGATGAACACGGCCAAAAAATTGAAACCCTGGCCGCGAAAGAGGGCGTTGCCCCGCAAGTGTATGCCGACCGGATTACGGACGGCATGCGGGCGGTGTTCGCCGCCCTGGGCGTCAGTTACGACCAATTTATCCGCACAACGGATGATTCCCACGAAGCCGCCGTGGCCGCCGCCTTCCAGAAGCTCTATGACCAGGGGGATATTTACAGGAGCGAATACGAGGGCCTTTATTGCACGCCGTGCGAATCGTTTTGGACCCCGTCGCAGCTCGCGGACGGCAAATGCCCCGACTGCGGACGCGAAGTGACCCCGGCAAAAGAAGAAGCTTACTTCCTTGCCACAAGCAAATACCAAAGCTGGCTCGAGCAGTTCTACAGCGAACACCCGGATTTCATCTTGCCCGAAAGCCGTAAAAACGAAATGCTTCATTCCTTCATCCGGCCGGGCTTGCAGGATCTTTGCGTTACAAGAAGCACGTTCCGCTGGGGGGTGCCCGTGCCCTTCGACCCGAAGCACGTGATCTATGTTTGGATCGACGCGCTGTCGAATTACGTTACGGCGCTGGGATTCAACGCGGGCGAAAACAGCGAAAAATATCGGCGTTACTGGCCTGCCGACCTGCATGTGATCGGCAAGGACATCTGCCGGTTCCACACCATTTATTGGCCCATTATGCTCCACATGCTGGGCGAGCCGCTGCCGAAGCGCGTTTTCGCGCATCCGTGGCTGATGTTCGGCACCGACAAAATGAGCAAATCGAAGGGCAACGTGATCTATGCCGACGAGTTGGCGCAGCGCATTGGCGCGGACGCGACGCGGTATTATATGCTCAGCGAAATGCCCCTGGCCGTCGATGGTTCCATCACCCGCGAAGCGGTATTGGAGCGCTACAATGGCGATCTGGCAAATGTTCTGGGCAATCTGGTCAACCGCACGCTGGCCATGGCCAACAAATATTTCGGCGGAGTGATTCCGGCGCCGGGCGAACCGACCGAGCTGGAACTGCAATTGCAGCGCTTTGCGCTGGAAACGGTTCGCGCTTACGAAAGCGCGCTTGCGGAATGCCGCATTGCGGAGGCGATGGAATGCGTGCTTGCGCTCGCTAAGCGCTGCAATAAGTATATCGACGAAACCGCGCCCTGGGGCCTTGCCAAAGACGAAAACAAGCGCGGCTACCTTGGCACGGTGCTGTATCATCTGCTGGAAAGCATCCGCTTTCTGGCGGCGCTGTTTGCCCCGGCCATGCCCGAATGCGCGCGGAATATTCTGCGGCAATTGCAGCCGGAAGCCGACCCCGAAGCAACCCTCGAGGGCATTTGGACAACGCTGGAACAGTTCGGCGGCCTTCTTGCCGGCGAAAAAGTGACCGCACAACCCAGGCCGCTGTTTGCCCGGCTGGATGCGGACACGGAGCTTTAACCCCATAAAAAGCGGGCGGCGCTGACCCTCATGATTTTCCACGCCGAATGGATCGTCTTTCAGGGAGCCATCATGACCAATATTTTCGACACCCATGCCCATTATACCGATTCCCGCTTTGACCCGGATCGCGCGAAGGTGCTGCAAAACCTGCCGGGCCGCGGCGTAGCGCTGGCACTGTGCTGCGGCACCAGCCTGCCCGACAGCCGCGCGGCGCTTGCGCTTGCGGGGGAACACCCCTTTCTCTATGCCGCGTGCGGTGTGCACCCCCATGAAGCGGCAGGGTTTGGGGCGCAGGAAGCGGAGGAGCTTCGCGCCCTGCTGCGGGATCCGCGCTGCGTGGCCTTAGGGGAAATCGGGCTGGACTACCATTATGATTTTTCGCCGCGCGAACAGCAGCGCGAAGCCTTTCGACGGCAGCTGGCGCTGGCGCTGGCGTTGAATCTGCCGGTTGTCGTGCACGACCGCGAGGCCCACGAAGACGCCTTGCTGGCGCTGCGGGAGGCAAAAACAGGGGCGGCGGGCCAATCCCTGCGGGGCGTTATGCATTGCTTTTCGGGCAGCTGGGAGCTGGCGCAGGATATCCTGAAGCTGGGATTTTATTTGGGGTTCGGCGGGGCGGTCACATTTAAGAACGCGCGCAAGCCCCTGGCGGTGGCGGCGCTTTGCCCGCTGGATCGGCTGCTGCTGGAAACTGACGCGCCCTACATGACGCCTGAGCCTTGCCGCGGGCAGCGCTGCGAAAGCCCGCACATCGCGCTGACAGCGGAAAAAATCGCGGCGGCGCGCGGCATGGATGCGCAGGAACTGACGGATATTTGCAACGAAAACGGCAGGCGGCTGTTTCAGCTTTAAACTGATTTTTGGAAAGTTGAGAATGGGAAAATGCTCAGCATTGTTGGCACGCCCATCGGCAATCTGGGGGATTTTTCGCCCCGGGGAGCGGCCGCGCTCGAAGGATGCGATTTCATCGCGGCGGAAGACACCCGTGTAACGGCAAAGCTGCTGCATCATTTTGGGATAACAAAGCCCATGCTCAGCTATCACGAGTACAACCGCAGGGAATGCGGCGAAAAGATTCTCGCGCGGCTGCGCGCCGGCGAAACTTGCGCCCTCGTCACCGACGCGGGCATGCCCGCCATCTCGGATCCCGGCGAAGATTTGGTGCGCGCCTGCCACGACGCCGGAATTTTGGTGGAAGCGGTGCCCGGGCCAACCGCTTTCGCAACGGCGCTGGCGCTTTCCGGCTTCCCTTCGGGGCGGTTTACATTCGAGGGGTTTTTGAGCGTCAACAAACGCAGCCGAGCCGATCACCTGACACAGCTTGCCGCCGAAACCCGCACGATGCTCTTCTACGAAGCCCCGCACAAACTGCCCGCAACGCTGCGCGATTTTGCGCGGGCGTTCGGCGAGCGGCCGCTCGCCATTGTGCGGGAACTGACGAAGATTCACGAAGAGGTCATTCGCACAACATGCGCGCAAGCCGCCCGGCTTTATGGCGGCGACGAAACGGCGCAGCGCCTGAAGGGCGAACTTGTGCTGGTATTGGCAGGAGCGGAACCCGCCGCAAAAGCGGCCGCCGACCCGCAACGCGCCCTCGCGCTGGCACAGGGCTATGTGGACAGCGGGCTTGCGCAGAGCGAAGCGGCGCGGCGCGCGGCGGAAGAAACCGGGCTGCGGCGCAACGAAATCTATGCTATGCTGAATTCTTGCCGCAAAACGCTGGATTGAGGAGAAACATCACATGCTTTTGCAATCACTGGCGGAATACCCCTGGGCCTGGGGCCTGCTGGCTGCGGGCATTGCGCTTTGCGTGTTCGCCTGGGCGAAAGCCATGCAGGCGGCGCGGCGGCGCGCGGCAAAAAAAGCGGCGCTCGTTGCGCGGCTCGATCACGAAAAAGCGCTGCGGGAGGAGTTTGCCGAAATTACGCAGCAGCTGCTCATTGATATGCCGCCGGAACGGCTCATAGAAGGGCTGTGCTGCCATCTTCAGATGCGCCTGGAAAAAGAGCCCGACATGCGCGCGGCGTTCGGCAGACTGCCCGAGTTCGCGCGCTGGATTTACGCGCTGGGCTATGTGATTCAGGATTCAAGAGATATGGAGCACGACGGCGTTTTGCTCAGCGAATTTTTCCGCAAAAACGGCGAACCGCTGCTGACCGCCGCCATGGAAGCCGTGCAAATGCTCGTTGGCGGGGAATACGCGGAGGTGTTCAACGCGGAATTTGCCATGTTCGACAACGAGAACGAAGCGGTTTCGCTGCTCGACGACCAGCTGCTGCTGCTCGACGCGCGCTTTTATGGGATCCTAAGAGAAGCGGAGCCAGGCACAAATTCCCCTTATTTAGAAGTAAAAGAAGCAATTCTGGCAAATTCCGACATATTCGTGACAAATTGACGCATCGACTTGACAACCCTGCTTTGTTTTAGTACAATAGAAGCGGTAAGTAGGCTGAAGGGACGTAAATTGTATCAAGCGCTCGCGAGGCGATATTTGAGCAATGAAAGGATTTGAGATCAATGGCGAAGAAGACCAGGGCAGACGAATTGGCGGAGGAAGAATTGTTGCGGCAGCAGGCGGAAGCTGAGCGGCAGCGGCAGGAGGAAGCGGAAAAGGCTCGCAAGCGCGAAGAACTGCGCGCTTTGGCCAAACAACAGGAGCAATACGAAAAAACCATCATGGAAGTGCTGGTCGAAGGCGACACAGCGCCCCACGCGTTGGAGCAGCTTGCCATGCAAGGTATGGAAGCGGGCGTCTGGTACCTGCGCTATATGGTGGTGGAACGCCTGGGCCGGCAAATTTTGCTCGGAGGCGACTACTCGCAGGCCGATTTGCAGGCGTGGCTGATCCCCTACGCGCTCAAAGACGAAAAGAGCTTTGTGCGCCGCGCGGCCATCAAGCACCTGACAGATATCCCGGCGCTGGCGCAGGCCTCTTCGTGCGACGCGGAGCCGCTTGTGCGCAAAAAAGCGGTGGAGCAGCTGTTCCTCTATGAGTCAAAACCGGAGGCCCTGGAGGCGCTGGGCGCTGTTGCGCTGGGCGACCCGGAAGCCGATCTGCGCCACATGGCCGTGCTGCATATTGTGGATCAGAAGGTCATTGCGAAATCCGCAAAAGAGGATGTGGAGCCAACCATCCGGCAGTCCGCGACGAAAAAACTCACAGGGCAGGCGGATTTGGCCTGGATTGCCATCAACGACCCCACCCTGCTTGTGCGCTCCACAGCGGCAGAGCTGATGACGGACGTCACAGCGCTTGTGAAGGCTGCCGCGAGCACCACCCCAACGGAATAACCACGAACCAAACGAAGCGCCGCCCCACCAGGGACGGCGCGTTTTTTTTGTTGAAATCCGCCGCAATACGCGTTCGGGGAATGCGTATCCCCAGATTGGGGTGGACAGCCGGAAAACAATCGCGTAAGATAGAATACGCGCCAATTTTTGGAAAGCGGAGGACACAAAATGAGAGCGGAACTGGCAGCCAGCATCGCTATGACCGTATTTTCGGCGGTGCTTTCGCTTGCGATGGGGATGTTGCTGTTTCAGATGCAACGCCACATGAAGCGCGACGAGGACGAGCGCAAAGCGCAAAATAAAGCGCAAAAACAATATCAGCTGCTGACCACACGGGGGCTGGCGGCAGCAATCACACTAGGCGAGGCCACCGCGATTGCTCAGAAAAACGGGAAACCCAACGGCGAAACCGAACGGGCGCTGGCCTACGCGCAAGATGTGAAGCACGAGCAAAAGGACTTTTTGACCGCGCAGGCGGTGGACCACATTTATCAGGAAAGGCGGCGGAACGCGTGACAATCGACTGGCCTACGCTTTTTGTAGCGATTTTGAGTTTGATTGGCGCCGCAACCGCAGCGTTGAAAACGTTCACGGCTTCGGCAGCACGAAAAGATAACCGCGACGCGAACGGCGCGGAACATGCCGCGATGCGGGGCGAATTAACGGAAGTCAAAACCCTTTTGGGGAAAATAATCGCGGAAAAAGATCGCGAAATCGCCGCGCTGACGCGCAAAATCATCCGGCTTGAGGGCAAGCTTTCCACGCGCTCGCAAGCCGAAACCCAGCCTTAACTTTTACACTTCCGCACGCTCAGGGGGCCATCGTGGCCCCTTGAGCCTCCCCTGCTTGACCCATTGTCACAAAAATATCCCTCAAAGAGCGCTATCAGCTGATCCCAACCTTCCAATTGGTGAATAACCCCGTGTTGGCCGCAAGAAAGTCGTAGCCGATTTGGATTTCTGTATCGGTCGCGGTTTTGTCTCCGGCAAATATCGGCCAGGGGTTGCAGCCGCCCGCTTCCGCCTCCACGCGATCCATGGGGAACTGATTGCCGCAGTTCTGGCACTCCACAACGTCGCCTTTCTGCACAAAAAAGGCATAGGGGCTGCCGTTGCAGACCTGACAGGTGTTGAAGGCCGTGCGAACTTTGCCGTCGCCGGTTTTGACCGCCATGACCTCCATCAAAGTGTCATTGACATTCACGCTATAAAACTTCACCGTGCCAGTCTGTTCCGCGACGGGGATCGCAAGGCTTTCCCCCGGCTCGATTTTTGGCGCGCCAGCAGCTATGTCCGCAGCGCCGGTTGTGTCGTCGGCTGCGTCACGGTTGCCGCCGCAGCCCGCAAGGGCCGCCAATACCAGAACCGCGAACATCAGGGCGAGTATCTTTTTCATTCTGCATCCTCCTATTGCGTCACCGTAATGGTGCCATAAAGCATCCCCATCCAGCAGCTGTAGCGGAATACGCCAGGCTCCGTCGGGGTAAACTCGATGATATTTTCGCCGGTTTGCAGCGCGTAGTTTTCAATACCGTAGGGCTGGATGTTCAGCCGCGCGTTGCACCCGTTGATACTGCCCGGCGGGGCTTCCATCGTCCACTTCACAGGAATGCCCGCCCGCACGGTGATGTTGGGGTACCCCCGCGGCTCCAATCGGCTGCGCACCACCTGCACGCCGTTTTCTACCGCCGCGCCCTCGTCGGCTCCAAGGCTGCTCTGGGGCTGCGGCGCAACCGCTTTGCCGCGCATGGAAGAAAAACCGGCCAGGTTCCAGCCCTGTGTGAGCATGGCCAGGCCCAATACCACCACCAGCACGGCGCCCGCCGCCATGACCTGCCGCTTGAATTTTTTGCCCAGCGCGGAAACAAGCGAGCCAAACCCCATCATAAGCGGCAATGTGCCCAGCGCGAACGCGAGCATAGAGAGCGCGCCCCGGAGCGGGCCGCCCGAAGCCAGCGCCATGATCTGTATGCTTTGCAGCGGTCCGCAGGGCATCAGGCCGTTGAGAAGCCCCACAATCAGCGGGCTGCGCGCGCTTTTTTTGCCGCGCCGGAACGGCAAATGCGGCTGAAGCTTACGCAGCCACGGGAAAATCCCCAACATATTCACGCCCATGAGAATCATGAACACGCCCGCGGCAAGTTTTAACAGGCCCTGCAACAGCAGCGGCACGCCCGCCTCCGCGTTGCCGCCGCCCATCAGCCAGCCTACAAAGCCCAGCACGCCGCCGGTTGCGGTATAAGCCAACACACGGCCCAGGTTGTAACAGGTTGCGGCGAACAAAAGGCGGGGAGCCGCCTCTTCCTGTTCGGCCCGTTTGTTTTCTTGTTTTGGCAGCAGCTGCGTCAGCTGCACGCCGCCGCACATGGCCACGCAGTGGACAGACGTCACAAGCCCAATGAGAAACAGCATGCCATACCCCATGTTGCCCCCGGCCAGCCGGCTGGGCGCCAGGTAGTTCAGCACGCCAAACTGTTGCAATAAAAAGAACAGCGCAGCGATGATAATCAGCAGCCCCAGCGCACGGCTCCAGTTTTGCGGCGGCTTCGGCTGATGGGCCAACACCTGGTAATCCAGCCGCTCCACGGCCGCTTCCAGTTCCCCGGGCGCAACCGCCTCGGGGTCATACCGCACCTGTGCCGTTCCGTTGGCATAGTTGACGCGCGCGGTCTGCACGCCTGGCGTGCGCAGCAGCGCTTTTTCTATCCGGGCCGCGCACGCCGCGCAGGTCATGCCGCCAATGCGCAGTTGGATTTCCTTCACCGGGCCGCCCCCCTTTCGCTTGCTGGATTCGCTCCCAGGGATCGCTAACAGTATAACACCGCGAGGTGTTGATTTTGTGTGGAGTTGAAAAATTTTTTCGAATATTTTCTCATGGAAATCGCTTCCTGCTCCCAGTCATTCCCACGCATGCCCCGCGCGCGCCGGGCGAACAATAACGACAGCCCGAGAATACAAACAGGAGGAACCGACATGCCGCATCTGACGCAAAAGGAACTATCCGCCATTGAAGACTCGCTCAACGAAGAGCAGTTGCTGATCAAAAAATTCCGCAACTACGCCTGCGCGGCGCAGGATCAGCAAATCAAAACCGCCGCCGAGCAGCTGGCCAACCGCCACAAGCAACACTACGAGACCCTGATGGGTCATCTGTATTGAGGAGGAAGATCATGCCGCAGCAAAAATTCCAGGATCAGGAAATCCTGACCGACATGCTGGCCTCGCAAAAGCAGGCCACGAGCAGCTACAATCTGTTCTCGAACGAGTGTTCCGATCAGAACCTGAAGAATGACATGCTCAATATCCTGCGCGACGAACAAAGCATGCAATCCGCCGTCTTCGGCGAAATGAGCAAGCGCGGCTGGTATCAGCCGCCGCAGGCCCAGCAGCAAATGGTGGAGCAGGCCCGCGCAAAATTCGAAGGGATTTCGCAGCAGCTCAGCTAGGCGGGAAACCGGCAGCCAAACAGGGATCGAGAGACAGAAGGCAGAGGCGCGCTCT
The DNA here is from genome assembly GCA_031256825.1 of Oscillospiraceae bacterium. Classification (GTDB taxonomy): domain Bacteria; phylum Bacillota; class Clostridia; order Oscillospirales; family Acutalibacteraceae; genus WRMQ01. The sequence goes on along the minus strand of JAIRPV010000032.1, from coordinate 3,342 downwards.
GCTTCGGGTCTCCTGATCCCTGTTTTTGTAATCCATTCTCATTTCAGCGGCAGAACAGCGTTGTTGTCTGGCAGGCCGCTGTCGTAAAGCAGCGACGCCACAAAGCTTTGCAGGTTCTCGAAGGGTAAATCGGCTTTTTTTAGCAGCGGCTTCGCCAGCGCATCCAGGCGGCCTGTAATGGCCCAGGCGGCGGCGCCCTGCGGCGTGGTTCGCGAATAAGGTTCGTCGCCCGCGTAAATGCTGCGCACCGCTTCCATGATAAAATCTTTCACGCGCACATGGCGCATTTCCGGCGGAATCTTGCAGCAAAGCAGCCGGGCCGCCCCGCCGAAGGTCAGCCGATAAAGAAACTTGCCAAAAAGCACCAGCAGGGGCTTGAATTTCAGCAGCGCCGCCTTGTTGACCCGGAATTCGCTGTCGAGAATATCCAGCATTTCTTCCACGTCTTTGTCGGCCGCTTCGAAGATGCTACGCAGCATTTTGTCGAAGTTGTCGTCCAGGTATTGCTTTACGCTCTTCCCCCGCAAATCCCAATCAAAATCATGGATGGTCTCGGTGGTTACGCGCATCGTTTCGTCGTCGATCACAACCGTGCGGAAAGGCGCGCCGCAGCCCACGGCGGCACCTGTATTGATATCATAGAGAAGGCCGCCTTCCGGCGTGGCCATCCGCGCAATGTTCTGCATATGGGTGTGGCCCGTGAACACAAAGCGCAGGCCCGCGTTGGCCAAAAACGCGGCAACATCGGCGTGCAAGCCGTCGTTCGGCGCAAGAATCGGATAAATTGGCGACGGGGGCAAAACAGGGTAGTGGTGCATGCCGAACATCATTTGCCCTTCGGCCTTTGCCTTCGCAATTTGTTCCGCCGCCCAAAGATAATGCCCGTCGTCCGCTTCCTGCCGGTGCAGATCGCCGTTCAGGCACAACACGCGATACCCCGGCGCCAGCTGCGCCACATACGAAAGCGGATCGGGCGCGTAGCGGGCGATGGCCTGCCGGAAGCCGAATTCGTAATAAAAGTCGAACAGCTCCGCGCGGCAAATGTGCTCCGCGTTGCGCGGCACGCCGCCATATGCTTCGCATTTATAGTCGTGGGAGGCCGTGATCACGAACACGCGTTTGCCGCCAAGTTGCAGGCGGCGCAGTTTTTGGAGGAAAGCTTCGTGGCTGACGCGGTCGCCGCCTGTTACCAGATCGCCCGCGATAAGCACCAAATCCGTGCTGGCGTCGGCCAGAAGCTTGTCAAAAATCGCGTCGATGATCGCACCGCTCTCGTTGACCGTCACCTGATCCAGATGATTCGAAAAGCCGTGTTTTTCGTAGTTATAATAATGCGTATCGGTAACAAGATGAAACTTCAGCATAGGGCGCGCCTCCTCTCGTATGCTTTTTTTATTGTAGCACGTTTCCTTACAAATTGCAATCATTTTTTTACTATGTTTTGGAAAAAAATGAGGCGGCCCGCAAGCCGCCTTTTGTGCATTTTAGCCGCAGCCGCCGCAGCCGCCGCAATTGCCGCCGCAGCCGCCGGGCTTTGGATCGTAGGTTTGGGGGTCTTCGCCCTGCGCGCAGCCTTGGAGAATGCCTGTCACGCGCTGCAGCACCGCCTCGAGTTCCCGCGCGGCGGCCTGGTATTCCGCCATGCAGGGCGTTTGCATCACGCTGTTATAAAGTTCGTCGAAGCGCGCCTGATATTCATCCATGCGCGCGTCGTCGGCCTGTTCGCCTTTGGCGGCTTCGTGCTGATACTGCATGCGGATCAGTTCCAGCTCGCGCATGCGGCGCTGCAGCGCGCCGTCGGCGTCGTTTTGCTCTTTTGCGGCAAGGCAGCGCACGTATTCGGGCGTAAGCTGCAACGCCGCGCCGAGTGTGCGGGTCATTTGTTCGATGTTTTGCATTGGGACTCCTTTGATTCGTGTATTTTATCGTTGCGGGAACCGCCGTTTATTGCGCCAGCCCTTCGATAACGAGCTTTGTTGTGATAGAATTGTGCTCCGCCTTCGTTTTGGCGATATAGATTTTGCCGTTTTTGTCGTGCTGGAAGTAGAAGACGCCATCCAGCGCAGCGTCTTCGCTGGGGTTGAGCGCGGCGTCGATTGCGTCGATACCGGGGTTGCAAATCGGCCCTACGGGCAGACCGGAATGCTTGTAGGTATTGTAGGCCTGATTATAAAGCTCCACCGAACCCGCGTCCATTTCTTTGCCAATGTTGTTGAGCACGTAGTCGCGCGTGGAGTCGCATTCCAGCAGCGGGTATAAGCCGCGGTTGGCCATTCGGTTGTGCAAAATGCGCGAAACTTTCGGCATTTCTTTCACGGTGGCGGCCTCCTTTTGGATGATGGACGCGAAAATAATCACGTTATCCATGGTCCAGTTCATCGCTTCCGCCTGTTTATCGAAACCGTATTCGATCCACTTCTTCTGGAAATTGTCGAAGAAATGATGCAGCACGCTGTTGACGTTGTCGTTGACAAAAAAGTCGTAAGTGTCGGGGAAGAGATATCCCTCATATTGGTAATAGCGGCCCGGCAGGTTCAAGTTGGCCAGGAAGGGATAGTCGAACTGGGTTTCCATGATCGCGCGGCGCAAACTATCCGCCGTGGCAACGTTGTTGTTGCTGACCTTTTCGATGATTTGCCGCGCGGTATACCCTTCGGGAAAGGTCAGGCGCTTGGTTTCCGCCGTTTTTGGCTTCGACTTCAGCGTGTTGAGCATTTCTTCCAGGCCCATACTCTGCGACAGGCTGTATTTGCCCGCAAGGTATTCCGGCTGCTTTTTTTCCGCCTGTTTGCGGTACCGGATCCAAATGGAAAAATCGGCAAACAACTTGCACAGCCGCGTTTGGCGGATCAGCCTGTTTTCGGACAACTCGTCGATGATCTGATCCGTTGTCTGGTTCGCGCCAATGGTGACCTCAATCAATTGCTCCTCCCGCCTGCCCATGGCGAACACATCCCCCAGGAACGTGATGCCAATGTAGGACAAAACAGTGGTAGCCAGCAGCGCGGCAACGAGCAGCGCCGCGAGCACAATGCCGGTGCGGCTGGGGCGGTTTTTTTGGGGCGCGGCAGCCGCGGGAACGGCACGGCGCGGCTGGTTGGAAAAATAAACTTCGCCGCGCGCCGGCGTTTCTTCCAGCACGGAATTGAGGTCGCTGTTCCAGTCGTCGTTATCAAAACTGATATCCAGCCGGAACGGTTCTTCGTCGCGGTTTTTCATGGGGGTATCCTTGTATAATGAACAAGTGGGATTCATCATACGTCCTTTCAAAAGATTTGATAAGCGAAGGATAGCCCACACTATCAGCAGACGCTGTGGTTTGGTTACGTGTCCTACAGCAGC
>JAIRPV010000024.1 GCA_031256825.1 Oscillospiraceae bacterium | reverse complement strand
TTTGGGGCAGAGCCCCAATCTCTTCGCTTTTGTCTGCGGGCAAGGGTGTGCTTTGCTGTGCCTTTTTGCTCACTCCAGTTGGTCGATTTTTCCGCTTGACTTCATATAGTCAGTCTCCCATATCGTATGTATTACGCGCGCTGAATCACAACGATTTCACATGCCTGCGGCGGGCAGTTCGTCACTGGCCGCTGTTTCGCAAAATCTTTCCCTCGCCATAACTCATGTGCTTATGATATTACACCTGCCGTGGCGATGTATCACAAAAAAATCGCTTTGCTAAGCCAGCCATCGCCGCAGGGCTTTGCGCTCATTTGTCTCGCTTTCAGCGGCAAGTTACGAAATTCCGAAATTCCGGAATACTGGAATTTGCCTCTGAAAAGGGGTCAAAAACCGGTTCGCCATTCCGAAATTCCGAACTATCGTAAAAACGCGCACGCAGAAAACCCGTTCTGAATCCCGCCCATGTCGTGATAATTCGCCACGCAAAATCGCTTTGCAAAATGATGCTCCTATTATATCACGCCTGCGGCGGGCAGTTCGTCACTGGCGACTGCTTCGCGAAATCTTTCCCTTGCCACAGGCGATGTGCTTATTATATCACGAATTGGCGCGGAAGGCAAGCCTTCTGCTTGGAAAAATTTGCTTTAAAGCCCCGCAGTCCGGCGCTGTTTCGCGCGCGGAAACGAAAAGCGGCAATGCCCTGTGCCGCCGCGGCATTTTCTGGGAACCTACTGCATTTTTTTGACGCTGGGTTTTGTAATTACTCTCAAATTCAGGGAACCCGGGCAAAAAGAGCGGCGCTCGCCAAAATAATTGACGGAATTCACTTTACAATTTGCCTCGTTTCGGTTATCATGGACTTAGGCGCTCGGGTGAAGGACAACGCGATAGTTTATCAGCGCGCAACCACATGAAATCACGATGCCGAAAGGGGAGGAAGCAGATGATACAGCTTATGTCATACCCGCAATACCCCAACGGTATCTGGCCGCCCTATGGCTACGGGCCGCAGGCGACCGCCTGGGGCGCGGAAAACGGCGCTTGGCCCTGCGCCGACCCACAGGGTTACGCCGCCCAGCAGTATCCGCCTTATGCCGCGCCGCCCGACGCGAACCAGGCGCAGAACCCGCCGCAGAACAATGCGTATTACCAGCCCGCCCGGCAGGAAGAATATGGGTATTCCGAGTGGGCGGCGGCCGGACAGCAGGGGTATGCTGCCCCGCAGCCCGCATACCAGACATACGCGGCGCCCTTCGCCGAGACGAACCAGGCGCAGAACCCGCCGCAGAACAACCCCTATTACCCCGTCGCGCAGCAGCCGGACTACGGCTATGCCGCCTGGGCGGCGCAACCGGAACCGCAGCCCGCATCCAAAAAAAAGCCGAAAAAGCAGGAAAAGCCCGAGACGCCGGATTCACCGGAAAAGGCGAAGCGCAAGAAGCTGTTCAGCAGCCTGCTGACCCTTTTTACTTACCTGTTTTGCTTGGTTATGCTCACTGGCGGCACGCTGTTTGCTTTGAGCAAAGACCCGACCAAAGATATGATGGGTTTCCGTTTTTACAACGTGCTTACCCCTTCCATGGTGCCGAAGTTTGGCCCGGGGGATATGATTTTCACGCGGGCGGTGCAGCCGCAGGATTTGAAGATAGGCGACATCGTTACCTTCGCGCCCAGCGCGGGCGCGCAAACGTACCTCACCCACCGCCTGGTGGAGCTGAACAACGACGCGGACGGCAACCCCGAGACGTTTATCACAAAGGGCGACGCCAACAATACCAACGATCCGCAGCTGCGCGTTGACGCCATCATAGGCAAGTATCTGTTTCATCTGCCGATGATGGGAGGCGTGATTACGTTTGTGCAGCAAAACCTGATTCTCATGAGCATTTGCCTTGTGAGCTGCCTGGTGCTGCTGATGTTCCTGAAATCCTATTTTTCCGTAAAGAAAGAGCAAAAGGCCGCCGCGGAGGGAGCGCCCGCGCCCGACCAGAAAAACGCCGCCCAGCGCCCCTGATTGCGGTTGCTTTCCCGGCTTCCCGCTGCCTGCGCCAGTCCAGGATATTCCAGATCCCCCCGGATGGCAGCCGGCGCGCGAAACAGGGTTTTGCAATAAATGTATCACATCAAAGAAAGGAACAAGAAAATGAAGATCCTCAAAAACCGCAAAATCGTTATCCTCATCTCCGTCCTGCTCCTGCTTACGATCGTCATGAGCGCCACCTTCGCCTGGATTACCAGCCAGACCTACGCCATCAACAAAATTAAGAGCGATGGCTACGGCGTTGGCAGTGCGGCGGTTCCGTGGGAAGTATTCCCCAACGATCCGTTGAACATCGGCACCAGCGTAGATAAGAAAGTGGGCGCCACCAACACTGGCTCCTCCCCCATCCTCGTGCGCCTTACGTTCCAAGAACTGGCGCGCACCCTGGCCAACGACGGCCAAGAAGTTGAGCGCGCCGAAGCCGCGATCAACGGCACCGCGACCGACACCTATGGCAAGCATCCGTCCGAAGCGGACCTGATCCCCGTGCCGCAGGACGGCGCCCCCTACACCGCAGCGGGCAGCGGCTACATTAAGCTGACCGCCGCCGCCGGCGCCCCCGCGCCGAACACCTACGATCCCAATGGCATCACCGTTCCCGCCGGCGTGGAGATCTACAAGTCCGACGCAGGCGACAGCTTTGTGGCGCTTTATCCCTACAAAGCCTGGAACTCCGCCACCAGCGCAGCGGATATTGACAAGTATCAGGCGATGAAGCTGGAAGGCACCTGGAACGATACTGACGACATCCTGACGCTGACGAGCGCCCCGTCGTTCCTGTACTTCACCCAGGGAACATGGGCGGAAGCGCAGTGGAACGCCAAGAACAACCTGAAAGACACCGACGCCAGCCTGAACAACGCGTGGAAGGTTAAAGGCGGCACGCAGACCCCCGACACCACCATCCCCGCCGCGCTGGCCGACACAAAGAACTCCCAGATCGGCTCCGTGGAACTGAAGTATACGGATGCGAACATCGCTGCGGCGCCCGCGCCGGCCGACCAGTGGTACTACAACCCGACCGATGGTTATTTCTACTATCTTGCGCGTCTGGACGCCACCAAGTCCACCGTGGGCCTGCTGGAAGGGCTGACGCTGCCCGGCAGCGCGACCAACGCCTACCTGAGCCATGAGTATGAATTGGCCGTTATCGTGGAAGGCATTCAGGCCACCGAAGAAGCCGTGACCGACGCTGCCGGCTGGAACATTTCCGACGCCACCCTGGCGGGCGTGCTCAAGGGCCTTTGCGTCAACTAAACCCAATGCCGATCAGGCATAATCATCATGAATAGAAACGCGCTGTTTGCTCAGCGCACAGAAGGGGAGATTCAATATGCGAAAAACAATCAAGGTGCTCGTGGGATTGATGGCGAGTCTGATACTGGCTGTCGGTTGTGCGCTGCCGGTGTTTGCGGCGGAGAATCTCCCCGAAAGCTTTCTGATTGATGACGACCAGGGCATACGGGTGGACACGGCTGGCGACTATTTCCTCAACCTGGAACATATTCAGCCGACAGACGTGTTCACCAAAAAGCTCACGGTGCGCAACCTTGAGCAGGGGAGAGGCTACAGCTTGAGCTTAACCGTGGAAACCAACGTGGAGCAGAAAGGGGATGTGGATTGGCTGGACAATCTGCACCTTGAAATCCAGCTGGATGGCCAATCGGTTTATCAGGGCAGGCTGCGGGGCGACGGTGCACCAACCGCTTCCTTCCCGGGCTGTAATGTGGATATGACGTACCAAGGCCTGTTTCTTGGGAAGTATCCTCAGGGGCAATCCCGCACGGTGGAATTCATCGTGCGGGTTGACACCAAAAAACTGACGGCGAAAGACCTGGAGGATCCGAGCGAATCCTTAGTCAGATGGAAATTCACCGCCACGCAGGACGTAAATGCGCAGCCCCCCAACACGGGCGGGCAGCTGGCACGCTACGCGCTTTATGTCTTCCCATTCCTGCTGCTGCTGCTGGCTGTTTGCATTTGGTGGCGCACAAAGAAGTTGAAACAGGATATGTTACGTTAAGCCGGACTATGTCCCTGGGGGAAGCTCATAGCAAAGGAAGGAAAAAGACAAGACATGGGAAAGCTGATATTCAAAAAAATGATGAGCAAGTGGCTTGCCCTTGGATTCGCTGGAATTTATGTGCTGGCGGCTACGATGTTTTCCACCTATGCCTGGGTAACGAACCAAAATGTTAAGATCAACAAGACCAAAGGGAACCTGCGGCTGGACTCCCGCATTTTGGAGGTTTTTGTAGCGCCCGAGCACTGGTTGCCGGGCGAAACCAAGCAGAAAGAAGTGAAAGCCTGGAACAAAGGCAATACGGCAGTTCTTGCCCGCATTACTTTTGAAGAAGAGGCGCAAACCTTCGGTTCGTCTGCGCCGGATGCGCAGCCCGCTCCGCAAGGCACGGCGCCCGAGTTATTCCAGCTGGGCCAATGGGCCGCCTGGCAAACCGCCGACCAGGTGTTTGAAAAGGTGAACCTGCCCGGCGGCGCGCCGCAAGAGTTAGTCGTGAAAGCGCAGGCGCTGCAGGACGGACAATACCAGTACGCGGTATATCTGGACCTGGGCAGCGGGAACTATCAACGGGCAGACGCGGTATTTTCCGTTGCGCCCGGCGCGGCGCCCTTAGGCGGCGACATCCTGAATGTGACAGAGATACGCTACTGGAGCCTGAGCTACAACGCTGCAACGCAAGCCGCCTGGGGAAAGGCGGTTGCCACGACAGCCACCGTGACTCCGCCCGCAGCGGCGGACGCCGCGGCATTACTCACAGATACACGCAAGAAAATTACCATTGACTACAGCAACCGCGTGGCGGCGCTGAGCGCTTCGCCGAGCGCGGACGCGGGGAAATGGTTTTATAACGAGAACGACGGCTACTTTTATTATCTTGGCAAAATTGCGCCGGGCACGTCTTCCAACAGCCTGATGAGCGGGTTAACCCTGGACGAAAGCGGTGTGGCGAACTACTCCGGCAGCAAGCTCAAGCTAACGGTTCACATGGAAACCGTACAGGCCTCCCCCTTTGCCCTGCGGGATATTTGGGGGCTCACGCCAAGCAGCAACCTTTGTTTGGCACTGGAGTATTACTGCCTATAAAGGCGAGGGGAGGGAGAGACTCGTAATGAAACTCAAACGCACCAAACCATTGTCATTGCGCAACGCGATGATACGCAGCGCGGCGATGATTTTTGCCACATGCATTTTTGTGGCGGCGTTGATACTGGAACCCAGCTTTTCGTGGCTGGTTTCCGACGACACCCGCGCAAACAATTTTGCGATGGGACAATACATGCTGGACTCCCGGTTCGATTACAGCTTTAACCCGGCATTGCCCGTTCAGCTGACGCATACCGTTACGGATGCGCCGATTGTGAAAAACGAGGGCGACGTGCCTGTTTTTGTGCGAGTGGCTGTGATGCCTGTGCTGCGCAAAGGCGAGATGGTCTTTGAGGCCAAAAACGGCGCGCAGCTGAACTTTCAGGGGGGCGGTATGCAGAACCCTGCCGCCAACTTTTGGCAGAACGGCGGCGACGGGTATTGGTATTACCTCAAGCAGCTCAAGCCCGGCGAGCAGACCACAAAGCTCTACGAAAGCGTGAAGATGACCAGCGCGCTGGCTTCGGGCGAAAGCGCCCCGCTGCCCCGCCTGACCATTTTTCTTGCGGCGGAAACGATTGAAACCCGCAAGTGGCATTATCGCACCGCCTGGTGGGACGACGCTGTTCTTAGCGGCAGTTTGCTGACCGTGGACGCCTCGCTGAACGCGCTGGCGCAATAAGCGCAAAGGAGTAACAGGACAATGACAATCAAAAAAAGCATGCAACTCTTCCGGCGGCCAATTGCCCTGGGCCTTGTGGCGGCGCTGCTGATCAGCACAGGCGCGGTGTTTTGTTGGGTTTGGCAGATGCAGCGCACCGTGGCGGCGGTTTATACTTACCCGGTGCTGGATGCTTCCGGCTACAACGCGGACCCCAGCTTTGAACCGTGGACGGCCTTTGACGACCCGACGTTTAACCGCGATTTGGCGTATCCGCTGGCGACGGGGCTGACCGCAACGAGCACGCCCGAATGCGTTGTCAGCACCTGGACGGAGTTTGTGAGCGCCTACCACAACGCGGCAATTTCGAAAATCAACCTGGCGGCCAACATTGACGCGCCGACCAGCGCGACCACCGGCACATTGAACCGGCTGCGCCGATCGCTGGAGATCCACGGGCGGGGCTACACGCTCTATTTAGAGCAGGCGCGGCTGAATATCACCCAAACGGCGGCGGACTTTGCGAACGACTATGTGCTGAATCTTCACGATGTGCACGCCAAAATGGATACGCCAAACCTCACTACGGGCGCGACGAACAATGATACGATTGCGTTTGTTGAGGGAGACGGCGGCTACATGACCGTCCGCATTGGCAATCTTGTGACGAACCTCACCGAGATGCACCACCTTGCGGTGATTCCGCGGTCGCTGCTCATCTTTTACAACAAAAACAAGGTGGTTACAACCACCGAGAACGCCCACGTTGGCGCGGTGATTTGGGAAGACGACTGCGAATATTACGGCAGCGAAGTTGGCATGCAGGACTATTCCCTGTTCTATTTTATCTTAAGCATCCAAACCAACACCACAGGCGGCCGCCCCGGGACGGACGGATGCGTGCGCGTAGGCAAGCGGGCGAAGGTGATCCTCAACTACAGCGACTACCGCCAGCAGAACGCGGGCACCAGCTTTGGTAACCCGGGCGGCACCTATCCGGCTTTTTATTCGAATTACGGGCCCATCACGGTGGACGAGGGCGCAACCCTTGCGGCGACCATGCGCGGCAACGCCATCCGGTTCGACAACACATTTCAGTCGCTTGTGGTGAAAAGGGACGCCACCCTGGTGCTGACGTCGCTGAATTCCGCGCGTTCGACGCTTAACTATAATGCGCAGGACTGCTCTTTTATTGGCGAACCGGGCAGCAATGTCTACATCGTTGGGTTCAACTCCTCTGCTGATAACTACGGGAGTTCCTATTACCCCGTGGTCAGGCTCTATCACTATAGAAGCCAATTTATCCTCGACGAACCGGCGTCGTTCGATATCCGGAACCGCGGCACCGGCGTTGCCATCGGCGGCTGTTATTATCCCACAGCCTACAACAGCACGAACGCGATGATCATGCGCATCCAGAACACGGATATCAGCTTGTGGAACCGGCCTTCCAACATCACCAGCATGACGGATGACGAGCGGGACAACCAGCTGATGGGCGCTGCCGACATTGCTTTTATGCGGCCCGACGGCACGGATACCTACCTTGAGATGAAGGGACGGCAGAACAACAACTACTACGCGCAATCTTCGTGGCCCGAACTGGATAACGGCAATGTGAACCCCGCAATCAACACCTCCGGTTACGGTAGGAACATTTACGATGATTACCGGCGTATTTCGGGCAGCAACGGCAAGCCCGAGGTATCCTGGATTGGCCCGAACGGAGCGGGCGGGCAGCCCACCGACGCGGATAAATTCGTTAAGATGTGGGTGATCACCGGCTACACGCCGGACAAGAACGGATTTGACGCGGACGGCAACGCCAACTGGGTGCCCGTGTATTCCAAGGGCACCGACTGCGAAGTGCAGCTGACTTCCAGCGACGGCGCGCTGAACTACCCCTATCCCAGCCATCCGCTCAACAGCGCCAACCTCGGCGTGCCGGACGGCAACGGCCTTGTGATGTATCCGAAGAATTATCCCACCGGAACGCTGCCAAACTTCCTGAAAGCGGGATCGGTTCTTTCGGCGACGGTGATCCGCGGCGGCGACGGAACGCCCGGCAGCGGGCGGCAGGGCGACCCGATCACCAGCACTGTTTTGGACGTTACCCCGCCAAGCCCGGCCGTTGTGAACAATCTTTCGCCCCTGAGCACGAATGTTACGGGCACGGGCGAACCCGGCGCGAAGGTGAGCATCGCCATCAATAACACCAACCAGCTGACCGGCAGCGGGGGCGATGTGATCACCGTTACCATTGGCGCCGACGGCACGTTCGATTACCCCCTGCCCGGCGGCCTTACCCTTGCGGGAGGCGATGTTGTTTACATCTACCTCACGGATGCGGTTGGCAACCAGAACCCCGACACTGTCGTCACCTTCCACGACGCAACATTCCCCGTGCGGACATCCGTCACGGTGATGGATTTGCCGGTGGTTTTGCACTTGCGGCAGGTGATCAATACCAGCGCGTCGAGCAGCAGTTTTCCGCGCACGGCGCCTTCCGTTGGCCTGTTTGTGGTGGAAAAGCGAACGGCTGCCGCCACGCTGCTGGAAACGGTGAACACCGCGGCCTATTCGGGGATTTCCGCCCCGCAGGTGCCGTTCCGTATCACAAAGCTCAAGGAGGATATGGAGACCAAAAGCGTGCGGGTGACGCCTCTGGTTCCGCAGTATTACCGCTATGTTGGCTACAAAGCGCACACCAGCGCGAGCGACGCCGCCAACGATATCGGCGCTGTGCAGACCGGCGCGATAGCGCTCAACGTTTCGACCACGCGCGAATACTGGCTGACGTTGTATCTGGAACCGATTCCCGCAGGCACATCGCTTTATCAGGGCATTCTGCGTGAGAACGACTTTGGCGTGCTGCAATAAAAAACAGGAAGAATACCCCCCTGAGCCGGGCGGATGTGAGCGACACATCAGCCGGGCGAAGGGGGGCAAATCTTTTGTGGCGCGCCGGCTTACAGCCGATATTCTTTCAGCCACGCGTTGACCTGTAAAAAATACGCCACGCGCTGGGGCGCGCTCATCAGCTGGCCATACCAGGGCTGGCCGTGCCCGGCGGGCTGGCGCAGGAACGCTTCCGTCTTCTGCGGATCAATGAATTGGTGCAGGGGCTGGTTTTTGTCGCGCAGAATGTCCCGCATCCGGGCCGCCAGCAGCTGTTCGTAGAGCGGGTGATACGTCTTTGGATAGGGGCTTTTCTTCCGCCAGAGCACGCGCTCGGGCAGCAGGCCGCGCCCGGCCATGCGCAGCAGATATTTTGTGGTATTGTCGCGGTATTTCATGTGCCAGGGCACATTCCAGACATATTCCAAAATTCGCGGGTCTGCAAACGGCACGCGCGCCTCGAGGCTGGAAGACATCGACATACGATCCATGCGATCCAGCAGCGTCTGCATAAACCAGCGCAGGTTCAGCCAGGCGATTTCCCTCCGGCGGGCTTCTTCCGGGCTGTCGCCTTCCAGGCGCGGCGTTTCGGCGACGCTTGCCTCATAAGCGGCCTGGGCATATGCTTCCAGCTGCAGCGCATCCAGCAGATCCTCCCGCAGCAGGCTGCGCCGGGGGGCCATGTTTTGCGACCAGGGGAACGCTTTTGCGGCGAAGGCCTGTTTGCTGCGAAACCAGGGGTACCCCCCAAAGATTTCATCGGCGCATTCCCCGGTTAACGTCACTTTAAATTGCTTTCCCACAATGGTGCAAAAGTACAGCAGCGAGGCGTCGATGTCCGCCATGCCGGGCAGATCGCGCGCGCGCATGGCGCTGTCGAGCAGATCGGCCAACAGGGCGTTGTCGCACTCCAGCTGGATGTGATCCGTGCCCAGGTATTCCGCCATTTCCAGCGCAAAGGGCGCGTCGCGCGAGGGTTGAAAGGCGTTTTCGCGGTAATATTCGTCGTTGCCCTTAAAGTCGAACGAAAAAGTGGTTAGCCGTTTGCCCTGCTCCCGCAGCTTTTTTGCGCACAGGGAAGCGGCCAGGCTGCTGTCGAGCCCTCCGGAAAGGAAGGTGCAGATGGGCACGTCGCTCACCATTTGCCGCTCGACGCTGTCTTTGACGAGCCAGCCGACATGGTCGGCGGTTTCTTCCAAGCTATCCGTATGCGGACGGCTTTCCAGCCGCCAATAGAGCGATTTGCGGATTTGGCCCGGCCCGGCCAGCAGAAATTCTCCCGGCAGCAGCTCCGCCATTTGCTCGAACACGCATGTGCCCGGCGTATGCGCGGGCCCCAGGGCAAACAGTTCTTGCAGGCCGCGTTTGCCTACGGCGGGCTTGAGCCCCAGCGCGAACAGCGCTTTGGGTTCCGAGCCAAAGCGCAGGACGTCTTCGCCGGCGGAATAATAGAGTGGCTTTACGCCCAGCGGATCGCGCGCGAGCAGCAGCTGTTCGCCATCCCAATAGCCGAAGGCGAAAATGCCGTTGAGTTTTTTTAAAAAGGCCGGGCCTTCTTCCATCAGGCCGCACAGCAGCGTTTCGGTATCGGAAGCGGTTTCAAAGGCCCAGCCTTTGCCCTTTAATTCCCGCCGCAGTTCCGGCGTGTTATAAAGCTCGCCGTTGTATACCAGCACATGATCGCGTTCGCCGCGGCGTTTTTTCATCGGCTGCGGCGCACCCTTGGGATCGATGATCGCAAGGCGCGTATGCACCAGCCCCACCGGCCCCTCCAGATATATGCCGTCGCCATCCGGCCCGCGGTGCCGCAGGGCGCTCACCGCCCCGCCGCACAAACGCCGCCGCGCGGCCAGCTGCTCTTCGCCGCCTTCCAACGGGCGCAGGGAATAGATTCCGGCGATACCGCACATAGAAAAATCCTTTCTGACATGCCGCCGGCGTTCATCGCAGCACCGGCTGCAATTGTTCGCCGCGCAGGGCGGCTTCAATGGTTTTGCCCAGCAATTCCGTCCGCGCGGTAAGCGAATTTGGCTTTTGTTGCGGCGCGTCTTGCGCGAATGGCACGAAGCTGATGTGCTTCATATTCAGCAGCGTGCCGATATTGCGCAGGTTCACGCCCAACGCGTCGTTGCTGGCAAGCGAGATAACCAGTGGCTTCCCATTCCTAAGATGCCCTTTTGCGGCCATTAAAACCGGCGTATCGGTAATTCCGTTGGCCAGCTTTGCCAGGGTGTTGCCGGTGCAGGGCGCAATGACAAAGACATCCAGCAGATTCTTTGGGCCCAACGGTTCCGCTTCGGGAATGGTTTTTACGATCATATGCGCCGTCAGCGCCCGCAAACGCCGCTCAAAGTCCTCCGGCGTGCCGAAGCGGCTGCTCAGTTGCTGGGCGTGATAAGACAGCACAAAGGTGTAGTCCGCCGCGATGGCTTCCAATGCATCCAAAACTTCGTCGCACGTACAAAACGACCCGGTCAGTCCGACCCCAACACGGGTTTGTTCCAGCCCCATGCGTTCCCCTCCTGTTCTTCCCAGATAATGCGCGCGGTTTGCGCAACCGCTTCGCCCGCGCTGCGCGGGGCATATTTTCCCGGCAAACCGGGGCAGAGTTTTGCCGCAATCCCCAGCTGTTTCGCAACCGTAAAATCCACGCCCCCGGGGGCCGAGGCGATATCAATGATCACCGCTTCGCGCGGGAGGGCGTTGAGCATCAGTTCGCCCAGCACCATGGCGGGGATGGTGTTGAAAACATACTGGAAGCGCGGCATATGATAGGGCAGCAAAAGAAAATCCAGCGCTTCGCTGCCGTCGGCAATTGCCGCGCACGCGGATTCCCAGCGGCGCGCCGCAACGGTGACATGCGCGCCCAGCCCCCGTAATTTTTGCGCCAGAACCCGCCCGCATTTGCCGTAGCCCAGCACCAGAACCTGCGACAGATGGAGGTTGCCGGGGCTGAGCGCAATCGCTTCCGCAATTGCTCCTTCCGCCGAGGGAATGGCGTTGAGCGTAATGAAATCTTCCCGCTCCAGCAGATCGTGCGCGGCAACGCCCCGGCTGTCGCAAAATTCCCGCAGCGATTTTGGCAGGTTCAGGCCGACGATGGTTTGCTTTGGCGTGAGCAGGCGCATCCAGTCTTCCGCGCTGGCGCGCTTGCAGGGAACGGGGCACAGCACCAGCCGCGCCCCTTCCAGGGCTTCTTCGGCGGTTTCTTTCGTTTCGCCGCAAGCTGGCGCGGCGGGACATTCCGGCACGCGCCACAGCCGCACCTGCCAATCGGCGGCGCAGAGCGCCCGCGCGGCCCAGGCCTGCCGGGCGTCGCCGCCCAAAACGGCGGCTGTCCGCTGTTCCAAAGGTTCCATATGTACCGCCTCCTCGTATTCTTCACCTCATTGCATTGTATTCCCGCGCGCGGGATAAGGTGATTGGGAAAATACATTTGCGCCATGGCGTCAGATGGCTGACGGCCGCATTGTGCCGCGCCAACGGCGGCGGAGCAAACCGAAGCCTCTGAAAGACTGGCTTTCAGGGGCGTTGGATTTGCGGCGGGGTATTCTTCGGCCTTCACGAGTTTTCGTTTGAGATTGGCCAGCGCAGGAACAGCCGGGCCAAAGCCCGGGGCCGGAAAGGAATCAGCGGGTACCAGTAGCAGTTGCCGGCGAGGGTTTTTGTGGTGCTGATGGTGATAAGCGTTGCAACAAGCCCGGCCAGCGCCCCCCAAATGCCGAAGGCGGCCGAAAGAATCAGCAGGAACACGCGCGTAAAACCCAGGGCATAGCCCAGTTCATAGCTGGGCTGGGCGAAGTTTGCCAGAGCCACAAAAGCCATCAGCAAAACGGCTTCGGGCACCATCAGTTCCGATTTTACGGCGAGATCGCCCAGCACCAGCGCGCCAATGACGGCAAACGAGCCGCTCAGCGCCGAAGGGGTGTTGAGCGAAGCGAGCTTCAGCCCGCCGATGACCAGCTCGATGAGCAAAAATTGCAGCAGCAGCGGGATAGCGATAGGTTCATGGATTTTCAGGAAGCGCAGCGGCTCCGGGATCAGTTGGGGATACCGGGTGATCAGATAAAACGCCGGGGTAAGAAAGGTTGTCAGCAGCGAAACGAGCAGCCGCAGCCAACGCAGATAAGTGCCTGTCACGGGCAAAAAACAGTAGTCGTTGGTATCCTGCAAAAAATCAAAAATGCCGGTGGGCAAAATCATGCCCGCGGGCGTGTTGTCCATCAGCAAAACAACCTGCCCTTCGGCCACGCAGGCGGCGGCGCAGTCGGGTCGCTCGGTCAGGCGCGCGCGCGGAAAAGGGTTCCACCATTGCCGCCGTTTCATGCATTCCGTCAGGCTTTCCAGCCCCATGGTGAGGGTATTGATCCGGATGGATTTGAGGTTGCCGCGCAGGCGTTCAAGCAGTTTTGGGTCGGCTTTGTCTTCCAGATAGCACAGCACAACGTCGCTTTTGGAGCGTTCGCCCACCTGAATGAGTTCCATGGTCAGCCGCGGATCGCGCAGGCGGCGGCGCACCATGGCGGTGTTGCTGATCAGGGTTTCCACAAAGCCTTCGCGCGGGCCGCGCAGCACCCGATCGTTTTCGGGTTCCATCACAGGCCTTGCCGGGTAGTCGCGCACGTCGATGAGCAGCGCTTCCGGGTAGCCTTCGAGCAGAAGCCCCACGCAGCCGCTGAGCACAAATGTGACAAAATCATGCTCGTCATTGACCACATCCGTTTCGCCATAGGGCACGGCTCTGTCGCAGAATTCGCGCGCGGAGCCAAGTTCTTTCAGGGCGGCGGGCGTGAGCTTTTGCAGTTCGTCCATGATTTTGTTGAGCGTTTCGGCCCGGATCATTCCGTCAACAAAATAGAGCTGGCCCTGTTTGCCGTTCATCGCCAGCACGCGTGTGCAGAGATCAAAGTTGCGCTCGGTGCGCAGCAGCTGATCCAGGGTACGGTGGTTTTGGTTGTAATCGCCGGTGAACATAACATCCCTCCCATCACTAGTATGGGAGGGATGCCAGGGAATATGAGAGAAGAGAGCAAAGTTGAGGGCGTTGATCAGGCGTTGTCTTGCAGGGCGTCGTAACCTTCTTCGCCCGTGCGCACTTTTATGACATTCTCCACATTGTAGATAAACATCTTTCCGTCGCCGATGCGGCCGGTATAGAGCGTCTTTTTCACGGTTTCGGTCAGCAATTCCACAGGCACCTTGCACACCACGATTTCAACTTTGATGCGCGGGCGCAGACTGCTTTCCAGTTCCGCGCCGCGGTAATGCAGGTCGTTGCCCTTCTGCATGCCGTAGCCGAGCACATTGGTTACGGTGAGGCCGGTGATGCCAATGGCGTCCAGCGCCGTCTTGAGTTCCTCGAACTTGCTCTGTTTGGTGAGGATGGTCACGTTCGTCATCTTCGCGCCCGGGCTGGCGTTGTTGACAACCGGCACGGCAACATCCACGCCAACGCGTTTTTCGGGCGGCGGAAGAGCGTCGTCGCCGCTGTCGAGCAGGCTCTGGTCAACGGCGGGCAGCCAGTCGGCATAAGCGCTCGGCAGGTTGTGCTCGTGGATATCCAGACCGTCCACTTCCTCCTGCTTGCTCACGCGCAGGCCGATGATCTTTTTGATCAGGAAAAACACGCAAGTCATCGTAACGGCGGTCCAGACGGCAATCATGCATACGCCCAGCGCCTGAATGCCGAGCTGGCCGAAGCCGCCGCCATAAAACAGCCCCGCCGCAGGGGTGCCGTTAACGCCCAGGGGCGCGTTGGGCACGCTGGGATCCGCGAACAGACCCACGGCCAAGCCGCCCCACAAGCCATTGAATCCGTGCACTGCCACCGCGCCTACGGGGTCATCCACGTGGAGCGTTTTGTCGAGGAATTCTATGGCCAGCACCACCAAAATACCGGCCACAATGCCGATGATGGCGGCGCCCAGCGCGCTGACATTTGAGCACCCGGCGGTGATTGCGACAAGCCCTGCCAGCGAACCGTTCAGGCTCATGGAAACGTCTGGCTTTTTGTATTTGATCCAGGTGAATATCATAGTGGTTACCGTTGCCACAGCCGGCGCGACGGTGGTGGTCAGCAGAATGGAACCGAACTGGGAAAGGTTGGTGGCGGCCGCCCCGTTGAACCCGTACCAGCAGAACCACAGAATGAAGCAGCCGAGCGCGCCCAGTGTCAGCGAATGCCCGGGAATGGCTTTGGCAATTTTCTTGCCGGTCTTTTTGTCCTTCACGTATTTGCCGATGCGCGGACCCAGCATCGCCGCGCCGATGAACGCCGCAATGCCGCCTACCATATGGATCGCGGAGGAACCGGCAAAGTCAACATAACCCCGGTCAGCCAGGAAGTGCCCTTCGCCGCCCCAGACCCAGCCGGCCTCAATGGGGTAGACGACAAGGCTGATGACGCCCGAATAAACGCAGTAGGAAATAAATTTTGTGCGCTCCGCCATAGCGCCCGAAACAATCGTGGCAGCCGTTGCCGCGAACACCAGATTGAAGACAAAGCTGGAAAAATCGAAGTTTGCGTAATTGGTGAAGATGCTGAGATCCGGTCTGCCAATCAGCCCAAAGAACCTGCCCTCGCCCATCATCAGCCCAAAGCCCAGCAGCACGAACACCACCGTGCCGATACAAAAATCCAGCAGATTCTTCATGATGATATTGCCCGCGTTTTTTGCGCGCGTGAAGCCGCTTTCTACCGCGGCAAACCCGCCCTGCATGAAGAACACCATCGCGGCGCCGATCAGGAACCAGATACCCCACATTTCGCCCGAGAGCTCGTTGATTTTTTGCGTTACTTCCGCCATTACGAACTATCTCCTTCCAATCACAGAATTGTATACAAAAAAAGGCGCGCACGCTGGGGCCCCAGCGCACAACGCCTTTGTTGTCTTGCTGCCATTATATCAGACTGTTACCAATTTGTCAACACTTTTGCAAGGAATATTTTGAATTCTTGCAAATTAAACGGTTGATCCGCACTGAAAAGCAATATTTTTGGTAGTTTTGACGATTTAGGGCTGCAAAAAAACTGCTGGACTTTTTTTCCACATTGTGCTATAATAGACACATAACCCATGGCGAGATAAGAATTTTGCTGAGAAGTTGCCAATGACCAACGGCTCACCGCAGGTGTGCTACAATTAAGAACAGAGCGGTGGCGAGGTATGGCTCTGCGAAGCGGGGGCCAATGACGAACGGCTCACCGCAGGCGTGTTACAATTAAGAACAGAGCGGTGGCGAGGTATGGCTCTGCGAAGCAGGGGCCAATGACGAACGGCTCACCGCAGGTGTGCTATCATGGTTGCACGCAAAGAGAACCGGAGGGATATTTGTGAACGTGACCTTCCGAACCGCCGCGCCGGAGGACTGCGCGCTGATTTTGCGGTTCATCCGGGCGCTGGCGGACTACGAGCACATGGCCGATCAGGTCGCGGCGACGCCCGCGCTGTTGCGGGAATGGTTGTTCGAAAAGCGCGCCGCCGAGGTGATTTTCGCCGTGGCGGAAGGCCGAGAGGTTGGCTTTGCGCTGTTTTTTCAAAACTTCAGCACATTTTTGGGCCGGGCCGGACTTTATCTGGAAGACCTGTTCGTGGAACCGGGATTTCGCGGGCAGGGCGTGGGCAAAGCGCTGCTGGGCGAACTGGCGCGCATCGCTTTGGCGCGCGGCTGCGGTCGGCTGGAGTGGTGGTGCCTGGACTGGAACGCGCCGAGCATTGGGTTTTATCGTGCGCTGGGCGCGCAGCCCATGGACGACTGGACGGTGTATCGTCTGGCCGGCAAGGCGTTGGAACAAGCTGCGCAAGGGGAGAAGTGACGGGCCGTTGTCGAGACCTTCGTCGACGCTTACAACGCTTCGGCATCGTCAAACGCAAGCGCCGCATTCCTGTTATCCACAAGTTGCCCACGCCATATAAACACCTGCACAAATATCGCGATTGCCCCTTGGTCTGATTGATTTTCTTTAGCAACGCTGTGCAGGCACGTCCGGCAGAAAAAAAGGCTTGACAAAAGCAAGATGATGTTGTATAATATAGATGTTTGGACGCGTAGCTCAGTTGGTTAGAGCGCTCGCTTCACACGCGAGAGGTCCACGGTTCGAGTCCGTGCGTGTCCACCAAAAGTCTCTTACTGAAACCGTCGCCCAAAAAAAGGTGACGGTTTCGCCATTGCTCGAAACTTCGGGAAAAATCAAAGAGGCCGCGCCAGTAGGCGGCTGTTTTCGCTTCTGGCTTGGCCTTGGCTTCTTCTGCTTCGCCTGCCCCTGCCGCTTCCGCTGGAGCCTCCTGCCCGAACAGCAGCCCATGCGCGCGCACCATTTTTCGTAGCGCTCCGTGAACGCCGTCTCGCTGAAGCCGTAAACGCCTCGTTTGCCAACCTGCCTAACGATTACATTTTGCATTGGTTTGACGTAAGTCCAACGCCGGACATTATATTTCTAGATAGAAAACGGCAAATCTATTGTTGATAGCACATTCGTCTCCAAACACAGCACCTCCCAACAGCAATTCCAATACCACTACCTCTCTTTTGCGCTGATTGTAGCAGATCCCGCTGGAAAAGTCAAGCATTTTTTCGCGGGGGCAGCACGAAATTCCGGCACGAAATTCCGCAATTTTTTACTTGCATTTTCCCCGGCAATTTGGTATACTAAAAAAGATACCATAAAAGGAGGAGCGCAGATTCAGTGAATGTGTATGATTTCGACAACACCCTTTACGACGGGGAAAGCGGCGTGCATATGTTCCTTTTTTACCTGAAAAAAAAGCCCCGGTTTATCCGCTACGCGCCGCAGGTATTCAAAGGCGTGCTGGATTACAAGCGGCACAAACTGACGCTGACGGAAGCTCTTGCGCGCTACGAGGATATTTTTCACGAATTTTTGGCCAGTATCGCAGATTTTGAGGCCGACGCGAAAGAATTCTGGGACAAGTACGAGCACCGGCTGCGGCCCATCTACGCGCAGCTGCGGCGGCCGGATGATCTGGTGATTTCCGCCAGCCCCGAGCATTCCCTGAAAGAGATTTGTTCGCGCATGGGCATTTCCCGTTATATCGGCACGCGCATCAACGAAGAGACCGATACATTTGAATTCATCTGCTTTCGCGAAAACAAAGTGAAGGCCTTTCGCGAACAATATCCCTGCGACGAAATCGACGATTTCTATACCGATTCCATGAACGACAAGCCCCTGATGGAGCTTGCCAAGCGCGTTTTTTTTGTTGGAAAAAAAGGGCAGCTCACACAGATGAAATGATTTTTTTGACTTCCCGGTCATACGTCAGGATGCCGTTGACTTCGTCTTCCACGTCGGTCAGTTGCGTATAAACGCTTGCGCACAGCCCCTTCGCTACGAGGGGGTTGATTTGTTTTTCATAAAGCGCGCGGTATCCCTGGCGCAGGCCTTCAAGGCTCTTGAAAATCTGATACCCAAACACCTTGCCGGGGCGCCAGACATGCCCCGCGACAGCGTGGGAATAACCGCCGAATTCGCTGAGAACAATGGCGCGGCCATCCGGCTTTGGCAGGCGCACGCGTTTGAAATAAATGTGGGGGCTTTGGCAGTCGCCGCCGCCCTGATCGTGCCAGCCGCTGGCGTGGTCAATGGTGCGGGTGGCGTCGCGCTCGCGCAGGAACGCAACGGCCCGGTTCGCCTCAAATTGCCCCCAGCCCTCGTTGAACGGCACCCACATGGCAATGCTGACGCAATTGTTTAGCTGCTCCAGCATGCACTCCAGCTCTCTGTAATATTGCGCGCGCCCCTCTTCGTCCTGCCGCCCAAAGCGCTTGTAGCTGCGCGGGCCGTCGCTGAGCCGCCTGCCAATAAAAGGCCAAACCGCAATCGTGCCGAAGCGGTAGCCGCGCCCTCCGTTGATCATGTCCTGCCAGACGAGCACGCCTTCGCGGTCGCAATGGTAATACCAGCGCAGGGGTTCCATTTTGATGTGCTTGCGCAGCATATTATAACCGAGCGCTTTGGCTGCGCGAATGTCGTGGAGCATGGCTTCGTCGGCGGGGGGCGTGAGCAGGCCGTCGGGCCAATACCCCTGATCAAGCAGCCCTTTGTGATAATAGGGCCGGTTGTTGAGCATCAGCCGCGGCGTGCCGTTTTCGTCGGTTCCCAGCGAAAATTTGCGCATGCCAAAATAGCTTTCCACATGGTCTTCGCCGCGTTCGAACGCAATCTCATACAAAAATGGATCTTCCGGGCTCCAAAGCCGCGCGTCGGCCACGGGGATACTCGTGCAGACCCCGCCGGGCAGTTCATAGCGCGCGCCCCGGAAGAGCGCCGCGCAGTCTTCGTTTGGGGTGATGTTCAGCGTGCCCGCGTCGATATCCGGCTCCATTCGCACGCCGGACAAATGCCGCTCCGGCAAAAATTCCAGCCATACCGTCTGCCAGATGCCCGACTGCGCGGTATACCAGATGCCCCCCGGCTTTAATTTTTGCTTGCCCCGGCTGACCCACGACGTGTCCGTTGGATCGGTTACGTGCGCTTCTATCACATTTTCGCCCACGCGCAAACGCTTCGATATGTCGAAGCTGAACGGCATAAAGCCGCCCCTGTGGCGGCCAACCTCTTCGCCGTTGACGCTAATGGCGCAGCTTTCGTCTACCGCGCCAAAGTGCAGCAGCGTCACAGGGCTTAGCGCCTCGAGCCGGAACGAACGCCGATAGTGCAGCGTCTGGCCGGGCAGCAGCTGCCGCCCAACGCCCGAAAGTTGCGCTTCGGGCGAAAAAGGCACAACAATTTCGCCCTGCCACTCCGGCGGCGCGCCCTCCGGCGTGATCCCATATTCCCAAACGCCGTTGAGGTTGCGCCAGCGCTCCCGGCGAAACTGCGGGCGGGGGTAATCCGGCAGCGGGCAGTCGCGGTTCAGCGCGCGGCCCCATCGGGTAAGCAAATCAGGCATACAGGTTCCTCCCAAAGTTCTGGTACAGATTTTTTTCTATCAATATTTTTATTAAAAAGAGGCATGCTAGGGTTGGGCATGCGCTTGTTTTGCGCGCCCGCGGCGTTGAATTTTATCACTGAAAATTGCTTTCGCAAGATCCTCTCCCGCTCTCGTTTTGTGCTGATATGTCGCGTTTTTGCAAGATTCCGAAATTCCGGAATACTGGAATTAGGTGCTTCGGAGGGGTCAAAAAACGGTTCGCCATTCCGAAATTTCGAACTATTGTAATTATAGCATGTTTCGCTGCGGAATGCAAGCGCCGATTGACGGCAAAACGCGCGGCGCGGCACGCTATACAACTTGACCAAAAAAAGAAAGGTTTGCCCCCAAAAGTTTTTATTTACAATCGGTTCGGTATTTGATATAATATTGGGAGCAAATTGAATGCAGGGAAAATTGCACCTGAAGGAGGAAATGTTTCATGCCCAGGAAAACCAAGACCATGAAGGGCAACCAGGCCGCTGCCTACGTCAGCTATGCTTTCACGGAAGTCGCGGCGATCTACCCCATCACACCTTCGTCCGATATGGCGGAAGAAACCGACGCAATGAGCGCCGCCGGAGCGAAGAACATGTTCGGGCAAACCGTGAAAGTGGCCGAAATGCAGTCGGAAGCGGGCGCGGCGGGCGCGGTGCACGGCTCTTTGGCCGCCGGCGCGCTCACAACAACCTATACGGCTTCGCAGGGCCTGCTGCTCATGATCCCCAATATGTATAAAATCGCGGGCGAGCTGCTGCCGGGCGTGATCGACGTTTCCGCCAGATGCGTTGCTTCCCACGCGTTAAACATCTTTGGCGATCACAGCGACGTTTACGCCTGCCGCCAGACAGGCTACGCCATGCTCTGTTCCGGCAATGTGCAGGAGGTGATGGATTTGGGCGCGGTCGCGCACCTGAGCGCCATCAAAGGCCGCGTGCCGTTCCTGCATTTCTTCGACGGTTTTCGCACCTCCCACGAGATCCAAAAGATCAGCGTCTGGGATTACGATGAACTGAAAGATATGACCGACATGGAGGCGGTTGATGCGTTCCGCCGCCGCAGCCTGAACCCCGAACATCCCGTGCTGCGCGGTTCGGCTCAAAATCCGGACATCTTCTTCCAGGCCCGCGAGGCCTGCAACCCCTATTATGAGGCGATCATCGGCGTAACCGAAGCGTATATGCAGGAAGTCAACCGGCGCATTGGCTCCAACTATCAGCTGTTCAACTACTACGGCGCGCCGGACGCCGAGCGCGTGATCATTGCCATGGGCTCCGTTTGCGACACGATTGAAGAGACCATCGACTACATGAACGCCCGCGGCGAAAAAGTTGGCCTGGTGAAAGTGCGGCTGTATCGTCCGTTTTCGGCGGCGCACCTGCTTGCGGCCATCCCGGAAACGGCGCGGAGCATTACCGTGCTCGACCGCACAAAAGAGCCTGGCAGCCTGGGCGAGCCGCTGTATCTGGACGTCTGCGCGGCCCTGCGCGGCACGCAGTTCAAGGATATCCCGGTCTACGGCGGGCGCTACGGCCTGGGCAGCAAAGACACCAACCCCGCCTGCGTGTTGGCGGCATATAAAAACATGGCCGCCGCGCAGCCCAAACAGGGCTTTACGCTGGGCATTGAAGACGACGTCACATTCCTGAGCCTGCCTGTGGACGAAAACCCCGACACTTCCCCCGCCGGAACCTTCAGCTGCAAGTTCTGGGGTCTGGGCGGCGACGGCACCGTTGGCGCGAACCAGGATGCGATCAAGATCATCGGCGACAACACCGATATGTATGCCCAGGGCTATTTTGCCTACGACAGCAAAAAAACCGGCGGCATCACCATCAGCCACCTGCGGTTCGGCAAAACGCCCATCAAGAGCACTTACTATATTAATAAGGCCGACTTCGTCGCCTGCCACAACCCCAGCTATGTCGATAAATACGATATGCTTGCGGATCTGAAGCCCGGCGGCACGTTCCTGCTCAACTGCGAGTGGAGCCTGAAGGAACTGGATGAAATTCTGCCCGCCGCCATGAAGCGCTATCTGGCGCAAAACAATATCACGTTTTATACCATTAACGCCACAAAGCTGGCCGAAGAGATCATGAAAGACGGCCGCCGCACCAACACCACGCTGCAATCGGCCTTCTTCAACCTGACCGGGATTCTGCCGGAAGAGAAAATCATCGGACTGATGAAGGGCGCTGTTACAAAGAAGTTCAGCAAAAAGGGCGAGCAGGTGGTGCAGATGAACCACGCCGCCATCGACGCGGGCTTTAACGCCGTAACGAAGATTGACGTGCCTGCGGCCTGGGCCAACGCCGAAGGCCAGCCGGCGGAGGTGGAAATTGCCACAGAGCGCGAAGATTTGCGCAAATTTGTGGCGGATGTTCTCCACCCCGTGAATGCCCAAAAGGGCGACAGCCTGCCCGTCAGCACCTTCAAAGACAGCGCGGACGGCACCTTCCCGCAGGGCAGCAGCGCCCACGAAAAGCGCGGCATCGCCATCGACGTGCCCGTCTGGGATCCGGCCAACTGCATTCAGTGCAACCGCTGCGCGCTGGTTTGCCCCCACGCCGTCAACCGCCCCGAAGTGCTGACCCAGGAGGAGCTGAGCGCCGCCCCGGCCGCCATAAAATCAAAGCCCTTTAACGGCATGCCGCACCTGAATTTTTGCATGGCCTTCAGCGTGCTCGACTGCATGGGCTGCGGCCAATGCGCCAACGTTTGCCCCGGCATGAAGGGCAACAAAGCCCTGGCCATGCAGCCGCTGCACACCCAGCTGGAGCAGCAGCCCGTGTTCGATTATTGCGAAGCGCTGCCCCAAAAGCAGGAAGTGCTGGATAAATTCAAGGCGGGCACCGTCATTGGCAGCCAGTATCGCACGCCGTTGCTGGAGTTTTCCGGCGCGTGCGCGGGTTGCGGCGAAACGCCCTACGCAAAGCTGGCGACGCAGCTTTATGGTGACCGCATGTATATTGCCAACGCCACAGGCTGTTCCAGCATCTGGGGCGGCAGCGCGCCCAGCACGCCCTATACGGTGAACAAAGAGGGCCGCGGCCCGGCCTGGCAAAACAGCCTGTTCGAAGACAACGCCGAATTTGGCTACGGCTTTTTGCTGGCGAATAACGCTGTGCGCCGCCGCCTGGTTGGCTTAACGGAGCGGCTGCTGGAAACCCATGCCGTGGCGGAACTCAAGGCCGCCGCGCAAAAATGGCTGGATACGCTGGAAAGCTCCGAAGAAAATCCCGCCGCCGCCAGGGAGTATATCGCCCAGCTGGAAGACGGCATTGTGAACATCGACGAAGCCATCGCCTTCTTAAAAACCCAAAGCGGCGAACCGTGGGAAGGTTTCCTGAAGGCGCAGCTGGCCAGCAAAGCCGCGGGCGCAACCTTGTGCCAGTGCGCGGCCTGCAAATTGGCGGCCGAAATCCTGAAGGACAAAGATTATCTCGTGAAGAAGTCTGTGTGGTGCCTGGGCGGCGACGGCTGGGCCTACGACATCGGGTTCGGCGGGCTGGATCACGTGATTGCGCAGAACGAAGATATCAACCTGCTTGTGTTCGACACCGAAGTTTATTCCAATACCGGCGGGCAGGCCAGCAAGTCAACGCCCACGGGCGCGGTTGCGAAATTCGCCGCCGCGGGCAAAGAAGTGAAAAAGAAGGATCTGGCCCAGATCGCGATGAGCTATGGCTATGTTTATGTGGCGCAGGTGGCCATGGGCGCGGACTACAACCAGTGCCTGAAGGCCTTTGCGGAGGCGGAAGCGTATCCCGGCCCGAGCGTTATCATCGCCTACGCGCCGTGCATCAACCACGGCATCAAGGGCGGCATGGGCAACGGCATGGCCGAAGAAGCGGCCGCCGTCGCCTCGGGCTACTGGCATCTGTTCCGCTTTGATCCGCGCCTGAAGGCTCAGGGCAAGAACCCCTTCCAGCTCGACAGCAAAGCCCCCACCCAGAGTTACCGCGCGTTCATCGAGAGCGAAGTGCGCTACAGCTCCCTGAAGCGCGCCTTCCCCGAAAAAGCCGACACGCTGTTTGAGCGGAGCGCGCAGCAGGCCGAAGAAAAATACGCGCACCTGCAAAAGCTCCAAGAGGTCTACGGAGCATAAGCGACAAAACAAAAATAGAATCGGCACCGTTCGCTGGGAACCGTGCCGATTCTGTTTTGCCAATGCAGCTGCCGTAAATGCCGATTTGCTTTGAACATATTTTATCGTCCAGGCCCGCAAGCCAGCCCTGTCACGCGTTTGGCCTGCCCAATGACGATGCAAGGCGCTTTTGCGGGATCAAGCGCCGCGAGCAGACGCCGCACGTTCCCTTCGCCTGTGCTGACGCAGCCCCTGGTCGGCGCGTTGCCGCAATGGAAAAAAACCGCGCTCCCTCTGCCCGGCGTCCGCGCCGTGTTATAGCAGATGACAAAGCCCGCCTGATAGTTGGCGGGGTAGTCAATCAAATGCTCCGCACTGTTCCAATCTTTGCCCGCCGTGCCTTGCACCCGCATGTTGTAATAGCATGACGTTGGGTCGTCCACCCAGTAGGTGTCTTGCGTAATCTGGAAGGTGGGGAGCGCTGTTTGCGGCTTTTCTTTGATATAGAACGCTTCGCCTATGTGGAAAATGCCCGCGGGGGTTTTGCCGTCGCCCTCGCGCTTTCCGGTTGCGCAAATCAGCCCGTTTTTTCCGGCGTTGCCCTCAAAACAAAAGCGCTGCGCCCAGCCGCAACTGTTTTTTTCGGCAAACGAAATCCGCGCCATGGAATCGTTGCTTTGCACGGACACCACCTGCCGGCAACAGGGGGGCGGCACCATGCATGGCTGTGTTGTAATAGGTCTCATATAAAAACTCCTTTGGGCGCAGCCGCCTCAGAATATCCTGTGTTCCAGTATAAGCGCCGCGCAGGCCAAGTGTGAAAGCAAAAACAGTGGACGGGGAAAATCCTGCCGCCGCGCCGCTGTGCCTAAGTTTTTCTTGACTAATCCGGCCAGCTATGGTAGAATGATAAATCATAACCAGAGAACCGGAGGGGAACCGCAATGACCGAATACGAAAAACTCTACGCAACTATCATAGAACGCCGCGCGCACCCGGAGGAAGGCTCCTACACCTGCTATTTGTTTGAACAGGGGCTGGATAAAATCCTGAAAAAACTGGGCGAAGAATGCGCCGAAACCATCATCGCCGCAAAAAATCATAACCGCCGCGAGCTTGTGGCGGAGTTGAGCGATTTGGTGTTCCATATGGAGGTGCTGATGGCCCAGCAGGGCGTTGCGCCGGAAGAGATTGAGGCGGAGCTGGGCCGCCGCGCGCAAAAAACCGGCAACCGGAAGCCGCTGCGCATTGTTGATAAAAACACTTGATTGATTTGATTGCTCTGAAGGAGGATTCCATGCAACAACTCATTATCGTCCTCGATTTTGGCGGGCAATATTCGCATCTGATCGCGCGGCGCGTAAGGGATTTGGGCGTTTATTGCGAAGTGAAATCCTATGCCACGCCGGTGGAAACCCTGCGTGAAATGAAACCGGCGGGGATTATCCTGACGGGCGGGCCAAATAGCGTATACCTGGATACTTCGCCGCGCTGCAGCGCCGCCGTGCTGGAACTGGGCGTTCCCGTGCTGGGGATCTGTTACGGCGCGCAGCTCATGGCTTATCTTGCCGGGGGCGAAGTTGCTCCCGCCCCCCGGGGAGAATATGGCCGGGTGGCGCTGGAAGTTTTGGAGCCGCCGTGCGCGCTGTTTGCCGGCGTGCCGCCGGAATCGACCGCGTGGATGAGTCACACGGACTACATTGCGCGGCTGCCCGAAGGCTTTCAGGCGCTGGCGAAGACCGCCAACTGCCCCGTGGCGGCCATGGGCTGCCGCGAAAAGCGCCTGCTGGCCGTGCAGTTCCATCCGGAAGTGCAGCACACGGAATATGGCGACCGGGTTCTGGAAAACTTCCTCAAACCAATCTGCGGCTGCGTGGGCGATTGGCAAATGAGCGGCTATGTGGAGCAGACCATCGCGCGGCTAAAAGAGCGGATTGGCGATCAAAAGGTCATCTGCGCGCTTTCGGGGGGCGTGGATTCCACTGTGGCGGCCGTCATGGTGCACAGGGCGGTTGGGAAGCAGCTCAGCTGTATTTTCGTCGATCACGGGCTGCTGCGCAAAAACGAAGGCGACCAGGTGGAAACGATCTGCAAAAAGAACTTTGATATGAATTTTATCCGCGTCAACGCGCAGGAGGAATTTTTGGGCAAACTCGCCGGGGTCACCGATCCCGAAGCAAAGCGCAAAATCATCGGCGAAACATTTATCCGGGTGTTCGAGCGCGAAAGCAAAAAGATTGGCAAGGTGGGCTTCCTCGTGCAGGGCACCATCTATCCGGACGTGATCGAAAGCGGCGCGGGCGACAGCGCCGTTATCAAAAGCCACCACAATGTGGGCGCGCTGCCGGATGCGGTTGATTTTGAAGAGATCATTGAGCCGCTGCGCATGCTCTTCAAAGATGAAGTGCGCCGCGCGGGGCTGGAACTGGGGATTGCGCCGGAACTGGTGTGGCGGCAGCCCTGCCCCGGCCCGGCTCTGGGGGTGCGCATCCTGGAACCCATTACCCCGGAACGCGTGGCGCTGCTGCAGGAGGCGGACGCGATCTTCCGGGAAGAAGTTGCGGCGGCGGGCCTGGAGCGCGAAATCAGCCAGTATTTCGCGGTGCTCACAAACGTGAAGTCCGTGGGCGTTATGGGCGACGGGCGCACCTACGCCGCCACCATCGCCCTGCGCGCCGTGACCACCAGCGATTTCATGACCGCTGAGTTTGTGCCGCTGCCCTACGATTTGCTGGGGCGCGTCAGCTCGCGGATTGTCAACGAAGTGCCGGGAGTGAACCGGGTGGTATACGACATAACCGCGAAGCCGCCCGGAACCATCGAGTGGGAATAAAACGCACAACCCCGCAAGCGCCCAAATCGCTGGGGTTGCGGGGTTGATTGCTGCTTTTCCGGAGGAAAAAAGATGAGATTAACGCCAACCACCGTTGCGCTCGGCGAATACCCGGCGCAGCTGCATCCGTTTCTGCGCGGCGCGGCGCTTTACGACAGCAGCTCTTCGCCAAACGCGAAGGTTCTGTTCATTGACAAAGACGGCGGCTATTTCCTGAAGATCGGCAGAGTGGCCGATCTCGACCGCGAATACGAGATGACGCGCTATTTTCACAGCAAGGGGCTTGCGCCAGGGGTGGTAGCGTATCTTTTCGATATCGGTCACGACTATCTTTTGACCGAAAAAGCGCCCGGCGAAGACGGCGTCGCCGCAAAATATCTTGCGCAGCCAAAAAAACTCGCGGAACTGCTTGGCGAGCGTCTGGCGCTGCTGCATTCCCTCGATCCCGCTGGCTGCCCCGTTCCGAACCATACGGAGCGGTATTTGTTCAGAGCGGAGCAAAACTACCGCGCCGGGATCTGCGACCAACGGTATTTTTCTGACAATTGGGGCTACGCGTCCGCGGACGAAGCGTGGCGAGTGGTTGAAAAGCACGGCAAACGCTTGAAAACCGACACGCTCCTGCACGGCGATTATTGTCTGCCCAACATCATTCTTAACGATTGGCGGTTTTCCGCTTTCGTGGATCTTGACGGCGGCGGCGTTGGCGATCGGCACATTGATTTGTTCTGGGGCGCGTGGACGCTGGCGTTTAATCTGAAAACCGATCAGTACCGCAGCCGTTTTTTAGATGCGTATGGACGCGGCAGCGTGGACGAAGAAATGCTCCGCGTTGTTGCGGCCTGCGAGGTGTTCGACTGAAGGCAGAACGGGAGCGCCCTCCCTCTACTGGCTCACAAATTCCGCCCCTCTTTTTTTCAGCACGGTCAGCGAATCCAACGCAAGGCGCAGGAAGCTTTGCCCGTCTTCTTCGTAGCTTTCCAGCGTTCCAACCACCTCGCACCAGTCGTTTTCCTTCGGGTAGCCCTTGCCCGCGCCCTTCGGCCAAGCAACCTCAAACCCCGCTTCGCCATCCGCGCCGCAACAGCCCGGGGAGTTGCGATAGACCATGTAATAGGTCATATTGTTCTCTTCCCAGGTGTATTTTGTGAACATGCCCTCATACTTGATGGTTTTGCCGAGGTAGTCGTTTCGGTTCAGATAGATGTCGTTGAGCTGCCCAACAAACATCTTCTCCTTGATTTCCACCACCGTGCCGGCTGCGGGCCGCGCCAAATCGGCGGGCGCCGTTTCGTTTGCGTCCGCAGCCCCGCACCCCGCCAGCGCCAAAACAGCCGCCAGCAGCAGCGCGCACAGGCTTGCCTTTGTGTGTTTCATTTCCGTATCCTTGTATAATGAACAAGTGGGATTCATCATACGTCCTTTCAAAAGATTTGATAAGCGAAGGATAGCCCACACTATCAGCAGACGCTGTGGTTTGGTTACGTGTCCTACAGCAGC
>JAIRPV010000037.1 GCA_031256825.1 Oscillospiraceae bacterium | reverse complement strand
CGGCGCGCAGCGCCGCCTTTATGGTGGCTGCGGGCCTGCTTCGCTGTGCCTTCGTTTCATGGCATATCTCCTCTACAATTTTCCTGCATTTGGGGCTTGACTTTTTTTAGCAGGTTTCAGTTCTCAATTGTATCCAGCCCTTGCCACAGGCGATAACTGGTTCCGCGGCTGGCTATTTCTTTTTGCGGTTGCCGAGAATATGTAATATTGTACCACAAATGGGTTTGATTTGCAAGGGCTTTGGCGTAAAAATTTGCGGGGCAGCGCTTTGCCGCGCAAACAGTTACTTTCCCCCTTGACACTCCCCGCCCCTGGGTGTATAATGGGTGCAAGGGTTCCCGTCATGATCAGCGTTTTGCTGCGGCTGATCTACATAAAAATAGGATGCGGGTGTTTTTCGTGATTGAGAGTTTGAGCGGCGCGGCGCTTTGGGTCGGCAATGGGCGCGCAACGTTTCGTATGGAACGCGGCGCCTTCCGCTTCCATGACAAAATCCTGCAAAAAATCCCCCTGTTTGCCGCAGGCGAGTCGCCCGGCGAACTGGCCTGTGCCGATCGTGCGGGGCGCGTGCTGCTGCGCGTGGTCTCCGATGGCGGCAATCCGGAAACCCTGCGCTTTCTGCCGGCGCAAGGGCAAACGTTCAATCGGTTTTGGCTGCGCTTGCCCGCGCAAAAAAACGAGCATATTTATGGCTGCGGCGAAACCTTCGCCAAGCTGGATCTGCGCGGCGAACGGGTGCGTGTCTGGGTGCAGGAGCATCAAAAAATGAAATCCCTGGCCCGTAAAGTCATTCGCGAAACGCTCTTCGGCCCCCGCCCAAACACCCCGCCGATCTATGCCCGCGAGTCTTCTTATGTTGCGCAGCCAACCTTTTTTTCCAGCCGGGGCTATTTTTTGCATGCCGATGGCAGCGCTTACGCGCAGTTTGATTTCCGCGCGCAGGATTGCCACGAGCTGCTGTTCCACGCGCTCCCTACGCTCCATATTGGCCGCTCGGCAACGTTCGAAGGCTTGTGCGAGCAGCGCGCCGGGCTGCTGGGCACGCAGCCGCCGCTGCCCGGCTGGGTCTACGACGGCGCGATCCTGGGCGTCCAGGGCGGCACAGAAGTGGTGGAACAAAAGCTGGCGCGGGCGTTTGACGCGGGCATGCCCGTCTGCGGCGTTTGGTGCCAGGATTGGCAGGGCGCGCGGGTAACGGCCGTGGGCAGCCAGTTGATGTGGAACTGGGCCTGGGATCCGGAGCAATATCCCGCCCTGCGGGAAAAAATCCCGGAATGGAACGCGCGGGGCGTGCGCTTCCTGGGCTATATCAACCCGTTTTTGGCTGTGGAAAAAGAACTCTACGCCGAGGCCAGCGCGAAGGGCTATTGCGTAAAAAACCGCCGCGGCGACGACTATCTGGTGAAGAGCACCACGTTTTCGTCCGCCATGATAGATTTCACCAACCCGGACGCCTACGCCTGGTTCAAGCGCGTGATCAAAACCAATCTCATCGGCTTCGGCCTCCACGGATGGATGGCCGATTTTGGGGAATATCTTCCCACCGACTGCGTGCTTTACGAAGGCGACCCGGCGGCGCTGCACAACCGCTGGCCCGCGCTCTGGGCGCAGCTCAACCGCGAAGCAATCGAGGAATGCGGCAAGCTGGGCGAGGTATTCTTTTTTACCCGCGCCGGCTTCACCGGCAGCATCCGCCACTCCACGCTGATGTGGAATGGCGATCAGTGCGCTGACTGGGCCTTGGCGGGCGGGTTCCCCGAGGCGATCCCTGCGGCGCTTTCGCTGGGCGTCAGCGGCTTTGGCCTTTCGCACAGCGACGTGGGCGGCTTTTCCACCTTCTTCCATGTGAAGCGTTCGCCGGAACTGATGGCCCGCTGGGCCGAACTTGGCGCGTTTTCGCCGGTCATGCGTTCCCACGAGGGCATTCGCCCAGGCAACAACGCGCAGTTCGATCACAACGCCGCTCTGCTGGCGCACTACGCCCGCATGGCGCGCCTGCACAAAAACCTGAAGCCCTTCCTGCAAGCGGCGCAGCGCGAAAATACCGAGCGCGGCGTGCCCGTCATGCGGCCCCTTTGTTTTTATTATCATGACGAAAAAGACATGACAGAGTGCCGCGAATACCTGCTGGGCCGCGATATTCTGGTGGCCCCGGTATTGGAAGCGGGCGCGGAATTCCGGGAAGTTTATCTGCCGGCAGACGATTGGGTGCATTTGTGGAGCGGGCAAACGTTCCGCGGCGGCACGCACCGCTTTGCCGCGCCCCTGGGGCAGCCGCCGGTATTTTGCCGCGAAAGCAGCGCTTATCTGCAAAATTTTTTGGATTTGAGGCTGGATATATGAAGCGAACCGCGATAGCCGTGGCCTGCCTTGCCCGCACCACATTCGATTACGAAGAAGCCCGCCTGATGTATCGGCAAACGCGGGCGCAGCTGGAATCGCGCCAAATGGTTGACTGGATCTTTTGGGACGACCTGGTGATTTCGCCGGAAGACGCGAGCCGCGCGGCTGAAGCGCTTGCGGCGGCCCTGCCCGACGGGCTGATCCTCATCAGCGGCACCTTCCATCTGGGGCATTTGGCGCTGGCCCTGCGCAAGGCTGTCGCCGCGCCGGTTTTGCTCTGGGCGCCGGAAGAACCGCCGGCCAACGGCGGGAAAATTCGCCTCAACAGCGTCTGCGGCGTAAACCTCGACGCTTCCAACCTCTATAAAGCCGGCGCGGATGACTACTGCTGCCACGTGGGCGGCGCGGTTGACGAAGATTGGCTGAACGCCATTCGCATGCGCGCGGCGCTGCGGCGCGCGCACGTTGGCCTTGCCGGCTACCGCGCGGATGGGTTTTTCAACCTGAGCGTGAGCGACGCACAGCTCTACGAACGCTGCGGCGTGCTGCTGGATCATTACGAGCTGAGCGATCTCACGCGTCCTTTCCCGGGCGAGTTCAGCGCGCAGGGGCTAAGCCAGCTGTTTGACTGCGGCGGCCTCACAAAATCGCAGTGCGAAAAAACGGCGGCGCTGGCCAACGCGCTGGCGCATTTCATGGGCGCGCAGCGGCTGGACGCCCTCGCGCTGCGCTGCTGGCCGGAGTTTGCCGATATCTACGGCATTGCCCCCTGCGCCGCCATGAGCCTGCTGGCGGCCAAAGGCCTCTGCATCGGATGCGAGGGCGACGTGGAAGGCACGCTGACGCTGCTGGCCCTGCGGGCCCTTCAGGAAGAACCCGCGTTTCTGGCCGATCTGTCGCAATTGGATCTGCCCGGCAACCGCGCGCTGCTTTGGCACTGCGGCGTGGCGGCGCATAATCTTTGGGACGGCGAATCGCCCCGCGCGCTGGATACCTATTTTGCGGGCGGGCGCGGCGTTACCGCTGGTTTTGTGCTGCGGCCCGGGCCGGTTACCATCGCGCGCATCGATACCGCCCGGGGCGTCACACGGCTGTTTTTGCAGGCGGGCGAAGCGCTGCCAACAAAAAAAGAACTCACCGGCACCTATACCTGGGCCAGGTTTGCGCGCCCGGCGGAAGAACTGTTTGGCCTGGTGACGCAAAACGGTTTGGCGCACCATGTGGCGATGCTCTATGGCGATCATACGGCGGCGCTGAAAACGTTCGCGCGCGTCATGGGGTTTTCGCTGTTGGAATAAAGAAGAGGAGGCGTTGTTGTGCATTTGATTCTGGGATCCGATCGCTCCGGCTTTTCGCTGCGCCGCGCGCTGGAACCTTGGCTGCGGGAGCAGGGCTGGGCAATCACAGTGCTGGGGCCCGAACAGGCCGATCAGGCCGTGCCGTTTTATGAGGTGGCGGCCGCTGCGGCCCGGGCGGTGCAGGCGGGCGCGGAGCGGGCGGTGCTGATTTGCGGCACTGGCATGGGCATGGCGCAGGTGGCGGGGAAGTTCCAGGGCGTGCGCGCGGCTTGCGCCGAAAGCGTCTATAGCGCAAAAATGGCCCGCGCCGTCAACGATTCCAATGTTCTGTGCCTGGGCGGCTGGCTCATCGCGCCGGAATTGGCCAAGGAAATGACGCGGGTTTTTTTGCGCACGGAATTCACCGAAGGGCTGGAAGAATGGCGGGGCGCCTGGCTGCAAACCGCGAAAGAAACGATCGCCGCGCTGGAAGCGCAGCTATATTGCGGGCAACAGGAGGTTACATAATGGAACAGAAAAGCACCATGATCACATTCTGGGATAAAATCGGCTACGCCCTGGGCGACATGGGCGGCCAGTTCACCTTTGGGCTGGTAGGCTCCTTTCTGTCGATGTTTTATACCGATGTGCTGGGCATCCTGCCAAAGCAAATTGCCCTGCTGATGCTCGTCGCCCGGGTATGGGACGCGGTCAACGACCCCATATGGGGCAGCCTGATTGATCGGCGCAGGCCCCGCGGCGGCGTATTCCGCCACGGCAAATTCCGGCCCTACCTGCTCGGGGCCGCCCCCTTGCTGTCCGTCAGCGCCATCCTCATGTTCGCCAACCCGGGCCTTGGCCCCGTTGGCAGTTTGGTTTGGGCCTATTCCACTTATATCGCCTACGGAATGACTTATACCAGTTACAATATCCCCTACGGTTCGCTGGCAAGCGTGATTTCCCCTCTGGAACAGGATCGCACGGCGCTTTCTATCTTCCGCTCCATGGGGGCTGGGCTGGGCGCCCTGCCTGCTATGGTGCTGCTGCCGCTGTTTGTCTATTCCAAAAACGCCGCCGGCAACCAATATTTAGATAGCCGCAAGCTCTGGCTGGCAGCGGCGGTGCTGGCGCTGGGCGCTCTGGGCATTCAGGCGGCTTCCTATTTCCTCACCAAAGAGCGGGTGGAAGCCCCGCCCGCCGCCGAAAAACAGCCGCTCTCCAACACATTCAAAACCCTGGCAAAAAACAGGCCCTTTTTGGTGCTGTGCCTGGTCTCTATGCTCCTCATCGCCCTGACCATGTATACCCAAACGGTGAATTCCTACCTGTTTAAAGATTATTTCCATCAGCCCGCTTTTTATAGCCTCTATTCTATCTGCACCTATGCGCCCATGGCGCTGTTGCTGCCATTTTTGGGGAAACTCACGCGCCGCTTTGGCAAAAAAGAGCTGTGCGCGGCGGGGCTTCTGCTTTCGGCGCTGGTGTTTTTCCTAACCTTCGCGCTGCGGCTGCGCGGCGCCGTGCCCTATCTCGCGCTCTGCTTCTTCAGCGGCATGGGCCAAACCTGCCTGACCATGGAGATCTGGGCGCTGGTCACAGATGTGATCGATTATCAATACCTGCTTTCGGGGCGGCGGGAAGAAGGCACGGCCTACTCGTTCTATTCCTTCTTCCGCAAACTCGGCCAAACCCTTGCGGGCAGCGGCGGCGCGGTGGCCCTGCGCATGATCGGCTACGAGGTCAGCAGCGGCATGGGCCTGGCCCAAACCACGCAAGTGGCGGCGGGGATGTATCGCCTTGCCACGATAGTGCCCGCGGCGGCCTGCATGGTGATGTTCCTGCTGCTGTCGTTCGCTTACCCGCTGGGGAAGGCAAAACTGCGGGACATGCAGGCGGCGCTGTTGCAGACAGAATCGGCCGGCTAAAGCGCGGGGAGGTACAGCGGCGCTGTACCTCCCGTTTTTTTGTTGCGGCCTGTTATTCCCCAAAATAGCGCTTGCGCAGGGCGGCGAACGCTCTGCCGTGGCGCGCTTCGTCGCGGGCCATCTCGTGCACGGTGTCGTGAATCGCGTCGAGGTTCGCGGCCTTCGCGCGCTTAGCCAGGTCAACTTTCCCGGCGGTCGCGCCATTTTCGGCCTTAATGCGCAGGCTGAGGTTCTCTTTCGTGCTGTCGGTCACAACTTCGCCCAGCAGCTCGGCAAAGCGCGCAGCGTGGTTGGCTTCCTCCAGCGCGGCCTGCTCATAATACATCCCAATTTCGGGGTAGCCCTCGCGGTGCGCGGCGCGGCTCATGGCCAAATACATGCCAACTTCCGTGCATTCGCCCATAAAATTGGCCTGCAAATCGTCCCAAATATCCTGGCTGACCCCCTTGGCCACGCCGATAACATGCTCTGCGGCCCAGGACAGTTCGCCTTCCGTTTGTTCCTTGAATTTTTCCGCAGGGGCCTTGCATTGCGGGCAGCTCGCGGGCGGCGCCTCGCCCACATGGACAAAGCCGCAGACAGAACAGACATAAGTTTTCATCGTGATACTCCTCCTCAAAGATAAGTGTTATCTGAAGCGCGGTCGTCTGCCGCGCGGTTCAGGCAGTTGGGGCAGAGCCCAAAAAAGCAAAGCGTGTGCCCTGTGATTTTGCCCGGGTAGTTCGCCGCCGCCTGCGGTTCCGCCTCGGTGTCGGCCGGCGGCGTGGGCAAATCAAACACCCCGCCGCAGCGCTCGCAGGTCAGGTGGCAGTGGGGCGCCGCGTTGCCGTCGAAGCGATCCGCCGCGCCGCGCCCCAGCTTCTGCGCCCGCCCCCCTTCGCAAAGCTGCCCCAGGTTCCGGTAAACCGTGGCCAGGCTCATGCGCGGCCAGTCGGGCTTGAGCGCCTCGTGGATCTCTTCCGCCGTCGGGTGATCGCTGCGCGAAACCAGCTGCGCAAAAATCGCCTCGCGTTGCCGTGTCATCCGTTTTGCTTCCATCGTTTCTACCTCGCTCATTAATGATAACACTTATCAATAAGAAAGTCAAGAGAAATTTTTCAACGTTGAATTATTTCCCATTATGCGCTAATATTTCAGCAAGCTGTTGTTCACATCCGTAATCAGCATATGCCCCGGCGCGTGGCTGATGGCAAACGGCGGGCGGCTCTGCATAACAATCGCCTGGGGCGTCACGCCGCAGGCCCAAAAAACCGGGGTTTCGCCGGGATATATCGTCACAGCGTCGCCGTAGTCGGGCTTCGTTATGTCGGCAATCCCAATTTGCGCCGGGTCGCCAATGTGCACGGGCGTGCCGTGCACGCGGGGCATGGCCGCCGTTGCCGTGACCGCGCGGACAATCTGCTCGGGCGGCAGCGGGCGCATGCTCACCACCATGTTGCCGTGCATCGCCCCGGCGGGGTCGCAGGCAATGTTCGTGTTGAACATCGGCACATTGCGGTTCTCCTCAATGTGGCGCACGGCCACGCCGGCCTCCAGCAGCTCCGATTCAAAGCTGAAGCTGCAACCAATCAAAAAGCTGACCAAGTCCTCCCGCCAATATGGCGAAACGTCCGTCACCTCGTCGATCAGCGCGCCGTCTTGATACACCCGATACTTTGGGATGTCCGTCGCGATATCCGCGTTGGCAATGTGCCGCAGCATGCGTTCGCCCGGTTCTGTCACTTCGAGCACGGGGCAGGGTTTGGGGTTGCGCTGGGCAAAGAGCAAAAAATCGTAGGCATAGTCTTTCGGCAGAACAATTAAGTTCGCCTGGGCGTAACCATTGCACATGCCGGAAGTCTGGCCGGTCAGTTCGCCCGCGCGGATTTTTGCGCGGACTTGCGCGGGGGCGGCGTTGGCGTAAGGGTTCCTCATAACGGTTTCCTTTCTGTTGCTCTAAAATAAGCGCTTTAACATATGATTTTTTCGTCGCAGATCAGCATTGCGCCGGGCGAAGCAGCGGCTCAGCCGAGGGCCATCGCCCGCACTTCAATCCCTTCTTCCTCCAGCGCCGCGCGTATTTTCTTCACAAACTCCAGGGCGTGGGCGTTGTCGCCGTGCACGCAGACGGAGTCGGCCCGCAGGGGAATTTCTTTGCCCGTCACAGCGGTAACGGTTCCGTGTTTGACCATGCCAACCACGCGCCGTATGGCCAAATCTTCGTCCTCAATCATTGCCCCCGGCGTGCCGCGGGCCACCAGGCTGCCGTCTTCTTCATAGGCGCGGTCGGCAAACACCTCCCGGGCAAAGGGAAGCCCCAGCGCCTGCGCCGCATCGATCATCTTGCTGCCGGAAAGCGCCAGCAAAATCAGCTTCGGGTCAATCTCAAAAACCGCTTCGGCAATCGCCCGCGCCAAAGCAATGTCTTTCCCTGCCATGTTATACATCGCCCCGTGGGGTTTCACATGGGCCAAGGCAACGCCCTGCGCGGCGCAAAACGCCTTCAGCGCGCCCACCTGATACTGCACGAAAGCCTTAACCTCTTTTGGGCCGGCGGCCAGGTTGCGGCGGCCAAAGCCCATCAGATCAGGGAAACCCGGATGCGCGCCAACGGCGACGCCCGCCGCCTTGCAGGCCGCCACAGTGGATTGCATCACCAGCGGGTCGCCCGCATGGTAGCCGCAGGCCACGTTGGCGCTGGTGATATAGGGGATGACTTCGCCGTCAAGCCCGATGGTATACGCCCCAAAACTTTCGCCCAAGTCGCAGTTTAAATCAATATGCATGATAGTCCTCCTTCATGGTTTCCAAAATATTTCGCTGGCTCAGCCAGCCTTTTGCGCTTTGTATCGTCTGCGAA
Source organism: Oscillospiraceae bacterium (assembly GCA_031256825.1). GTDB lineage: Bacteria > Bacillota > Clostridia > Oscillospirales > Acutalibacteraceae > WRMQ01. The sequence goes on along the minus strand of JAIRPV010000037.1, from coordinate 24,876 downwards.
ATCGCCTGGGCCAGCTCGCTTTCTTTGCCTCGGATCCCCTCCCAGGCCTTGGCCGCAAATTCGCATATCTTGCCCGCAATCCAAACAATAGCCTCGTAGGTCGCCTCCAGCAGCGCCACGCCAACAACAAACGTCGCCACCACCAGCGCCGCCGCCGCCAGCGCGGCAATGGTGGGCGCAACGCCTGCGGTCAGGCCTGCCGCGAGCAAAAGAGCGGCTCCCCCCGCAACGAGGGAATTGCGCAGCGTTTCGTCCTGGCCAATCCAGTAGTTGGCGTAGAGCGTCTGCGACACCACGCGCAGCAGCGCGTCGTCCATCGGCTTGGGCAGGCGATCCAGCCCCCGGCTGAAATACAGCAGCAAACCGGAAAGCGGATCCATTTTCCCCGCAACCAGCTGGCCTTCGGGCGTGAACACAAGGTATTTGGTGTCGTGCCGCGTCAGTGGGCCGTATTTGTCGCCGCCCTTGTCTTCCACAGCAACCATTTGCTGCCGCGCGCCGGGGATCTCGTTGAGCAGATTGCCCACCGGGCTCCAGCGGTAATGTACCATTTTTCCGCTGACTTTCTCAATTTCGTTTTGATATTTTTCCAGGATCGTATTGGAGTGCCCGGGGCCGTCGAAGCTGTAACTCCCGGCAAAATTGCCGTCCATTCCATGATGCGCCGCCATAATGGCGGTGTATTCCGCCAGTTCTCCCCCCAGCGAATGCCCCGTGGCCGTCCATTGATAGCGCTCGAGCAGCCCTCTGTTTTCCAGCAAAAACCGCTCCGCCTCCCGCTCCTGCGGCGTGGCGGTGTTGTGGAGCAGCGCCAGGTCGGCTCCAACCCAGTCCTGCTGCAAGTTCATCAGGTTCCTCATGTTTTCGCTGCCGCGATACGCAACAATCGCTTCGCCCGGCCCGGTTTCAATCACACAGCAATAAAGGCCGCTGCCGCCCGGCAGGTCGTCGTTGCGCACCGCAACGAGCTTCCAAGTGTTCCTCTGCGCGTCGCTCAGGCCGGCCAGCCTGCCAACCGCTTCCCCGTTCCGCTCGCCTTCCAGCCGGAGCTGTTCGAGCGTAAACGCCCTCTGTCCCGGGTTCTTTTTTAGCAGCCGCTCAAAGGATCCCGCGAGTTCCGCGTAGGCCACCTGCGTGGCGTCCTTCAGCTCTTTGTCGGTGTAAGCCATCAGCGCTGCGCCTCCCTCCCGGCCAAAACAGAACACCCGGCGGCGTCGATCGAAACAAACGCCGCCTTGGTAACGGCATACTTCCGGAACCACGCCTCATGGAGCGCGGGCGCGCTTTTCACCATTTCCGCGCACGCCGCAAAGCCGCCGTCTTCCACCCAGCGCACTTTTGCGGCCAATTTCACCTGACCAATCGCGGCATAGATCGCCGCGAAGGCGGCTTTCAGGAATTCCTCGTTGCCGCTTCGCTGCTGTGAGCTTGCCGGAAGCACAAGGTCGGCGGTAAAACAATCGGGCCGAAACCGGCGGACAAACTCCGGCAGCCCCATGGGGTCGCCGGGCAGCGCCTGCCGGCCAATGCCGCTGATTTCCGCATGGCACTGCGACAAAACCCCGGATCCGGCAAAAACGCCGTTGATCAGGCGCTCCGCCTGCCGGCCAACGCGCCGAACCGCGTACTCATCCAAAAAAGCGCCGCCGTCGGGAGAAAGGCACGCGGTGAACGCAAGCGTTGGATCGGCCTGCGCCACGCAGAAAGCCCGGACCATTTCCCGGTTCAGCCGATTGCCCAGGGCGGTCACCAAAAAGGCTTCGCCATATTTTTCGCCCAATTTTTCCGCAATCCTGTCCGCCGTGGCGCGGTTGAGCGCGTCGCAGCCGGGCAAATCAAAACACGAAGCCGCCATAACCAACCTCACTCCCCTTTTGGCCCTGTTTTTCCCGGCGCCGCAGCGTTCTTTCTTGCGTCCATACTATACCACAAGCAAAGCGGCTTGTCAACGCCATCCCAAAAATATTTTCGTCTTATCTCAGAAAAACGAAAACGAACCCCGCCAAAGGGCCCGCTTTGCCGCCGAACTCAGTTCTTGCCTTCCGCCTCCAGTATCTTCAGCCCCAGCAGCAGGCTCGCCAGCTGGTTGCCATCCAGCCAGTCAATCTCCAGCTGCGCCTGCAGCGCAAGCAGCCGCGTGTGGAGCGTTTGCTCGCTGACGCCCAGCTGCGCGCAGCTTTGCGCGCGATCCTGCCCGTGCAGCAAGCTGACATGGAGCGTTTCACGCAACGGCTGGGCCAGCGCGCGCAGGCGGGGCGGGCAAAGCGCCGCCAGCGCGGCCTCGTCGTGCACCAGATGGATCAGGCGCTCCAGCCCCAGCAGTTCCGGGGAAAACACATGCCGATCGCAGGGCTGCCCAAAGCCGCCCCCCAGCGACTCCAGAGCCTGCCGATAGTGTTTTTTCAGATCCCGCAGCTCCCGGAACCCTTCGCTGAGCCCTGCGTAAAGGCTGTGCGCACGGCAAAATTCCTCCAGCGCGGGCCGCACAGAAAAACGCGGCTCCGGCGCGCCCAGCAGCAGCACAACATTGTTCAAATAGAGAAACCCGCGGCTCCCCGGCAACAGCGCTTGCAGCGTATCGCGGAAATACGCCAGGTGCGACAAAGAGGGATCGTAGAGCGAAATATCCGCCACAATGGTGAAAAACCAAGCCCCGCCCAGGCTCTGTTCCAGCGCATCCAGCCCTTCCGGGCAGTTGCCGCCCTCCAGCAGCTCTGTCATAAAGCTATCCTGAAAGGCGTGTTCCACAAGCATTTGCGCGCCCGCGCGGCGGTTGGCTTCTGTCAGGCGTTCGCACAAAGCCGTCAGCTCCGCGAAATCTTCCGGCGCAAACGGCCGCACGCAAGATACCACCGTTACCGCGCCCAGCTGCACCCCCGCTTCGTCGTAAACCTTGCAGCAGGCGCGGTCATATGGCAGTTCGCCCGATTGCAGCAGGGCAACGGCGTCGTCGCCCGCCACGGCGGCAATGAACCGCGCCCGCTGAAAAAAATCCACTGTTTCGGGCGAAAAATCGCCCCGCTGCAGCAGCTCGTTCCAGATGGGGTCGTCGCTGACAGGGCAAGCCGTGTGCGCCAGCAAGCGGTAGCTGGTGTCGATAAAAACCATTGGGTTTTCAATGCGCCGCATGGTTTCTTCCAGCAGCGAGGTGAACCGGTTCATCAGGTTCTTTTTCTGTGTCAGCATGGGCCGCCCCCTTTCCATTCTGTCAGCAGCCGCACCAGGCGGCAAATTTGGCCGATATTCGCGCGCAGGCTTTCTTCGCTGCGGCAGCCGCGCAGCTGCGTCAGCACGCTGTTCCAAAGGCCGCCGGCCAAAAAGCAGGCCAGCTCCGCGGGGTATTCCCCCTGGCGATAGCCCGCGCGCTCGGCTTCTTCCGCCGTGGGCGAAAAAAAGCGCAGCGTCAGCGCCAGCACCTCCCGGTCGGCTTCCTCCAAAACATGGGCGATGAGCGCGCGGTTTTTTAATATAACGCCGCAAACGTAGTCTTCCAGGGCGCGCGGATCATCGGAAAAAAACAGGTTTGCCATGTTTTTGCGCAGTGGTTCCAGCGACTGCTCCAGCAGATCGTATTTGTCATAGAAGTGCGCATAAAATGCCGTTCGGCTCACCAGCGCCTGCGTACAGACGTCATACACCGTGATTTTCCCAAACGGCTGGCGGCGCAGCAGTTCCAGCAGGGCCTCGAACAGCGCGCGCCGGGTTTTCAGAACGCGCAGGTCGTTTTTTTTGAAGTTACCAGGCAAGGCATACCCTCCTTTTCAAGCGCTTGCTTACACCCCATGCTATGCCCCCGGCGGCGGGACTATGACTTGTCCCCGGCGGACAAATTCAGTGCCCTGCAATCTAGCGGACAGGGGTTGAAAAAATATGTTTCGCGGCGGAAATTGATTTTTTGTTTTTTGCGTTTCCCCCCTTTACACCAAAGTTATTTCATGATATAATCAAAGAACCTTTTGCGGCGCTTTTTTTCGGTAGTTCGAAATTTCGGAATGGCGAACCGTTTTTTAACCCCTCCGGAGAGCCAAATTCCAGTAGTTCGGAATTTCGGAATCTTGTCATTTGCCCTTGAAACGTGAAATAACAGCACAAAAAAGACCATAGGAGCAAAACGAACAACAGAGCAAAGGAGCGAAGCTTATGCCAAAACAATATGCCGGCGTGGTGCCGAAAAAAGAGCGGATCAGCTACTACCTGGGGGGCCTGGGGCAGGGAATGATGTACGCCATCATGTCTTCCTACATCTCGGATTTCTACATGAACGTCATGGGGCTGGGTTCTATCTTTGTGTTCTTCCTGATGCTGCTAGCCCGCGTCTGGGATGCGGTGAACGATCCTCTCATGGGCATTGTGATGGACCGCGCCAACCCAAAACGGGGCAAAATGCGGTCTTATCTCTTCGTTATGCCGCTGCCAATTGCCGTTTTTACCATTTTGCTCTTTTATGCTCCGCCCATTCCGGGCAGCTGGAAAATGCTCTATGCCGCAGTGACCTATACCTGCTGGGGGATGCTTTATACGACGGCGGATATCCCCTTTTGGAGCCTTTCCAACGCCATGGCCCCCGGGGCTTGGGAGCGCGGAAAAATCGTCACCATCAGCCGCACCGTTAACGGCGTTGGCTCTGCGGTGCCCATGGCGCTAGTGATGTTTTTAGGGCCGGTTTTGGCGCGTTTTTCCTCCGATCTTCGCCTGATTGACCAGTTAAAGTTCATTATCACCGCCGCTTTGTGCGCGGGGGTTGGCGGGCTGCTGTATTTTATTACGCCTTTCCGCGTGAAAGAGCGCGTGCCGCTGCCGCCGCAAAAAAGCGAGGGCGGCAAGGGCGCGCTGCGCGCCGTTTTTGGCTGCAAGCCGCTGATGCTCACCGCCGCGATGGGGATTCTTTCGGGCGGGCGCTATATGTTCCAGGCGGGCGCGGCGCATGTGGCGCGCTATGTGTTCTATCTTGGCGATTGGGCCGCCCTGCGGAGCATGCCCCCAGCCGAGCAGGCAAAGGCCATTCAGTCGAGCATGTCCACGGTGCAGATGGTGTTCCAGGCGGTGATTGCGGCGGGCATGTTTATCACCATGGCTCTGGTGCCAAAACTCATCGACAAATTCAACTACAAGCAGCTGATCGTTGGCTCCTGCGGCCTGGGCGGCGTTGCGGCGGTTGTGATGTATTTCATCGGCTACGAACATTTTTGGGCGCTTTTGCCCTGTTTGCTGCTGTGCTCGATCCCGCTGGGTATTATCAATGTGGTCAGTTACGCGATGGTTGGCGACAGCCTTGACGCGATGGAGTATGAAAGCGGATTCCGCCAAAACGGCCTGGGGCAAGCCTGCCAGAGCTTTGTTGTGAAGCTTGCCAACGCCCTTGCCACGTCTTCTATTGTGTTAACGTACCAAATCGTCCACCTGGATATGGGCGCCATCAACGAAAAAGGAGCAACGCTCCTGAGCGTGCCCGCGGCGCAGCTAAGCTCCGTGCGCGGCGGCATGTTTGCGCTGGTGTCGATTGTGCCGGCCATCTCGCTGCTGCTGTGCATCGTGCCCACGCTGTTTTATGATTTAACGGGCGAAAAGCGCAAGGTCATCACCGAAGGCCTCGCACAGCGCAGAGCAGAGGAAGGCGCGGTATAACGAAATTTGAAAGAAATCACGGCCAGAATGAGGTGACATTATGTCGATTATCATCGGCGCGCAGCTCTATACCCTGCGCGACGCCCTGAAAAAGCAGAAAAATCATGCTGCGGTGCTCCGGCGCTTGGCCGAAATTGGTTATCCCATTGTGCAGTGCTCCGGTTTTGAATACCGGCCCGACGAGTTCAAGCAGCACTGTGACGCGCTGAACCTCAGCGTGAAATTAACTCACACAGAACCTGAGCGGCTCCTCAACGACACGGAACGTGTGATAGAAGAGCACAAACTGTTGGGCTGCCCCTATGTTGGCCTGGGCTTTCTTCCGCTGAAGTATCATTCGCCCGAGGGCGCGCGCAAGTTTCTGCGCGATTACGACCCCGCCATGCGGGCGTTTGCCGGCGCGGGCCTGAAATTCATGTACCATAACCACAGTTTTGAATTCGCGCGACAAAGCGGAGAACGGATTTTTGACGTTTTCGTCAACGAAAGCGACCCCGCCCTGCTGGGATTTACGCTCGACGTTTTTTGGGTGCAGCACGCCGGGGCGGATGTTCGCGAACTTGTGCGCCAATTGTCGGGGCGCGTCGACTGCGTGCACTACAAGGATATGGCGATTACGCGCGCGCAGCAGCGCCGATTTGCCGCCGTTGGCAGCGGCAACATGAACTGGAGGGGCATTGCGGAGGCTTGCGCGGCCGCGGGCACGAAATTTGCCTTTGTTGAGCAGGACAACTGCTATGGCCGCGACCCCTTCGACGAACTGGCGGCCAGCTGGAGCTATTTGGAGAGCCTTCAAAAGTAAAATTATCATGAATGAGGTGTAAATTTTATGCAAATGACGCTGCGTTGGTTTGGCAGCAAGCTCGACACCGTTACTCTTGCGCAGATTCGGCAGATCCCCGGTGTGCGCGGCGTGGTGCCCGCGCTGCACGATTTGCCCGCCGGAGAGCCTTGGCCGTTGGAGCGAATATTGTCGTTAAAGCGCGAAATCGAGGATGCCGGGCTTACCATGGAATGCGTGGAAAGCGTCAACGTCCACGAGGATATCAAGCTTGGCGCGCCGGAATCCGCGAAATATGTCGAACATTATAAGACGAGCATCCGGCATTTGGCGCGGGCGAACGTGAAGGTGATTTGCTATAATTTTATGCCGGTTTTTGATTGGACCCGCACCGATTTGCGTATGGTTTTGCCCGATGGCTCGACCTGTTTGAGCTATGATGGCCGGCAGGTGGAGGGCAAGCGGCCGGAGGAGATGTTTCGTGAGATTGACGAAAATTCACACGGCTACGCCATGCCCGGCTGGGAACCGCACCGTTTGCCGGAAATCAGGGCGCTTTTTGAGCGATATCAGGAGGTTACGGAGGAAGATTTGTGGCGCAATCTTGGGAATTTTCTTCACGAAATTCTTCCGGTTTGCGAGGAATACGACGTGAATATGGCAATTCATCCGGATGATCCGCCGTGGGGCATATTCGGATTGCCGCGAATTATCAAGAATATTGACGATTACCGTCGATTGCAGTCGATCGCGCCGAGCTCACGCAACGGTATCACCTTTTGCACAGGCTCCCTCGGGGCGAACCCGCGCAACAATCTTCCCGCCATGATCCGCGAAATTGGCCCTCGCATTTATTTTGCCCACCTGCGCAATATCCTGGTGCGCGAAGGTTGGTTTAACGAGACAGCGCATCTTTCCGCTGAAGGATCGCTGGATATGGCGGAAATCGTGAAGACTCTCCACGAAATTGGCTTTGACGGCTATGTTCGCCCTGACCACGGCCGCATGATTTGGGGCGAAGTGGCGCGCCCGGGCTATGGTCTTTACGACCGCGCGCTTGGCGCGGCCTATCTCAATGGCTTGTTTGAAGCGGCGTCGCGCAATTGACATACGCCCCCGTCTCCCGGCATATCATGTCCCGGGGGGATTCTATGACCATCGCGCTCATTGGCAATCCGAACAGCGGAAAAACCACGCTGTTTAACGCGTTAACGGGCTCCAGCCAATCGGTGGGCAATTGGCCAGGCGTAACGGTTGAAAAAAAGGAAGGGCGGTTAAAAAATGGCGGAGGGATCCTGCTCGACCTCCCGGGAATCTATACGCTGACGCCGTTTTCGCCCGAAGAAATCGTTGCGCGGGAAGCTCTGACGCGCACGCCGCCGGAGCTTGTGCTGAATATTGTTGACGGCACCAACCTTGAGCGAAATTTGTACCTCACCATGCAGTTGCTGGAGCTTGGTTTGCCCATGGTGGTGGCCGTCAATTGCGTGGACGCCATGAAAAAACGCGGCGACCATTTTTCGCCGGAGCGCCTATCGGAGGCGCTGGGCTGCCCCGTGGTCGGCATTTCCGCCTTGCGGGGCTTCGGTTTGGGGGAGCTGGCGCAAGCGTTGAAAGCGCCAAACCGCCCGGCACGCCGATTTATCGCGCCCAGCGACGAAGAAACGGCAATCGCCGCCCGTTACGAGCGCATTGAGCGCATAGTTCGACAATGTCTGCGCCGCGGCGCCAAACGCGGACTCAGCAATCGCCTGGACTCTGTCGTATTAAACCGATACCTTGCCCTGCCCATTTTCGTACTGGTGATGGCCGGGGTCTATTATATTTCCGTTTCCGGACCGGGGGCATGGCTTACCAATGGCCTGATGGAATGGCAGGCCGCTTTTGCGCGATGGCTCGGCAGCTTGCTGCTGCGCTGGCAGGTGGCTCCATTTTTGCGCTCGCTCATTTTAGAAGGTTTGTTGGCGGGTGTTGGCAGGGTGGTTGGGTTTGTGCCGCAATTGCTGCTGTTATACGGCTGCCTGTCATTTTTGGGCGATTGCGGCTACCTTGCCCGCATTTCTTTTTTGTTGGATAGCCTGCTGCGCCGCTTTGGCCTGTCGGGCAAATGTTTTATGCCCATGCTGCTGGCCACAGGCTGCGGCGTGCCCGCGATCCTTGGCACGCGCGCCATCGACAGCCAGCGGGAACGCCGCGTCACTGCAATCACATGCACTTTTCTGCCTTGCAGCGCAAAACTGCCCATCATTGCCCTCATCGCGGGCACGCTCTTCGAGGGCGCCTGGTGGCTGGCGCCTGTGGCATATTTTGTTGGCGCGGCCTCTATTTTGATTTCCGCAAAACTGCTAGGCCGCATGAAGCTCTTTGGCGGCAAGCCCTCTCCCTTTGTGCTGGAGCTTCCCGCCTACCGCATGCCTTCCGCCGTCAGCTTGCTGCGCAACATACGGAACCATACAGCCTCATTTTTGAAAAAGGCCGGAACGATTATTCTTTTGTCCTCTTTGTTCGTTTGGTTCCTCGCGGCGTTTACCTGGCAAAACCGCGGTTTTGTTCTGGCCGAAGGCATGTCCGAAGGCTTGCTTGCGCGATTTGGCAAGTCTTTCGAATTCCTCTTTGTGCCGCTGGGGCTGGGGCAATGGCAAATGGTAGTCGCTAGTTTCACCGCGCTGATCGCCAAAGAAAACGCGGTTTCTACTCTGAGCATTCTTTACGGCGCATCTTTGCCGCAGGCCTTCACCCCGCTGCAAGGGCTTTCGTTTTTGCTTTTTAACCTGCTTTGCGCGCCCTGCGTAGCAGCTATTTGGGCGCTGCGGCGAGAGCTGGGATCGCGCAAACTAACCTTCGCTGCGGTGGTCTATCAATGCGTTTATGCCTATGTTGTCGCGGCAGTTTTCTACCAGGTTGGCGCGCTGTTGCGTTAATCAATCGTATCGGCTGTCCAGCCAGTCATCCAACACATCCATCACGTGCACGGCCGCAACCTGATTTTGTTCAAACAGGCGCTCCAGTGCATGCGCTTCTTCTTCGCTGCTGCATATGTCGTTTACGGTATAAAGCAATTCTGACCGCTGTTCGCCCAAACGAAACACTTGAAAGCACCATGTTTTGCGCATGCCGCCCTCTTCGTCAGGCACCATCCCTCCTGTGCATATGTACTGCAACCGTTGTTTCGTCATAACCAACACCTCAATCCACCTTTTGTTCGAATCCCTTCCTCTCTACTATTATGCGCTTTTTTTCGATAAGTTGCAATACACCTTTGGTTGATTTTGTTGACAAGAATTTCCCAAAATCGGCAAAATAGAGACAATCCTCAACAAAATTGTCGAATTTAGCGGATTGCAGCGGCAAGCGCTTCTTGCAATTGAAGCGTTCCGGCATAGATGCTGCGCCCGCAAATGGCGCCGTACATTTGCGATGCGGCCAAGGCTCGGATGTCGTTCACGTCAGTGACGCCGCCGCTGGCGGTAATATTGCACTGCACGGCGTCGCGCAAAGCGGTGAGATGCGCCAGATTTGGCCCGCTGAGCATTCCGTCGCGACCAATATCCGTATAGATCAGATAGCGCACCCCGAGCAATTCCATTTGCCGCGCCAACTGAATAAAGTGAATATTGCTGGTCTCCAGCCAGCCTTCTGTGGCAACCATGCCATTTTTCGCGTCAATCCCCACCGCCACATGCTCTGTGCCGAATTCCTTCACAGCTTCGGCGGCAAGACCGGGGTTGCGCAGCGCAGCGGAGCCCAAAATGACACGCGAAATCCCTCGTTCGAGGTAATACGACATATCTTGCATAGAGCGGATGCCGCCGCCCAACTCCACTTTCAACCCGCTTTTTGCCGCAGTTTCCACAAAAATTGCCGCATTTATGCGCCGTCCGGCGAGCGAACCATCCAAATCAACCATGTGCACCCACGCGCAACCAGCTTCCGCAAACGAAAGCGCTGTCTGCAAATAATCCTCCGCTACGCGTTGCGCCGTAGCAAAATCACCGCGATACAACCGCACGCATTCCCCGTTTTTAATGTCGATGGCAGGAAAAATCAGCATGGCAACCTCCAAAAAGCAAAATCATCCTAAAGCGCCTGATCAGACGCTGTTTCAGAGCTATTCGGTTGTATCTATGTCAAGGCCTGGCGGCTCGTATGTTCTGTATCTATTGTAGCAGAGTCCGCTGCCTTTGTCAAGCAAAATAGAACAAATTTTTGAGATTTGTAGGAACGAACAAATAAGCGGCATAAAAGCTGGTTTGTTCTATGAGATTTGCATAGAAACTTAGAGAATCCCCTTTGTAGAACGCACCCCTTGCTGCGGCGCAATCGCTTCGCGCAGCGCCCGCGCTGCGGCCTTGAATAGGGCCTCGGCCTCATGGTGACTGTTTTCCCCATAAAGCAGCTGCAAATGCAGCGTAACCCCAGCGTTTGTGGCCAGCGCACGGAAAAATTCTTCACAAAGGCACAAATCAAAATCCCCTGTTTTTTCCTGCGAAAACCGTGCAAAAAACGCCAGATATGGCCGCCCGCTGACGTCCGCAACGGCCCGCGCCAGCGCCTCATCCATGGGCACCAACGCGGCGCCAAAGCGCGCAATACCGCTTTTTTCGCCCAACGCCCGTGCCAAGGCCTGCCCCAGCACGATGCCGCAATCTTCCACCGAGTGGTGTGCGTCCACATCCAAATCGCCCTGGCATGTGAGGGAAAGTCCCATTCCGCTGTGAAACGCGAAAGCGGTCAGCATATGGTCGAAAAAACCGACGCCTGTTTGAATTTTTGTCTCGCCGCCGTCCAAGTTCAGCTGGGCACGCACGTCAGTTTCCTTGGTTTTTCGCTCAATTGTGACACATCTCATCTTGCTTTTCCTTTCTCAATTTAGCACAAAAATATCAGATCTTGCGGATTTATGCGGTTTCGTTTCGCCAATCATCTAATGCGGCCAGCAACGCCCGGTTTTCGTCGCGATTTCCAGTGGTAATGCGCAGATGTTCTCCGAAGCGGCGCACGATAATCCCACGGGCTTTCAAGCTGTCGAACGCGCCCGCAATTCCGCGAATAAACGCAAAATTTGCCGAACTGCCGATCACACGGAACCCGAGTGCCCGCAATTCTTGCGTTAAGTGATCCATATTTCCCCTGATTTCCGCGATTCCCGCTTCGATTCGCTGCGGCTGCGAAAGGAGCGCCGTGCCCACGGCCTGCGTGAGCGCGCCTACGTTGTAGGGGGATTTTACAGAGCGCAGCGCTGTCGTGATACTCTCGTTGGCGCAGGTGAAGCCCAGCCGCAGCCCCGCCAACCCCGGCGCTTTGGAGCAGGTGCGCAGCAGTACCAAATTGGTATAATTTTCTACTTCATCCAGCAAAGATTCCGCGCAAAAATCCATATAGGCCTCGTCAAGTACCAATAATGTGCCAGTTTCTTCCGCCGCGCGTGCGATTTTGCGCACTTCGCTGCGCGAAAGAATGAGACTTGTTGGGTTGCAAGGGTTAGAAAACAAAAACATTTGCGGCCGATATTGCTGCAAAGCGGCGACGGCGGCGTCGATATCAATCGAAAAATCGTCTCGTTTTGGCAGCGAAACAATCGATGCACCGGAAAGATATGCATAAAAACGATACATTGAAAAGTCAACTTCGTAGCACAACAGCGTGGCGTCTTTCCCCAAAAAAGCGGTGCACAGCAGCAAAATCGCTTCATCTGTGCCGTTCCAGGCGGTCAACAGCTTCGGTTTTGTTCCGTAAAACGCAGCGGCGGCCTGGCAAAGCGTGCGCGCCTCGTGATCGGGGTACCGCCGCAGGTCAATCTCCTGCGCGGCCCGCACGATCGCCTCGCGCTCTTGCGGTTCAACGGGCAAAAAACTTTCGTTTGCATCCAGCCGGATGGGATAATCCCCGCTAATCGGGTCGTATGGCGCCAGGTTCCGGATTTTTTCGTTGAGAATGAACGACATAGCGGTCTCCTGTTCTGTCTATTGAACGCGAATGCGCGCCGCGTTTGCGTGCCCTGCGAGGCCTTCCGCCTCCGCGAGCGTGACAATACTTCCCGCAGCGCTTCGCAGCGCTGATTCGGTGTAGTAGATAAATTGCACTTTTTTGACAAAATCATCCACTGAAAGCGGCGAGAAAAAACGCGGCGTGCCCCCGGTTGGCAACACATGGTTGGGTCCGGCAAAATAATCGCCCACCGATTCCGGCGTCCAGTGCCCGAGGAAAACCGAACCCGCGTTGTTTGCCGCGCCCAGCCAATCCATGGGGTTCCGCACGCAAAGTTCCAGGTGCTCCGGCGCAAATTCGTTGGCCAGTTCCATTGCGCGCGCAACGCTTTCGCAAACGAAAACGGCCCCGAACTGGCGCAGCGCCTCTTCGGCAATCTGCCGCCGGGGCAATTTCTCGAGCTGCCGCTCCAGCGCGGCAACGGTCTGTTCCGCTGTTGCTTTGCTGGTGCAAATCAGTATCGCGCTGGCAAGCCTGTCGTGTTCCGCCTGGGATAACAGATCGGCGGCCAGCCAGGCGGGGTTTGCGCTGTCGTCGGCGATGACCAGAATTTCGCTCGGGCCAGCAATCATGTCGATATCCACCACGCCATAGAGCAGCTTTTTTGCCGCCGCCACAAAAATATTCCCGGGGCCGGTAATTTTGTCGGTTTTTGGGATGGTTGCGGTGCCGAACGCCAGCGCCGCTATGGCCTGCGCGCCGCCAACCAGGAAGACCCGATCCACGCCGGCAACGGCTGCGGCCGCCAAAATCTGTTCGTTTGCGCCGCCGCCCGCCTGTTCCGGCGTGGCCATGATGATTTCTTTCACGCCCGCCACCTTGGCCGGGATGACATTCATCAGCACCGAAGAGGGCAGCGGGGCCGTGCCGCCGGGCACATAGACGCCCACGCGGTGCAGCGGGCGAAAGCGCTGACCCAGCATCACGCCGTCTTCGCGGGCGAAAAAGAAGCTTTGCCGCAGCTGCCGGGCGTGGAACTCGCGGATATTTTCAGCGGATTGCCGCAGAGCGCAAAGGAAATCGGGGCTGCATGTTTTCAGGGATTCTTCCAGCCGCGCGCGGGGGATTTCGCAGCTTTCGCCCTGATCAAAGGCATGGCTTGCCCGCACTTCATCCACAACACGCAGGGTATCCCGCCGGGCTTCCACATCGAAATAATGCGTGAAGCCGCGCACCGCCGCGTCGCCTTTTTCGCGCACTGCCGCGATAATTTCGGACACCATGGAAGTTACCCGCGCGTCTATCTCGCCGCCGCGGGCCTTCAGCTGGGCCAAGCGTGTTATTTCGTCGGCGCCATTGCAAATTGTGACAGGTATCATCGTTGTCTCCTTTTCTTATTCGGCTTCCGAAAGCGCGATGAGCCGTTTCAGCCGGTGATTGATACCGGAACGCGTCATAGAGTGGGAAGATAATTCACTTAGCTCCTGGAGCGAAGCTTCGGGGTTTTCTTCCCGCAGCAGAGCCGCTTCGCGCAGGGACGGGGGCAGGGAATCCAGGCCCTGCCGCTGGCGCAGGCGCTGGATGGCCAGCAATTGCGCGGCCGCCGCAGCGGATGTGCGCCCGACGTTGGCCACCTCAAAATTGACGATGCGGTTGACGTTGTTGCGCATGTCCTTTTCGATTTTGACGGTAACCAGATCCAGCATGGCCAGCTGCGCGCCGAGCAGGGCGAGGGCGTCTTCAATCTGGGCGCTATCCTTATAATAGGCGAGCCAAACGCCGTTGCGCTGGCACAGCTTTGGCGTGGGCAGCCCCACCTCTTCGAGGATACCGCAAAGTTCCCTGGCGAGCCGTTTGTAGCCCGCGGCAAATTCCAGGTGATATTGGCGCTCCGGGGCGGTGACCGCCGCGCAGGCAAGGAAGGCCCCGCGCAAAAAGGCCGCGCGGCAGTTTTCGCAGGCAAAGTTTTCTGTTGCAATGTGGAGAGAGACTTCGTTTTGGCCGTGCCCAAAGCGTTCGAGCACCCGCAGGCGGTCTTCTGGCCGCACAACGACTTCCCACTTGCGCCCGGCCTGCCGCAGCTGCGCCGAAGCCAGCTCAATTTCGTGCAGCTGCGCGCAAACATAGTCGGCCAGCGCCCGGCTTTCCGTGCGCAAGCTCATGCTGCGGCTGCTGAAATCGCGCCCGAACAGCAACGTGCCATAGAGCTGCGCCTCAGCGCAGCAAAGTTCCTGCTCCGCGCCCGCGCGCAGCAGCTCGGTTTTTACTCCGGCGGAAAAGCTCATAGCGGTTACCTGCGTTAAAAAAATCTAATCCGGTGTTGATCCTGTTCTCTATCATACCACAAAGCCGGGCAAATTGCAAGCCAAAACTGTAAGTTTTCCCGGGGAAGAATAATAGGGGAAGAAAAAAATAAAATTCTTGCTTTTTTCTCTTGGCTGTGTTAAAATAGGAGGAGAGAAAGAGAAACAGCGAGGTATTTTCATGCAGGAGCAGATCCGCGCGCAGCTGCGCGCTTATCAAGCATTGGTTGACCGCCCGAACGCCCCCGCGGGACCATATAATGGCATTTATCAGCGCTACGAAAACCCGGTGCTGACCCGGGATCATATTCCGCCCGGCTGGAAGTTTGACTTCGACCCGGCGGCCAACCCCAACGCCCTGGAGCGCCTTGGGGTGAACGCCGTTTTCAACAGCGGCGCGATCTACCGGGATGCCACATACTATCTTGCCGTGCGCGTGGAAGGCAGCGACCGCAAATCTTTTTTTGCGCTGGCTGCCAGCCGGCGCGCAACCGAAGGCTTCCGCTTTTTGCGCCCGATTGCCCTGCCCGACACAGAACCGGATGAAGTGAATGTTTACGACATGCGCCTGACCGCGCACGAGGACGGCTGGATTTATGGCCTATTTTGCTCGGAAAGCAAAGACCCCGACGACCCGGAGATTGGCGCGGCGCGGGCCGCCTGCGGAATTGCCCGCACGCGCGATTTGATCACATGGGAGCGCTTGCCGAACCTGATTTCCCGTTCGCCGCAGCAGCGCAACGTTGTGCTGTTCCCCAAAAAAGTTGACGGCCGCTACGCCCTGCTGACAAGGCCGCAGGACGGCTTTATCCAGGCGGGAAGCGGCGGGGGCATTTGTTTTGCGCTGTGCGACGACATGGAACACGCGGCGATTGAAGAAGAGCGCCTGGTCAGCCCCCGGCGGTATCACCAGATTACAGAGAGCAAAAACGGCGCGGGCGCCGTGCCGATTGAAACGCCGCGCGGCTGGCTGCACATTGCCCACGGCGTGCGCAACACGGCGGCGGGTTTGCGCTATGTGTTGTATGTATTCATCACGGATTTGGCGGAGCCTTGGCGCGTGACAGCCGAACCTTCCGGCTATTTTCTTGCGCCGCTGGGCGGCGAACGCCTGGGCGACGTTTCGAACGTGGTGTTCAGCAACGGCGCGGCGGTCAATGAACGAAACGAAGTGGCAATCTATTACGCTTCCAGCGACACGCGTTTGCATGTTGCCACAACAACCATCGATTTGCTGCTGGATTACGCGTTCCATACCCCGCGCGATCCGGGCCGCAGCGCCGACTGTGTGCGGCAGCGCATGGATTTGATCCGCCGCAACGAGACCTATCTGGAATACGAGCGCTGGCTGGAGCATGTGCCGCAAGGCGACCTTTGGCGGGCGGAACTGGAAGCCCTTGCCTGCGACGGGCCACGCCGCACCGACGCGTTTTATCGCAGCCTGGCCTTCGGCACGGGCGGCCTGCGCGCGGAAATCGGCGCGGGCAGCAACCGCATGAATCATTATATGGTGGGCCGCGCCACACAGGGTTTGGCCAATTATCTGAAGAAGGCGTACCCGGGGGAGCGGCTGAAAGCCGCCATTGCCTACGATACCCGGCGCTGCTCCAGGGAGTTTGCCCAGCACAGCGCCAATGTGCTGCGGGAAAACGGCTTTTTGGTCTATCTCACCGCCGGGCCGCGCCCGACGCCCATGCTCAGCTTTGCCGTGCGGCAATACGAGTGCCACGCGGGCATTGTGATAACCGCCTCCCACAACCCGAAGGAATACAATGGCTATAAAGTCTATAACGCCACCGGCGGGCAGCTGACGGACGAGGCCGCCGGGCAGGTGCTGGCGGAAATCGAGGCCCTTGATGTGTTCCAGGAAACGGGAGACAAAACGCGGGAGACAGGCGAAACAATCCTGCTGGACGAGGCGTTCGACGAGCTATATTATGCCGCGACGGAAGCTTGGCTGCCGCGGCGGGAATGGACCAAAGAGCGCGGCGGGGCGTTGAAGTTGCTCTATTCGCCGCTGCACGGCACGGGGCTGATTCCTGTGACGCAATTGCTGGCGCGGGCGGGGTTCAGCGATGTTACGGTTGTGCCTTCGCAGGCGGGGCAAGACGCGGCCGGCTCTTTCCCGACCGTAAAAAAGCCCAACCCCGAGGAGCGCGAGGCCTTTGCGCCGGCGATGGAATTGGCGCGGACGCTGCGGCCCGACGTGATCTTTGCCACGGATCCCGACGCCGACCGCATTGGCGTGCTCGCGCAGGATGAAAGCGGCGGATACGTGGTGCTCAGCGGCAACCAGACCGGCGCGCTGCTGTGCGACTATCTGATCCGCGCCCAAAAAGAGCTTGGCGGCCTGCCGCCGCGCCCGGCCATTGTGACGACCATTGTCACCAGCACCCTGGCCGAACGCATCTGCAAACAAAACGGGGTAACGGCCGATCTGGTTCTGACAGGCTTCAAGTATATCGGCGAGCGCATGGATCAATGGAAGGCCAGCGGGGAACACAGTTTTATCTTTGGATTCGAAGAGAGCTACGGGTATCTTGCGGGCGATGTTTGCCGCGACAAAGACGCTGTGATCAGCGCCGCGCTTGTTGCCGAAATGGCCCTTTGGTATAAAGAAGAAAAAAAGATGACGCTCTGGCAGGCGCTGCAAGCGCTATACGAAACCTATGGCCCTGTAGCGGAGGAACTATACAACCACGAAGCAAAAGGCGCGGAGGGTTTGGCGCAGATTGCCGGATGGATGGCCGAACTGCGCAGGGACGCCGCGGCCCTGCTGCCGGGCGAGCGCATGGTTGCCGTGGAAGACTACCTTGCCCGCGAGCGGCGCGATCTGCGCACGGGCGAAACAACGCCCATTGCCCTGCCCATGTCCGATGTGGTAAAGCTGTTCCTGGCCGACGGCAGTTGGCTGGTGCTGCGGCCCTCTGGCACGGAGCCAAAAATCAAGCTCTACGTTTGCACGGCCGAAGCCTTTGCCCCCGGCGCGCCGCTCGAAGCCGCGAAAGCGCGCTGCGAGGAACTGCTTGGCAAGGCAAAGGAAATCTTCCGCTAAAGAAGTAAGACGACGACGAACCCCCGGACAGCCGACTGCCCGGGGGTTTTTTATGGAGCCGGAACCTCAGAAACAGGATCTCAGTTACGCTACCGCGCCCTCAAACTGCGCCCGGAACGTTTCCGCGCGGCGGATGTTTTGCGTGGGGCCGCTCCAGCGGGCGGCACGGCCGCAGGCGTGGTATTGCGGCGGGGTGGCGTCGCCCCCGTAGGGCACATATTCCCGCTTGAGCACAGTGCCGGTTTCGCTCATAAATGTCACCAAATATTCCTTCGGGGCGTAGACCGCCACAGAACGCAGGTTGCTGCGCACAAAACAAACTTCGGGTTCCCAGTGATCAAACCGCCAGCCTTTGGGCGGATGCGGCGCTTTCGGCGGATGCGCGGCGGAACCATAAACCGCGCGGCACTCCCCCAGCGGCATGCCGTTGGCGTCGAAGAATTCCACGCGATAGGTTTTCAGCGGCAAAACAATCAAGCCTCCTTTCGCATCAGCTGGCGGTTGCGATAGGTCACAATCTGCGCCGGGGCGGACTGGGCGCGGGCCTGCTCCGCATCGTAGTCGGGCATGAGCCAGATGGCGTTCATCTCAATGGGCCGCATGGACAGATCAAAGGCGCGAACGCCCTGGGGGGTCAGCGCCAAAATGGCGTCGCTTTGCAGGGTCAGCCGGAACGGATGCAGGCAGCGGGTGCTGCGCAGGTGCAGGCAGAATAGATCTTCCTGCGAAACTATTGCGCCGAACCCGTAGCTGCCCAGGAATTGCAGGCCGGGCCGGGTTTCTTCCCGCAAATCGAGGGCATATAACCGGCAGGCCTCCGCTTCGCAGCGGGCATACAGGCAGCAGTCGCCGGTTACGCCGCGCAGGGCGCTTTCTTCCGCCGGCAAAAGCTGCGGTTCTTCGCCGTCTTCCGATCGGATCTCCCAGCCGAGGCAACGATACCCTTCCGGGGGGGCATAGGCAGGCAGAGGGGCGTCTTCGCCCGCCAGCACAAGTTTCATATCCAGCACCAGCCCCGCCGCGTCGAAATAGGTCACGCTGCAAAACTCCAGCGGCTCTTCCGGGCGGGTGACGGCCACGGCGTAGGTATCTTCGATGATGCGATCCGTTTTGCGGCTCCAGCAAAGGAAGATGCGGCCGCTCTGCGGTTCGTATTCCGGCGGCGGCGCCGGCTCGTTGTGCGCAACGCGCAGGGGCGTGCCGATGAGCCTGCCTGTATTGTCGAGAAAATAAACGTTATGCTGTCCTTCCTGGCAAATCAATTCCATTGCGATACTTCCTCTTCTTTGCAATTTGGGCTGCCTTAATCCCATTTTATCGCGCGGTTCCGCCGATGTCAATGCGCTGCGGCGGGATTGGGAAATCCTCCGAAGCCAATTTTTATTTGATTGGGAAAGGCTGTTCATTTTCGAATACCCAAACGGGAAATCGCGGCAATTCTAAACCGGTGTAAAGCATGGGCGCAAAAGCGGGGGGATGCCAAAAAAATTTCAAAAAAGATTTTCAAAAAATTTCAAAAAAAATTTTCACGAAGCATATTTTCGCTTGGCTCTTGCTTTTTGCGGTTCCTTGTGGTAAAATAAAGACAGCCGGATTGGCGGGATATTCATATTATCAATTCATTCGGGAGGGTTGACCACATGCAGCGCTTTACGACACAGGGCACGCGCCTTCTGGACGAGCATGGCCGCGAGTGCATATTTCACGGGGTTAATTTGAAGGACGACAAAATGCTCGAAGAGCCGCCCTACGGCAGGCTCGAGCATTTGGACGAGGAATTTTTCCGGCGCTCCCAAAAGCTTGGCTTCCGGCTGCTGCGGCTGGGGCTGATGTGGGCCTATATCGAACCGGAAAAAGGGCAATACAACGAAGCCTATCTGCAAAAGATAGACGAAGTTTTTGCTTTGGCCGCCAAATACGACATCTATATTATGCTGGACATGCACCAGGATCTTTACTCTGATTTTGGGAAAGGGAACGCGCTGCCGGGCAAGGGCATGCCCTACTGGGCTTGCCTGACCGATCAATATGAGGCAAAGCCCCAATGGTTTGTCTGGTCGGATCGCTATTATCTGGACAAGGCTGTGCACCGCGCGTTCGATCACTTCTGGGCCAACGACAAAGTGCTGGGCAAAGGGTTGCAGGAGCATCTGGCCGAAGCCTGGCAGACGCTCGCGCGGCGGTATGCCAACCAACCCGCCTTTTTTGGCTTCGATTTGCTCAACGAGCCTTTCCCGGGCACGCCCGGCGGCAAGATCTTCCGCAAGCTTGTGGCAAAGCTGGTGCGCGTGTGCGGCGTCAGCCCCAGCGTGCACCGTATTCAGTTCCTGAAGACCGCGCTGAACAAAGAGCGGCGCGGCTACGCGCTGGATGTGCTCACGCCGACAGTGATGGGCAAAGTCACAAAAGTTGCGGCGGGTCTCGTTGAAAAATTCGACAAAGAGCACTACGCGCCCTTCGTTGCGCGCATGATCGCCGCCCTGCGGGAAATCACCCCGAACGGCGTGATTCTTCTGGAACACAATTATTGGTGCAACCTGGGCATCCCGTTCCGCATCGAACCGCCTGCGGGCGAAGCGATTGTTTATAGCCCGCATGGTTACGACTTTTTGGTGGACACCCCGGCCTACCAGTTCGCCAGCAACGAGCGCACCGGGTTTATGTTCGGGCAGATGGCCCAAAACCAGGCGGCCATGAACGTGCCTGTGATAGTTGGCGAATGGGGCGGCGGCGGCGAAGGCGAAGGGTTCTTCCCCCACATCAGCCACCTGCTCGACTTTTTTGAGGCGCGCAACTGGAGCAACACCTATTTCACCTACACCCCGGGCTTTTATGATCAGCCCATCATGCGCGTGCTCGCGCGCCCCTATCCCCGGGCGGTCAACGGAACCATCGGCTCCTTCGCCGTTGACACGGAGCGCAAGATTTTTACATTGGATTACACGCCCCGCGACGAAGAGCTGCCCACAGAAATTTATTTGCCCAACGGATACGACAATGTGGAGGCGGGCAAAGGCGCACGGGTGGAATACGAGGGCACGGTGCTGAAAATAACAGAGCGCAGCGGCAGGATTGTGGTACACTATAACTAGGGCGGGTCAACGCGTTCCCGGGGAACGCCATCATAAAAAGCGCGTCGGAGGAACCTTATGAAAACTTATACCTTGGCCGTAATTCGGGGCGACGGCATTGGGCCTGAAATTGTGGAAGAAACCCTCAAAGTGCTCGACCGCGCGGGCGAACGGTTCGGCTTTCGTTTCGACTACAAGCCCTGCCTGATGGGCGGCTGCGCGATTGATCAAACCGGGCTGCCGCTGCCGCCCGAAACGATCGAAATTTGCAAGGCCTGCGACAGCGTGCTGCTCGGGGCCGTTGGCGGCTGGCAATGGGATTCCCTGCCGGGGCATCTGCGCCCTGAGGCGGGCCTGTTGGGCATCCGCGCGGCGCTGGGGCTTTATGCCAACCTCCGGCCCGCCCGCATTTTTCGGCCGCTGCGCCAGGCGTCGCCCATCCGGCAGGACATCATCGGCGAAGGCCTGGATATCATGATTGTGCGCGAACTGACCGGCGGCATTTATTTTGGCGAGCGCGGCCGCACAGAAAAAGCGGGCCAGCCCGCCGCCTTCGACACAGAATGTTACACTGTGCCGGAAATTGAGCGGATTGCCCGGGTGGGGTTCGAAATGGCGCGCAAGCGCGCGGGCCGGCTTTGCAGCGTTGACAAAGCCAATGTGCTCGAAAGCAGCCGCCTCTGGCGCGAGACAGTTTTGCGCGTGGCGGCGGACTACCCGGATGTGGAGCTTAGCCACATGTATGTGGACAACTGCGCCATGCAGCTGGTGCGCCACCCCCGGCAATTTGACGTGATTGTCACATCGAACATCTTTGGCGATATTCTGAGCGACGAAGCGAGCATGATCAGCGGCAGCATTGGCATGCTGGCCAGCGCCAGCCTGGGCGAATCCAGCGGCAGCCGCGCCTTCGGGCTTTACGAACCCATCCACGGCTCCGCGCCGGACATCGCCGGGCAAGGGATTGCCAACCCCCTTGCCACCATTCTTTCCGGGGCCATGCTGCTGCAATATTCCCTGAACGAGCCTGCGGCGGCGGCGGCCATAGAAGCCGCCGTGAACAAGGCGCTGGAAACCAAACGCACGGGGGATATTTTTGAGGCGGGGTACGAAAAAGTTGGCTGCGCGGAGATGGGCAACGCGGTTTGCGAGGGGCTGGGATAACCGCGCAGCGCGAACAACGCCCTGCTACATCCAAATCCAGCCGAACAAAAGGTACTTAAAGAACGCGTTCCAGAACTTGCTGCGCTCCCAAAGCGGAAATTTTACGACGTCGGCCCGGTGCAGCGCGCGCTTGAGTTCTATCGGCAAAGTGCTGGTGACAGGCTTGCTACTGCTGCTCAAGAGGTTCAAAAAACCGTTGGTGTTGACGGCGGTGATGATTTGCAGCGCTTCGGCCTCGGTGAGCTTGCCTTGCCGATACGCCTCGGCCACTTTGGCGTAAAAACTGCCGGGCATGGCCTCTTTCGTCAGATCGGCAATGCCGGGAAAGGGATTGAACGCGCCTGTGGAGCTGCTTTTCGCGGCGCCCGCGCCAACGCACAGCGCGCAGCTCAGCGTTAGGACAGCCAGAACAATGCTGATGCTCTTTTTCATAGGGACTCCTCTTCTTCCAATTAATGGTATTTTTATTATATCTATTCTGCGGGCGCTTGTCAATACCATAAATTGGAAAATATTCCTCGCCGGGCCTGCGGGGCTAAGCCGCGCAGAATGCCCTGTGAGGAATACACGAAAGAAGTTTTTGGCGGGCGGCGTTGGCCGGCTTATAGCTCCAGCCCTTGGAACAGATCCCCCAGCGTGGTGCGCGCTTCGTCCTTTTGGGACTCCAAAAAGCGCTGGGTCTCGCGCTTATTTGCCCCGGCGCTTTGCTTCCGCTCTTCAAAGGCGGAAGCTTTTTCGCGGTAGCCGCAGGTGCAGTAAAAGCTTTTTTTGTCGCCCTCGCCCCGCAGTTCCAGCTTTTTGTGGCATTCGGGGCAGCGGGCGTTGGTGATCATGCTCACATTTTTGCGGTAGCCGCAGTCCCGATCGGGGCAGACGAGCATGCGGCCTTTTTTGCCGGTGACATCCAGCAAGAATTTGCCGCAATCCGGGCAGATCTCCCGCGTGGCGTTGTCGTGAACATATTTTGCGTCGGAGGCGATTGCTTCGCTTACCAGCGCGGCGGCGTAGCGGCGCATTTCTTCCAGGAATGTTTCGGCCCGCTCGCGCCCGTTGGCGATATTCGCCAGCCGCTGTTCCCACTGGGCGGTCAGCGCGGCGGAAGTCAGCGACGGCGGCGCAATCTTGACCAGCTGCCGCCCCTTTGAGGTTGGAACGATCTCTTTGCCGCGCCGTTCCATATAAAACGAATCGAACAATTTTTCTATGATATCGGCTCTTGTCGCGGGCGTACCCAGCGAAGGAGGGAGGGCGGAGGGATTCGGCGTTAGGGGAGTACGCCCCGTTTCTCCTATCCCCTGCTCCCTGATTCCTATCTCCTGTTCGCCCCCTGTCTCCTGTCTCCTGATCCCTGCCTCCTCCACCGGGTGCTCCATGGCCGAGAGCAGCGTGGCTTCGGTGTAGCGCGCCGGCGGCTTTGTTTTTCCGCTTTGCAGCCGCAGCGCGTTGGCCCGCAAACTTTGCCCCTGGCGCAGCGCAGGCAGGCTTTGCGTCTCTTCTTCCGCTCTGTCCCCGTCGTCGTCCCAATTGCCATACACCGCCTTCCAGCCCGGTTGGCGCACGCTTTTGCCCCGGGCAAAAAAGCTGTGCTGCCCTATTTGCAGCCGCACACGGACGTCGTCATATTCGTGCGGGGCGCTGAGCACCGCCAAAAAGCGCCGCACAATCAGGTCGTAAACCTGCGCTTCGGCCCGGCTGAGCCGGACGACATCCGGATGCTCTTCTGTGGGCAAAATGGCATGATGATCGGTGACTTTGGCGTTGTTGACCAGATAGCGCGTGCTCAGCTTTTGCCGCAGCAGAGCCCGCGCCGTTTCGGCATAGGAACCAAAGGCAATGGCCCGCAGCCGCTCCGGCAGCGTTGGCACAACGTCTTCGGGAATATAACGGCTGTCGGTTCGCGGATATGTTACGATTTTATGGATCTCATACAGGCGCTGCGTTGCGTCAAGGGTCTGTTTGGCCGAAAGGCCGTATGTTTTGTTGGCGTCCCGCTGGAGTTCCGTCAGATCATAGGCGGCGGGCGGCGCCTGGTGCTTATATTCGCGCTTCAGCTCGGCTACGGTTGCCCCCTTCCCTTCGCAGGCTTTGGCGACGGCTTCGGCGGCGGCCGGTTCAAAAAACCGGCTTTGCTTTTGTTTGTCCTGATACAGCGCGTCAAAGCCCTCGAACTGCGCGCGCACAGTGAAATATTCCTTCGGATGAAAGCGCAGAATTTCTTCCTCCCGGCGGCAGATGAGCGTCAGCGTTGGCGTTTGCACCCGCCCGGCGGAAAGCTGCGCCCCGTGCTTGCAAGTGAGCGCCCGCGTAATGTTCAGCCCCACCAGCCAGTCGGCCTCGGCCCGGGCACGGGCGGCGTGGAAAAGATTTTCGTATTCCCTGCCAGGGCGGAGGTTCGCAAAACCATCGCGAATGGCCCTGTCGGTCTGGGAAGAAATCCACAGGCGGCGCAGGGGCTTTTTGCAGCCGGCTTTTTGCAGGATCCACCGGGCCACCAGCTCGCCTTCGCGGCCCGCGTCCGTGGCAATCACAACGTCGCCAACATCCGCGCGGCGCAGCAAAGCGGAAACCGCGCTGAATTGCTTCCCGGTTTCTTTGATCACCACCAGCTGCATGTTTTTGGGCAGCATGGGCAGATCTTCCAGCCGCCATTGCTTGTATGTTTCGCCGTAGGTTTCCGGGTCGGCCAACGTGACCAAATGGCCCAAAGCCCAGGTGACGATATAGCTGCCGCCCATCAGGCAGCCGGGGCCGCTTTGGCGGCAGCCCAGCACCCGCGCAATTTCGCGGGCAACAGAAGGCTTTTCCGCAAGAACAAGGGTTTTGTTTGGCATTTCGATTCCTCCGGTCGTCAAGTTCCGGTTCTATTATACAGCAAACCCGAGGAAAAAGCAAGCGAAATCCCGAACGGGCCGCATCTCAATCGCAGGCCGAAATTGGGGTTGCCGGAGA
>JAIRPV010000005.1 GCA_031256825.1 Oscillospiraceae bacterium | reverse complement strand
AGAAGGCTCTCGAAAGACTACGAAATCTCGACAAAATCTGAAGAGAATTTCGTCTTTTTATCGCATATTCACACCCTGTTGCGAAGGTTGTTTTGAATTCTTTGCGTATGGGTTCTAAGAGCGACACGATCCGAATAGCGCTTGGAAGCTTGAAGCGCAAGCATTCTTTGGGTTTTTTTAGTCATTTTCGTGAAAAATCCTTCCCAAATGAATGCGGCGGAGGGATGGTGGGAATTACCTGCTTCGTTGTTCTGCCGCTTCTCACAAAAATTTCTTGACATATACATAAAAAAGTGGTATAATTGGTGAAAAAATAATGGGGAGATGTGGACTGCGATGCCCGATGCTATGACATTGCTCAACAGCAAGCTGGCCAAAGAATTCAACGGGCGCTTCAAAGCCCGGCCCGAGCGGCGGCACACCGTGCTCGAGGGCGAAAGCGCCGACTGGCAGGAAATCGTTGCGGCGGGATATTTGGCCGCGAAATATAACAAAACCGAAGGCGTTGTGAACGATATCCGCTATTTGGGCCGGGTGCAGCCCGTGCGGCTGCCGGAATTAAACGATGACGCGCTGGAAGGCGCGGCCCCCGATGTTCTCGTCGTTGGCGGCGGCGTGGTGGGGTGCGCTATCGCGCGGGAACTCACGCGCTGGAAGCTCGATGTGCTGCTCATCGAAAAAGAGTGCGACGTGGCGCTGCACGCGTCGTCGCGCAACGACGGCGAAGTTCATCCCGGGCTGGATTTACATAAGGGCAGCCAAAAATATATTTATAACATGCGCGGCAACGAGATGTACGATCAGATCTGCGCCGATTTGCAAGTGCCGTTTGAGCGGCCCGGGCAGTGGCTGGCGTTCCCCGGGAAAATCCCCATGATCGCGCTGCGCTTAACGAAGCTATATTGGAATTATCTCGGCATCCCCTGCAAGGTGCTGCACCGGGCGCAAGCGCCGCGTCGTCTGGCTGGGCTTCATCCAAACCTGAAGCACCTGCTGGCGTTTCCAACGGCCGGGGCCGTCTGCCCTTATGGCTTGACTATCGCTTACGCCGAAAACGCCATCCAAAACGGCGCCCGCGTCAGCCTCCAAACAGCCTGCCTTTCGATAGAAGTGAAAGACGGGCAGGTCGTGTCCGTAAAAACAAACCGGGGCACGATTCGCCCCAAAATTGTCGTTAACGCGGCGGGAACCTTCGCCGACAACATTGCCGCTATGGCGGACGACCGCTTCTTTTCCATTCATCCCCGCCGGGGCACAAACTCCATCTTAGATAAGAAGGCCACCAACCTGATTTCCCGCGTGCATGTGGCTTCGATGATGGCCGGCGGCAATAAAATCAATACCCACGCTGCGCATTCCAAGGGCGGCGGCATCATTTTGACGGCGCACCGCAACCTGCTCATCGGGCCAGACGCCGTGGAAACGCCAGACAAAGAGGACTTCAGCACCACGCCTGAAAGTATCGCGACGGTCTTCAACAAACAAGCCAGAACCAGCGATGTGTTGAATCGGGGGCAGATCATTACGTATTTCACCGGCGTGCGCGCCCCAACCTATGAGGAAAAATTCGTCATTCGCTGGGGGCTTTATACCAAGAATATCATCCACGCCGCGGGGATCCAGTCTCCCGGGTTAACCGCTGCGCCCGCGATTGGCGAAACGATTGCCCGGTGGGCGGCCGAGCGCCTGAGCGCCGCGCCCAATGAGCAGTTTGATCCCGTGCGGCCCGCGATTGTTCACGCGGCGCAGCTGCCCGAGCGCGAGCGCAACCGCCTGATCGAAGAGAACCCCGATTATGGCGTGATTTTTTGCCGCTGCGAACAAATCAGCAAGGGCGAAATTGTTGCGGCGCTGCATCGGCCGCTGCCGTGCGACAGTGTGGACGGCGTGAAACGCCGCGTGCGTGCGGGCATGGGCCGCTGCCAGGGCGGCTTTTGCGGCCCGCAGGTTGCCCAAACCATTGCGGAGGAATTGCATATTCCGCTCAGCCAGGTGCGGAAAAGCGGGCCGGGCAGCGAAATTGTCTACGGCTCGATCAAAGAAGCGCCACCCCCCGATAGTTCCCCCGTTCCCCCCCTGTCTCCTGCCTCCTGTATCCCGACGTCTGGAAAGGAGGCGCTGGTATGAGTGTGCAATGCGGCGTATGTGTGATTGGCGGTGGCCCTGCGGGGCTGGCCGCTGCAATTGCGGCCGAAAAAGAAGGCGCGAAGGTAGTGCTGATTGAGCGCGAAGCGCGCTTGGGCGGCATTCTGAAGCAATGCGTGCACGACGGGTTCGGCCTGGTACGCTTTGGCGAAAAACTGGCCGGCCCGGAGTATGCCGAGCGATATCTTGATCTGCTGAAAAAAACAACCGTCCATGTGATGCTGCATACGTTTGTAGACAACATCCGTCCGCATGCCATGGGATGGCATCTGACCGTTGTCACATCCGAAGGCATGCGACATATCATCGCCTCCGCCATTGTGTTGGCCACGGGCTGCCGAGAACGCACGGCCCGCCAGGTCGCGATCCACGGCACCCGGCCCGCCGGGCTGATCACCGCCGGGGCCGCGCAATATTATACCAATATATTGGGGCAGTTGCCGGGTCGCCGCTGCGTGATCCTGGGATCGGGCGATATCGGGCTGATCATGGCCCGCCGGCTGACGCTCGAAGGCGCGCAAGTCCTCGGCGTCTACGAGGCAAAACCCGTGCCCAGCGGCTTGCCGCGCAACATTGCGCAGTGTCTGAACGATTTTGGAATCCCCCTTCATTTGAGCAAAACCGTAACGCAGGTCTTTGGAAGCGAACGGCTGGAAGCGGTCGAAATCGCCGAAGTTGGCTCCAATATGCAGCCCGTCAATTCGGTTCGCGAGCGCGTAGCCTGCGACGCGCTGATCCTCTCGGTGGGGCTGATCCCCGAAAACGAGCTGGCCGAAACGCTGGGCGTAGAGCTGCACCCGGTAACAAAAGGCCCCCTCTGCGATCAAAACGGTATGACAAACGTGCCGGGCGTTTTCAGCTGCGGCAACGCGGCGCATGTTAACGATCTGGTGGATTACGTCAGCGAAAGCGGCGAATCGGCAGGCCGCGCGGCGGCGCGTTACGCGGCAAAAGAGCGGGCGTATCTCGACATTGTGCCGGACAGTTCCTTCCTGTATGCCTTCCCGCAGCGTGTGGATGTGACAGAGCTGGGCGAAAAAACCGTCCTCTTTTTCCGCAGCCGCGATGAGTGCGATCGCACGCGCGTGATCGTCAAGCAAAACGGCAGGGAGCTTTTCAAAAAAACCTACCGGAAGCTGCGCCCGCCGGAAATGGAGCGCGTCGCCGTGCCAATCACAGCCGTCGGCCCGGTGACGCTGGAAATGGAGGTGCTGTCATGAGGGAATTTATCTGTATCACCTGCCCAACGGGCTGCCATCTGACGGTGGAAGGCAGCGGGGACGAAGCCAAGGTCAGCGGCAATGAATGCAAGCGCGGCGAAGCCTTTGCCCGCGCGGAGCTGACCTGCCCCACCCGCACCATTTGCAGCACCGTGCGCACGGCCTTTGGCCACGCGCCCATGCTGCCCGTGCGAACCGACAGAGAAGTGCCAAAAGATTGCATTCCCGCCGTCATGCGCCTTATCGCCAACGTTTTGGTGAAGGAGCCAATCGCCTGCGGCGAAACCGTGATTCCGCTGGACCCCGTTTGCGAAGGAACCTTGATCGCGACAAGTAATTTGCTCGTCAGGTAGGCCCCTTACAAGATAAATCAAAATGGTTGGAGTGATTTGGAAATGCCGTCGGAACCCATTGTATTGACCATCGACATGGGCACCCAGAGCGCCCGCGCGCTGCTTTGCGACAGCAATGGCGCTATCCTTGCAAAGGCACAAAAGACCTACGATCCGCCGTATTATTCCCTTCGGCCCGGTTGGGCCGAGCAGAAACCGGAATTTTACTGGAGCTCCATCTGCGAATGCACCCGCAAGCTCAAGGCGGAGTACGCGGAGCTTTGGGGCGGCGTCATCGCCGTTTCGGTGAGCACCATACGCGACACCTTCGTCTGCCTGGATGAGCACATGGAACCGCTGCGGGATATCATTGTCTGGCTCGACACGCGCGAGTCCACGCAAGTGGGCGTGCCCGGCTGGATGATGACCGTGCTGAAAGCGGCGGGCCTGGCCGAAATGGTCAAGCGGCAGCGGGCCATCAGCCACTGCAACTGGCTGGCGGAATTTGAGCCAGAAAATTGGCGGAAAACCGCGAAATACGCGCTGCTCTCCGGCTGGCTGAACTACAAATTCTGCGGCACATTGGCCGACGCTGTGGCCAGCTGCGTGGGGCACCTGCCGTTTTCCAACAAAAGGGGAACTTGGCTGCCCAAAGGCGATATGACGCGCATGGTGTTCGATGTCAGCGAAGATAAGCAATACGATGTGGTGCCTTCCGGCACGGTGCTGGGCAGCGTTACGGCGAAGGCGGCGGAAGAAACGGGCGTGCCCGTTGGCATCCCCGTGGTGGCCACCGGCTCCGATAAATCGTGCGAAATTTTGGGCTTGGGCTGCATGAACCCCGATCAGGCGGCGCTGAGCTTCAGCACCACGGCCACAATCGAAATCACCACGCCGGTGTATTTTGAGCCGTTGCCGCATATGCCGTCGTATAACTCCATTTTGCCAAAGATGTATACCCCGGAATTTGAGATTTACCGCGGGTACTGGCTGATCAGCTGGTTTAAGAAGGAGTTTGCGGCATTGGAGCGCGCCTCGGCGCTGGAACTGGGCGTTTCGCCCGAAAGCCTGCTCAACCAGCACCTGGCGGAAGTGCCGCCCGGGTGCGATGGCCTGATGCTGCATCCCTATTTTACGCCGGGCCTGACGATGCCGCAGGCGCGCGGATCATTTATCGGCTTCGCGGATTACCATACCCGCATGCATATGTACCGCGCCATCGTTGAGGGCATCAATTTTTCGTTGATGGAAGGGCTGCGGCTGATCGAAAAAAAGAGCAAAACGTCGGTGCAGCGGCTCTATGTGGCCGGCGGCGGCAGCCAGAGCGTTGAAATCTGCCAGATCACCGCCAACCAGTTCGGTCTGCCGCTGTTCCGCACACATACGCACGAGGTAACAGGGCTGGGCAGCTCGCTGGTGGCGTTTGTGTCGCAGGGCGTTTACCGCACGATGGAAGACGCGGTGAAGGGCATGGTGCACTACCAAACGGAATTCCGGCCCGATCCGGCGCAGGCCGCGCTCTACCAAAAGCTCTACAACGAAGTGTTTTCCCGGATTTACGACAAACTACAGCCAT
Organism: Oscillospiraceae bacterium; assembly: GCA_031256825.1. Lineage (GTDB taxonomy): Bacteria > Bacillota > Clostridia > Oscillospirales > Acutalibacteraceae > WRMQ01. Next base: position 15,846 of record JAIRPV010000005.1, on the reverse strand, counting down.
TCTATAGCACAATCAACCGAATTTTACAGGAGAGATAGTTTATTTTCACAATCATGAAGGAGGATCTACCCATGGCAGCATACAAAGGATTTGAGCCAAACTGGTTCCGGGGGCCTGTCCCGCCAAAATCATACCGTTCCGTATTCAAGTGGGGCGTGCCCGAGCAAATCAAAGCGCCACGCGAAGGGTTGCTGCGCGAATTGCTCAAGCGGTTCAACCTGTCCGAGGATTACATGCGATCCTATCAGCAAGACCTGGGGCTTGAAGACGTGTCGTTCGACATCCCCATCCGCCTGACGTCCGAAAACATTGCGGCGCTCAAGGCAATTGTCGGCGAAGAATACGTTAAAACCGACGATTACTCCCGCTTCAGCGTGGCCTATGGCAAAACGATGTACGATCTGCTGCGCTCGCGCAACAAGGTGGTGGAAAACGTGCCGGACGCCGTGGTGTATCCGGACAGCAAAGAGCAGATTGAAGCCATTGTCGCCTATGTGACAGAGCAAAAAATTCCGCTGTATGTCTACGGCGGCGGCAGTTCCGTCACACGGGGCGTGGAATGCGTAAAGGGCGGCATTTCGCTGGATATGCGGCTGCGCTTCAATAAAGTGATTGAGTTCAACGAGTTCGATCAGATCATCACTGTGGAAGCGGGCATCAGCGGGCCGAAGCTTGAAGCGATTCTCAACGACGCCGTAAAAGAACTCGGCGCCAAGCGCGCCTATACCCTGGGGCACTTCCCGCAGAGCTTTGAGCACAGCTCCGTGGGCGGTTGGGTGATCACCCGGGGCAGCGGACAAAACTCAACCTATTATGGCTGCATTGCCGATATGGTCAGCGGCCAAAGCTACGCCACGCCGCGCGGCGTTATCACCACCGACAGCCATCCGCGCAAATCCACAGGACCCGATCTGGATCAGCTGATGATGGGCAACGAAGGCTCTTTCGGCGTGCTCACCCACGTAAAGCTGAAAGTCCGGCGGCATATGCCGGAAACCATCAACCGCTTCTCCTATATGTTCAAAGACTGGAAGACCGGCATTGATTTCGCCCGCGAGGTCATGCAAAGCGAGGGCGGGTTCCCCAGCGTGTTCCGCCTGAGCGATCCGGAAGAGACCGGCATTATGGTGGATTACTACGGTGTCATGGATACGCCGCTGAAGTACCTGTTCAAAGCGGCGGGCATGGAATACGGCACCATGTGCCTGTTTTTGGGCTTTACCAACGGCAACGACGGCTACAGCAAGGCAACGGCCCACAACGTGGCAAAAATCGCGCGCCAATACGGCGGCCTGCCGCTGACGGGGCTGGTCTGCAAGGGCTGGGAGAAAGGCCGCTTCAGCGACCCCTATCTGCGCGACACCGTGCAGGATTTCGGCATCCTGATGGAAACAATGGAGTGTTCCGTCAACTGGAGCGAGATGGAGCGCGTGCACGCCGAAGTGCGCAAGGTGCTGAAGGCGCGGCCGAACACCGTTTGCATGACGCACATGAGCCATGTCTATCCGCAGGGCGGCAACCTTTACTGGATATTTATCATTGCCGAAAACGATATGGAAGAGTTCGTCAAGTTCCAGCGCAGCATCCTCGACGCGATCCAGAAGAGCGGGGCCAGCATGAGCCACCACCACGGCATCGGGAAGATGTTCGCGCCCTGGCTCGAAGGGCAGCTCGGGCGCAACGAATACGATATCACCCGCTGCCTGAAGAACTATTTCGATCCCGATAACCTCATGAACCCCGGCGGCACCCTGGGCCTGGATTTGCCGGAAGAAGAGAAGCGGTTTTTGCGCTGAGCCTTGCGCCAAAACAAAAAGCCTTGCGCCAATAGCGCAAGGCTTTTTTGCGAACCCTATTTCCCCGCCAACCCCCGCAGAACGTCATAAATACGCTCGTTCGCGTCGGTCACAGCCATCGCCCGGGCGGCTTTCCCCATGTCCGCCAGCCGCGCTTTGTCGGCCAGCAGCATCCGAACGGTGTCTGCCAGCAACGCCGGGGTCAGGTCTTTTTCTTCTATCAGAATGGCCGCGCCCCGATCCGCCAGTGTTTTGGCGTTAAAATACTGGTGATTTTCCGCAACATTGGGCGAGGGTATTAGGATCGACGGCTTGCCCAGCGCCTGGATTTCGTTCACAGCGCTGGCCCCGCCCCGGCCAATGACCAAATCTGCCGCGGAAAGGCAGCGCGCCATGTCGTCGATGTATTCCCGCAGCGTCAGTTCCGGCGCGTTCAAATCAACGCCCTTTTGCTGCAACAGCCCCGGAACCCAGGCGCCGTATTGCCCGTAGGCGTGGTGAAACTGCACCGCGCGCTCCTTCCAGAGCAGCGCAATCATTCCGCAAACCGCTTCGTTGATTGCCCGCGCGCCCAGCGAGCCGCCCATCGAAAGCACCATGGGCCGCTCATCCAGCCCCAATTCCCGGCGCGCCGCAGGGTTGGCCGCAAGCAATTCCCGCCGAATGGGCAGCCCGGTGTGCACCGGCGGGTTTTTGCATTTCATACGCTGCGCCGCGGCCATGTCCGTCAGCATTACCGCGTCGGCCCGCCTTGCCAGCGCCTTGTTGGTGATTCCCGGGTAGGCGTTCTGCTCGTGGATCGCCGTGGGGATCCCCCGCCGGCCCGCCGCGCGCAGCACGGGTCCGCTGACGTACCCGCCGAAGCCCAAGGCCAAATCCGGTTGAAATTCATCTAAAATTTGATTGACCTGCCCGCTGACGCGAATCAATTTTTTTACCGTGCCCAAATTGCGCTTGATATTTTCCGGGCTTAAACTGCGCTGAAACCCGGAAATCTCGATGGTGCGCAGTGCAAACCCCGCTTGCGGCACGAGTTTGGCTTCCATGCGGTCAGCCGTGCCAACAAACAGTATTTTTATTTCCGGATGCAGATAGCGCAACAGCCCCGCAACCGAAAGCGCCGGGTTGATGTGCCCCGCCGTGCCCCCGGCCGCAAAGAGGATGCGTTTGTTGTCAAACATGGCCGTACCTCGATTCCATTGATCTGTTCTTATAAATTATGCGCAGGCGAAGCGATCCTATGACCCGATGGAATCAAACAATTCCTGGCGTGGGTTGGCAATCACCACATGCGCCAATGTCATTCCCTGCGCCTGCCGCGTGGCAACGCCGCACAAAACCGCTTCGCGCACGGCGGCCACTTCGCCTGTCAGCACGGCGAACGATTTCCCGCCGATGCCCGTGGCCAGCCGCAATTCGCACAGTTGCACGTCGGCGGCTTTGACCGCCGCGTCGGCCGCGTAGATCGCCGCCGTAACCGAAAAAAACTCCATTACCCCCAGCGCGCCGCAGGGCGCGGCCTGCGCCGTCAGATTCACCGCCCGGGCCACCTGCTCGTGCACCCGCGGAATGACGCAGGAATCCACCACCATGCCGTCGGCCGCGGCGGCCCCCGCCTCAAGCGAGGCCGCAACCGCCGCCACTTCGCCTGTGAACAGGATGTAATACTTCCCCGGGCAGCTGGCCCGCGCGAACAGCAGTTCCACATCCGCCGCCTTGAGCACGGCGTCCGCCGCCTCTATGCCTTTCGCGATGGAGCTAAGCTCCAAAAATCCTATTGTTTCCAACCATCAGCCCTCCCCCTCGATGTGAATCCCGTTTTCGCCGATTTCTCTGATTACCCCGGCGATCGAGGCGTGGTAATCCGCGCCCAGCTTCCCCTGCGGGCAGGCGGCAATGCGGTCACCCCGGGCAACCCGCTGCCCTGCCCGCACCAGTGGCTCCGCCGGAACCCCAATATGGCTCTTCAGCGAGATGCAAACCCGTTCGGGCTGAATTTCGTCAAAAGAAATTTCTTCCGGGGCAAAAGAACCTGCGCCCGCACGGGCAGCCGCTTGAGCCGTTGGGCAGCGGCGTTCATCGCGATACGCCCGCGCGGCAAGGCCGGTTTCGCCCTTTTGCGGGCGTTCGCCCCGCGCGGCATAGGCGCGTTTGAGCGCGGCATTGACGCGGCGCGGCTGCAAGCCCATCGGGCAGGCAATCAATTCGCAAACGCCGCATTCGCAGCAATATTGCGCTGTGCGCATCACCGGCTCGTCGAGCAATTCCTCCAAGGGCCGCGCGCTGCCGCAGCGCCGCATAATTTTGTGCGGTTCCAGCGGATGCCCCAAAAGATAACGCGGGCAAAGCTGCGTGCAAAAACTGCACTGCACACAGGCCGAAGCGGCCCGGTTCCGCACATGCCGCAGCGGCGTTTGGGCGGTTTGCCAGAGCCGCGCGCGTTCGGGTAAAACCAAAAATCCCGAAGTTGTTTTTGTGACATAACTTCCCATCGCTTCTTCCATTGCCATGGGGCGACCCATCATCGGCCCGCCGGAAACAACGATGATATCGCTGCGCGCCGCGCCGCCCGCCGCCGCCAGACAATCGGCAAACGGCGTGCCAACGGGGGTTTTTATCACAACGGGACGGCGCACCGCACCCGCGATAGTCAAATATTTAAAGAGAAACGGGCGGCCCCGCATGGCCTGCCAAACGGCGTGCGCCGTGGCGGCGTTGGTTACCACACAGCCAACATCCAGTGGTATGCCGCCCGGCGGCACAACCCGTCCGGTCACTTCATACACCAGAACCTGCTCGTCGCCCGCCGGATAAAAGCTTTGCAGCAAAAACAGTTCGAGCCCTTCCGGCAGCGCCGCCCGCAGCGCCGCCGTCTCGCTGACGTAGCTGCCCTTGAGCGCAATCACGGCCCGCGCGGCCCCCAGCTGTTTTTTCAGCGCCAGGGCCGCTCCGCAAATATGCGCCGCGCCGCGCAGGAGCAGCGTGCGATCGGTGCGCAGCAACGGTTCGCATTCGGCGGCGTTGATGATCAGGGTATCCGCCCGCGCGCCGAATTTTACATGGCTCGGGAAGCCCGCGCCCCCGCAGCCCACCACGCCAGCCGCGCGGATTTGTTCAAGGAGATCCATCGGGTTGTCCTTTCCTTGCGGCTCCCGCATAGGGTTCTTCCAGCACCCACGGCACCCGGAACATGATATCCACTTCCAGCACCGGCAGATCCTCCAGATCAATGCATGGCTGCATCGTTGCATCGTTTCGGAACGCTACCGCAAAATTTTCGTGAAGTTGCACATGCGCTGGCGCCGCTGCAAGAGCGGTCTCGAACGCCGACTTCCAGAGCCGCCGCAGAAAAAGCCGCCATCTTTTCGGCTGGGACTGAACCCACGCGCCCGGATCCACGGTGCCGGGGGTCAGGTTGCGCCCCGCCAGGTGATAGAATCCGCCGTAGTCCAAATGATCAGCAAAATTCTCTTCGCCGCAGTCCCAAACTTCTGTCGGGTAGCGCACATCCACGCCGAGCTGCTCAAAAAAGCGCAGCACCTCTTCGGGGAACCCCGCAGCGGCGCTCTGATAATTGCGGCAGGTTTGGCAGTCGCATCTCTTGTCATCCGCCATGGTTGCGTAGGCCCTGCGGGTGGCCGCCGGATCACATGCGATCCGCCAGCCGCCAAAGCGCAGCTCGGTCATTGCGCCACCTCCCGGTCAACTTCCACCGTATCTATGATCCCAACAATAGCGCAGTCCACGGGCACGGTGTTGCTGCCCAGCGCCTGCCGGGCCGTTGAGCCAGAGACCACCAGCACCCGTTCGCCAATGCCCGCGCCCACCACGTCGGCGGCCACAAACGCGCCGCCCGAACCCTGCGAGGTCAGCTGTTCGCGCACCACCATCAGCTTCAGCCCCTCCAGGGCGCTTTCTTTTTTTGTGGCCCAAACGTGGCCCACCACCTGGCAAATCATCATAACAAAGCTCCTCTGTCCTCTATCATAATCTTTGCCGCGCTGAACACGTCTTTCGCTGCGGGGGTCAAGATTGTGCCCCGCCGCAGCAAAACAGGGCCGCCCGCCCGGCAAAGCTCTTTCGCCATCGCTTCCGTGATAACCTTCGCGTCCGTCGCGGGCGAAGCCCCGCCCGCAGGGGGAGCGCTCTGCGCCGGGCCGTCAATGACGCATTCGGTTGTTTGCACCGCCCCGCAGGCGTTTGCCTCGTCGAAGTCGATGTGCAGAGCCAGCGAAAAATTTTCGCTGACGCGGATGGCCACGCGCCCCAGCGTAACGGGCCGTTCGGTCAGTATTTGCGCCCGCGCAACCTGCCCGTGCACCAGCCCAAAGCGCCGCGCGTCCGCCGGCGTCATATGGATATGGCTTTGCGCCACGATGGCGCTGCCTTTGGCAAACAGCATGCCCACCGGGCCGACCAGATACACATCCGCCGCGCCCGTTAAATCGCCCGAAAGCCGCACCGGCGCTTCGATCCCCAGCGCGCGGCAGTCTGTGCGGGAAAGTTCCACTTGCAGCGCTTTGCGCGCGGGCCCCAGCACCGCAACATGTTCCAGCTGCCCTTGGGGCGTAACAATCTTCAGCCGTTTATCGCTGAGGAATTCCCCCGGCTGCGAAAGCGCCCTTGCTGGCTCCAGCGAAGCCCCCGGCCCAAACAGCAGCGCTAACGCCGCGTCGGTCAAATGCACATGCCGCGCCGATATCTCAACGGGAATGCGATCCCCCGGGGGAACCGGCGCAACGCTCCCGTTTCGCAACACTTCGGCGGCCGCCTGGGCCACCAGTTCCCGAATCTTCGCCTCATCCATGCAAATCCGCCACCTCTTTTCCGGTCATTTGCCCAACGAACAACAGGTGCGCCGCGCTGCTCATGCGGTTGAGCGCTTCCAAAAGATCTGTGCGCGCCACAGTGCCATCCGGCGCGAGGAACGCCGCCGCTGCGGCCAGCTCCGCTTCGCGTATTTGCGTGCGCAGATAATTCAGCGCAAGGCAGAGCGCGCTCATGCCCGCGCGGGGCACAGGCGCTTCGCCAAAAAATTCTGCCGGATGGTGGGAGAGATAGCGCAGCCTCGCGCCGCTCAGGCCCAATAGCCGGAACGCGGGCAGCGGTTCTTCTGTTACCTCCGCGCGCATGCAAGCCTGCGCCAGCGCGAACAGTTCCGCCAAATGCGCCGCGCAGGCGGCTTGCCCGGCCTGCTCCGCCGCGGCCTGCGTTTGCAGCAAAACAGCTTCCAGCGTATCCAGTTTGCCCCGCAGCCGGATGCAGGGATGCGTTTTTGGCACAAGTTCGCCGCCGCGCAGACTGGTCAGGTGCTCCGGCTTGCGTTCGCTGTCGTCAGCCACCAAACCGCCCCCTTCCAAAGGCCGCAGGTTTCGTTCGTTGCAGTATTCGAGCGCGAGGGGCGTCAGGCGCGCGTCTGCCGGAAGCGGGAAGCTTGCTCCCTCCGGCAGGCAAAGCGCGCGCAGCATCGCCTCTGTGACCGCGCGCATCAGGCCTTATCGCCTGTGGCGAGGGTTGGCAGAATCAGTTCCACATCGCTGTGCGGGCTGGGAATGACATGCACGCTCACCAGTTCGCCAACTCTGCTGGCCGCCGCCGCGCCCGCATCCGTTGCGGCCTTAACTGCGCCCACGTCGCCGCGCACCATAACGGTAACGAGGCCGCCGCCCACGTGCACCTTGCCGATCAGGTTGACGTTGGCCGCTTTTACCATCGCGTCCGCCGCTTCAATCGAGCCAACCAGGCCCTTGGTTTCGATCATGCCCAATGCCAATTTGATTGCCATGTTGCTGTCCTCCGATTCCACATTTTAGTTTTGATGATTAGACATTAGACCTTGAGGTCTAAGGATCTACGTTATTTCCGGGCCAGGAACATCCCTGCGTCTTTGCGGATATCAATCGCCCCCCGGCGGGCAATGATCTCCTCCAAATATTGCGCGAAGGCTTCCCCCTGCCGCGCCGCAACGCCCTCCTGCGAGAGCACATAGTCCGCCAGCGGCTGCGCCCGGGTCACATGCAAATGGTCGGGGTAACGGCGCAACTCCACTTCGCTAAAATAAGGCGCCAGCTTCGCCCCGCCGGTTTCCAGGCCAAACACCTCGGCCAGCGCGCTTTGTCCCCAGTCGATTTCCGGGTCAAAGCCCGCGAGTATCTCCCAGAGTTCCCGTAAGTTTTCCCGCCCCAGCGTTGTGGCATAAAGAACGCCGCCGGGCTTGAGAACGCGCGCGATCTCGCCCAGCGCTTTGGGCAAATCGGGCACATGATACAGCATATGATTGGCCATGACCGCGTCAAACGAGTGATCGGGATAGGGGATTTCCTGCGCGTCAATTACCTGATAGGTTGTGTTGGCCAGCGTTTGGGTATTTTTTCGGGCGGTTTCCAGCATGCCTGTTGAGCGATCCGACAGCACAAGCCGCAGACCATGGGGCAATTCCTCTGTGCGCGCCCGCCAGATCAAGCCGTTGCCGCAGCCCAGTTCCAGCGCGGCCATGCCGGGCCGCAGGTCATATTGCGCGGCCACCCAGCAAGCCCAGCCCTGCGGGTTGGCGCTGAAGTCCCGGTGCAGCGCGATGCGCGCCTCCAGGTTGCCCGCCGTGCGGTATTGTTCTTCGACAGTCGTTCTGGGCCCCCCCTTCCTAGAATATTGCGCCTTATCATCATTACGCTTTCGCCAGCCTTTCCAGCACGCGGCGCGCAATCTCCGCCACCTGTTCAGGCGTCAGAATGTCATCAATCGCAGTCAAATTCCCCGTCTCCTGCCGCCCTTTTCCTGCTTCCTGGTTGTACCAGGCGACGCGGCGGATATTCACCAGATGCCTGGGGCCAACATTGTCCGAAGTTGCGCTGCCGCCCACACTGCCGCAGCCGAGCGTCAGCGCCGGATCGAGCGCCGTTGTTGCGCCCACGCCGCCCAGCGCCGCCGGGGTATTCACCAGCAGCCGCGAGACAGGCTTTTGCAGCGCAAATTCCCGGATCACAGCGTCATCCCTGGAGTGAATGGCCATCGTGTGGCCGGCCCCTTCCAAATGCAAGATCTCCATGCAGCGCGCACAGGCTCGTTCCCAGTCCGGTTCCACAAAATATGCCAGCACAGGGCAGAGTTTTTCGCGGGCATAGGGGTTGCGCGGCCCGGCGGCCGTTTGCCGCGAAAGCAATAGTTTTGTGCCTTCCGGCACGGCGATCCCCGCCATTTCCGCAATCGCGTGCGCCGGTTTGCCAACAATCCGCGGATTCATCGTGCCGTTGGGGCGCAGCAGCAGATTGCCCAGCCGCTCGCTTTCTTCCTCCGGCAAAAAATAGCCGCCCTGCCGCTTCAGTTCCGCTTCCACTTCCGCGGCAACGCATTCTTCTGTAATAATGCTTTGTTCCGAAGCGCAGATCACCCCGTTGTCGAACGTTTTGGATGCGATGATATGCCGCACGGCGGTTGGAATATCCGCGCTGCGTTCAATAAAAGCCGGGCCGTTGCCGGGGCCAACGCCAATGGCCGGGTTGCCCGAGCGGTAGGCCGCGCGCACCATCGCCTCGCCGCCCGTCGCCAAAATCAGCCCAATGGCAGGATCGGACATCAGGGCGTTCGTGGCTTCCATCGTGCAAAGTTCTACGCACTGAATCGCGTGCTCCGGCGCGCCCGCCCGCGCCGCCGCCGCCTGTATCAGCCGAACCGTCTCCCAAATGCAGCCTTTGGCGTTCGGGTGCGGGCTGAAGATCACGGCGTTGCCCGCCTTGAGCGCAATGATCGCCTTATATAGCGTGGTGGATGTGGGGTTGGTCGAGGGAATCAACGCTGCAATTATGCCCATGGGCACGCCGATTTCCCAATATCCGCCCGGCGCGCCGCTGTATTCTGTCAGGGGCCCTACCATGGTTTCGTCCTTCCAGCGCGCCCAAACATCCCGGCTGCCCAGCAGGTTTTTCCGCACTTTGTCCTGCCAAATGCCGAAGCCGGTCTCGTCGGCGGCAAGCTTCGCCAGCCGTTCGGCCTGCGCCGCGCCGTCAAGCGCGATTTCCGCGCAGATGCTGTTCAGCTGCGTCTGCGAAAAGCCCGCCAGCTGTTCTGCGGCCGCCTTCGCTTGTTTGATGAGATTGCGCACCGCCTGGATGGATTCCAGGTCTCGGTCGAGCTGCATAGGTTCGCCTCCTTTGTACTGCCCTTCTCTCGGAACACCGCTGAAATTCTTCGCGTCTCGTGAATATTTGTCTCTATTATAAGGCATGAATTTTTGTCTCATTAAGCGCAGAAAATTCCATTATCAGGAATTTTTACCGATGTATCGCAGTGAAGCAAAGCCGTGCCCCGCCTGGAAAGGAGAGGCCGGAAAGCCGTTATACCGCGCCGTTTAGGTATTTATGTGAACAGGGGGCGCTCGCCGCGCGACCCACTGAGAGCAAGGTTGCCGCGCGAATTTGAGGGGGCTACCTGCTTGGTTGTTCTTACCAAAGTATAGCAGTAAATTTGTGTGCTGTCAAGTGCGAATTTTTGCCGCGCCGCAAGCCGCCCCGTGCAAAAAAATGTGGTTGACCTTGCCGTCGTCATCTGCTACAATCAAGACGCCAAGTAAATTTTAGCCAAAGGAAGAAGGTTTTCCATGCAACGCACGAAATCTACCACCAATATTTCGCATTGGAAGCTTGCGGGTGTCCCGCGCTCTGAAAGGGCGGAGCAATTCCGCGAAAAGCATCTCGCAAAACCAAATGACAGAGAAAGCACCGCATTTCTTTTATCCACAAGTCGCCCACGCCAGATAAGCGCCTGCACAAATTCCGCGATCCGCCTATTTCACTCTTGGATTTCCTTTAAAGACGCGATAAGGGCACTCCTGCAAATCAATTTTACTTTACAAGCAAGGGAAAAAGTGGTATAATAGAGAAATGGAAGAACAAGAAAGTCGAAAAAGCATAGGAAAATACTTTGAAGGCGTAGTGAAAGGCTATATTGAAAAGAAAACCGCCCCGGACACGCTGTTCGTCTTGAAGGGCTATTCTTTGGATGCATTAGGGTTGGAACAGCCAGGCCTTCACAACGTAATTGACGGCAAGCTTGCGATGCTCATGGCACTGGCCAGGCAGGAATGCCCCATAATTTCTTTTGATGCGTTTGTTTGCCTTTACAATCTGCTTCTGGAGCATTTCCGGAAAATTTATATCATTGAATCGCCGCTATACCACAACATTTATCCTGTGGGCACCCCTCTGGCGCAAGACATATCCGAGGCGTTGCTGGCCCATTTTAACGACGATGCAGGCGAAGACACGCCCATTTGTGCGCTGGAAGAATACACAAACGTTTATAGCAACTATATTCACACCCCGCAGGACGTTGCCTGTTGTTACAACATCACGGAAAGCCAGCTACTGCACGAAAAAATAGAACGGCACCGCATTTCCGTACCGGGCCAACCGCTTCCGCTGTCGGAAGCCCCGCAGGAAAGCTTTATCCATACCAACCTTTGTGACGATACGGATTATTTTGCGCTGATACAGCAACTCCAAACGACACAGGGGAATTTCGCTGTTGCGTGGGATAATTTTGCCGCAGGGAAAGAAGCCATTACAAAGGCCCTTGAAAAACTTTGCGCCTGCTATCCGGGCAGACTGTTCCAAGCTGCCGCCCCCGATGAAACCCCAACCGATGCAAGCAATGATGAAATGCTTGCTATGATGAAAAAGTATTGGGGGTATGACAGTTTTCGGCAACTGGATGTTTATGATCTTTCCGCACTGAAAACGCAGGAAAAGAAAGTTGTGTCCGTTTCACAGGGGCAGATCGTCAATGATTTGATACAGCAAACCGAAAACTGCATACAGGGCAAGGATTTTCGTGACGTGTTCGTAACCGCCTCCACAGGGGCGGGGAAGTCTTTGATGTTTCAATTGCCCGCGATTTACCTTGCTGAGAAATACAACCTTGTCACGCTTGTGATTTCGCCGCTGATTGGCTTAATGAAGGATCAGGTGGAGCAATTGAAAGTGCGCGGATACCCCTTTGCAAAAACCATCAATGGGGACATTTCGCCCGTGATTAAGCAGGAAATTTTAGAGGACGTAAAAAACGGCAAGTGCCATATCCTTTATTTATCCCCGGAATCTTTGCTGGCCCGAAGCGATATTGAAATGCTGATCGGCACCCGCAGGATTGGCATGGTGGTTGTGGACGAGGCGCATATTGTCACCACTTGGGGCAAGCAGTTCCGGCCCGATTACTGGTTTTTGGGGGATCATGTGCAAAAAATCCTTCAAGCGCAAATGAAGCGACCGGAAAACCCGCACGGCTTTGTAATCGCCACGTTCACGGCAACGGCTATTTATAAGGGCGAAGAGGATATGTACAGCGAAACCCTGAACAGCCTGCACATGAACGACCCCATTACTTATTTGGGCTATGTGAGGCGAAAGAACATTCATATAGAAGTAAGCGAAGTGGAAGTAAAAAAGAACAAGGTGGAATATGAGCTGAATAAATTTGACGCTTTGATTGATATGATCCATGCGGCATTGGCGCGGGGGCAAAAGACATTGATTTATTTTCCAACCGTCACGCTGATTTCTAGCTTCCATGGTTATTGTTACAGCAAAAACCTTGGAAAGTATGTCGCAAAATATCACGGGCAGCTCATGCCGGAAGAACGCAGCAGCAATTTTCAGGAATTTCAGGACGGCGCAAAGCCTGTCATGCTTGCGACTAAGGCCTTTGGCATGGGGATTGACATTAAGGACATTGCCATTGTGGCGCATTTCGCGCCCACGGGAAACGTCTGCGATTATATGCAGGAAATCGGGCGCGCCGCCCGCGACAGCAGCATTGACGGGCACGCTATCTATCGGCACATGAGCAACGATTTTAAACACATCAACCGTTTGCATGGGCTTTCCACAATTCAGAAATACCAGCTTATCCGGGTGATGGGAAAGATCCTTGAGATTTTTGAACACGCCCTGCAAGGCAGGCGGGACATGCAAACCAAGCGGCGCAACGAGATGCTGATTGACACTGAAAGCTTCGCCTATATTTTTGAGGGGCCGGGTACAAACCATGGCGATGAAAACGAATTAATCAACAAGGTGAAAACCGCGCTGCTGCTAATACAAAAGGACTATACCAACCAATGGGGCTTTTCGCCCTTTCACATGCGGCCCATTCCTTTGTTTGCAAAGGGCTTTTTCGCCATTTCTCCACAGGATATAGAAAAATTGAACAAAGCCTATCCCGGCGCGGCAACTGTGGCTTGTGAGGAAGAAAATATTTACGATGTGAATTTGGAAAAAATATGGAAGCGCTCCTATTACAGCGATATGTCTTTTCCAAGATTCAAGTTTATGCTCTACACGGGCAAAGCGGAACTTGATCTGACCCGGTATCACTTTACGCCAGCAATGGCCGTGGATATTTTCTTCAACGCGAATTACGAGCAAACTTACGAAATATTTATGCAAACGTTCAAACGTCTGACAAACGACAGCGCCCGTTCTGGCGGTTATATTTCGATGGATGATATTGTGCTTGCCATCGGCGGCAACCGCTATCAGGCAGAGGCTACAGCCAATGTCGTTCTTGCCGTGATGGATATTTTCCAGCGGAATTACTCCAGTCGGATGAACGCACAAATCATGCAAAAAAGAGAAGCGCATAGCACAGGGAAAGTGACGTATCATTTCGATTCTTCCATACGGGATTTTTTTACGTGGCTTGAGGACGGCTATCGCTTTGTGCGGGAAAACATCAAAGACGAAAAAGTCTATGTGGTGAATGACGGGCCACGCAACCGCTGCAAAGAAATCACCGTGATTCTAGGCATCCTTGAATCTGCACGGGTATTGCGCTTTCGCTCCCTTGGCGGTTCGCAAAGCCAAATTTACCTTCGTATCAACAGCACGAAGACATTGCAGGCCGTGCGTGACAAGCCGGGCGCATACAACAACCGCCTGTTGGAACTCATTGAGCAGCGCCATGTAAAATCCGTGCAGATGCTGACGTTCCTTTTCCAAAGCGGGTTTTCCAACGAGCAGATATGGGATTATCTAGAAGATTATTTCTTGGGAATAGAACCGGAACAATTGCAGGAATTGCCCAAAAAGGATAATAGAAAGAAGAAAAAAGCGCCTGCCGTCCCCCTTGCAGCAACGCTATGCCAAGGGGAGGCATGGGACTGTGCATCTTGGGCAGAGTACCAAAAAAACTATCTGCCCGATTACCCTGAGATTGGTTTGTTGGATTCACAGGGCGTACCGTTTGCGGAACAGTATGGCGGGTTACTGAAAACGGGCGAAACGGCGCTGCAAGTGCTGTTCGCGTGGGAAAGCAAGCACATTGTTATAACGGACGGGGACGAAAACACGCAAGTACGCGAACAGGCCACACAATCGGGTTGGCACTGCATCCCACAAGATGAATTGAAAGCCAGCGAATTGGCGAAATATTTTGAGAGGTAAGCGGACATGGCAAGGATGATACCAGCGAACGCCAGGCACGAAGATTTCAACGACAGCTTGGGGGAAGAGCAGATTTATGCGGCCCTGCAATCCTTACCGGATGAATACATCGTGCTGCATTCCGTGAGCTGGAGGAAAAAGGAGCGCAATCGCGTTTTGCAGGGGGAAGCGGATTTCACGATCTTCCACCCGCAGCGCGGCATTTTGGTGCTGGAAGTGAAATCCGGCGGGATCGCCTTTCAAGATGGACGCTGGAAGCAGACCAACACCCTGACGGGCGTAACAATGGATATGAAAGATCCGCTTGCGCAGGCTGATAGAAGCAAATTCGCTTTTATTGATGAACTGCCGCTTAGTCTGTATCGTATAGAAGCCGCCGTCTGGTTCACCTCCATCAACGCCTGCCCCGCCGATTTGCCGTCCCATTACAAGCCGGAACTCATTCTGCTCAAGCGAGACCTCAAGACCCCCTTGCAATCCATTGAGAATGTTTTCAACTATTTCGGGATGCGGGAGCAATCCCGGTATACGCCTGAAGATACGGACACCGTGCTTCGCTTGCTTGCCCCCTGCTTTGGCGTAATCCCCAGCCTGAGCGACACGATAGGCGAACAGGATATTTTATTCAACCGCATGACACAGGAGCAAAGCGGCCTGTTGGACTATTTGGAGGAACAGCGCACAGCCGCGATTCGGGGCGGGGCGGGAACGGGTAAAACACTGTTGGCGGTGGAAAAAGCCAAGCGCCTTGCGCAAACAGGCAAGGTTCTGTTCCTGTGTTTTAATAATCTGCTCTGCGATTTTCTGAAGCGGAACTGTGCGGCGCAGGCTGCAAATATTGATTTCTACAACATTCACGGCTTGACGTGTTCCAAAGCGAACCTGAGGGAAGCGACAGCGGAAAATATAGCGGATTTCTTGCTTTCTTATGAATCATATGGTTGGGACTATCGTCACATCGTCATTGATGAAGGGCAGGACTTGCGGCCAGAGCATATCAGTTTGCTGGCAGAGATCGCCAAAAAGCAGGACGGCAGTTTCTATGTGTTCTATGATCGCAACCAACTTGTGCAGCAGAGCGAAGGCTTGCAATGGCTGGAGGACATGGAATGCCAGTTGGTGCTTAACATCAACTGCCGCAATACCAAAAGCATAGCGGAAACTTCCTATCGCCCCATCGGCATAGCGGAAGTGCGGATGAAAGAAAACATGCAAGGCAACACGCCATGTCTTTGCATTGCGGACACGACAGAGCAGGCAAGAGCACGTATCGCCGAACGAATTCGCTATTATACGGATCAGGGGATTGCAAAAAAGGACATTGTGATTATCACTGTGAAAACAAAAGAAGATTCTGTTCTGTCCAATCAAGCGTCTGTCTGCGGTTATCCGCTGGCAAATGAACCAGACGCGCCGGGCGTGTTCTTCACAACATCCCGCAAATTCAAGGGATTGGAATCGCCCGTTGTGCTTGTCGTAGATTTGGATGCAAGCACGTTTTCGAGCGAGAAAAAGCGCCGGGTGTTCTATGTCGGCGCGTCCAGAGCAAAGAACTGTCTGGATTCCATAGCGGTGCTGGATAACACGCAGCTTGCGTCTATCGCCGAACAACTGAC
>JAIRPV010000012.1 GCA_031256825.1 Oscillospiraceae bacterium | reverse complement strand
GCTGCTGTAGGACACGTAACCAAACCACAGCGTCTGCTGATAGTGTGGGCTATCCTTCGCTTATCAAATCTTTTGAAAGGACGTATGATGAATCCCACTTGTTCATTATACAAGGACACGCAATGAAATCCACGATCATCCGCCCGTTGGAGTATTGGTTCTGGCGGGCACAAATCGGCATACTGTGCGCCTGCCCGCGGCTGCGGGGCATTTTGGTGCGGCTTGGCAAAAATGCCGATCGTTCGCGCAAACTATGGCTCAAAACATTCTTCCGGTTTGCTGTGCGGGCTCCGTGGGCGCTCGCCCTGCATTGTGCCGACAAAATCAAAAAGCGCGTCATACTGCCCCGCATCTCCGTTTTGATTACAACGCGCTGCACGCTCAATTGTGACAAATGCATTGCGCACATCCCCGATTATCAACAGCACGAAGACGTGCCTTTATCGCGCGTGCTGCAAGATCTGCGCGCCTTGTTTTCCTGCGTTGAGCGCATATATGACCTCAACTTCGCGGGGGGCGAACCGATGCTGCATCCCGATCTTGACGTTATGCTGCGGGCTTGCGCGGCGTCGGGCAAGGTGGAAACCATCAATATTCTGACAAACGGCACGGTAATCCCGGAAGAAAAAGTGTTTGCGGCGCTGCGCGAAACGAATGCCGTGGTAAGGATTGGCCGCTACGGCGACTCCCTTCAACCCAAAGCGGAGGAGTTAAAACGTCGCCTGAAAGAACATGGGATCCGGGTGATGCACGAAGCAATTGCGTTTTGGTTCGACATGAGCGACTTGGGGCGCTTACAGGAAGGCGCGGCAAAAAAGCGGTTTGGCCTGTGTGCGGAGCGGCTGAGTTTGCCCTGCTACAACGGGGAGCTCCATTTGTGCTCCAGTTCCTGCCTGTTAATGGGGCAAGGCCTTATCCCGGTCTGCAAAGAAGAATATTTTGATTTGCGAACCATCAGCCCCGCCTCTTTTTTGGAGCAGTGGAACCGATTGCGCAAAAAACGCGTCTTGTCTTCGTGCGCAAATTGTCCTGGGCGCACGTATCAAACGCCGCGGGTGCCGGTGGCCGAGCAGCGCAAGCGCGGGGAGGAAGATTCGTGCTGAAACGATGGTTCTGGCGGGCGCAAATCAGTATTTTGTGCGCCTGCCCGCCGCTGCATGGCGTTGTGGTTCGGCATGGGATCGGATCGAACCGCTCGGGCAAACTTTGGATTGTTACGCTGCTGCGTCTGGCTTTGCGGGCGATCCCCGCGCTTTTCAGTTATTGCCGCGACAAGCTCAAAAAGCGCGTTGTGCTGCCCCGTGTTTCTGTTGGAATTACGACGCGCTGCACGCTCAACTGCGATAAATGCGTGGGGCATATTGCCGACCTGCAAACGCACGAGGATTTCCCCTTGGATGTTCTTCTCCGGGATATCAAAGCCCTGCTGTCCCACGTTGATTATATTTATGCCTTCAATCTTTCCGGCGGCGAAACATTTTTGCACCCGGAGCTGGATCAAATCATTCGGTTTTGCGCCGCGTCGAACCGGATTGGAACTATTGATCTCTCAACGAACGGGACGCTGATCCCAAATCAGGCAACGCTTTCGGCCCTGCGGGACGCAAAGGCAACCGTCAGGATCAGCCGATACGCTCCCGCGCTCCAGCCAAATGTGGAACAGCTGAAAACAATCCTGAAAGAAAACGGAATTCATTATCTGCACGAAAGCGGCGACTACTGGTACGACACGGGCGATTTGGGCCGGCTGCAAGAGGGTTCGGCAAAGCGCCGCTTCAGCATTTGCGCCCAGCGGTTATGCCCAACCTGTTACCAGGGCAACCTCTATCTGTGCTCCCCGTCGCTTGTTTTAACAGAAAAAGAGGGAGCGGGCGGCAGCGAAGATTCCATTGCCGTTCGCGCAGTCAGCGCCGCTGAATTCCGAAGGCAGTGGAAGGAACTGCACAAAAAACATGTGATTACCACGTGCTCGTATTGCCAGGGCTTTTCGTATCAAACGCCGCGGGTGCCGGTGGCCGAGCAGCGCGAACGGCACGCGGCCGATTAAAAAACAATTGCGTAAGGAGGCGCAGGCAATGGCGAAAACAAGAAAAAAAGTCTGGAAGGTTCTGAAATGGATTGGGATCACGCTGCTGTCGCTGATTCTGGCTCTGGCTGTGGTTTATTTTGCCCTGCCGAAAGGGCCGCGGGCGCCCATGGCGTTCGACGATCCGTTCCGCAAGCCCCGAACGGTTGCGCATTCGAATTCTTACATGGCTGCGGCCGGCACGCCCTGGGCCGCACAGGCCGCTGTGGATGTAATGGAAAACGGCGGCAACGCTTTCGACGCGGCCATGGCCGCTTTGCTGGCGCTGAATGTAACGTTTCCGCAGGCCGCCAGTTTCCCCGGCGTGGCGCCCATTTTGCTCTATAACGCAAAAACCGGGCAGGTGGAAAGCTACATTGGCGCGGGCACCGCGCCCCAAAAAGCAACCGTAGAATACTTCCGCTCCAAAGGCCTCGACAACGTACCAAAATATAAACTCATCGCGCAGCTGCTGCCCGCTTCGCCCGATGTGTTGATTGCAATCTTGAAAGAACACGGCACCCTGTCGTTTTCTGAACTGTGCAAACCCGCGATCCATCTCGCGCGGGAAGGCTTCCCGGTGCACGGCATGCTGCTGCACGACATGGGGCTGAGTTTGCCGCTGCGGGCGGGGCTTGCCGTGCTGATGCCTTACAACGCGAAAGTTTACTTCGGCGGGCAGTGGTGGCGGCCCCTGCACCAAAACGACCGCATGAAGCTGAGCGACCTGGCCAACAGCTTGCAGGAGCTTTGCGACGCGGAACAGCAGGCGCTCAACGCCGGAAAAAGCCGGGAAGAAGCCCTGGACGCGGTGCGCGCCTATTTTTATGAGGGGCCAATCGCCGAGGCAATCGCCGCCTACCACGAGAAAAAGGATGGGCTGATCACGCTCGACGACCTGAAGAACTACGCGGGCGGCTGGGAAGCGCCCTTGAGCGGCGGCTTTGGCGAGTATACCATCTACGCGAACGACACATGGAACCAAGGCGGCGTGGTGCCCATGGCGCTGCAAATTCTGGATGGGCTGGATCTGAAGGCCATGGGGCACAATTCGCCCGAATATATTCACACCGTGGCGCAGGCCATTGAGCTTGCCATGGCGGATCGCGAAGCTTATTTCGGCGACCCCGCGTTTGTGGAAGTGCCCATCGCGGGCCTGCTTTCGCCGGACTACGCCGCCGCACGCCGAGAGTTGATGACCCCGGGCAAGGCGTTCGGCCAAACGCCGCCCGCCGGAACGCCAGCGGGAGCCGCCGAAAAAAGAACCCCGGCGGCGCAGCCTGCCCCATCCCAGAAAACGCCGGAAAACGCGCTGTCTTTTGGGAAGGACACAAGCTATATCACGGTGATTGACAACGCCGGGAACGCCGTTTCGCTCACCCCCAGCGATTTCCCCGAATCCCCGATGATCCCCGGCACAGGCCTGAATCTTGGCACGCGCATGACGCAGTTTTATCTTGACGACAGCCCCAACGGGCTGCTGCCGGGCAAGCGGCCAAGAATTACGCCCAACCCCAGCATGGTGCTGAAAAACGGCGAACTGTTCATGTCCTTCGGCACGCCGGGCGGAGAATCGCAAACGCAGGCCATTATCCAGGTGTTTTTGAACATTACTGTATTTGGCATGGATCCGCAGGAGGCCATCAGCGCGCCGCGCTTCATTTCGCTCAACTGGCCAAACTCCTTCGCGCCGCACGAGTATTATCCCGGGCAGCTGACACTGGAAGCTTCGCTTTACGAAGCCTGCGGCAAGCAACTGGAAGCCATGGGCTATCAGCTCAACCAACTGGAAGACTGGGACAACACGCTTGGCGCGGTTTGCGCCATTATCCGCGACCCGGCCACGGGCGAGCTTGTTGGCGGCGCCGACCCGCGCGAAGAATCCTGGGCAATCGGCGGCTGACGCCTCAAGCCGAAGCAACCGATATCTATCTGTCAAAAAGCCGAAAACATCAGCCGAACAGGCCCCCCTTTGCATACAATGGAACAGTAAGCAAAGGAGGGCTTTGCCATGACCATATTAATACATAACACCTACACCAACCGCATGGAGCGCTACGAACGCGGGGCGCGGGAACCCATGCCCTACGCCAACGAAACGCTGCTGGTGGGCGAATTCCGCGGGGCCTCGCATTCCAATCTGCTATGGACCACATCGGGCGCAATGGAAAGCTGGGTGTCGTTCCGCCGCCTTTGGGGGCAGCCGATTTACCTGCCATACGCCTTCCGGCGCGTTGGCGAAGGCGGCCACGCCAGCCAGAGCCAGCACTACGCCGGCACGGCTTTTGACTGCGCGCAAAACATTGGCAACGCCGCCCGCGCGCGCTTGCGCCAGCAGGCCGAAGGCAGCGGCCTTTGGAGCTATGTGGAACCGACATATCTGACGCCGTCCTGGGTACACCTAGACAAGCGGCTTTATCCCCCGGCGTGCGCCTCGGGCGGCTATCCGTTGCAGCGGCGCGGCAGCGTTGGGGTATATGTCTGCGTCTTGCAGGATGCGCTGAACACCGCTCTGGACGCCGGGCTGAACATCGACGGCAACTTCGGCACTCTTACGGACGACCAGGTTGAGTTTTTCCAGGCGATCAACGGCTTGTCGGCCGACGGCGTTGTGGGCTGCGGCACCTGGCGCGCGCTGATGGCGCAGGCGGTGGGAAAATACAGGTAACAGTTGCCCGCGCGGGAACACACAAACCCATCAAATATTTGTTTGACATCCGCGCGGATTTGTGATATGATATTGGCATGGACTTACAAGATGAACAGCTCGAAGAATTGCGCGGAGTGGCCGAAGCAATCACGTTCCGCAACGAAGAAAGCGGGTTCACTGTGGCGGAATTCGCCGTTGGCGGCGAATTGGCCACGGTGGTGGGCGTGCTGCCCCACATCGCGCCCGGCGAACAGGTGCGCCTGCTGGGCTGCTGGGGCTTCCACGCCACTTTCGGGCGGCAATTCAACGCAAAACTGTGCGAGCGCAGCATGCCTTCGACCCAGGCGGAGATTCTGAAATATTTGAGCTCCGGCACAGTCAAAGGCGTGCGCGGCACAACGGCGCGCAAAATTGTAGAAACCTTCGGGGACAATACCATTGATGTGCTCGAAAGCAACCCGCGGCGGCTGGCCACCATCAAAGGCATTTCGCCCGAGCGAGCCGAACAGATTTCCGAAAGCTTCCGGCAGCAGTTCTCGCTGCGGCAGGCGATGATTGCGCTGGAGCGCTTTGGTATGACGACGCAGGAATGCCTGCGCGCGCACAAGGCGTTCGGCTCGCGCGCGGCGGAACTCATTCGCCAAAACCCCTATCTGCTCTGCGACACCGATGTGGGCATCGGTTTTGAGCGGGCCGATGCGATTGCGCGGGAATTGCCCGTGCCGCCCGCGCAGGATCTGCGCGACGAAGCGGGCGTATTGCATGTGATGAAACGACACAGCTGGCAAAACGGACATACCTGCATCCCCGCGCACGCCCTGCCGGAGCCATGCGCGGCATTGCTGCGCTGTTCCGTTGGGCAGGCAAAAGCGGCGGTTGCGCGTCTTTGCGAACAAAAGCGGCTCATCTCCCACACGCTTTCCGGCACGGACTATCTCTGTTTGCCGGCGCTGTTCAATGCCGAGCGCAACTGCGCGCAGCGCATCGATTTTTTGCTGCGCTTCCCGCCGGCGCAGACGGAATTCGACGGGGACTTCAACGCGCTGTTGTGCCGCATGGAAGACGAACACGGCCTGCACTATGACGAAATGCAGCGCCTTGCCATGCGCACGGCGCTGGAAAAAGGGCTGCTGATCATCACAGGCGGGCCAGGCACCGGGAAGACCACCACGCTGAAAGGCATTTTGCAGCTGCTGACGGCGGCAAAACTAAAAGTTGCGCTCGCCGCGCCAACGGGCCGCGCCGCCAAGCGCATGCAGGAACTCACGGGCGCGCCCGCGAAAACCATCCACCGGCTGCTGGAAGTGGAATGGGGCGAAGACGATCGCATGCGCTTCACACGCAACCAGCGCAACCCGCTGGCCGCGCAGGCCGTTATCATCGACGAGATTTCCATGGTGGACGTTCCGCTGTTTTCGGCGCTGCTCGACGCGCTGCCGCTGGGCTGCCGGCTGGTTTTGGTGGGCGACGCGGATCAGCTGCCGCCCGTGGGCGCGGGCAGCGTTTTGCAGGACATGCTCCGGGCGGGCACGCTGCCGGTGGTGCGGCTGGAGAAAATCTTCCGGCAGGCCATGCAGAGCCTGATTGTAACCAACTCGCACGCGATTGTGCGCGGCGAACTGCCTGATCTGACGGAGAAAAACCGGGATTTCTTTTTTATCGAACGCAATTACAGCGCCCAGGCCGCGCAGCTGATAGTGCAGCTTGCCGCCGAGCGCCTGCCAAAAGCCTATGGATATCACCCGTTGACGGATATTCAGGTGCTGTGCCCTTCGCGCAAGGGCGAATGCGGCACCGGGCGGATCAATGAATTGCTCCAGGCGGCGCTGAACCCGCCCGCCCCGGGCAAGCGCGAGCATAAAATTGGCCGCAAGCTCTTCCGCCAGGGCGACAAAGTGATGCAGGTGAAAAACAATTACGACCTGATGTGGAAGCGGCCGAACGAAACCGAGCCAGGCAAGGGCGTTTACAATGGCGATATCGGGCTTCTGGAGGCGATTGATCCGGCGGCTTCCCAGTTTACCATCCGGTTCGACGAGGAACGGTTGACGGAATACCCCTTCGACGCCGCAGCGGAAGAACTCGAACACGCGTTCGCTATCACGGTGCACAAAAGCCAGGGCAGCGAATTCCCGGCGGTGGTGGCGCCCGTGGTGGGCGTTGCGGAAATGCTTTGCTACCGCAATTTGCTCTATACGGCAGTCACGCGCGCGAAAAATTTGCTGATCCTGGTGGGCAGCCGCGACGAATTGGCGCGCATGGTGGCGAACCACCAGAAAGCACGGCGATTTTCCGCGCTGGCGGCGCTTTTGGAGGAACTGCAAAGAAAAGAGGAAAATATCGCTTGACACGCCGCCGGATCACGAGTATAATGGAAGCATAACCTACATAGCGAAGGGGTCAGTGCCATGACAAACACAACCGAAGAGAAAATTTTGAGCCTCTTGGGAACCATGCAGGGGCAATTGAGCGGGCTGACAACCCGCATGGATGGCCTTGACGCCCACCTGGAAAGCATTGATACCCGGCTGGGCGCTGTGGAAGCCCGGCTGGATAGCATGGAAGCCCGGCTGGATGCTGTGGAAGCCCGGCTGGACGCTGTGGAAACCCGGCTCGATAGCATGGAAGCCCGGCTGGATGCTGTGGAAGCCCGGCTCGATAGTATGGAGACCCGGCTCGATAGTATGGAGACCCGGCTGGGTGCTGTGGAAACACGGCTCGATAGTATGGAGGAAGACATTGAACTTCTCCTGGAGGATACCAAAATCACGCGCGGCACAACCGAAGTTTTGGTGGATTGGGCGGAGCGCATGGGCCACTATGCTGATATCCCGCTGTTTAACAAAGAAGAAGAGGACGTTTTGATGGCCTAGCCGCAACGGAAACCAATTTCTATCAGGGAGCGCTGCCCGTGTGGATTCTTTTTGCGTTGCTCTCCGCCGTCTTCGCCGCCCTTACTTCCATTTTGGCGAAAATCGGAATAGAAAAAGTGGACTCCAACCTGGCAACCGCTATTCGCACCGTGATCGTGCTGGTGATTGCTTGGGGGATTGTGTTTGCCACAGGCAAATGGCAGGGAATTGCTAACATTTCGCGCAGAAGCTGGCTGTTTCTCGCGCTTTCCGGTTTGGCCACAGGGCTTTCGTGGTTATTTTTCTTCCGGGCGCTGCAGAGCGGCGAAGCCTCGCGCGTGGTGCCAATCGACAAACTCAGCGTAGTGATATCCATGGCGCTGGCTTTTGCCATTCTGCACGAAAAAATAACGGCCAAAGGAATCGTTGGAGGGCTGCTGATTACGGCGGGAACACTGGTGTTGATTCTATAAGTGTTGAATTGTTTCACATTAAAAAAGTAAAAATTCCTTGACAATTCGGGACAAACATAGTATAATAATTAAGCCCTGTTTGAAGGCTTGTGGGCGGCATAGCTCAGCTGGCTAGAGCATTCGGTTCATACCCGGAGTGTCACTGGTTCAAATCCAGTTGCCGCTACCAATATCTTCTTCATTACCCCCCTCTGCGGCGGGGCCCATCTTCTGAGCTTCGCCGCAGTCCCCTTTTTTGGCCCGGTGGTCAAGCGGTTAAGACTCCGCCCTTTCACGGCGGCAACACGGGTTCGAGTCCCGTCCGGGTCACCACGCAAAACGAAAAACCAGAGGACGTGGGATGCGTCCTCTGGTTTTATGCACAAGACAGGAGGCCGTTATGCAATATCTCACCCAAATGCAGGCCGCGAAGGCGGGCGCGATTACGGAACAAATGCGGGAGGCAGCCGCCCGGGAAGGCGTTGACGCGGAATGGCTGCGGGCAAAAATTGCTCTGGGCGAAGCCGCGCTGCCCGCGAATGTGCACCATGGCGCGCTCGTGCCGCAGGCTGTTGGCGCGGGGCTGCGCACAAAAATTAATGTCAACCTCGGTATCTCCGGCGACAGCCGCGACTATGACCGGGAACTGAAAAAGGCTCGTCTGGCCATCGACATGCAGGTGGACAGCATCATGGATCTTTCGAACTGCGGCAAAACCCGTGAATTCCGGCAGGAACTGCTGCGCATTTCCCCGGCAATGATCGGCACGGTGCCCATGTATGACGCGGTGGGATACCTGGAAAAAGATCTTCTGGATATCACCGCGCAGGATTTTCTCAGCGTTGTGGAAGCCCACGCGCGGGAGGGCGTGGATTTTGTAACCATTCATGCCGGAATTAACCGGCGAGCCATCGAGGCGTTTCGGCGCGCGCCGCGGCTGACAAACATCGTTTCGCGCGGGGGATCGCTGCTGTTCGCGTGGATGATGGTCACGGGCAACGAAAATCCTTTCTATGAATATTACGACGACGTGCTCCAAATTTTGCGCGCGCACGATTGCACCATTTCGCTCGGCGACGCCATGCGGCCGGGCTGCACCCACGACAGCACGGACGCCGCGCAAATTCAGGAGCTTATCGAGATTGGGCACTTAACAAAGCGCGCCTGGGAGCGCGATGTGCAGGTGATCATCGAAGGCCCGGGGCACATGGCAATGAACGAAATTGCGGCCAATGTAACGCTGGAAAAGCGGCTGTGCCACAACGCGCCTTTTTATGTGCTGGGGCCGCTGGTAACGGATATCGCGCCGGGCTACGACCACATCACATCGGCCATCGGCGGAGCAATCTGCGCCGCCGCCGGCGCGGATTTTCTCTGCTATGTCACCCCGGCGGAGCACCTGCGCCTGCCGGATCTGGACGATGTGCGCGAAGGGATTGTCGCCAGCAAAATCGCGGCGCACGCGGCGGATATTGCCAAGGGGATCCCCGGCGCGCGCCTGGCCGACGATCAAATGAGCGACGCGCGGCGGCGCATCGACTGGGACGAAATGTTTGCCCTGGCCATCGACCCGCGCAAGGCGAAAGAATATCACGACAGCCTGCCCCCCGGCGAGCAGCACACGTGCAGCATGTGCGGAAAAATGTGCGCGATGCGCACCGTGAATCAGATTTTGGCCGGCGAACAAATCGCAATCACATGCGAGGGATAGCGCTGCGCCAGCGCGCCACACAATCTACAAGTCAAAGGGTGAAAGCATGAAGCCGCCAATCGTTTTGACCATCGCCGGATCCGACAGCTCCGGCGGCGCCGGCATTCAGGCGGATCTGAAGACCATTGCCGCCCATGGTTGCTACGGCATGAGCGCCCTGACGGCCCTGACCGCGCAAAATACCCGCTGCGTGACCGCTATTCACGTTCCTCCCGCTGCCTTTTTAACGCAGCAGCTTGCTGCCGTGCTGACGGATTTCCCGCCGGACGCGGTAAAAATTGGCATGCTGCCCGATGCGGATTGCGTGCGAGCCGTCGCGTCGGCGCTGCGAAACGTCAGCGCGCCAATTGTTCTCGACCCTGTGATGGTGGCCACCAGCGGCGCTTCGCTTTCGGAAGACAGCGCGGTAAACGCAATGATTGCCGAGCTATTTCCCCTCGCGGCGCTCATCACCCCAAATATCACGGAAGCGGAATGCCTGAGCAAGTTGCATATTTCTTCTGAAGAAGATATGCTGCGCGCGGCGAAGGCCCTCCCCTGCCCCGTTTTGCTCAAAGGCGGCCATTTGGGCTGCGCGACCGACTTACTGCTTGCGGACGGGCGGGAAATCTGGCTGCGCGGGGAATATCTGCCCTGCGGCGAAACCCATGGCACCGGCTGCACGCTTTCGTCCGCTGTCGCATGCAACCTTGCAATGGGGCATTCTATGGAAGAAAGTGTTCGCCGCGCGAAATTATGGCTTACCGATTTACTGCGAAGAAAACCAGATTTTAACGTGCCAAACGGCCCATTGCAGATTTATAACGCACGGGAATAGGAGAAAAATATGCGAGTAAACGGGAAAATTGTCGATTATGAGCAAATTTCGGTGCAAGAATATTTGCTGCGGCACGAATACAATCCGCTGCGGGTGGTTGTGGAGCGCAACAAAGAAATCATCACGCGCGATCGTTTTAGCGCGACAGCGCTTCTTCCTGATGACGAGATCAATATTTTACATTTTATGGGAGGCGGTTGAGTGAACGACATGCTTCGGCTCGGCAACCGGAAATTTCATTCGCGCTTTATCTTGGGAAGCGGCAAATTTTCCCTTCCGCTCATTCGCGCGGTGACAGAGCAGGGCGGCGCTGAAATGATCACATTAGCGCTGCGGCGCGCCAACGCGGGCGGCGAAGAGAATATCCTCGACTTTATCCCCGAGGGCATAACGCTGATCCCCAACACCTCCGGCGCGCGCGACGCCGAAGAGGCCGTGCGCCTTGCGCGGTTGTCGCGGGCACTGGGCTGCGGCAACTTTGTGAAGGTCGAAATTATGCGCGACACAAAATATTTGCTGCCAGAAAACGCGGAAACAGTCAAAGCGACAGAGATATTGTCGAACGAAGGCTTTTTTGTGCTGCCTTATGTCTATCCAGATCTTGCCACAGCGCGAGCGCTCGTCGCCGCCGGCGCTGCAGCCGTGATGCCCTTGGGCGCGCCAATCGGCTCCAATCGAGGCCTGCTCACGCGCGAATTTATCCAAATATTGGTAGAAGAAATCGATCTGCCCATTATAGTCGACGCCGGAATTGGAACACCTTCCCATGCCTGCGAAGCCATGGAGTTGGGTGTTGACGCGGTGATGTGCAATACCGCCGTGGCCACCGCCGCCGATCCCGCACGTATGGCACAGGGCTTTAAACTGGCAATAGAGGCCGGCCGCGCGGCCTATCTGGCGGGCGCAGGGCGGGTGCTGGCGCATGGCGCGGAGGCCTCCTCGCCCTTAACAGGATTTTTGCGCGATTGACGCCGCCGAAGGAGATTTCATGAAGCAAATCAGCTACAATCCCTTGGAATATCAGCCCGGCATGGAAGAAATCCAGTCGGATCTGCTGTCCCATGTGCTCAAAAGTGTGAACAACTTTCACGCTGAAGAATACAGCGCTGAAGCTGTAAAGCGCGCAATCGCTTCTCCGCACCGCAGTATCAAAGACTTCGCGGCACTTCTTTCCCCTGAAGCGGAACACCATCTGGAAGAGATGGCGCAGGCTGCGAAAGCTCTGACGCGCCGCTGGTTTGGCAATTCGATCCAACTATTTACACCGCTTTACATCGCGAATTACTGCGAAAACGCCTGCACCTACTGTGGCTTTGGCTGCCGCAACAAAATTCACCGCGCAAAACTTTCGTTTGATGAAATCGAGCGCGAGGCCGAAGCGATCGCCAAAACCGGCCTGCGGGAGCTGCTTGTGCTCACGGGGGAGTGCCGAGGGGCCTCCGGAGTGGAATATATTGGGAAATCTCTGGAGCTGCTCAAGGGCTATTTTGGCGTGCTGGGTATTGAAATTTACCCGCTTAACGCAGAAGAATATCGCTATTTACAGCGTTGCGGTGCAGACTATGTGAGTGTTTATCAAGAAACTTACGATTTAAACCGTTACGCGCAGGTGCATCCCGCCGGTCCAAAGCGCTGCTTCCCCTACCGCTTTCATGCCCAAGAGCGCGCCCTGCTGGGCGGCATGCGCGGCGTGGCGTTTGGGGCGCTGCTGGGGTTGGGGGAGTTTCGTCACGACGCTTTTGCCGCCGGATTGCACGCTTATTTTCTTCAAGAGAAATATCCGCATGCGGAAATCTCATTTTCATTCCCAAGGCTGCGGCCTTTTCAGGAAGCGCCAGGGCGGAAACAGGACGCGGGCGGCCCTCCCCCGCCCCCTGTTACAGAGCGCCGATTGCTGCAAATTATGCTGGCCTACCGGTTGTTTTTGCCGTTTTGCGGCATTACCATTTCAACGCGCGAACGCGCCGGATTCCGCGACGCCGTGGCCGGAATGGTGGCCACGAAGCTTTCGGCCGGGGTCAGCGTGGGCGTGGGCGGCCACGGCGAAGCGCAAAAAGGCGACCCGCAATTCATGATAGCCGACGGGCGCTCTGTGGCGCAAGTGCGCGAAATGCTGGAAAATCAGGGCTTACAGGCGGTGATGATCGACTATGTTAGACTATAAAGAGATCGTTGTGACAAACCGTCATCTGTGCGGCGGCGATTTTATGGTGCAAATGGATCAAGTGGCCCGACGGCAGCCCTGGGCTGTTTTACTGCGCGAAAAAGATCTCGTGCCCGAGGACTATCGCAAGCTGGCGCGTCAAGTGGATAAAATTTGCGGTGCGCATCATGTGACAATGATTCCCCACGGGCAGCCGGTGCAGGGATTCCGGCAGGTGCATATGCCCTGCGCACTGGCCAGCGAGAGGATAGCGGCGGCGTACGAAATGAGCGTTTCGGTGCACAGCGTTGACGAAGCGCGCCGCGCGCAGGCCATGGGCGCACGGTTTTTGATTGCGGGCCACATCTTCGCGACAGCGTGCAAAGCGGGAAAGCCCGGGCGCGGGCTGGATTTTTTGCGCGACGTGTGCGTGTCCGTCACGATCCCAGTCTTCGCCATTGGGGGGATCACCGAAAAAAACGCCGCGGCGTGCGTTGCCGCCGGGGCCAGCGGCATTTGCCGCATGTCGCATTGGATGGAACTATCGTAACGGAGCAGGAAGGTACCCACCATGATTCAGGTTCTCCCCCAGCATATTGCCGACCTCATCGCGGCAGGCGAGGTGGTCGAGCGGCCCGCTTCCGTGGTGAAAGAACTGTGCGAAAACGCATTGGATGCGGGCGCGTCGGCGCTCACCGTGGAGTTGCGGGGCGGCGGAATACAGTATTTGCGCGTCACCGACAACGGTTGCGGCATCCCGCGCGCGCAGCTGCCCACCGCTTTTTTGCCCCACGCCACAAGCAAAATCAGCGCGGCGGACGATTTGGAACGCATCCTGACGCTGGGCTTCCGGGGCGAAGCGTTGCCGAGCATTGCCGCCGTGGCGCGGGTGCAGGTGCTCACCAGAGCGCAGGAAGAAGAAAACGGCAGTTGCTACGAAATCCACGCCGGCAAAGAAATTTCGCTGGAAGACGCGGGCTGCCCGGTGGGCACAACGGTGATGGTGCGCGATTTGTTCTATCACACGCCCGCGCGCATGAAGTTTTTGAAGAAAGATGTAACCGAAGGCAACTATGCCGCGGCGGCGGCGGAGCGCATGGCGCTTTCGCGCCCCGACGTGGCCATAACCTTGATCCGCGAGGGCAAAACCGTCTTCCAGACCCCCGGCGACGGCAGCCCGGCCGGGGCGGTGCGCGCCGTGCTGGGCAAGGAGTTCTACAGCGGCCTTCTGGGCGTGAAGAGCGTCCACATGGGGATTGAAGTCAGCGGCTTTCTCAGCGAACCCCGCGCCGCGCGGCCCAACCGCGGCTGGCAGTATTTTTTCCTCAATGGGCGATACATCAAGTGCCCAACCGCCAGCGCCGCCCTGGGCGAGGCCTATAAGCACAGCCTGATGAGCGGCAAATACCCGGCCTGTGTGCTGTATCTCACACTGCCCGCCGGGATGGTGGATGTGAACGTGCACCCGGCAAAGCTGGAGGTGCGTTTTGCCGACGAACGGCCGGTCTTCTCGGCGGTATATCAGGCCGCCGTCGGCGCGTTGCAGGGATCCGGCACGCGGGAGCGGGAAGGGTTTCGCGCTGCGCAAACGGTCGCTTCCGCCCTTCCCCAGCGGCGCGATGATTTTTGGCAGCGGGCCACCGCCATTCCAGCGGAAGCGGGCGCAACCGAATACCGGTCGGCCGGCCGGGCGATAGAGCAGCTCAACGACCCGGATAGCGCGGCGAACCCGTTCATCCAGGAGGCGAATCCCATACGGCAGGCAACAAGGGGCGGCTCCCTTGCCTCCCGTCTTCCCTCCCCTGCCCCCCCGCCGGAGCCAAGCCTTCTGCCCCCTGCCGTGCGGGTGATTGGCGAACTGTTCCATACCTATTTTTTAGCGGAACTGGGCGACGAACTGCTGCTGATTGACAAACACGCGGCGCACGAGCGGATCATTTTCGAACGGCTGCGGGCCGAACAGGGCGCCGTGCAAACGCAGGTGCTGCTGGAGCCGCTGGCGCTGAGCCTGAGCCGCGAAGAAGCCGCCGCGCTGCTGGAAAACAAAGATTTGTTGGAGCAGGCGGGGTTTGTTATCGACGCGTTCGGCGGCGATACGCTGCTGCTCCGCGAATGCCCAATGCTCCTCACGGGCGTTGATTTGGCCGCGCAGGCAGCGGAAATTGCGGGCTATCTGCTGCAAAACCGGCAGCGGCTGGAAACCAAAGCGCTCGACTGGATTTTCAGCAGCGCCGCTTGCCGGGCGGCAATCAAGGCAGGCGACCCCACAACCCCCGCCGAGCGCGAGCGCTTTGTCGAGCGGCTGTTGGCCATGCCAGACATCCGCACATGCCCCCACGGGCGGCCCGTGATGGCCGTGCTGACGCGGACAGAGCTGGAAAGGCGGTTTGGGCGAATTGCTTGAGCAGAACAATATCCCCTTGCTGGTCATTGCCGGGCCAACGGCAAGCGGCAAAACGGCGCTCGCCGTTAAACTGGCGCTGCAACGGGGCGGCGAAGTGGTTTCCGCCGATTCCATGCAAGTCTATCGGGGCATGGACATTGCCACGGCGAAACCCTCGGCGGAAGAACTGGCCGCCGTGCCGCACCATCTGATTGGCTTCGCGGATCCCGGCGAGCGCTTTTCTGTGGCGCAGTATGCCCCTCTGGCCCGCGCGGCCATCGCCGACATCCACAGAAGGGGTAAACTGCCGATTCTCTGCGGCGGCACCGGGCTTTATCTTCAGGCTGTAACAGAGCACCTTGTTTTGCCCGAAGCGGCCTGCAACCCGGCATACCGGGCGGCGCTGGAAGCGCGGGACACCCCGGCGCTGTATCAGGAGCTGCTGACGGCCGACCCCCATACAAAAACCAACCCCAACGACCGCAAACGAATTCTGCGGGCGCTGGAGCTTTATGTTTCTACGGGGCTGACCATCGCGGAGCAAAACGAAATTTCGCGGCGGCTGCCCAGCCCCTACGCCGCGCGCATGATCTTTTTAAACCCCGGCGATCGGCAAGCGCTGTATCAGCGCATTGACGCGCGAGTGGACGAGATGTTCGCGCGAGGGCTTTTGGAAGAAGCGCGGCAATGGCGGCAAACAAAGGCCGAAACCGCCGCGCAGGCCATTGGTTACAAAGAGCTGGAGCCCTATTTTCAGGGCGCGCGCACCCTCGAAGAGGCGGCGCAAGGCCTGAAGCGCGCCACGCGGCGCTATGCCAAGCGGCAGCTGAGCTGGTTCCGGCGCATGGCGGCGGAATGGAACGCGCGGGAACCAGGCAGCTGCCGGGAGTTGTTTGGGGAGCCGCAAAGCGGCGAGGCCGCATTTTAGTTGCTGCTGAGAATGCCAATCAGCGGCACAATGCCCAATGTGAAAATGCCCAACAGAATTTTCAGCAGAACGGGCATGTCGCGCCACCAATGTCTGCCGCTGGTGTCGGAGGCGGTTTTATAAGTTGCCGTAACGGTCGCGTTGCCAGCGGGCATGGTGATGGTCGTTGCGGCGGCGGTCGCGTCCGCCACAGCCGCGCCCGTCCATCGGTCAAAAACCTTTCCGCTCAGCGCCTCATTGGCGGTGATGGCAACGACGGCGCCGGCTGTATATTGCCCCGAGCCGGTGCCGTTGTTCACGGTGAGGGTGTAGGTTTGCGGCGCTGCGAGGAACGTGTTGGTGGTTGGATCGTAGGTGACAATGATCTTTTGGTTGCCGGCCACGGGCCATTTTTTCAGTTCAATTTCAACCGGCGTTGTTGTGTCCCGCAACACAAACGCCATCATGACCTGAATGGTAACGCCCGGCCGGATGAGCACGCTCTGATTGTTGACATAGGAAGCGTCGCTGTAAATATGAGCCGAGCCGCATTCAATGCCGTTTTGGAAGGCCTGCCAAGACATCGAAATCCCATAACGAACCGTTCTGTCTGAATTATTGGTCCAGTTGGCGGTGACAATCAAGGCAGGGTTGTCGTCGGAATCGGTCGTCAAGCGCGCGCCAGTGATTTCAATATAATAATCCCCCAAATTTTTGGCGGATGTTTTGGTGAACACCGGCGCTTCACAAAACGCGCCTGTGGCAGGATCAAACGCCGCATAGATGATCGTATCGCTGGAACTGGCCCACGCTGACAATTCTACTTCAACCGGCGCGGTTGTGTCCTGCAACCGGAAGGCCAACATGACCTGAAGGGTAGCGCCCGGCCTGACGTCAACGTATTGATTGCTGACATAGGCAGGGTTGCTGTAAAAATAGACATTCTCATCGCACTGGATGCCGTTTTGGAAGGCGTCCCAAGAAATCGCCCACCCAAAGCTGGTGGTTTCGTCGGAATTGTTTGTCCAGTTGGCCGTCACAATAAGAGCGGGGTAGCCGTAATAGTCGGTTGTGGGAGTGCAGCTGAGGATCTGGACATAATACTTGCCCAAAGCCCCCTCGCTTTCGTAAGCGGAAGCAACAGTCGTTCCAACAACCGCCCCACAAACCAGGATCGCTGCCGTCAGAACAACAGTCAGCAAACGCTTTAGCGCGTTAATCGGGGGGGGGGGGGGGGGTAGGCTTACTCATAAAAAAAAAACCAGGTTTCTTAAATGTTATGGGTTCTGGTTAATTATACCATTGCCGGCGGCGCGTGTCAAGCATTATTTTTGCTCATTTTTGCGCGGCGCTTCCCTTGCACCCCGCCCCGCAGCCGCTGCACTGTTCGCGGCAAT
>JAIRPV010000022.1 GCA_031256825.1 Oscillospiraceae bacterium | reverse complement strand
CCGGCTTCGCAGGGCGAAACCACTGCGCCGAGCGACAACGGCGGCGGGCCAGTAGCTTGGCCGAGTTTCGACTGGGTAGAGGACTGGATGAAAAAAGCTGATGTCGGGACAATTGTAGAGATTGACAGCAACACCGATAACAGCATTATTTATGTCACTTTTGAGAACGTGTCAAAAGACGGATACGAGGCGTATGTGACATATATGGCCGAAAAGGGCGACCACAGGCTTGACGAAGAGGATAGCGACATAATCCAATGCACAGGCATTAACGTGTCGCAGATTTCCATGGGCTACGAACCTTTCGGTGAGAAAGAGCGTATGGACGTGACATTCTATAAGTAAAACAAGCGTACAGGCGGGGCGGGTTGCTCTGCCCCGCCTGCCAGCCCAATCAAAGAGAGGAATGAACCCCATGAAAAGGACAATCGCAATCGCGCTGGCGCTTGTGCTGGCGCTTTCCCTCGCGGCTTGCGGGAGCAAAGACAACCCTACCGACAACCCAAACAGCAGCACGTCCGGCACTTCGCAGGGCGGCAACAAAAGCGGCGCGCAGCAGCTGATCACGGAAAACAGAACCACCGGCGATGGTTCCATGGCACGGGAGCAATACTACGCCGAAACCGTGCGGGAGGAATTCACCTTTGACAAGAACGGCGTTTTGACGGGGTACCAGACCATCTATACCTTTGAAAACGGCGTGAATGACAAGCAAAAGCAGGAGGCCCTGGATACCCTGCTCGGCGGGAATTTTGCGGCCAGCGCTGCGGGCAACACCATCGTGGTGGACGGCAACGGGAACTACCTGGGTTTCCCCTACGCGGAATCCAATCTGGCGGAAATCAAGGAACGCCTGGAGGAAAAAGGCACGAAATATAACCTTGGAAGTATTGGAGAAGTGTCCGTGCCTGCCGGGGGCGGCGGCAGCGCAATCGACATCAACACGGTGGAGGGCCGACTCGCCAAGGCGGGGCTGAAGCTTGCGGACATCCAACCGGCAAATTTTGCGGAAGCCAGCCTGTATAACTGCGATAAAGACGCGATTGTGATGTATTTGACCAACGGCTCCGGCAAGCTCGGCGCTGCCATTATAAAACCCTTGGTTGAGAAGGTTCTGGCGGCCACCGCCGCCGCTGCCGACGACGGCAAAAACCACGCGGTTTATTATGGCCTGGGCGACCCCAAAGACCTGGATTGGAGCGGCGCGAACTATGACGCGTGGTCGTTCCTCGGGCAATGGAGCTACCAGACCGGCGGCAAGTGGGTGACCGCCACTCTGGGCGTCGTGCCCGCCGAAGAGCCAGACGGGCAGGACAATTACGCCTGGGAAGTCACGCTGGCGTTTAACTATTAAATTCGCGGAAAGGGGCGGCACCATGGGATTTTTGGACAGAGCGGTCAAGCGAGCGGTTGGCAACGCCGTTGGCAACGCGGTGGGCGGCGCGGTGCAGCGCGCGGTGGCGCCGAAGATTGAGCAGGGCGTGCAGCAAGCGGCGCAGCAGATTCTTCCGCAGCAGCAGCCGGTATATGCGCCCGCGCAGCCACCGGTCTACGCGCAGCAGCCGGTCTACGCGCAGCAGGCCCAACAGGCGACGGCGGCGCTGGGCGGACTATTTGGCGGGCTGAATAGCATGGCAACCCAGTTTGCGCAGAACAAAAAGATTTGCCCCGCCTGCGGCGCAATGGCCGACGGCAATGTGAAGTTTTGCCCGGCGTGCGGCGGCGCGATGCCGGAGCAAACCCTGGGGCAGGGCGCGGTTTGCGCGGCTTGCGGCAAGCAGAACGACATTGGCACAAAATTCTGCGCGGATTGCGGGGCAAAGCTGCCGACCGCGATTGCGCAGGAACAGGCGGCGCAGGAAAAAGACGCGCAGGCGCTGGCGCAGTGGGACGCGCTGCTGCCGCAGTACCCCAAATGGCAGTTCGGCGGGCATTCCTTCCATCTGGAAGCAGAGCCCGCAGGCGATCCCCCTTACATTGAATTTTCGGTCTGCGGCGCGGGCCGTGCGGAACTGGAACAATACCGGCAATTGCTGCTGCAAAGCGGCTTCCGGCCCGCGGGCGAATACCCGGACCCATGCCAGCTTTTTGCGCGCGTGGATGGCGTCGTCTATCACGTTGACCTGGAGCACGCCTTTGAAGGCGACGCGCTGGAGCTATTTTTTGCGCGGCGCGAACCGCGCGGCGGCTTTGATTATGTGAAACCGCAGCCCAAACCCAGGCCGAGCGGCGGCCTGTTTGACCTACTAAAATGAAACAGGAGAAGGAGGCACTCCCATGGCAATCATTTGTACATCCTGCGGCGGCAGTATTCCCGATGGCGTGAAATTTTGCACCGTCTGCGGCGCGCCGGCGCCCATTGCCGCGCCGCAGCCCGCGTATCAGCCTGTGCCACAACCAGCGGCCCAGCCAGCTTTGCAGCCCGTGTATCAGCCCGCGAGGCAGAGCGAAGCCCCACCGGCGAAAGGCAGCATCTATGCGCCTATTGGCGCGCTGGGTTATATCGGCTATTTTATCCTGTTCGCGATCCCCGTTTTGGGCCTGGTGCTGGCGCTCGTTTGGGGGTTGGGCAAGGGCGGGGGCAATGTGAACCGGCGCGGTCTTGCGCGGGCGATGTTTGTGTTCCAGCTGCTTGCGATTCTTGTGCTCATTGTGGGGCTGATTTTTGGCG
Organism: Oscillospiraceae bacterium; assembly: GCA_031256825.1. Lineage (GTDB taxonomy): Bacteria > Bacillota > Clostridia > Oscillospirales > Acutalibacteraceae > WRMQ01. The sequence continues at coordinate 75,567 of JAIRPV010000022.1, read as the reverse complement.
TGGCCATGCAGAAGACCATCACAAACGCCGTTAGCGAAGCCACCGGGCAGCAGGTGAGCGGCATTGGGGATCTTTTTGCGCTCTTTGGGAAAGAAACGCTGGAACAGCCGAACGTGACGGGGGAAGCAGAAGGGGGCCAGAACGACGAAACGCCCGTTTGGGAGCCGGAACCGGACGCGACGGATTCGACGAGCGCGAGCACAAACACCAGCGAACGAACCAACGCGCCGGATCCCGGGGCTTACAGCAGCGACACGATATTTACCGCGCAATGGCCGAAGAACGACTTCACAAAGCAGGTGCCGAAGCCCGATTTTGACGTTTCGTTCGGCAGCGTCAACGACACGGAATACACCGCGCTGTTTGGCAACGTTTCCACGGATGCGCTGAAAAAATACGTGGAAAAAGTTAAGAAGGCCGGATTTTCTAAAAACGCGAAAACCGAGGATCAAAACCTCTTTGGCCTTGCCGTTTATTCTTACACCGCCGACAACGGCAAGGGCTATCAGGTCAGCATTGGCACGGCGATGGGCATGAACGCGATCACCATCAAAAAAATTGGCTAGGCAAAACAAAACAGCAAAAAGCGGGGCCGCAACCCCGCTTTTTTTTGCTGATTTCGCGTCCGCCCGTGATTCATTCCGGCGGGCGGGCTTTTTTAATCAAATTTTGCGATCTTTGGCGGCGCGCTTGACACCGCCCGCCAAATCTGCTAAAATAGATGCATCATATCAAAGGAGGCGCAAGGATGAACCTGATTGAAAAGTTGATTGCCTCGCATCTTTTGGAGGGCGACATGGCGCGGCCCGGCAGCGATATTGCGCTGCGCATTGACCAAACGCTGACGCAGGATGCGACGGGCACCATGGCGTATCTGGAATTTGAGGCGATGGGGATGCCGCGCGTGAAAACCGAATTGAGCGTGGCGTATATTGACCACAACACGCTGCAAAGCGGATTTGAGAACGCGGACGACCACAAATTTATCCGCTCATGCGCGCGCAAACACGGCCTCCGGTTCAGCCGCCCCGGCAACGGCATTTGCCATCAGGTGCATCTGGAACGCTTTGGCGCGCCCGGCAAAACGCTCATCGGCTCCGACAGCCACACCCCAACCGGCGGCGGAATCGGCATGCTGGCCATGGGCGCGGGCGGGCTTGACGTGGCGGTTGCCATGGGCGGCGGCGCTTATCACATTCCCATGCCGAAGGTGACGCTTGTGCGCCTTTTGGGCGAGCTGCAGCCCTGGGTTTCGGCAAAAGACGTGATTTTGGAGGTGCTGCGCCGCCTGAGCGTCAAGGGCGGCGTAGGCCGCGCGATCGAATACGGCGGCCCCGGCATAGCGGGCCTCAGCGTTCCCGAACGCGCGACCATCACAAACATGGGCGCGGAGCTGGGCGCGACCACATCGGTGTTCCCTTCGGACGAAGTGACGAAAGCGTTTTTGGCGGCGCAGGGCCGCGCCGAAGACTGGACGGCGCTCAGCGCGGACGACGACGCCGAATATGACAGCGTTATTGAAATTGATTTGGCTCAGCTGGAGCCGCTGGCCGCGTGCCCGCATATGCCGGACAATGTGCAGCCGGTGCGCGGCATTGGCAAGATTGCCATCGATCAGGTTTGCATTGGCTCGTGCACCAACTCCAGTTTGCGGGACATGCTGAAGGTCGCGGCCATTTTGAAGGGCAAAACGGTTGCCCCGAATGTCAGCCTTTCCATTGCCCCGGGCAGCAAGCAGGTGCTGACCATGCTTGCGCAAAACGGCGCGCTGGCGGACATGATTGCGGCGGGGGCGCGGATTTTGGAATGCGCCTGCGGGCCGTGCATTGGCATGGGGCAAAGCCCGGGCAGCGGCGGGATTTCGCTGCGCACATTCAACCGCAACTTTGAGGGGCGCTCCGGCACCGCCGACGGGCAGGTGTATCTGGTCAGCCCCGAAACGGCGGCGGCCAGCGCGCTGCGCGGCGTTTTCACGGATCCCAGAGAATTGGGCGGCACGGCGGAGATACCGGCGCCCGCGGCATTTTTTGTTGACGACAACATGATTGAACTGCCTGTGCCGGAAGACGAGATGGAACGCGTTGCCATCGCCTACGGGCCGAACATCAAGCCGCTGCCCGCGACAACCCCTCTGCCCGAACACAGGAAGGCCGAAGCCGTGCTCAAAGTGGGCGACAACATCACCACCGACCACATTATGCCGGCGGGCGCGAAACTTTTGCCTTACCGCTCCAATATTCCCTATCTGTCGCAGTTTTGCTTTGCGCAGATCGATCCCGATTTTGCCGGGCGCTGCCAGGCGGCGGGCGGCGGGATCCTCATCGGCGGCGCGAACTATGGCCAGGGTTCCAGCCGCGAGCACGCGGCGCTGGTGCCGCTCTATCTTGGGATTCAGGCCGTTATTGCAAAGAGCTTTGCGCGCATTCACACGGCGAACCTGGTCAACGCGGGCATTTTGCCGCTGACATTCGCGAACCCGGAGGACTACGACAACATTCGGCAGGGGGATCTGCTGGAACTGCCGGAGATTCGCAGAGCCATGCAAACCGGCGGGCCTGTTACGCTGCACAACCGGACGACGGGCGCGTCGTTTGCCCTTGCGCACACCCTTTCTGAGCGGCAGCGCGGGATCCTGCTGGCGGGGGGGCTGCTGGCCTGGACAAAGCAGAGGAACGAAACGCTCCCGGCCGGCGAACATTGAGATAAGAACCATCATTTTATATCCAGAAAGGAATCCGAATATGCAAAACAAAGAACAATCCATTGGGCAGGCCTTGCAGCAGTTCGAAATCTTATTGCGCGCGCAGCAGACCCGCGCCGAAGCGATTCAGGCACAGGGCGATTTTGTTGACTACCAGTCGCTCCCGAAGCTCGTCATCGGCGTGTGCGGCGGCGACGGCATCGGGCCGGTGATCACCAAAGAAAGCGCCCGCGTGCTGGCCTGGCTGCTGCGCGAAGAAGTTGCCGCCGGGAAGGTGGAATTCCGCGAGATCGACGGATTGACCATTGAAAACCGCGTGGCTGTGGGGAAAGCCATCCCCGACGATGTGCTGGCTCAGCTCAAGGCCTGCCATGTGATTCTGAAAGGGCCGACGACCACCCCCCAGGCGGGCGACCCCTGGCCGAATATTGAAAGCGCGAACGTTGCCATGCGCAAGGCGCTGGATTTGTTCGCCAACGTGCGGCCAGTTAAAGTGGAGGCCCAGGGCATTGACTGGACTTTTTTCCGCGAGAACACCGAAGGCGCTTACGCCGTGGGCAGCCAGGGCGTGAATGTCAGCGAAGACCTTGCCGTTGATTTTTGCGTCACCACAACGGAGGGCAGCCGCCGCATCGCGCGGCTTGCCTACGAATATGCCCGCAAAAACAAAAAGGGCCGCGTTTCGATTATCACCAAAGCAAACGTGATTAAGACCACCGACGGCAAGTTCCTGCGCGTATGCAAGGAAGTGGGCGAAGAGTACCCCGAAATCACAACGGACGAGTGGTATGTGGACATCACCACCGCCAAGCTCATCGACGAAAAACGCCGCCGCGATTTCCGCGTATTTGTTCTGCCGAACCTTTACGGCGATATTATCACAGACGAGGCCGCCGAATTCCAGGGCGGCGTTGGCACAGCGGGCAGCGCCAACATTGGCAAGCGCTACGCGATGTTCGAAGCGATCCACGGCTCCGCGCCGCGCATGATCCGCGAAGGGCGGGGGCAGTATGCCGATCCGTGCTCCATGCTGCGCGCCAGCGTGCTGCTGCTGAGCCATATTGGCCGGCAAGAAAAGGCGGATCTGCTGGAGCGCGCGCTGGACATCTGCATGTTCGAAGAAAAACGCATTGCCATCACGGGCCGCGCCACCGGCTGCACCTGCGAAGCCTTTGGGGATTATGTGATGGAAACCGTTGGAAATCTGGTAAAATAAGGGGCAGGAAGGATTCCCTGTATCTTCAATTTTTGCTTGACTTTCGTCCCAGAATGTGTTAATATGATAACAACCGAATAAACAGCGCAAATTCGAGCCCGAAGCCTACAGCGGCAGCCAAGGCGCAGGGCCAATGCGTATGCCTGGAAACGGGCATGCGTTCCGGGCCGGGCACACGGCCAATTTGAGAAGAAGTTTGCGGCACCCCCCTGAACCGTCAGGGGCGTTTTGTGCGAACCGATTCTTCGGCTCGCACATTTTTTTATGGACAGGCTTTCCTGGGAAGGGGCGTTTTCTATGAGCTACAAACAACGATTTGCCCTGCTGCCGCTATGCGCGGCGATGGTTGCGCTGGCCGCTTGCGGGAAGCCGGCGCCCAGCCCCGCCGCCACCACCACCGAGGCGCGGGCGGCGCAGGCGGCCACAGCGGAGGCTTGGGGCGAAGCGGAGCTGCGGCTGCTGGAATCGAACCTTGCGCCCACGCAGACGCAGACCACGGCCGCGCTCAGCTCCGCGCCGCCGGCTGTTTGGCCCACCACAACGGCGCGCACCGCGACAGCGCCGCGCAGCAGCGCCGCCAGCCGTTCCGCCGTCACGACCACCATACCAAAAACCGCGACAATCACCACAACGGCCAGCAGCGCGGCGACCACCACCACAACGGCCAGAGCTTATACGACGACCACAAAAGCGACGACCACCACAACGACAAAAGCCACCACAACCACCACGACAACAAGCGCGACAACCACCACCACTACCACGACCACCACGACCACAACGACGCCATCCGCTGCGACGCGGCCCACCTGGACGGTTGCCGTGAAACTGGATGGCACGACGAAAAACTTCACCAACCTGGATATCCACAGGCTGACCACACATACGCTGAACATGCGCCCGGTCAACTCTTATGGCACGCAGAAGGACTACACGTTTACGGGCGTTCGCCTGAAAGACATCCTGAGCTATCTGGGCAAGCCAGCAGGCGAAATTGGCGCTTCCGCGGTTTTGACCGTATCGGCGCGCGACGGCTATACCATGGACTTCACACATGACCTGATTGTTGCCGACGACACGCTGCTGGCCTGGCTCGAAAACGGCCAGTCGCTCAACCCGCCGCGCTTTTGCCCCGGCAGCGAACCCACCAACAGCAAATACGTCAGCGAAGTGATCGCACTGGAGCTGAAAGGCTGAAGACCCAACGCGAAACAACAGGATAGAAAGCCGTGATTTGAAATGAAAAAATTCTTTGCGCTGCTTATCGCCTTCTTTACGAGCATTTTCTCGTTCCTTTCGAAGCCCTCGCAAAACAGCAAGCCGCCCGCCGCCACCACCACAACCGCCGTTGTGACGACGACGACCACAACCCAGACCCAGCTGCCCGCCGCCCTCTGGACCGTTACGGTGAAGATCGATGGCGTTGAAAAGGCCTTTACCGACCTGGACGCTTCCAAACTGACCGCCTATACGCTGAATATGCGCCCGGTCAACTCCGTTGGCACCCAAAAAAATTATACGTTCACCGGGGTGCGCCTAAAGGATGTTTTGGCCTATTGCGGCAAAAGCGAGGATCAAATCGGCGAGAACGCAGAGCTTATTATCCAAACGAAGGACAACTACGCGACGGAGCCTTATCCGCGCGACCTGATTGTTGCCGACGACACGTTGCTGGCCTGGAAAGAAGTGGATCACAAGGACACCGGCGACGAGGAGCCGAATCCGCCCACCACGCCGCGCCTTTGCCCCGGCAGCGAACCCACCAACAGCAGATACATCAGCCTGGTGAACTATATCGAACTCAAAGGATAACCCCGGCGCCGGACGACGCCGTAAAAATAGAACATAACGAAAGGCGATGACCACCAATGAAACGATTGATAGCATTGCTCATGTCCATCTTCGCGGCGATTTTTTCGTTCGTCTCGAAGCCGTCCAACTCCGAATCCTCCCGGCCCACCACCACCGTAACGACGACCGTTACGACGACCGTTACAACCACGACCGAGACCGAAACGCAGCAGCCCCCCGCGCCGCAGATTCCGAACTTTGCCATTCAGGTGATCTATGATGGCAAGATTAAAACCTTCACCAGCGTGGACGCGGCCCAACTGACGGCCTACGAGCTGGACATGAAAACCGCCAACAGGGCTGGCACCGAAACCAACTATACCTTTACCGGCGTGAAGCTGAAAGATGTTTTTGCCGCGCTGGGCATAACGGAAGCGGATCTGGCCGGGCTTTCAGCCACCATCAAAGCCGCCGATGCTTATGAAACCCCGCTTGCCAACGAGTATTTGATTGCCGACGACACGCTGCTGGCCTGGAAAGAAGTGATTCACAAGGACGCCGGCGACGAAGAGCCAAACCCGACCACCATCCCGCGCATTGCCGTTGGCAGTTCCCAGAGCAGCAACATCTACGCCAAAAATGTTGCCCAGATTACGCTGGCATAATGACGGGAGGCCTGTTATGACCAAACGATTTTTTGCGCTGCTGTTGGCGGCCGGGCTTTGCTTTGGCTGTTTTGCCTGCGCAAAGCAGCAGACGGCGGCGCTGAAACCGGGCGTCTATACCGGCAAGGGCATGGGCCACGCGGCGCTGGAGGTGCGGCTGACGGTGGATCAGGCGGGGCGCATTGCGCAGCTGAGCCTGATCAACGAAAGCGAAAGCCCGGAATACGCCGCACAGGCCCTGGAATCGCTGCCGAAACAGATTGTTGAGCGCCAAAGCCTGGGAATCGACGGCGTTGCGGGCGCGACGCTTTCGTCGCGGGGCATTCTTGCCGCCGCGGCCGACGCGCTTACGCAGGCGGGCGGCAACCCGAAGGACTACGGTTTTGTTTCGGTGGACAACCAGGCCGACGGCGTTGAAATTGTATTCAAGGGCCTGCCGCAGGGCGAATTTATTTTGACCGGGGCTACGCTGAAGAGCGATTATGAGGTTGTGGAACGCGACACAGTTTCGGTCAACTCCAAGGGCACGCGCAACGACGTGCACGCCAAAGGCGTTTTGCTCGAAACGATTCTGCAATCCCTCGGCGCGTCGCAGAAGGACTTTGCGTCTATTACCGCCAACGCCACCGACGGCTACTCCATCACCATTCCCGACAGCGTTTTGCAGCTGCGGGAGATTCTGATTGCGTTCGAGATCAACGGCGAGGCGCTGGAGCCGCGCATGGTGATCCCCGACGAGCGGGCGATGTATTGGGTCAAGTTCCTCCACGAGATGGTCTTCAGCGGCGAAACGCGCGAAGAGCCTGTGACGAAGGAGCTGAAGCTGGGCGAGCTGATTGAGAAGCTGCGCGGGCAGGCGGAGGACTACAAGTATTTCGACAAAACCGGCAGGGCGCTGCCATTGCAGCTGCTGCTGGAAGAAATCAACGCGGCGCCCACGGAATTTGTTACGATCCGCTCCGCCGACGGCCTGACGAAGGTGGAAAAATACGACACCTTTGCCGCGCAAACGCTTGTGTTCGAGGGCCTTCCGGAAGCGCCGCTTTATATTGGGCCGAACCTGCCCGAGGGCATGCGGGTGAAAAATCTGCAAAGCTTTCAGGTGGGCGGCGTGCTGGTAAAGGCCGACTGATATGTTCCAACGCTGGCTTAAAAAATTCACCCTGTTTCACCTGATCCTCATCGCCATTTTGGCGGCGCTGGGGATCGGGGTGAAACCTGTTGTGTCGTCGCTGGCGCATATCATCACCGGGCCGCTGCTGATTCCGGGCGGCGTTGTGGCCGGAGGCGTTTATATGCTCTTCCTGGTATTGGCCGCATCGCTGACCGGGGCGCGGGGCGCGGCCGCGCTTTGCGGGCTGTGCCAGGGCCTGCTGGTGCTGGCCGCGGGGGCTGCGGGTTCCCATGGGGCGCTGAGCCTGATCACCTACACTTTGCCGGGCCTTGTGGCGGAGCTGGCGTTTTTGGTTTTTGCGCGGCGCGGCGCAACCCTGCCCGCATGCTGCTTTGGCGGCATGCTCGCCAACGTTGCCGGCACGGTTTCGGTGAACTTCGTTTTCTTTTCCATGCCGCTGATTCCCCTGCTGCTCAGCCTTTGCGCGGCGGCTCTCAGCGGCGGCCTGGGGGGCGTGGCCGCCTGGGGTATCACGAAACAGTTGAAACGGTGGGATATTGTTCGATGAAACGCCTGTTATGCCTGCTTTTGACGATGCTGCTGCTGCTGGCCCTTTCGGCCTGCAGCCCCGCTTCTTTTCTTCGGATCACCGGCGACTGCGAAGGACTGGCCGTGTCGGATGCGTTCCGGGCCAGCGCGTTGCTCCGCGCTTTTCCGATGGAGAAGCTGGCCGCGCTTTCAAAGCCCCGCGCAAAGGCGTTCGACCTGCTGCTCGTGGGCGGCGACGGCATGTGCGCCCAGATTTCCGGCGACGATTTGGAGGGCTGCCGGTTGGTTCATACCAGCGAGTTCGGCTGGGAATTCAAAAGCGAACGGCATCCGCCCTCCGCCCGGGTCAAAAATATTGTGAAGATTGCCGTGGTCAGCCGCTCGGAAGATCCCAGGGCCGCGCGCTTTTTTTCCGGCGGCGAAGCGCAAACAATAACAGCCGGGCAGCTGCTCCTGCGGGGGCAAAGCATACTGAAAAAAGAGGGCTCCAGCCAGAACAACGGCAAAAGCGCAACCGTTTATACCACGCGCCAGCGTTTGCCGCTGAGCGAGGTTTGCCCTGCGGGGAACCATTTTTGCGCGATGGGATACAACGGCGAAACGGTTCGCCTGCGCTCGGCGGAACAATGCTGGCTGGAGAGCCGCGGCTCGCAGGTTGATCTGATTTTGCCCGACGGGCAGACGGCGCCAGATTTGGCGGGGATAACGGCAAACGCACCCGATTTTTCTATTACGGAAACGGCAAAAGACGCGCTGCACCTTTTGGAGCAGGGCGAACGCGTGCTGATCATTGAACTGGACGGCTTTGGCTTTGCCATGCTGGAGCGCGCGGGCGAGGCATACGCGCCCTATCTCTCGTCGCTGGGCGCACGGCGCGCGATGGCGTGCTACCCGCCGGTGTCTGCCGTGGGTCTGGCGGCCATGCTCACCGGCGTTACGCCCGACGAAAACGGCATACATTCCCGCAGCGACCGCGAAATGACCCGCCCGGATTTGTTCGCGAACGCGGCGGCGAAGGGGAAAACCTGCGCCTATGTGGAGGGCCGCCACGCCGTGATCAACACAAGCCTTGCGCCGGTGCTTTCGATCCATGACGCCGACACCTTTGAAAACGCCAAAGAGGCCCTTGCCAAACAACCGGATCTGCTCTTTGTGCACTTCCATGGGATTGACGACGCGGCGCACGCCAACGGGCCGCTGGCGGAGCCAACATTGGCGGCGATCCAAGCGGTTGACGGTTATGTGGAAGCGCTGTGCGGGGCGTTCGGCGGGCGGGTGATCATTACGGCGGATCACGGGCTGCACGCGACGAAAGAGGGCGGCAGCCACGGCGAATTCCTTGAAGAAGATTTGGTTGTGCCCTACATCATGCAATAGGAGAATATCATGAAGAAAAAATCCACTATCATCGTGGCCGCCGTGCTGGCCGCGCTGGCTTTGGGCGTGGCTGTTCTGGCTGTTCTCAATGGCAAAAACGCCGCCGCGAAACAAAAATTGCAAAGCGACGCGGTTTTTTTGATTGTTGCGCACGGCGCGGAGTATCGCGTCAGCATGGAAGAGCTTCAGGCGATGGGGCCGGTGGCATTCGAGGCGAATTATAAAAAAAGCGGCAAGGCCGCCGAAACCCGCGCCTTCACCGGCGTGCCCTTTGCGGATGTGTTGCGCGCGAAACGGATTGACACCGACGGCCTGAAATCCGCCGCTTTTGCCGCGGCCGACGGCTACGCTTCCGCGCTGCCGATAGAAGACGCGCTGGACGGGAGCAACTGTTATATTGCCGTTTCTATGAACGGCGAACCGCTGGGCACGCTGGAAAGCGGCGGTTCGGGGCCGTTCCGCATGGTGATGGCCCACGATCCGTTCAGCCAGCGCTGGTGCAGTTTTTTGACGGATGTGACGCTCCAATGACATATGCGCTGGAGGCCAGGGGCTTCACCATCACCTATCCCAATGCCGGCCAGCCCGTGTTCCCGCCGCTGGATCTGATGGTGGAACCGGGCGAAACGGTGGCACTGCGCGGGGAATCAGGCGCGGGCAAAAGCAGCTTTCTTTATGCCGTTTGCGGGCTGCTGCCCGGCGGGATCCCGGCGCAAACGGGGGGAGAGCTGCGTTTGTTTGGGAAAAATCCCGCGCAATGCGCGCGCGCCGAGCTGACCCGCCACGTTGGAATGGTTTTTCAGAACCCCGAAACGCAGTTGTTTTGCGGCACCGTTGCGCTGGAGGTTGCCTTTGGGCTGGAAAACTGCTGCGTGGAACCCGATTCCATGCGCCGCCGCGTGCGGGAGGCCCTTGAACTGGCGGGGCTTTGGGAGCGGCGCGCCTGCGCCCCTTCGCAGCTGAGCGGCGGACAAAAGCAATTGCTTGCGCTGGCCGCCGTGCTGGCGCTGCGCCCAAAGCTGCTGCTGCTCGACGAAGCGTTCAGCCAGCTCGACAGCGAATCCGCCGCGCGCCTGTTCGAAGCGCTGCGGGAGCTGCAATCGCAGGGGCAGACGATTCTCTTTGCGGATCACGACGACGCGCGCTGCGCGCCTTATCGGAATATTTGGATTGGGGGTGCGGCCCCATGATCATCGAGGCGCGCGCCCTCTTTTATGAATACCCGCAAACGGGATTTTGCCTGCGCGATGTGAGTTTCACGATTGCCGCCGGAGAAGCAGTTGCGCTGGCCGGGCGCAACGGCAGCGGAAAAAGCACCTGCGCGAAGCTGCTTTGCGGCCTGTTAAAACAAAAAAGCGGCGCGGTGCTGTTCGACGGCGAAGACGCCGCCCAATGGCCGCTGGGGCGGCGGGGCCGGAAGATTGGATATTTGTTCCAGGAACCTTCGCGGCAGCTGTTTGCGCCGACGGCGCTGGAAGACCTCACCTTCGCGCCGATCCTGAACGGCATGCCGCCGCAAGAGGCCGGGCGGCGGGCAGAGGCGCTGCTGGCGCGCTTTGAGCTGAGCCATATTGCGCAACAGGGCACTTATACCCTCAGCCGGGGCGAGCAGCAACGGCTGGCGCTGTGCGGGCTGCTGATGCAGGAACCCGCCGCGCTGGCGCTCGACGAACCTACCACGGGCCTGGATGCGCGGCGCAGGGATATTTTGCTGGAGACGATACGGGAGTGCCGGCGCGGCGGCACGTCGATTTTGCTGATTACCCATGACAGCGCGTTTGCGCGGCAGTGCGCCGAACGGGAGCTTCGGCTGGAAAACGGGGTGCTGCATGCGGAATAAACAAACAGACCCGCGCGTGGTCTTTCTGTTCGTTTTATTGCTTTCCAGCGGCGCGGCGCTGACGCGGCAGGCGCTGCCCATGATTCCGCTGTTGTGCTCGGCCGCGCTGGCGGCTGTTTTGGCCAAAGCCCCCTTCGGGCAATTGCTGCGGCGCTTGCGAGGGCTTTGGGCCACCATTTTGGCGGTTGCCGCGTTGCAGGCGCTGCTCAGCGGCGATTTGGCGCGGGGTCTGCTGGCTGGGGCCTGCGTTTTGGAGCGGCTGCTGATTTTGCTGCTGGCCGGGGCGCTGCTGGCCGGGTACCCCGGGCATGTGCTGGTGCAGGCCATGCTGCAATTGCGGGCGCCCTATCAGCTGGCCTATATGGTCAGCCTGGGGCTGCGCTTTTTTCCGCAGTTCAGCGAAAGTTTCCGCGATTCGCTGGCCGCCTTACAGCTGCGGGGCGTGGAACCGCGCCGCCTGAAGCCGCGCGCGCGGCTGAAGCTCTATACCTATTTGCTCCTGCCTACCATTGTATCCGGGGTCAACGGCGCGCGCAAACTCGCCATGGCGATGGAACTGCGGGGGTTTGGGGCATACCCCCGCCGCAGCGCTTACGCGCCGCTGCACATGCGCCGCGGGGACTGGCTGGCCTTCGCGGGCGTGCTGTTATGGGCGGCGGGCATGGCCGTTTTGGTGATTTTCGTGGGTATCAATTACCCGATTGGATAGGCGTGTTTGGCCCGGAGGGGCCGATCTTTGCACAAAAGGAGATTTGGTTGATGAAAGTATTCACCGTTGTTGGCACCAGCGGCAGCGGAAAAACCACCACCATCGAAGCGGTGGTGGCGGAGTTTGCCCGGCGGGGCTGCCGCATTGGCAGCGTGAAAGAAATTCACTACGACGCCTTTGAAATTGACCCCAACCCCGGCAGCAATACCCACAGGCACCGGGCGGCGGGCGCGGCCCCCGTTGCGGCCCGGGGCGCGCGCGAAACCGATTTGCTCTACCCGGGCAAGCTGCCAATGCAAGAGATCCTGCGCCATTACCGCGACTGCGACTGGGTGGCGCTGGAAGGCGTGGATGATCTGCCTGTGCCCGCGGTGATTTGCGCGCACAGCGAAGCCATGCTGGAGCAAAAATGGCGCGCCAACGCGGTTTGTGTGGCGGGCCGCGCCGCCGGGCAACTCAAAGAATACCGGGGGGCGCCCGCGTTCAATGCCCTGACGGAGGCGGCGGCGCTCTGCGATTATTTGGAGGCGCGCACGCCGGATTATCTTGCGTGTTATGACCCGGCAGATCCCGACGTTGGGGCCGAAATCAAACTGACCATTGATGGCCGCGAGATCCGCATGGTGCCGTTCGTGCAGAAAATTTTGCGCAACGCCGTGCTGGGCGTTGCGCGGGAACTGGAAGGCTACCGGGAGGGGGCGGCGCTGGAGCTATGGACGAAGTGATTCGGTTCCCGTCTTGGCGCAACGAAGTGGAACTGCGCGGCGGCGTGGTATATAAGCGCCACGGCAGCGAAGAGGCGGCGGCGCGGGAGGCGGAAAACCTGCTCGCGCTTTGCGCGAAAGGGGTTGCCGTGCCCCGGCTGCTGGCCCGCAAAGGGGCTGTGCTGGAACTGGAATATTTGCCGGGGGCGACGCTGCCGGAATGGATTGCGCGCGGCGGGTATGACCCTGCCGCGCTGGCGCTGGCGCTTTGCGGCTGGTTTGCCGCGTTTTATGCCGCTGTGCCGTGGCGGCGCGCGGACGGAAACGGCCGCAACTTTTTATATGACGGCGCGCGCGTTGCCAGCGTTGATTTTGAGGAGCGATATGACGCCCCGCCTGCCTGCGACGCCGGGCGGCTGACGGCGTTTTTGCTGGATTATCGCACGGAACGGCCCGAACCGCAAGCCGCGCTGGTTCTGCTGTTTGCGGAGGAATTTTGCCGGCGCTTTGGATGCCGGCCCGAAGAAGTTGCCGCGGCGCGGGAGGCGGAATTTGCCGCCATGCGGGCGCGGCGGGAACGGTTTGGGCGGGGCGGCGAAAGCAATCGTTCGGCGCCGCATTAGCCGCCCCCGCAAATTGGGAAGAACAGCACGGTTTCGCCATCGGATAATTTTGTCGCAAACGCTTGCCGCATGAGAATGCTTTCGCCGTCAATTGCGATGAGCATTGCTTTGCCGGTTTTTGCGGCTTGCGCGCCATAGCGGCCCTTGACATGCCGCAGCACATCGCGGACGGTGCTGGCGCTCAGCGCCTCTTCCCGCACGCCGGTCAGTTCTTCCAGCGGCCCGCGGTATTGCACGGTTATGGCTGCCATAATTCCTCCATCCCCAATCGTTTTAATGTGCGCCGTTTCGGCTTGCTGTGCGGATCCCAGCCCCGGGTTTTATAATATTGCGGCAAAAGCCGATCCATTCGAACCACCGTATCTTTGCGGCCCGGCACCTGCTGCTCGTGCGTCAGGCGCTTGGGCAGCGCGTCGTCTTTTTCGGTCAGCCCCTCGCGCAGGTTGTAAATGCGTTCGACGGTGTAGCAGCGGTCGCCCAGATCCAAAAACGAACCTGTGTAGATGGGGAACCCGGTTGCCAGCCGCAGGGCTTCGGCGTGCGGCAGCAAAAAGAGCGTATTGAACCGCAGCAGCGGACGGAAGGCCAGCAGCAGCCGCACCACGGGGCCTGTGAACACCGCCAGCTTGCCCAGCAGCCGGGTGATCCAGTGGTTTGGCCCCAGCATAAACAGAATCTGCGGAACGAAGGTTTGGCCGGAAAACAGGCAGCAGCCCCCGGTGGAGATTGCCTCGAGGGCGTTTTGCATGAACACTGTCCACTCCGCTTTCGCGCGGCTATCCTGCGGACGGATGGACAGCACCCCCACCGATTCCAGCAGCGCCATATAGCCGCCGTTGAGGTGGCAGCCCCCCCGGTTTGATGTGGCGTAGCCCAGCCCCATGCCAACGCTGCGGCGTGGCTCGTAGGAGGCCATCTCCAGCCCCTTGGCGTGCATGGCGTAGTCCGCTCCGCCATATTTTTGGCTCAGCCACTTGCTGCCGTTGGCCAATTCGCTGTATTCGCCCTCCCGCACGGCGATTTTGCCCAGCACCTCTTCCAGGTTCGATACATCGCCAAATGTTACGCCGAAATCTTTTATGCCGCGCTGTTTTAGCTCCATCGCAAAGGCCAGCGTTGAGGCGGCGGAAATGGTGTCGAGCCCCAAAATATCGCAGACGTAGTTGAGGCGGATGACCGCATCCAGATCGTGCGCGCCGATATTTGGCCCGAAAAAGCCCAGCGTTTCGTATTCCGGGCCCTTCACCTCGCGGCCGTCCACCATAACGCGCCGCTCGCAGCGGATAGGGCAGCTGACGCAGCCGCCGTTGCGGGTGAGTTTTGTTTCGGCCAGGGTTTCGCCGCTGACCTCATCCGCTTTGTCGTATACGCCCTGCTGGAAATTCAGCGTGGGCAGCGCGTGGGCGGCGTTGGCTTTGTTCACAAGCCCGGCGCTGCCATAATGGGGCAGCGCGTCGCCCGTCATGGCGTGGCCCTTCAAAAAGCGCACCCACTTCTTCACGAATTTGTAGAATTTTTCGGGGTGTTCAACGGGGATTTTACGCGTTCCATAGGCTGTGACAGCCTTCAGGTTTTTGCTGCCGAACACCGCACCAACGCCGCAGCGCCCGGCCATGCGCTCGCCGCTGGCCAAACCCGCGTAGCGCACCAGATGTTCGCCCGATGGCCCGATGACCAGCTTGCCAACGTGTTTTGGCAATTCTTCCTGCGCTTTTTCGGTGTCCAGCCCCCAAAGCTCCGCAGCGTCCACGATCGTGATTTCTCCGTCGGTCACGTCGATGCGGCAGGGCTTTTCCGCTTTGCCGGTGATAATCAGCCCCTCATAGCCCGCGTGGCGCAGCATCACGCCGAAAAGCCCCCCGCAGTTGGAGGAGGCGATGCCGCCTGTGAGCACATTCTTTGAGGAGAGGTTAAATCGGCTTGAACTTGGCGCGCCGGTGCCATTGAGCGGGCCGGTGTTGACGATCACCACGGAACGCGGATCGAACGGATCCAGCCCCGCAGGGGTGAGATCCAGCAACAGCCGCGCGGCAAGGGCCTTGCCGCCGATATAGCGCCGGAAATACGCTTCCGGGATGGGGTATTCTTCGCATTGCCCGGTGGTCAAATCAATTTTCGCATACAAAGGCAGCGTCATGCGGCAGCACCTTCTTTCGTAGGTTCCGCCGCGGGCGCTTCCATTGTGATGACCCGCAGCGGGCAAGTTTGCGCGCAGATTCCGCAGCCCACGCACTTTGCGGGCGCGCTCAACTGCGCGAAAACCTTCAGATCACCCCGAAAGCGCGGCAGACTCAGCGACAGCGCCCCCGGCGTGCAGGCGGCCACGCACATTTGGCAGGCGCTGCACCCATCTTGTTGTATCACCGGCTTTGGCCATTCTTTGCGGGGGAGTTTTGGCAGACGATCGCCCGCCGTGTTTTCTACGGCGTTTTTTGTGCAAATCCGCCCGCAGACGCCGCATTCCACGCAGCGTTTTTCGTTGATGGTATGCAGTTTGCCGCGCTCGCCGGAAATCGCGAACACGGGGCACAGGCGCGAACAGGCTGTGCAGCCAATGCAATCTTCTGTAATGTGATAGGACATAGGGCATCCCCTTCGCTGTTTTGATATGTGCCTATTATAGCACACCTGCGGTGAGCAGCTCGTCATCGGCAACTGCTTCGCAGAGCCATACCTCGCCACCGCTCTTGTGCTTATTATAGCATGTTGAGCGCGAAGAGTCAATCCTTTGGGCTTGATTTCTTCTTGCGTTTGTGATATCATTGGACAGAAAAATCTGGATGAGGAAAGGCCGAAGAATCGGGGCGTCAACTAAAGTGATAACAGATCATATGCAAGAGCAAAATCAGATGATTGTTTCGGCGGCATGCATAAAGCCCATCCAGTGCAGCTGCTGGATGGGCTCCTACTTTTGCCTAGGAAGGGTACTATTCGCCTTCCACCTGCTGGCCAACAATTTGCTCCAGATTGTCGACACAGTTGCGGCAGATTTTGTAGCCAGAGTATTCGATCATGCCGTCCGCCCCGCCACAAAATGTGCATGCAGGCATATGCTTGCGCAAAACGATTCGGTCGCCCTCCATGGAAATCTCCAAAGAGTCTTCTTTGTCGTTCACCTTGAGCAGGCGCCGGTACTCTTTCGGGATAACAATCCGGCCCACTTCGTCAATTCCGCGGATAATTCCTGTTGTTCTCATATTTCTTCCTCTTTCTTCCGATTTCTGCCGTTTTTCAACCAGATTTCCTAAGCTTACCTATTATATCATAAATTGTACCAAAATGGAAGGGGCCGTATCGCAAAATTTACCATTCTTTTTTTGGCATTTTTTGTGCAATATGTCACATATCACAGCGACAACGCGTAACGCACTGAACTTATTTTCAGGGAACACACGCAAATGAGCAAGCTGCTCGAATTTTTGGTCGAGGCGGCGCGCCGGTGAAATTTTTTTGCTAATTTGGAAGAACTCTCTTGACAGGGCGAAAAAAATTTAGTATAATTACATAAAAGTATTCGTATGATTTTGTGTATGATTCATGAAAAACGGAGGATGCATGGCGGAAAAGATCATTCCCATTGAGCGCATGGAACATATGGTGCGTTTGTTCGGCAATTTTGACGAAAACGTCAAGCTGATCGAGACAGAATTCCACGTTTCCATCCTCTGCCGCGGGGCGGAATTGAAAGTCATGGGCGAAGAGGCGGATGTGGCGCGCGCCGCGCGGGCCATTCATGGGCTGCTCACCCTCATTGGCAGGGGCGAGGCGCTCAGCGACCAGAGCGTGCGCTATGTGATTTCCATGGCCGCCGAGGAAGAAGAGGATGTTGGCGCGAAACTTGTCGCTATGACCGACGGCTGCGTATGCGTCACCGCCCGGGGCAAGCCGGTCAAGCCCAAAACGCTCGGCCAAAAAAAATACGTCGAGGCCATACGCAAGAACACCGTGACGCTGGGCGTTGGCCCGGCGGGCACGGGCAAGACCTATCTGGCCGTGGCCATGGCTGTTGCGGCCCTGCGCGCGAAAGAGATCACGCGCATAATTCTCACGCGGCCGGCTGTGGAAGCCGGCGAAAAGTTGGGCTTTTTGCCGGGCGATTTGCAGCAAAAGGTCGATCCCTATCTGCGGCCGCTGCACGACGCGCTGTTCGACATGCTGGGCGCGGAAAATTTTACGCGGCACCAGGAGAAAGGCTCCATCGAGGTGGCCCCCCTGGCCTATATGCGCGGGCGCACGCTCGACGACAGCTTTATTATATTGGATGAAGCGCAGAACACGAGCGTGGAGCAAATGAAAATGTTCCTGACGCGGCTGGGGGCAAACTCAAAAATGATCGTCAACGGCGATATTACGCAAATTGATCTGCCGCGCGACAAACCTTCGGGGCTGGTGCAAGCGGCAAAGGTGCTGAAAGGCGTTGACGACATTGCAATCGTGCGCTTCACCGAGCGCGACGTGGTACGCCACCGGCTGGTGCAGGCAATTATTAAGGCATACGAAAAAACAGAAGAACGGCAGGCGCGTACAATCCAACGCCCCGCATTCCAGCGGGCGCAAGTGAAAGAGGAGGGCAGACGTCATGGCAAATAAAATCAGAGTCATCATCACAGACGACCAGCAGGAAGTCAAGGTGCCCACAGGCATCCGGATGCTGCTGCGCCGGGCCTGCACGGCGGTGCTGGTACAGGAAAACTTCGACGAGCCCGCCGAAATCAGTATCCGCTTTGTGGATAACGACGGGATCCAGCGCCTGAACAGCGAGCACCGCAGCAAAAACGAAGTCACCGACGTGCTCAGTTTTCCGCTGGGCGAAAACGGGGTTTGGGACACAAACCTGGACACCGGGGCAAAAGTGCTGGGCGATATTGTTATCAGTCTGCCCCGCGCGCTGGAACAGTCCCGCCTTTACGGGCACACGTTGCAGCGGGAAATGGCCTTCCTGACGGTGCACAGCATGCTGCATCTGCTGGGCTACGATCACGAAGCGAGGGGGCTGGAAAGCGTGCGCATGCGCGAAAAAGAAGAGCAGGTGCTCGTGCAACTGGGGCTGCCGCGCGGGCATAATTATATCAGCGCGTAAGAAAATAAAGAAGAGGCCCGGGACGCGAAGCAGGTTTTTTAAGGGATTGTTTCTCCGATTGTCACATATTTGACAAGCCGCCGACAGTATGATATAATAGATATAGGCATAGGGTCTGCAAGTGGGTTATCTTATGATTTGATTTAGAATTCCGATATCGCGGGGTGCTTATGGAGAAAATCTTAATCAGCGGCGGCAGGCCGCTGCAAGGGGAAGTGGAAATCGGCGGGGCAAAAAACGCCGTGCTGGCGTTGTTGGCGGGCGCTATCCTGACAAAGGACACCTGCCGCATCGAAAACATCCCAAACATCAGCGACGTCACCATCATACTGCACATCCTGCACCAACTGGGCGCGGATGTGCGCCGCGTGGGCAAGCACGCCGTTGAAGTCAACACCCGATACTTCGATTCGGGCGAAGTGCCCTACGAACTGACAAAGCACTGCCGCGCGTCATATTATTTGCTGGGGGCCTTGTTCGGGCGCTTCGGCCACGCGCGCGTTGCCATGCCCGGCGGATGCGACTTCGGCGTGCGGCCCATCAACCTGCATATCAAGGGCTTTGAGGCCATGGGCGCAACCGTGAGCTTTGAAAAGAACGCCATCATCGAAATGCGCAGCGCCGATGGCCCGCAGGGCAGCCCCGTTTTTTTGGAGTATTCGGTCGGCGCAACGATCAATATCATGCTCGCCGCCGCGCGGGCCTATGGTGTTACGGTGATTGAAAACGCCGCCAAGGAGCCGCATGTTGTTGACCTGGCCAATTTCCTCAACACCTGCGGGGCCGACATCCGCGGGGCCGGCACGGACGTGATTAAAATCCACGGCGTGAAGGAGCTGCACGGATGCGAGTATTCCACCATTCCCGATCAGATTGAAGCGGGCACCTTTATGGCGGCCGTCGCCGCGACGAACGGGCGCGCGCTCATCCGCAGCGTCACCCCAAAGCATCTGGAAAGCATTTCGGCAAAGTTAACCGAATGCGGCGTGCATATCGAAGAATACGACGACGCGCTTCTTGTGGATGCGCCGGAGCGTTTGCGGCGCTGCAAAATCAAGACCATGCCCCATCCGGGTTTCCCGACGGATATGCAGCCGCCTTTTGGGGCGATGCTTTGCCGGGCCGACGGCACGAGCATCATCGCCGAGGGGATGTTCGATAACCGCTTCCGTTATATGGAGCAACTGACCCATATGGGCGCGCAGATCAAAGTGGATGGCAAAGTGGCCGTGATAGAGGGCGTGGAACAGTTGAGCGGCGCGCAGGTAAAGGCCTACGATTTGCGGGCGGGCGCGGCGATGGTGATTGCGGGTCTGGCCGCCCAGGATGTGACAGAAATTGAGAATATTGAATATATCGACCGCGGCTACGAAGATATTGTTGGAAAGCTGCGGGGCCTGGGCGCTGTGGTAAAGCGCAAGGAAGTGGCCGTTTTCACCAGCGACACAAAGCTGGCGGGCTGAATTATCATACACTCCACGGCTTCCTCCCAGCGAAAGACTGGCGGCGTGCAGCGCCGGGCGAGGGAGCTTTCCCATTTTATCGCTTTAGAATTGAGAATTTTCATGACCCAATTAACCCCCCTATTTTCTTCCAGCAGCGGCAACAGCACCTATATCGGCGGAAAAAGCGGCGGCATTCTGATTGACGCGGGCGTCAGCGCCAGGCGTCTTTCGCTGGCTTTGCGGGACTTAGGCATTGACTCGCGGCGGATTGGCGCTGTTTTTCTTACGCACGAGCACAGCGATCATATCAGCGGGCTGCGCGTGTTCTGCGAACGCACGGGCGTGCCGGTGTTCGCGACGGAAGGCACCCTGCGCGCGCTGGAACCGGCGGGGCATGTGACTTCCAAAATGCAAATCCATACCATGCCGCCCGGCGGCGTGGAAGTCAACGGGCTGTTTGTGCGTCATTTCAGAACGTCGCACGACGGCGCGGAGCCATGCGGCTATTCCTGCGAAGCCGAAGACGGCGAACGCTTTGCTGTGGCCACAGACACCGGCATCCTGACCGACGAAACCCGGCGGGCGCTGCTTGGCTGCGGCACTGTTTTGCTGGAAAGCAACCACGAGGTTACCATGCTGCAAAACGGGCCGTACCCCTACTGGCTCAAGCGGCGCATTTTGTCCGATACCGGCCACCTGAGCAACGCGGCCTGCGCCGAACTGCTCAGCCCTCTGCTGCAAAGCGGGACATGCCGGTTTTTTCTGGGGCACCTCAGCCGCGAAAACAACACCCCGGCCCTGGCCGAAGCCACAGCGCTGGCCGCCTTCGCGGCGGTTGGCGCGCGCGCCGGGATAGACTACGAACTGGCGGTTTGCAGGCCGTAACATCGGCGCAGAAAAGAGCGCCCCTCTGTTGAACAAAATATGAGCCGGCATTTTGGCGTTTCTCGGCCGCAAACGGGCGCGCCCCCAACGGCATACTTGCGGACCGCGCCGCATAGATATAGCATATCAATCAAAACGGCCGGGAGGGAATTGCGAATGAAGCTTGCGGAAGCGTTGTTGCAGCGCAGTACATACCAAAAAAAGATTGAAAACTTGCAAAGCCGTATTTTGGCCAACCTGAAGGTGCAGGAAGAGGAAGAGCCGGACGAAGACCCGCAGGCGCTTTTGGATGCGGCGCTTGCCCTGCACAAAGAGCTGTGCGAGCTTGTGAAGGCCATCAACGCGTGCAACAACCGCACGCGCCTGCCCGACGGGCGCAGCCTTTCGGACGCGCTGGCCGACCGGGAAAATCTGATGAAGCAGCGCGATCTTTTGGCCCGGATTGCCTCAAGCGCCGGAGGCAGGGATTACCGCACGGCGCGCTCCGAGTTGCGAACAAATGTCTTGCTGTCTGCGCGCGTGCTGCAACAGCAAGTGGATCGGCTTTCTGCGGAATACAGGGCGTTGGATGTGCAAATTCAGGCGACCAATTGGATCACGGAATTTTGACCAGCGCCGCGGTTGGTAGCTGTTTTCGAGGCGGGCAGGGAAAGCCGTGCTGCATTGCACATGGGATGGTGGGCGCGGGACAGCCTGGGGTTCGATTCCCTGATATGATTTCGTCCAATCTGCATGACACGCTTACCAATTTTGCTGACTTTTTATGACCACTCTGCCGATCGGGAGTTGCGAGGGCGGGAACGGGGTTCCGCGGCGTTTGTTCTGACGGGGAAGCATCTGCTCCGAACCGGCTGGTTCGGGCAGATTTTTACAGGCAGCCGCGCGGGACAGGCTGCGGGCGCAAGACCGGAACAGCGAACCGAGAGGCGAAGTGATACCAAACAGGCGCGAAACAGATTCAAAGGAGGCCACCCCCATGCAAACGATAACATTAACCGTCGCCCAGGCGCTCATTCGATTTTTGGACAACCAGTATGTCTGTTTCGACGGCAAAGAAACAAAGTTCGTCGACGGCGTAGCCACGATTTTTGGCCATGGCATCGTGCTGGGCCTGGGCCAGGCGCTCGACGCTCAACCGGGCGGCCTGAAGTATTATCAGGGCAAAAACGAGCAGGGCATGGCCCACATGGCCGCCGGCTTCGCCAAGCAGCACAACAGAAGGAAGATCATCGCCGTGGCCAGCAGCATAGGACCCGGGGCCGCGAACATGGTAACAGCCGCCGCGTGCGCAAGCGTGAACAACATTCCGCTGCTGCTGCTGCCGGGCGACGCGTTTTCCACCCGCCAACCCGATCCGGTGCTCCAGCAGCTGGAGCAGGAATACGACGACAGCATTACCACCAACGACGCCTTCCGGCCCGTCTGCAAATACTGGGCGCGCGTTAACCGCCCCGAGCAGCTCATGTCCGCCATGATCCACGCCATGCGCGTGCTGACCGATCCGGCCCAGACAGGCGCCGTCTGCGTGGCGCTGCCGCAGGATGTGCAGGGCGAAGCCTACGGCTGGCCGGAAAGCTTCCTGCAAAAGCGCGTACATAAGATATCGAGGCCGCTTTGCCCCATGGAAGACATGGAAGAAGCCGTGGCGCTGATACAAGCCCGCAAGCGGCCGCTGATCATCTGCGGCGGCGGCGTTCGGTATTCCGAAGCGGGGGAAACGCTGGTCAAGTTCTGCGAAGCATTCCAGATCCCCTTCGCCGAAACCCAGGCGGGCAAAAGCGCGGCCCCCGCCAGCTGCCGCTGGAACCTGGGCGGCATTGGCGTAACCGGCAACAGCGCCGCCAACAATCTGGCCAAACAGGCCGATTTGGTGATCTCCATCGGCAGCCGCCTGAGCGATTTCACAACAAGCTCCAAGTGGCTTTTCAGCGAAAACTGCGCGTTTTTGAACCTCAATATCAATCTCTTCCACGCCCAAAAGCTCGACGCGCGCTATTTGCTCGGCGACGCGAAGTTCACGCTCGAAGCGCTTTCTGGCTGGCTCGCCGACGCGGGCTACCGGGCGGGCTGGGGCGACGAAATTGCGCGGGCAAAGGCGGGCTGGGCGGCCGAACTGCGCGCCCTGGCGGCCTATTGCTACAACGACGCATTCGAACCCATTGTGCGGGCCAAAGACCCGAACTGCGTGGAAGATTTTATCCGGGATTTGGGCGGCACGCTCACGCAGACCGAAGCCCTGTGCGCCATTCGCGAACATATTTCGCCTGAGGCGATTGTGGTTGGGGCTTCGGGCAGTTTGCCCGGCGATTTGCAGCGGATGTGGGAAACGGACGCGCCCGACAGCTACCACATGGAATACGGGTATTCCTGCATGGGCTACGAAATTGCGGCGGCGCTGGGCTGCAAGCTGGCCCAGCCAGAAAAAGAGGTCTACGCCATGGTGGGCGACGGCAGTTTTTTGATGCTCCACAGCGAGCTGGTCACGGCCATTCAGGAGCGGCAAAAGATCTACGTGCTGGTGTTCGACAACGCGGGCTTCGGCTGTATCAACAACCTGGAAATGAGCAACGGCGTAGGCAATTTCGGAACGGAATTCCGATACCGCGATCCGCAGGGAACGTTGGGCGGGCCGATGCTCCATATTGATTACGCCGGGGTTGGCCAGGCGCTGGGCGCGGCCGGTTACCGCGCAAAAAATCTTGAAGAGCTGCTTGCCGCCCTGGAAGACAGCAAAACCCAGCCCGGCCCGGTTGTCATCGATATGAAGGTTCTTCCAAAAACGATGACCGACGGCTACGGCAGCTGGTGGAATTGCGGCGTTTCCGCGGTAAATGTCAGCGAAAAAGGCGCGGCGGCCTACGACAATATCCTGGCCGGGCGCGCAAAAGCAAGGCAGTATTAAGGACGGCTGGCCCTGATACAAGGCCTGGAGAGGGCCGCAACAAAACATCATCAGGAGGACTTTTTATGGATCTGTTTCAAACCATTCTGTTTGCGACGATGGGCCTTTTGCTATTTGGCCGGGGCTGCTGGGGCGTTGGGCGGATGCTGCTGCTGCGCTTGGGCGGGCAAAAAACCGTGGCCAGCTTAACGGAGATCATCCGCAAGGGCAACGGAAAAAACGAGCGCTATGTTGCAACGGCGCGTTGGCGCGACGAAGACGGCAACGAACGCACGGCGCAGCTCAGCAGCTTTGGCCGCTATTTGCTGCAACACATCAACAAGCCCGAGGCAAGCGAAGATATCTATTATCGCGGCCGCCTTGCCATGCTCGCCGGCGACAAATATAACCGCGTATTGGATGTGTTTTATCTGGCGTTCGGGGTCGCCGTGCTTGTTCTGACAGCAATGATCCACTTGAAAGGGAACGCCAGGATATTTTAAACGGGAAAGGAAGCTTATGAAGATTATTCCTCCCTCTTTCGCGCTTGAGCCAATTGATGGACAGGCCCTGCTGCGGCGCGTGGAAGCCGCCGGGCGGGTCTGCTACAAAAGCGAAGCCCGTGTAACGGATGATTCCGCCGGGCGGTTTGTGCGCATGCTGCTGAAATCCGGCCACGAGAGCGTGCTGGAACACGAAAAAATCACAGCCCGCATCATCTGCGACCGCGGCGTATCGCACGAAATCGTCCGCCACCGCATTGCCAGCTATTCGCAGGAAAGCACCCGCTACTGCAACTACGGCGCCGAAAAATTCGGCGGCGGGCTGACGTTTATCCGGCCCTGCTTCTGGGACGAAGGCTCCGAGATGTTCGCCCTCTGGGCGGCGCAAATGGCAAAAGCCGAGGAATGCTATCTTGCCCTGCTGGCCGCCGGGGCAACGCCGGAAGAAGCCCGTGCCGTGCTGCCCAACAGCCTGAAGACGGAACTTGTTATGACGATGGATCTGCGGGAATGGCGGCACTTTTTCCGTCTGCGCGCCGCCGCGCCCGCCCATCCGCAAATGCGAGAGCTGGCCGTGCCCATGCTGCGCGCGTTCGCCGCGCTGCTGCCCGAAGTTTTTGGCGACTTGCTGTGCGAATGATGATGATGTGGAGTGAAAGAGAATGAAATCGTATTTGCCATTGCGCCTGAAGTCTTCCCGCTGGAAGTGGATTGTTTTCGCGCTGGGGCTTGCCGCCAGCGTAGCGGTGATTTTTTATCTCAACGTTAAAACGCCCTTCGCAAAAGACGACTTCGCCTATATGTTTTCCTTTGCGACACACCGGCGTCTGCACACCATCGGAGAAATCGTCACATCCCTGGTGGCCCATTACAGCCAAATGAACGGTCGTATTGTGCCGCATTTTTTGCTGCAATGTTTGCTGCTGTTCCCAAAAGGCGTGTTCAACGTTGTCAATACCGGGGCGTATTTCGCGCTGGTGTGCCTGATCTATCTGCATTGCCGGGGCGGCACGTTTCAACAGTTCCGGCCCGACTGGTTCTTTCTTCTGCAATTCCTGCTCTGGTTCCTGCTGCCCCAATTCAGCCACAGCATGCTCTGGGTTTCCGGCAGCGCAACTTATCTTTATGGTTCCGTGCTGTGCCTGCTGGCCTTGCAGGAAACGCTGATCCGCAAACCGGAAACCGGGGGGGCCGGGAAAACCGTTTGGGTGTTCCTGCTGTGCCTTTTGGCGGGCAATTGCGGCGAAAACTGGGGCGCGGGGCTGGTTTTTTTTCTGATCGCCGCGCTGGTTCGGCTCCGCATAAAAAAGCGCAAGCCGGCCGCATGGCATGTGGCGGGGCTTCTGGGCGCGCTTTGCGGATATGTGATTTTGCTGGCGGCCCCCGGGCAGTGGAAGCGCATTAACCGGGTCAATGTGAACAAAGGCAACGCGCTGCGCACCATGGCCTTCACCTTCCTGAAGATCACCACGTCAACGATGAGCTATTTTTTTGTGTTGCTGCTGGCGCTGCTTTTTTTGCTCTATTTGCTCTGGAAGCGCGGGCTGCTGCAAGCGCACCTGGCGGACATCGGCCTGTATCTGCTGGCGGCTCTGGCTTCTATCTATGTGATGACACCCATTCAGATCCTGCCAATCCGCGCGTTCACCGCCATGACCGTTTTGCTGATGATCGCCTTCGGGCGGCTGTTCTGCGCCCTGCCCTGGACGGAATACGCTCAAAGGCACAGGGCCTTTTTTGCCTCGGCAGTCCTGATTTGCCTTGCGGGGTTTTGTTTCACCTTTTTCCCGGCCCGCGCGCATGTATTGGAATCGAAGGCGCAGTACGACACGCGCATGGCCGACGCGCGGCGGCAAATGGCCGGGGGCAGCACGGAACTGCGGCTGGAAGCTATCACATCCAACTCGCGCTTCAGCGTTTATTCTGAAGCGCCCGATCTAAAAAAATACCCGGGCGCGATTGCAAACTTTGGCCTGGCCTGGTATCTGGGGGCGAAAAGCGTTGTGAGCAAGTGATGACCCGAATCATATTCCATTCATATTGGAGGAGAAGATCATGGCATTCCAAAACGTATCCCTGGGCATCGCGCCCATCGGCTGGACCAACGACGACATGCCCGACCTGGGCGCGGAAAACACCTTTGAGCAGTGTGTCAGCGAGATGGCGCTGGCAGGTTTTCAAGGCTGCGAAGTGGGCAACAAATACCCCGCCGACCGCGAAGCGCTGAAAAAAGCCCTCGATTTGCGCGGCCTGACCATCTGCAACCGCTGGTTCTCCAGCTTTCTGCTCAGCCAGCCGTTCGGCGAAGTGGCCGCCGAGTTCGAGGCGCAGCTGGATTTTTTGTCCTTCCTCGGGGCAAACGTCATCGGCGTCAGCGAACAAACCGGCTCCGTGCAGGGCAAACCCGTGCCCGTCTTCGGCCAAAAGCCTGTAATGGATGACCAGCAATGGGATCGTCTGTGCGACGGCCTGAACCGGCTGGGCGAATTGGCCAACCGGCGCGGAATGAAGCTGACCTATCATCATCACATGGGCACCGTTGTGCAAACGGAAGCGGAAATCGACCGCCTGATGGCGGGCGCCGACCCCCATCTGGTGCATCTGCTGTACGATTCCGGCCATTTGAGCTTTGCGGGGATCGACCCTGTTCGGGTGCTGCAAAAGCATGTTGGCCGCGTGGCGCATGTGCACCTGAAAGATATGCGGCCCGCTGTTGTGGCAAAAGCAAAGGCCGAAGGGCTGAGCTTTTTGCAGGCGGTGCGTTTGGGCGCATTCACCGTGCCGGGCGACGGCTGCGTGGAGTTTCGGCCGCTGTTCGATATTCTGGAGCAGGCGGGCTACGAGGGCTGGTTCGTGGTGGAAGCCGAACAGGACCCCGCGCTGGCCAACCCCTTCGAATACGCCCTCATGGCGCGGGACTATATTCATGACACGACAGGAATCTAGGCAGGAGGCAGGGGAGAACGCCGCATTTGAATGAGATACAGGAGCGGTAATCATACAAAAAGGAGAAAAAGACATGCTTCAAATCGGTATCATCGGCGCGGGGCGCATCGGCAAAGTCCATACCCAATCCATTGTGAACTATGTCCGCGCGGCGAAGGTGGCGGCCATTGCCGATCCCTTCCTCAGCGACGAAACGGCGCAGTGGGCACAAAACCTGGGCGTGGGGCGCGTAACAAAAGACTATCGCAGTATCCTGAACGATCCATCCATTGATGCTGTGCTCATCTGTTCCAGCACCGACACCCACGCCCAGATTTCGCTCGAAGCCATCGCGGCGGGCAAGCACATCTTCTGCGAAAAACCCATCGATCACGACGTGGAACGCATTCAGCAGGTGCTGGACGCCCTCGAAAAAGCGCCGCGCCTCAAATATATGGTGGGCTTCAACCGCAGGTTCGATCACAACTTCCGGGCGGTGCGCCGCGCTGTGGAAGACGGGCGCATCGGCAAGGCGGAAGTCATCAAAGTGACCAGCCGCGATCCGGAGCCGCCCAGCGCGGAATACGCGGCGCGCTCGGGCGGCATATTCCTGGATATGACCATCCACGATTTCGACATGGTGCGCTATCTTTCGGGCAGCGAAGTGGAAGAAGTTTATGTTTTGCCCGGCGTGCTGGTCGATCCGGCCATTGGCGAAGCCGGGGATTTCGATACGGCCGTCATCAGCCTGAAGCTGAAAAGCGGGGCCTTGGCGGTGATCGATAACTGCCGCCGCTGCGCCTATGGCTACGATCAGCGCGCGGAGGTCTTCGGTTCCCTGGGGGCGGCCATGTGCGGCAACGACAGCGAATCCAGCGCGCAAGTCTGGTCTGGAGGCGGCACAACCGGCGAAAAGCCGCTCTTCTTCTTCCTGGAGCGCTACATGCAGGCCTACGCCACAGAAGTGACAGAGTTCATCGAAGCCGTGCGGAACGACACCCCCGTGCCCGTCACAGCGCGCGACGGCCTTGCGGCGGTGTTGATTGGCATTGCCGCAACAGAATCGGCAAAAACCGGGCGGCCGGTAAAAATAAACCCTTTACAAATCCCCCCGTCTGAGGTATAATAAAAGCCATCCACAAGCGCAATCAAAACAATTGGAGGACAACTTATGAAAGTAATAGCGGCAGTTGGCAAAAACGGCACCGGCAAGGATTTCTTTTTGGAATACATCGCAAAAAAGTATGCGTTGCCCATGGTATCCATCGGCGATGTTGTGCGTGAACTCGCGGCAAGCGACGGTTTGGAACTGACCCGCGAAAACCTGCACAAAACCTCGCAGAAATACATGGGGCAGTTTGGGCAGACCTTTTTCCCGGAGCAGATCGTGAAGAAGATCCGCGAAAGCGGCGCGCCTGTGTATCTGGTCAGCGGCGTGCGCCCCCTTTCGGATGTCAAACACCTGAAGGCGGCCTTCGGCGCGGATTTTGTGCTGGTGGATATCGTCATCAGCGACGACGACGTGCGCTACGCGCGCATGCTGGCCCGCGGCTCGGCGCGCGACGGCGGCAGCATAGAAAAGCTGCGCGAATTCGACGCTGGCGAAGAAAATATCTTCCACACCAGCGAAAGCGAAAAACTGGCCGACGTGAAAATCCTCAACGACGGCGGCGTGGAAGAGTTCTATGCGGCCTGCGAGGCGTTTTACGCAACGTATATCGCCTAGCACGAAGCGAGTATTACAAACAAAAGCAAAAGCCCCTGCCAAAAGCGGGGGCTTTCGTTTTTTATAGGAATATTTTAGCGCGGCACCGGCACAAGGATAAATACCTTTGCGCCGCGAATGGAGACCTTTAGCTCGTCTGCGGGGACCGTTGTGGACGGCAGCAGGGCAAGTTCCGCCGCTTCTGTTGTTGTGGCTGCATCCGGCGCGGCGGGGGCGCTGGGGCCGTCTGGAATCGTGATGAACTCCTCTGCGGCAGTCGTTGTTTCGGCGAACAAATCCGTTGTTGTCTCCGTTGGTGCTGTCGTCGTTTCCGGAACAATTTCCGCATGTGTCGGCTCCTCCGTCAAATCCATGGGCACGGCCCGCAGATCGTTGGCGGTAAAAAACGCTTCGTCGTAGTCGTCCACAATATCCACCGGAGCCTCGTCCGGCAGCTGCTGAGCCAAATAAATGGAAAGCTCGCCTTGCGAATGAAGAACCAACGCTTCGCTGTCCTCCTGCACCAGGGCGGCTTTGCCGCTTTGGTTCGAGGCGCTGTATTGGTTCACAAACGCCTGCTGTTCATCCCGGTTCTTCAATACAACCGCTTGGGCCTTCCCCTCTTTTTCTATCACCACCAGCATGCGGGGCTGCCCATCCGGCGCGGCGGCATTGGGCGGCAGGCTGGCGTTCTGCGCCGCCTCAAACTCCGGCGTCGGGAGCGCAAAGTCTTTCGTCGTCAGCCGGTGGCTGCGGGTCAGCGGTATTGCCGTACCGACCGCCAGAATAACCGCCGCGCACAGCGCCGCGTTGCGAAGCTGCCGGTTGCGTTCGCGGGTTTTTTCCCGCCGGATCGCGGCCTTTTGGTAGACCGATCCGCGGAACTGGTCATAATCCTTCATATACAATACCCTCCTTTCCAAGCGCCGCCCGCAACGCGCTGCGGGCACGGTATGCCATGTTGTCGATTTGCTTCCTGCTCTTTTTCATCACGCGCGCGGTTTCTTCGTATGTGAATCGCTCCAGGTGCAGCAGCCGCAGCACCTCCCGGTATTCTTCCGGCAGCGTTTCCAGCACAGCCTCAATTTCTTGCGCGTGCTCGGCGGCCAGCAGCCGTTCTTCGGGGCCCATCGTATCGTCGCGCCGTTCGGCAACTTCTTCCAGCCCAACGGCGGGATGCCGCTGCTCATGCCGGATGTGGTCAATGGCCTTGTGCCGCGCCACAGAAAACAGATACGTCTTCAGCGAACTTTGCCCGCGGAAGCGGCCCGGGTGAAGCAGCAGATCCACGAAGGTGTCTTCCGCAAGGTCTTCCGCCGTTTCGAAGGAATGCACATACCCCTGCAAAAAATAGATCAGCCCCTGTTGGAACTTGCGCATGATTTCATCGAACGCGACCTTGTCGCCGGCACAGAACGCGGCATACGCCTCCTCCATGGTGCGTTCTTCCACCCCGGTGAACCCCCCTTTCCTCTAGTAGGATACCCCGGAGCACTTGTTTGTCGCGCCCGCGGGGAAAAATCCTTCCAAAATCCCAAAAAATATAATCTGCCATATTTTTGCGCACCTGTGGCGAACAGGATTGTCATAGACAACCGCTCCGCAAAAGCCAAACCCCGCCATATGTTACATATAATCCCAGCGCTCCTGCGCGGCGGCTCCCGTCTCGCCGCCATTTGCTTATTTTAGCATAAAATGGCTGAAAAGACAAGGGGGTTGGCGGCTTTGTGAAAACATATCAAATCAAAACCGTTTGCGCCGGCGCACGCAGCGATTTGTCACAGCCGTGTGATCAGCGCCCGGCAGGTTCCCTCCACATCGTATGGCATCCCGGCGGGAACCAAAACGCTTTCGCCCTTGCGGCAGAGCAGTTCGCCCGCCGCGCTGCGCAAAACGGCTTCGCCCTCCAAAAAAAGCAGCGAAGCAAAACTTTCCTCCAGAATGCCCTGCTCCGTTTCGTATGCGGAATAACAATGACGGAATTCCGTGATTTCAAAATATTCGCACCGGCAAAGGGTGCGGCAGCCAGCGGAACCAATCTTTTGTTCTGGCGGCTCATAAGGCCGCAGATCCGTTACGGCCAGAGCCTGTTCGATATGCAGCGGGCGGGGCCGCCCATTTTGCAGGCGGCCGTAATCATAAACCCGATAAGTGGTATCGGAACTTTGCTGCACTTCGGCCAGCAGCACGCCGCCGCCAATGGCATGCAGCGTGCCCGCCGGGATAAAATAAAACTCCCCCGCGCGCACCTCGAAGGGCCGCACGTAGTCCATCAGGGTCTGCGATTGAATGGCGGCGGCGAATTCTTCGCGCAACAGTTCCCGTTGAAAGCCCAAATAGAGCTTTGCGCCGGGCTGCGCGTCAAGAATGTACCAGCACTCGGTTTTGCCCGCTTCGCCCGGCAGCAAAACAGATTCGCTGCCGCGCGGATGCACCTGGATAGACAGGTCATCCTGCGCGTCGATGAGCTTCACCAGAATCGGGAACCGCGCCAGCCCGGCCGCTTTTTTGCCGAAGAGATTCGGCTGCGCGGCAAAGAGATCTTCCAGCGTCCTACCCGCGCAAACGCCGTTGGCCACCAGGCCCGGCCCATTGGGATGGGCCGAAAGCACCCACGCTTCGGCGCAATTGGCTTTGCCGCGCGGATCGACGCCGTATTCCGCCACAAGCCGTTTGCCCCCCCAGACCGTTTCGGAGATATAGGGAATGAGCTTCATGGGATAAGGGGTCATAGCGGGGCCTCCCTGCAAAATAATCTGATTAAGCCTGGCATATTTGTCCCACAATTAGGATAGTAATAATGGAGAGACGGAGGAATGTCATGGCGATGATCAACGAATGGGCGCGGCGCTTCCGGCATCACCGGCAAGAGCCAGAACGCAGCCCGCAAGAGCAGCTGATTGAAGATATCCGCGAGGTACGGCGGCAGATGGAAGGCCTACAGACATACTTTTCGTTAGAAACCAACGAGGATCTGCTGGACGCGGCCATTTATCAGCGGGAAGCCCTGGAGGCCCGCTACCGTTACCTGCTGCGGCAGGCGAAAGAAAGCAGCGCCGTGGCGGCGGGCACGCCGATTGTTGCGGAGGAGCGCGAACGGTGGATTAACTAGGGCCTGCTGGCCCTGGGGCATTGGATACCAGGCTCTAGACATGAGATGCGGCGCGCCTCGCGCCGTCTCAACTCTAAGGTCTGACGTCTAAAATCTGTCATGGGAGGGGAACCATGTCCACAAACCTGAAAGTTCTGCTGTGCGCACTGGCGGGCGGGGGCAGCCTGGCGATCCTGGCGGCTCTGCTGCGCTCGCGCAAACTGCTGCGGGGGCTGCTGTTCAGCGCCGTTTCAGGCGTGGCGGCGCTCTACGCGGTGAACGCCGCAGGCCTGCTGACCTCCATGCGGCTGGCGGTCAACGGCCTGACGCTCGGCGTAAGCGCTATAGCGGGTCCGCCGGGGGTGATTGCGTTGCTGCTGGCGGACGCGATCCTGAAGCGTTAGGCTCCCAACGGGAAAGAGACACGAGACGTTAGACGCCGCCCGCTGGGCATTGTCTAACGTCTGCGGTCTCATGTCTAGGCTCTGTGCGCTCAGGTCAGCGTCACGGTAATCGTAACGGGCTTGGCGAAGCGGCCGCTGTCGTTGGCGGTGGCGGTGATAGTCACCGTGCCGGGGTTCACGCCATAAACAACGCCTGTGCTCGCGCCAACCTGGGCAGTGCTGGTGTCGCTGGAAGACCATGTGACAGAGGCGTTGGTGGGGGTTTTGCCGCCTTCGCCCTTAAAATTGCTGGCCACAAGGGTGATGGTGGTGCCCACTTTCAGGGTGCCAATGCTGCCGCTTTGCTGCGAAACATAGAAGTCGGTCACCAGAACCGGCGCGGGTTCTGTCACATTGACTGTGATTGTGTCGGTATAGGTCTGCGCGGCGTTGGGATCGGTGGTGATGATGGTGATGTTCGCCGTGCCCGCGCCCTGCGCCGTTACCAGGCCTGTGGCCGATACCGTTGCTACGGCCGCGTTGCTGGTGAAGAAGTTCACGCCTTTGTTGGTGGCGTTCGAGGGCAAAATCTGATAGCCCAGCTGCTGTGTGCGGCCCTTGAGCAAATTATAGCTGCTGGAGCCGGTGAACGCGACGCCAAGCACTTTCACAAGGGCTGTGGATGTGGTAGTGCTGGTGGTGCTGGTTCTGGTCGTTGTCGTTGTCGTCGTACCGGTGCCATTGGTCCCCGCGCCATCCGCTATGGTGGTGTATACGGGGGATGTCGTGGTCTTTGTGGTTGTCTTTTTTGTGGTGGTGGTTGTTTTCTTTGTGGTAGTGGTTGCCCGGCGGGTGGTGGTGGTTGGGCGGCGGGTGGTGTTTACAACAGGCACTGTGGGCGGATCCGTGGGCGGTTCGGTGGGTTCTTCCGTTGTTTCCTCCTCGGGTTCGGGCTCCGTCCAGGGGTCATACTCCGTCGGCTCATCGTCCACATAGGTGTAGGTTGGCTCGGAGGTGGTCATCTCGTCGCCGCTTTTGCCGCCGCATCCGGCCAGCAGCGCGGCAACCAGCAGAGGGATCAGGGCTAACGCCGCAATGCGCTTACCATTTGTATTCATGTGATCATCCTTTCGCATATGGTTTTTCACGCGTTTTTGAGTATAACACATCTTCCGGGAAGATGCAATACCTAAATTTGGCCCTGCTTTTGCAGATAATTCCAGACGTCCCTGCACATTTCCGCCGAACCCAGCTCCGCCTTCCAGCCCAGT
The DNA here is from genome assembly GCA_031256825.1 of Oscillospiraceae bacterium. Classification (GTDB taxonomy): domain Bacteria; phylum Bacillota; class Clostridia; order Oscillospirales; family Acutalibacteraceae; genus WRMQ01. Next base: position 42,109 of record JAIRPV010000022.1, on the reverse strand, counting down.
TCCCGCTCCGCTTTCGATACGTCTGCGTAGCAATAGGCAACGTCGCCGGGGCGGCGGGGGGCGTAGCTCTTCGGCAGCGCGCGTCCGCTGGCCTGTTCAAAGGCCTGCACCAGTTCCAGCACGCTCATGCCGCGGCCCGTGCCCAGGTTGAAAATTCCAACGCCCGCGCGGCCCGCCGTGTAATCAAGCGCCTTCAGGTGGCCTTTGGCAAGATCAACCACATGGATGTAGTCGCGGATGGCCGTGCCGTCGGGGGTATCGAAGTCCGTGCCGGTGATCAGGAATTGCTCCTGTTTGCCCCGGGCCACGTTGCAGATGATGGGCATGACATTATAGGGGATTCCTGCGGGATCGTCGCCCAGAAGGCCGCTTTCGTGCGCGCCAACAGGGTTAAAATAGCGCAGCAGGCAAATATTCCAGTCGTTTTCCGCATGATAAAGATCCTGCAATATCTGCTCGATGATGATTTTTGTGCTGCCGTATGGGTTAGTCGATTTGCCCGTGGGCATATCCTCACAAAACGGAACTTTATTTTCGGAGCCATAAACCGTGGCGGAGGAACTGAAAACGAGGGTTTTGCAGCCCGCCGCGCGCATGGCTTCGCACAGCGTGACCGTTCCGCCAAGATTGGTGCCGTAATATTCCAGCGGTTTCCAAACGCTTTCGGGCACCGCCTTTAGCCCCGCAAAGTGGATGACGGCGTCGATCTTGTGCGCGGCAAAAATTTCATCCAGCAGCGCCCGGTCGCGCATGTCGCCCTGGTAGAATATGGGCTCGCTGCCGCCCAGCGCCGCGATTTTGCCAATGGTTTCGCGCCTGCTGTTATAAAGGTTATCTAAAATGACTGCGCTGTGCCCCGCCCGGAGCAATTCTACGCAGGTATGCGAGCCGATATAGCCCGCGCCGCCGGTTACCAGAATGGTCATGGAACGCCTCCCTTATCTTACGTTTCAGATGCGCGGGTTGTCCTGCCCGCAAGCCACGCCCAATCATTTCCTCGCTTGCCGCCTTTGCCCCGCTCTTTTTTCTTTCTCCTATTATACTCCAGCCGCCCGCGCCTGTCAAGAACCATTGGAATTGTTTTTTTGCCGCATGGATTTTCCCCTTGCATTCCCCGCGAAAGTCGTGTATAATAAGTTTGGAAATGATTAAAAAGCGTAAGGAGCAACTATGATGTGGACAACCCTTTGGGAACCGTTCCGGCGGGTATTTGCAGTGATCGAAAGCGTCGTCGCCTTTTTTGTGATTCTGATTTATCCGGGGCAGAAGGCCTTTGTTGGCGATTATGCCGCCATGCTGAACAAGTCCGGCGTGTTCGTCAACCAGGCGCAGGAGGCGTATCCCCAGACCGTGATGCATGATGTGGTGATGCACCACTTCGCCAAAAGCCGCACAAACGGCAAAACGCCGAAGTGCCTGATCATCGGGTTCGACGGCGCGCGGGCCGACGCGCTGTTCAATTCCGTTGGACAAGCCAAAAGCGGCGTGCAGGAGGCGCTGAAAAGCGGCGCCGCCTATCAGCTTTATACCGGCGGCAAGTTCCCCTATTTGCAGCAAACCGTAACCGCCTGCGGCTGGACCACGCTGCTGACCGGGCACTGGGCAAAAGAGCCAAAGGGCGGCGGGCACCGGGTAACAGCCAACTACATTACCAAAGCGGCCAACGCGCCGCAGCTGCTGTTCACCGAATTGCTCGACCAAAAGAAAGCGGAAAAGACCGCCTTCATTGTTTCGTGGGATGGGCATTTTGCCAGCGAAAAGGCGGCTTACCTCAATGACATCGCCGACAACCAAAGCAAGGGCAACAACGCGCTTTGGCTCACCATGCCGGGCGACGCGGGTGCCTTCACGCGCACGTTGCAGGAAGTCAGCGATCCCGGCGGCGCGGATGTTGTGATGTGCATTCTGGAATCTTGCGACAGCGAAGGGCACGCCACAGGGTTCGGCAACCAGAACCCGAAGTATGTGCAGGCCTTTCTTAACGCTGACGCAAACGCCTATGATCTCATTCAGGCGGTCAACGCGCGGCCGGCGATCGACCAGGAGGACTGGCTGATTCTGTTCACCAGCGATCACGGCGGCATGTCCACCGGGCACGGCCAATGGTTTGCCACCGAGCGGCTGATTTATCTTGTCAGCAATCAGGCGATATTGCCATTCAAATAGAACCGAGGACCGAAATGCCCGCCTATCTTGAGATCCTCCGCCGCCACGGCTTCACATTCGACAAAGCAAAAGGGCAGAATTTTCTTGTTGCTCCCGGCGTTTGCCCGCGCATGGCCGCCGCCGGGGCTGCGGCGGGCGTGTTGGAAATTGGGCCTGGAGCCGGGGCGCTCACCCGCGAACTGGCAAAGTCATCCCAAAAGGTGGTGGCTGTGGAGCTTGACAAGCGGCTGCTGCCGGTGTTGGACGAAACCCTGGCCGGACTGGATAACGTGACAATCATTCCCGGCGATATTCTCGCGCTGGATTTGCCCGCTTTGCTGAAAGAACAGTTCGCGGGCATGCCGGTCAGCGTTTGCGCCAATTTGCCCTATTATATCACCTCGCCGGTGCTCATGCGCCTGCTGGAACTGCGCCTGCCACTGAGCAGGATTACGGTCATGGTGCAGAAAGAAGCCGCGCAGCGGCTGTGCGCGCCCATGGGCACGCGCGCTTGCGGCGCGGTCACGGCGGTTGTGGAATATTTCACCGAAGCAAAGCAGCTGTTCCCGGTCAGCCGAAGCTCGTTTGTGCCGCCGCCGAAGGTGGACAGCGCCGTGATCCAGCTGACGCTGCGGGATGCGCCGGCGGTTGCCGTGGCGGACGAAGCCGCTTTCTTCCGGCTGGTGCGCGCCGCCTTTGGGCAGCGGCGCAAGACCCTGGCCAACGCTGTCAGCGCCGGGCTTTCGCTGGAAAAATCCCGGGTACAGGAAGCGCTCGCCCGCGCGGGGATTCCGCAAACCGCCCGCGCGGAGGAACTTACCCTGCAAAATTTTGCGGCGCTGTTTGAACAGTTGGGCACTGACGCAGAAAAAAGCAGTTCAAACAATCGCACGCCATCCGATACGAAAGCAGTTTAAAAGGAGCGCGCATATGAAACAACACTGGAAACGATATTGGATTCTGGGCCTGGCGGCGCTGGTTCTGGCAGCCGGAGCGCTGGGCTTCCGGCTTTGGGGGAATTGGCGTGCGGCCCAGCCCGATTCCCCGGACGCCACAGCCGAAAGCGGGCCGGAAATCCCGGAAGCGCCGAACTTTCCGCCGCCGGATCCAACGGCGGGCACGGCGCGATCGGCTTCTGTGCCGCCGGTGCGGGGGTATACGCCGGATCCGGCGAATTTTGCAACAGACCCCGCCAGCGGCGCGGAGTATGTGAAAAATATCATTGTCGTATATTTTGATCCGCAGGCGACGCAGCAGCAGCGGGAGGCCGCCCGCAAGGCCGTTGGCGGAACCATTGTGGGCACGGCGGACGCGATGGGCAAATGGGAACTGGAAGTGGAAGGCGACAGCCTGGAGGCGCTTCAGCAGTTGGGCGAACAGCTGGAAGCCATGCCCGGCGTGGCGGCAGCCTCGCCCGACCATGTGATCCGCGCCGTGCCGCAGATTTGGCCGGACGACCCGTTCAACAGCACCGGCGCCCCAAGCGAGCCAAACCGCTGGTGGGCATTGGCCGACCGGCTGCCGGAAGCCTGGGAATACGCGCAGGAATTCACCGGCACAGCGCAGCTGGGGCTGATTGACACCGCCGTGGATATCACGCACACGGAACTGAGCGGCATTGTGGAACGGCTCAACGCGGTCAGCCCTTCCTCGGGATATACCCATGGCACCGGCGTTTCCGGGATCATGGCGGCGCGGGCGAATAACGGCGCGGGCATTGCCGGAGTTACCTGGAACGCGCGCGTGCGATCGATCGATTATGTTACGGCGGGCAGCACAACCAGCCAGATTGGCAACAGCCTGGCAAGCTGCGTGCAAAACGGCGCGAACGCCGTCAATATTTCGCTGGGCATCATTGGCGCAAGCGGTTATCCGAACGGCCTGACCAACAAAACCGACCGGGACGCGGAAGCGCGCGCGGCGGCCACGGCAATCAGTCAGCTGCTCAAAAACGGTTATGGCAGCTTTGTTGTGGTGCAGTCGGCGGGGAACCAAAACCTTCCGGCGGAACAAAACGGCATCTTTTGCAGCATATCGCTTTCGCCCAACAATACAGGGCTTGACGCGGCGCAGGCACAGCAGGTGGTCAACCGCGTTCTGATTGCGGGGGCCAGCAAGCGCGGCGGCGGGAAAACCAGCTACTCGGCCTATGGGAGCAATGTGAGTCTTTACGCGCCCGGCGGCGACACCGGGGAGGGCGATAGCGGGAAGATGTTCCTGCCCAGCGGCGGCGGCGGGTATCAGTATACCATGGGCACATCGTTTTCCGCGCCGCAGATAACCGCCACAGCGGGCTGGATGTTCGCGGTGAACCCGGCGCTGGACGGCGGGCAGGTGGGGCAATTGCTGAAGATGGGCGAGATTTCGCCCGTCAGCAACGGGATCCCCATGCTCGACTGCCGCCGGGCGCTGGATCAGGCGGTGGCCGCGCCCTACCTGAAAGCAACGGGCGGCGGGCTGCGCGCGGCCGACGACTATGTGATTGGCCTCAACACAAAAACGAAGGCTTCTGACGCCGAACTCCTGCTCAAGAACAACTTGAAGGCGTTTGGGGGGGAGCTAAATTACCCCAAGGCCGGGGCTGCGCCCAACCAATACGCCGCCACGGGCGACGAGATCACCATTGCGCGGCCGCTGGGCAACGATGTGAAGTATACGCTGGTGATCAAAGGCGACCTGAACGGCGACGGCCTGACGGACGCGCGCGACGCGCAGGCGCTGCTCCGCTGGCAGGCGGGGCAATGGCAGCCGCCCTATAGCGAAGCGGCCTGGCGCGCGGCGGCAGATTTCAATGGCGACGGCGCGCTCAACCAGGCAGACGCGGACGCCATCTTCGCCGAAGGGATGAAATAGGCCAAAGGCGCGCGTGCACCCGCGCGTTTGCAATGTCAAATTGCAAGGAATCGTATAAATTTCAGCGCCAGCCCGGCGAAATTTGTGCAAGGCTCCAAAAATAGGCCAAAAGCAGAGTTATTGCTTGCAAAATACGCCAAAACGAGGTATACTATCTCTATAGAAATCAAACAGATTATGAATTTTGGGAGGATTTTCGCATGGCAGTGAAAGTTGCAATCAATGGGTTTGGGCGGATCGGCCGCCTGGCGTTCCGTCAGATGTTTGGCGCGGAAGGGTATGAGGTGGTGGCCATCAACGACCTGACCAGCCCCGAAATGCTCGCGCACTTGCTGAAGTACGACACCGCGCAGGGCCGCTACGACGGGCATACGGTCACCAGCGGCGACGACAGCATCACAGTGGACGGCAAAAAGATCACCATCTATAAGAACGCGAACCCCGCGGAACTGCCCTGGGGCCAGCTGGGCGTGGACGTTGTGCTGGAGTGCACGGGCTTTTTCACCACGAAAGAAAAGGCTTCGCTGCATTTGCAGGCGGGCGCGCGCAAAGTTGTGATTTCGGCCCCGGCCGACAAAGAGACAAAGACCGTTGTCTTCAGCGTTAACGAAGAGATTCTGACCAAAGACGACAGCATTGTTTCCGCCGCCAGCTGCACCACCAACTGCCTGGCCCCCATGGCCAAGGCCCTCAACGACTTCGCGCCTATCCAGAGCGGTATCATGACCACCGTGCACGCCTACACCGGCGACCAGATGGTGCTGGACGGCCCGCACCGCAAGGGCGACTTGCGCCGCGCCCGCGCCGCCGCGCAAAACATTGTGCCCAACAGCACCGGCGCCGCGAAAGCCATCGGCCTGGTGATCCCCTCGCTCAACGGCAAGCTCATCGGTTCCGCGCAGCGCGTGCCGGTCTGCACCGGCTCCACCACGCTGCTGGTGGCCGTTCTGAAGGGCAAAGACATCACCAAAGAGGGCATCAACGCCGCGATGAAGGCCGCAAGCTCCGCCAGCTTTGGTTATACCGAAGATCCGATTGTTTCGTCGGATGTGATCGGTATCACCTGCGGTTCGCTGTTTGACGCGACGCAGACCATGGTGGCAAAGCTGGACGACGACACCTGGCAGGTGCAGGTCGTCGCCTGGTACGACAACGAGAACAGCTACACCAGCCAGATGGTGCGCACCATCAAGCATTTCGCGGAGCTATAAAAACGGCTCGCTCAAACATCACGCCCAGCGGATTTTTCCGCCGGGCGTTGATTGTTTCTGTCGCTTTATCCCTGCAAGACCCGTTCGGCCAACGCTTCCAAAGCCCCGGGCAATTCAGCGGCGGCATAGATTGCGTCGAGTTCGGCGCGCAAAAGCTCGGCGGCAGCCTGCGCCTGATAGGCTTCGGCCAACATTTCGCGCATGGTGCGGCGGCAAAAGCGCAAGCGGCAGCTGTGGTTGCGCAACGCTTCTTTGTCGAAAAAACGCCCCGCCTGAATGTGCTGCGCACCGTTCAAATCAATGGGATGGCGGCGGTTGGCCGTTACGCACGCCAGGCCGATGCCGGGCAGGAGCAGGTGTTCCGGCCCGCCGCCGGGCAGCAGCGCGCAGGGGCACGCAATCGCGTCTAGCCCGTTGCCCAGCGCGTAGGCGCGCACCAAATTCCAAAGCGCCGGCGCAGCCACGTCATATTCGTCTTCGAGCACAACCGCCTGCGCAAAGCTGTCTTCCAGGCCGCTGCGGCGCAGGAGCAGCCCCTGCCCGGTTACGGCGGTCAAAAACCGGCGCGATTCGTTCCCAACGTGGCCGTTGGGCGCGGGAAAGCGCCGCGCGGCAAACCGGGAGGCATAGCGCTCCAGCTTGGCGCTGTCGAGGCTTTCCGCCGCCACATGCCGCATGTCGCGCTTCATGGCCTGCGCCGCGCGCAAAAAACGCGCCGCGCGCAGCAGTTCCCGGTGCCAGGCGCCGTGCAGGCGCCGCAGTTCCTCCTGCTGCGCGCGCAGCGCAACGTTGTCGCGGCAACCATCCAGCGACAGCAGCTCTTCCCCGGCTCCCGGCAGTTTTGGTTCCAGTGGAAACGGCGCGTCCGCATCAAGAAGGCAAAGCCCCCGTATCCGCACCGCGCACAGCCGTTCTTTGCCCGGCGCATCCCAATAATACTCCGCATCCCCGGCCTTTTCGCCAACGCGTTCCATCAGCCGCGTGGCCGCCCGCCCGCCGCCGCTTTTGAGGTACACCACCCGCCGCGTGCTGCCCGGCGGGCACAATTGCGCCAAGTGCGATACGCCGCCCTCTGAAGTGATGGTGCGCAAAAAGCAGCCCTGGTCTGCTGACGTCATCTCCTCGCCCCCCCCTGCATACAGCTATCCTTTGCATTGTATGCGGGGCGGGCTTGCCTGTGTGACTTGGCCGGGAAGAAAAACTCGCCCTTTCCCGCTTGATCCCCATAAGAGACGCAAGCGTTACAAAAAAACAAGCCTCCCCTGCCACAGGAAGGCTTCCTTTGTCCACCGGGCGGCAGGCCTACGTCTCGGCAAAGCCAGAGTTGACCAAAGCCACCAACTCGCGCACAGCGCTTTCTTCGTCTACGCCGCCGGCCAGAATACGGATGTTGGTATCGCCGACGATGCCCAGCGACAGCACGCCAAGCAAGCTCTTGGCGTTCACTCGGCGGTCATCGCGCTCGACCCAGATAGACGACTTGAATTCGTTGGCTTTTTGGATAAAGAAGGTTGCAGGGCGAGCATGCAGCCCCACCTGGTTTTGCACGGTCACTTCTTTGGAATACATACGCTTATCTCCATTCAAACTCAAATTCCGTTCCCTACCTATCATTATATCACAAATTTTGCAAACGTCAACGGGTTATATGCAAAATCGGAAAATACGCCAAAGTGTTAAAATATTATGAAGCGAACCTTGTGCAACTTGACGAAAATTCTGTGGAATTTTTGTTGAAATCAACCCAAAAAGATTGCAATTATGTAACCGCTTCCACGACAGGGCATCCGTTTGCCTTCTGTTCGCTCCCGCAGGGTGACAGGTTGTTACCCCTTCATTCCACGCTGCTCCATTCTTCCGCAGTGGCAGTGGTCTCCCCTTCGCCCCAAACATTGAGGAACACCTTTGTTCCTCTGGGGTATTCGCCGGGCTTCGGCTGCACCACCTTCGCTACGGTGTTGGCGGCATGCGCGCCGTCGTTCTTAATCACATTGAGCACCACAACAAAACCCAGTTCTTCCAGCTGCGCGCGCACCGCTTCGATCTCCTGCCCGGTCAAATCCTTTGGCAGTTCAATGTTGGGCTTGCCGCCGCTGAGTTCCAGCACCAGTTCGGAATACTGCGGCACCTCCGCGCCCTCTTGCAGGTTTTGGCGCAAAACGCGGCCCTCGGGCGCTGTTTCGTCGGAGCGCGTGGTGACGATCAACACAAAATTGCGTTCCAGCTCGGTCTTTAATTCCTCGCTGAAATCGCTGCCCACAACAAGCGGCACGCTAACTTTCACAATTTCGCTGACGATGGGGGTCGTGACATTTTGCCTGCCCAGCGCCGCAAATGTGTCGCGCAGCTGGCTGCGGAAGAAAATGCCGGTCACCAGCAGCACAAGGGCAACGCCCCCGCCGATGATGAACCCCGCCGTGCGCAGGAATACCAGGCCCGGCGACAGCGGCTTTTTGCGCTTTTGGGGCGGCGCCGGGGCAACCGGGGGCCGCTTTGGCTGGGGCTGCGGCAGCATGGCCGAACGCGCCACCGCCGCAGGGGATGCGGAAAGCTCGGCGCGGAACTGCTCCACCGTGCGCGTGCGCTCTTCCGGGAACACCTGCATGGCGTTGATCAGCGCGTTGATGACATAGGCCGGGATGCGCTCGGCAAACTGCGCGGGCACCATCACCCGATCGTTGTGCCGCCGGGTCACGGCGTCGTCTGGATCGGAACCAATCAAGCTGCGGTAGAGCACCGCCGCGAAAGCATAGATGTCTGTCCAGGCTCCCTGCTTGCCCTCCAAGCCGTATTGTTCCAGTGCGGCGAAGCCCATGGCGAGATCGGCGTTCAGGTCGCCGTGGGCAGTGCGCGCCTGCCAAATGCTGAAGCCGCCAATGCGCACCTTGCCATCCGCGCCGAAAAAGAGCGTATTGGGCGAAATGCCCCGGTGGATGATCCCCTGCTGGTGCAAGTTGCCCAGCGTGCTGAGCACCGGCATAAGCAAACTGCGCGCGCGCTCCCAGGAGATATATCCCAACTTCCCGCGGAGCAGGAAATCGCGAAACGTCATGCTTTCCATATATTCATACACGGCATATATCGTGCCGTTTTCTTCAAAGACGTCCGTTACGCTCAGCAGGGCGGAAAGCCCGCGCATACGCTGAAGTTTGCGCCAAAGCTCCATAAAGTTCTGCGCGCAGTCCTGCCAAACAGCTTCGCAGCCCTGCATTACCGACTGCACCAGCTGCCCCTGTTCGCGCACGGCAATGGCCGCCGGGAAAAATTCCCGCACATGAACCGGTTTATGCGTCTGCTCGTCGAACGCAAAATACGTAATGCCATCGCCGTTTTGCTCCGCCGCGCAGCCAATACCAAAACGCCCCTGCGCAAGCAACGCGCGCAACGGCAGGAAAGGCGCCGGCTGGATAAACTGCACGGGCGTGCCACAGGAAGGGCAGACAGCGGAACCTTCCAGCGGCCGCAAACAGCCCGGGCAGCGCAGCATAATTTCGTTGGTGGCGTACAAACTACAACCCCCTTGGGCAGTTAATACTGATTTTTCGCTTGCTCCGCAGAGCCATACCTCGCCACAGGCAATGTACTTATGATAGCACACCTGCGGTGGGCAAGTTCGTCATTGGCCTCTGCCTGGTAAAATGATACCTCGCCACAGGCAATGTACTTATTATAGCATACTCTTCCCAAAAAGGGAAGGGGAAATTTAAACCGTTCCGTTTTTTTCCAGCGCCGCAATGCGCGCGCAAAGCGTCAGCAGCCCGGCGGCTTGGCGCAGCTCTTCAATGGGCGGGAATGTTGGCGCAATGCGCAGGTTGCGGTCGCGCGGATCGCGGCCATAAGGGAACGTGGCCCCCGCCGGGGTGAGCACAACGCCCGCTTCTTTTAGCAACTGGTGCGTGCGCGCGGCTGTGCCGTCGGGCAAATCCAGGCTGATGAAATAGCCCCCGCGCGGAATCGTCCAGGAAGCGACGCCTGTCAAGTCGCGCGCCAAAATTTCGAGCACCGTCTCAAATTTGGGCCGCAGAATGGCAGCATGCTTGCGCATATGCGCCTGCACGCCGTCCAAATTTTGGAAATACCGGGCGTGGCGCAGCTGATTGAGCTTATCGGATCCAATGGTTTGCACATTCATGCGCCGGCGGATGGCCGCAATATTCGCCGGGGAAGCCGCCAGCGCCGCAACGCCGCCGCCGGGGAACGTTATCTTGGAGAAAGACGTGACTTCGATCACCCGGTCTTCCGTGCCGCATTCCTTCGCGGCCTCCAATAGATTCAACAGCTCATCCGCCGTGTCATACAGATCGTGCACACAATAGGCATTGTCCCAAATGATACGGAAATCCGGGGCGGCGGTTCGCATCCCCGCCAGCGCCCTGACTGCCGCAGCCGAATATGTTTTGCCCTCGGGGTTCGAATATTTCGGCACGCAGATCAGCCCTTTCACAAGGGGATCTTTCGCAACCTCTTCCGCCAGCGCCACATCCGGCCCTTCGGCCAGCATGGGGACGCAAATCATTTCAATCCCCAGTTGTTCGAGCATGCTGAAATGCCGATCGTAACCCGGCACGGGGCACAGAAACTTCACTTTCCCCTGCTGGCTCCAGGGGGCTGCGCCCGCGCCGTCCAGCAGGCACTGCGCCAGATAGTCATACATCAGCGCCAGGCTCGCGTTGCCCCCCACCAAAACCTGCTCCGGCGCAACGCCCATCAGTTCGCCGAATAGCCGCCGCATCTCGGGCAGGCCCTCCAGCACGCCATAGTTGCGGCATTCCGTGCCGTCTTCAGCCATTGGCGGGCTGACCCAGCGCGCCTCCAGCAAGTCGTCCGACAAAGCAAGCTGATCGGCCCCGGGTTTCCCGCGGGACATATCCAGCTTCAGGCCTTTGGACTTCCAGTTTTCATACATCCGCATGCGTTCCTGCCATTCGCTCATAGAGCCCTCCTGTTGCGTTCAAAATTTCCTTGCCTTCTATTATAATCGTTCCCGCGAAAAAATACAAGAGGGAAAGCAAAAAAAGCGCCGCGCGGCGCTGAAATTTTTTTGTGGCGCAAAACCCACGCAGGCGGGCGCAAAGCCCGCCCCGCTGTTCGGTTTTTGAGAAGGCCGCTACGCTGTAACCGGCGCCGCGTGAAAGTGCGCTTGCACAAAATCGCGCACCCGCGCCCAATAAGCGCCGTCTTTTTGCTGGGATTCGCCATGCCCCGCGCCGGGCACCACCAAAAATTGCTCGCAGGTTTTGCCCGCAGCCGCCCGCAAGGGATACACCATCTTCGTGGGCACCAAATTGTCGTTGCCGCCATGAATCAAAAACAAGGGGCGCGTGTTCTTTTCCACCTGCTTCAGCGCCGAAGCTTCTTTGAAGCGAAACCCCGCCAACAACCAGGCAAATAGATTCGCGGGGGGCAGCACAAACCAGGAAGGCAGGCGCAGGATTTCTTTGGCGTTGTGGGCAAACACCTCCTCCGCGCTGGTATAGCCGCAATCGGCCACAATGGACTTGACCTGCGCGGGTAGCGGTTCGCCGGAAACCATCAGCACCGTGGAAGCCCCCATCGAAATGCCGTAGAGAGTAATTTCGCAGCCCGGCTCCCGCTCGATCAGCCATTCCAGCCACTGGATGACATCCAGGCGGTCTTTCCAGCCCATTGTGATGTAGTTGCCTTCGCTGACGCCCTGGGCGCGCAGATCCATCGCCAGAACATTCATATTCATTTCGTCGTAATATTTTTGCACAGCAAACGCCATGGTTTCTTTGTTGCAGGTATAACCATGGACAATCACCGCCCAGGGTCTGCCGGGCAATGGCTGCCGGAGCATTGCGCCGACCAGCTTCAGGCCGTCGCGCGACTGGATGCTAACTTCTTCCGGTTTGTGGCGCAACGCCCAATCCACCAAAAAACGCTCGCTGGGGCTGTCGGGATCCGTCACTTCGCCCGCCGCCCACTTTTTTGCCATATCGCGGCAAACGTCGCCCGCTTTGCGCGAGAGAAATTTTACGCAAACCACACAGCCAAACACCAGCCACAGCAGCAGCAAAAGCCCAACCGCGCCAATCACCGCATACAACGCCCACATCTTCGTCATCTCCCTGTTTCATTTATTATAGCAGCCTTTTAGCGGCGCAGCGGCGCCACGCAGCTGTCGCCCCACCACGCGCCGTTGATGTAGTCGCGCGCCCGCAGCACAACCCGGCTGTCATATACCTCCACCTGGTACCCCACGCCCGTGATATCTTCGCTGAGCAGGCTGGGCACGTCAATATATGTCACGCTGTTGTTCTGCCGAATCGTGATCTGATCCGCCGGGGTATGCAAGTGGCCCGAAAAATAGAACACATTGGGGTATGTCTCTAAAATGGCCTGCAACTGGGCCGACTGCGCGCCCACGCCGCTCCAGTCGCCAAACATGCCGTTGATGGGCTGGTGCATAAAAACAAACACGGGGTTGCCGCCGGCGGCTTTCAGCTCGCCATCCAAAAACCGAAGCTGATCCTGCCCAAGCGTTGCGGTGGTGTCTTCCTGCGGGGCCTCGTCGCCCAGAACAACAAAGCGGTAGCCGTTGATCTCTTTGGAATACCAAATCTTCTTCGACTGAATGCCGGAATAAGCCCGCAGAAAATTTTTGTGCCTTGCCGCGTTGCTCTCTTTATGATTCAGGTCATGGTTCCCAACGGCAACCAGCGTCGTCTTCGCGCCGTTATAGCGCGACAAAAGCCCGTAGAGGTTCCAGTACTCCGTGACCTGCCCGTTCATTGTGTTGTCGCCCAGCAGCACCAGCGCGTCTTGCCGGGTTTTGCCGCGCCCGGTGTTGGCAAGCGCCTGCGCGAAGCCCTGAAAGCGCGCAAATGTGTAGGTTTCCATGTGGACGTCCGACATAACGCTGAACCGGAGCTTCTGATTGGCCTCCGGGGCAACGGCGGCGCCCGGCCGCACGGTCCAGACCAGCAGCGTGCTCAGCAGAAATCCAACAAAACGCAGGAACAGGTTGGTTACAATTTCCATGGCGTCCGCCTCCTTTGGGGAATCGGGAATGGGTCATTCATCCTTCGCGAAGCCCTGCCCAAAGACCTCCTGGGCTTCGGCCATGACCATAAAACTGTTCGGATCCATTTCTTTGATGAGCCGCCGCAGGGGGCTAACCTCGCCGCGGTGCACCACGCACAGAATCATTTCCCGCTTTTGCCCGGTATAAACCCCTTTGCCCGGCAGCAGCGTTACGCCGCGCCCAACGCGATCGATGATCGCCCGCGCGATTTCCTCCGCTTTGTCCTGCGAAAAGATATAGAACACCTTGCCGTTGTTCAGGCCGTAGAGCATGGAATCGATGACCTTGGTGTTGATAAAAATCATAATGACGGCATAGAGCGCCGCGCTGATATCCCGGAACACCCAGGCCGAAGTCAGCACAACCAGCGATTCAGCCGCCAGGATCGCGCGGCCGAGAGAAATATGCGGCCAGCGCTTGCGCACCAGCCAGCCAATGATGTCGGTGCCTCCGGATGTGGTTCCGCGCATTAGAATCAGCGCCAGCCCAAACCCCCGCAGCGCCCCGCAGCAAAACGTGGCCAGCAGCCGATCCTGCGTATAGTTCCAGGTAACAAATTTCGCCATGAGGTCGATGACAACCGAAAGCTCAATGGTGGCCCAAATGGTTTTTGAAACAAACTTCCAGCCCAGAAGAATAAACGCCAAAATAAACAGGGGAATATTCAGCGCCAGGTTCACCATGCCAACGGGCAGGCCGAACAGCTCGTGAACAATAACGGAAAGCCCGGAAAACCCGCTCTGCGCGATGTGGTTGGGCAGCGCGAAGAGGTTGATAGACGCGGCGAAGCTGAGGCTGCCCAGCAAAAAATAGACCTGATCAACCGCCAGCGTGCCGATCTGCTTGGATGTCATACGCGGTTTTTTCATTAGATAGCCACCTCCCAGGGCCAATTGGCACGAGGAAAACCGCCCGGATGCCGAACGATTTTTTGCGCCGGATTTTCATCAGATTTTAGAGCCGCATGCCCAGCGCGTAGCCGCCGCGCGTGGCCTCCAGCACCTTGCCCCCCGCGAAGCTGTCGCCAATGTTGTGCACCGGAACAGCCGGGAACGCCGCTTGCAGGGCTTGGAACAGCGCCGTGTTGGGCCGCCCGCCCGCCGCCGAAATAACCGCCTGCGCCGGGATGATTTCTTCGCTCAGCTGCTCTTTGATCTTCGGGGCCAGGGGGTTCACCACGTTTTCGGGCAGGATCGGCGTCCAGCTGAGATAGGGGTCTGGTACCGTTTTCGACAAATTGCGCGACACTTTTATGCCCTCGGGGACATATTCCAGCAGCCGCGTGCAGTTGCGCAGCTGCACACCGGCGTCGTAGAGATATTTCAGCAAATAGCCCCGGTTCGCGGTGCACGCGCCGTTCATGAACACAGGTTCCATCTCAACGACCGTCACATCCTTGCCCTTTTCTACGGCAAGATAATACGCCAGCTCGCAGCCAACCACGCCCCCGCCAATGATCACGCAGCTTTGTTTGCCCTCGAGCCGTTCCGGGGCTTGCAGCACATCCACCGCCTGCCACACGCGGGATCGATCGTAGCCGGGGAGTTTCAATTCCACATCAACAGTGCCCGCCGCAACAACAATCTGATCGAAGCCCGCCAAATTTTCTTTTGTGGCTTCCGTGTTGAGCGCCACCGTCAGGCCATATTGCTTCGAAGCGCTTTCGGCCCAATGCCGCAGGTATTGCAGGTAATTCGCGATATCAAACTTGATCCCGGGCACGCTGCCGGGCATAATCCGCCCGCCCAGCGCCGGCAGTTTTTCAAACAGCGTGACGCTGTGCCCGCGCCGCGCCGCCGTTACGGCGCAGGTTACCCCGGCGGGCCCGCCGCCGATCACGGCTATGTTCTGCGGCGTTTCCGCCTTTGGCGGCACAGCCGAATAAATCTCCTCAAACGCCGTGCGCGGGTTGACGGCGCACTGCGGATGGCCGCCTTCCACAAACTCATTGATACAGCCTTCCTGGCAGCCAATGCAGGGGATGATGTCCGCTGCCCTGCCCTGCCGGGCTTTGTTCGGCCATTCCGGGTCCGCCAGCAGCGGACGGCCCAGCATCACCATGTCGCACTGCCCGCCGCGCAAAGCGCGCTCGGCCAGATCGGGGTATCCCAGTTTGCCCACAGCAACCACAGGCACCGGCACGCCCGCGTTAGAAAGGATATGGTTGCGCGCAAAGTAGTCTTTCGTCATCTGCGCCAGATCCAGATAGCACCCGGGCGGCATGCCCTCGGGCATATGGCACAGCCACCAGTTGTCGTAGCATCCCAAATCCACATCAACCAGATCCACGCCCGCGCGCACAAGGTTGCCCAGGTATTCCAGGGTTTGCGCCATCGTGCGGCCGTTCCTGAATTTTTTCATATGGCTGCCGCCCATGCGCTCCCCATAGGTCTCGTTGAGCGCCAGCGACAAATCTATGCGATACATAATAGGGTAGCCCGGCCCCACGCGCCGGCGAATCTCTTCCACCATTTCAATGCCGAAGCGCTGCCAGTCTCTGTATCGCCCCACGGCGCGGCGGTTAAACGCCGGGTTTTGCAGCTGCTCAATCAAATAGCCCTCGTGCCCGTGGATGTAAATGCCGTCCAGGCAGGCGCTCTTCGCGTCCGCCGCGGCCTGCCCCATGGCTTTGACGATCCCCCTGATTTTATGATCGGTCAGCGGCAGGCACGGCACCATGGGCATATAAAAATTGGGGTTGAGCGAAGCCGAAACGGGGAACTTGAATTTGTTGAGCAGGCACTGCGGGTTGCCCACGCGGCCCAGGCCGCCCGAGGCCTGCAAAAACACCCGCGCGCCGTAACTGTGGCAGCGCTGCGCCAAATCGCGCCACCCCGCGAAAACCGTGCGGCTGCGATCGATACGGGGGAAATAGCTCAGCTGCCCCAGCTCCGTCAGGGATGTGTCGATGTGGTGGGTAACGGGAACCAGCCCGGTGGTGATAAGCCCCACCCCGCCCTTGGCGCGCTCCACAAAATAGGCCAGCATCTTCTCGTTGGGCCGGCCTGTCTCTTCGCACATGCTGATGTTGCCCATGGGGGCCATTACCAAACGGTTTTTCAGTTGCAGCCGGTTAACCTGCACCGGGGAAAACATTGCCTCGTAGGGCCACAGTTCCTGCGTCATATGCCCATCCGGATTCCCCTGCAGGAACCAGTCGCCGAACCAACGGGTCATCTCTACCAGTTTTGGGTCTTGATACATCGGGGCGCCTCCTTTTGATTGCTGAATTTTATTATACTACTTCCGCCGAAAAAGCGCAAGGGGGCAGATAAAAAAATTCGTCAAATTGAAAAAAACTTGTTGAAATGGTTGGCCGATTATGGTATAATAGACGGCAGATATTATGATGTTAGACTTTAGATGCTTTGCAGTTCAACGTCTGGGGTCTAATGTTGAAAGCCTAACGTCTGAACTAGGAGGAATTCGATTTGAAAGCGTATACTGCCGAACACATCCGCAATATCGCGCTGGCCGGGCACGGCGGGCGCGGGAAGACCACTTTGGCCGAGGCGATGCTCTACCTTGCCAAGGCCAGCGACCGGCTGGGCCGCGTGGGCGACGGCAACACCGTTATGGACTTCGATCCGGAAGAAAAGCGCCGCCTGGCCTCCATTTCGCTGGCTGTGGCCCCGCTGGAATGGCAGGGGAAAAAGATCAACCTGCTCGACACCCCCGGTATGTTCGACTTCGCGGGCGAAGTCTGCCAGGGCGTGCGCGCGGCCGAAACCGTGCTGATTGTTGAAACCGCCGGGGACGATTACGGCGTGGGCACCGAAAAAGCCTATAAGCTGGCGTCCGACAGCGGCAAGGCAATCGCGTTTGCCGTAACAAAGTGCGATGTGGAAAATCACGACTTTTTCAAGTCGTTCGCGGCCATACGCGAACGGCACGAGACCCAGGCCTGCCCCGTTGTGGTTCCGGTGATGAACGGCGACGCCGTGGCGGGCTACGCGGATTTTATCTCCGGCAAGGCCTGGCAATACAGCAAGGGCAAAGCGACCGAAATCGCCTTCCCCGAAGACGACCAGATACAGGAGCTGCTGGAAATTTTCAAAGAAACCGTGGCCAGCGCGGATGACGATCTCATGGAGAAATTCTTCAACGGCGACGATTTTAGCGCCGAAGAACTTGCGGGCGGTTTGGCCAAGGGCATGGCCGAGGGCAGCATCTACCCGGTCTATGCCTGTTCGGGCTATACCACCGACGGCGTTGATCTTTTGCTGGGCGGGCTGGCCGCCGCCGCCCCGCCCCCGAAAGAAGACAGCGGCATTGATGTGGACGAAAATGCCGCGCTGAGCGCCGTTTGCTTTAAGACCGTGGCCGATCCCTACGTGGGCAAGATGAGCTTCTTTAAGGTCGTCAGCGGCAAACTCAGCGGCGCGGAACCCGCTTTTAACGTCCGCACGGGCGAAGCCGAGCGCATGGGCAAAATCATCGAGCTGCACGGCGGCAAGCAAGAAGACGCAACCGTGATCGCCGCCGGCGACATCGGCGTGGTAACAAAGCTGGGATCCTTCAAGACCGGCGACACATTGAGCAACGCGAAAAACCCCACAACCCTGGAGGGCGTTGTTTTCCCCGCGCCGTGCCTGAGCATGGCCGTGCAGGTCAAGAAAAAGGGCGAGGAAGAAAAAGTTGCCTCCGGCATGACCCGCTTAACCGAAGAGGATCCCACCATCAAGTTTGAAATCAACAGCGAAACCCACGAGCAGGTCATCAGCGGCTTGGGCGATCAACATCTGGACGTGATCGTTTCAAAGCTGCGCAACAAATTCGGCGTCGACATCGATCTGAGCGTCCCCCGCGTGGCCTACCGCGAAACCATCCGCAAAAAGGTGGAAAAACAGGGCCGCCACAAAAAGCAATCCGGCGGCCACGGCCAGTTCGGCGACGTATACATTCGGTTTGAACCCTGCGGCGAAGATTTTGTTTTCGGCGAAGAAGTGGTGGGCGGCGCCGTGCCGAAGCAGTATTTCCCCGCGGTAGAGAAAGGCCTGCGCGAATGCGTCGCCAAAGGCTTCCTTGCGGGCTACCCCATGGTAGGCCTGAAGGCTACGCTCTATTTTGGCTCCTATCACCCGGTGGACAGCTCCGAAATGGCCTTCAAAACCGCCGCGCACATCTGCTTTAAAAACGCCATGCCCGAAGCCGCGCCAACCATTCTGGAGCCGATTGGCACCCTGAAAGTTGTTATGCCCGACGACAACCTGGGCGACATTATGGGCGACATCACCAAGCGGCGCGGGCGCGTGTTGGGTATGGGCGCCGCCGACGAGCCAAAAATGCAGCAGCTGGAAGCCGAGGTGCCCATGGCCGAAATGGGCGATTTTTCCACCACCCTGCGCTCTGTTTCCGCCGGGCGCGGTTACTTCAGCATCGCGTTCGCCCGTTACGAAGACACCCCGGCCAACGTGCAGCAGAAGGTCATCGAAGAGGCCAAAAAGCGCATGGAGGCCGAAGAGGGCTAACCCCCGGGCATTGCGCGCGGCGGAAAAATTTTTTCGCGGGCGCAAAAAACGCTTGACAAACGCTTTCGCTTTTGTTATAATGAAAAAAATTGAATGCGTTTGAAACCGTTGACGCGGAGATAAAAACATGTCGTGCACTTCCAGAGAGCCGGGGCGCTGAGAATCCGGCAGAACGCAGCTTGTTAAATGGACCGCTGAGGGCGCAGCCAAATCAACCCCGGGTTGAGAGTATGCTGCGACGTAGGGCATACGTCAGTTGCCGGGAATATGTTGGTATTCCGCAAAGTGCGGGGAAACATCCCCGAATCAGGGTGGCACCGCGGTTCGTTGAATCGTCCCTGGCAGAGCAGGTTTGCTTTGCCAGGGCTTTTTATTTGCCACCCAAAATTTTTTCATACAAGGAGTGATCGGAATGACATTGGAACAGGCAAAAGCGTACGCCGCGGACTATCGGGTGATTCCGGTCTGGCGCACCATCCCGGCGCAGCGCGATCCGCTCGCGGTATTTTTGGCGCTGAAACAGCTCAGCCGTCAGTGCTTCGTGCTCGAAAGCGCGGAGGACGCCGCCCATGGCCGCTACACCTTCCTCGGCTACGATCCCAAACTGGAAATCACCTGCCGGGACGGCAAACTGCGCATCAAAAACGGCACGGTCATCGAACTGGAGTCCAACGACCCCGGCAAGCATATCAAGCAAATCCTCAGCGAAAACCGCGCGCCAAGAATCCCGGAGCTGCCGCCGTTCGCGGGCGGCCTGGCGGGCTACTTCGCCTACGATTATATCAAATACAGCGAACCCGCCCTGCGCCTGGATGCCGACGACCAGGAGGGGTTCAACGACGTGGATCTGATGCTGTTCGACAAAGTTTTCGCTTTTGACCGCCAGGAAGGGCTGCTCTATCTGATCGCGAACATCCGCGCGGAGGGGCTGGAAGAGAATTACCGCCGGGCGCAGCAAGAACTTGAAACCATGCAGCGCGTTGCGCAAACGGGCGAGCCGGCCCTGCCGCCGCGGCTGCGGCTCAAAACGGCGTTCACGCGGCTGTTCGATCAGGAGCGCTACTGCGAAATGGTGCTGCGGGCGAAGCGGCATATCTTTGAAGGCGATATCTTTCAGGTGGTGCTCAGCAACCGCCTGGAAGCCGAGGCCGAGGGCAGCCTTTACGAAGCCTACCGGCTGCTGCGCCGCAACAACCCCTCGCCCTATATGTTTTATTTCAGCAGCGACGACATCGAGATTGCGGGGGCCGCGCCCGAAACTTTGGTGAAATGCGACAACGGCACAGCCAAAACCTTCCCCCTTGCGGGCACAAGGCCGCGCGGCCAAACCCCGCAAGAAGATAACGCGCTGGAAGAAGAATTGCTGCGGGACGAAAAAGAACTGGCAGAGCACAATATGCTGGTGGATCTCGGCCGCAACGACATTGGGCGCGTCAGCCGCTTTGGCAGCGTGCAGGTGGAACAATATCTTCGGGTGCTGCGCTTCAGCCATGTGATGCACATCGGCTCCGCCGTTGCGGGGGAACTGCGGGAAGACCGCACCGCCCTGGATGCGCTGAATGCCCTGCTCCCCGCCGGCACCCTCAGCGGCGCCCCAAAGCTGAAGGCCTGCGAAATCATCAACGAGCTGGAAAACAACAAGCGAGGCATTTATGGCGGCGCCATCGGCTATCTGAGCTTTTCCGGCGATCTGGATACCTGCATCGCGATCCGCATCGCGTTCAAAAAGAACGGCCGGGTATTCGTGCGCTCCGGCGCGGGAATTGTTGCGGACAGTGTGCCGGAAAATGAATACCGCGAATGCGAAAATAAAATGGCCGCGGTGATCGGCGCGTTAAAGGAGGCTGCCCAATGACACTCTTGATCGACAACTACGATAGCTTTAGTTACAACCTCTACCAGATGATCGGGGCCTTTGATCCCGCCATCCGGGTTGTGCGCAACGATGAGGTAAAAATTCCCGAAATCATCGGCATGGCGCCGCAGCGCGTGATTCTTAGCCCCGGGCCGGGCAAACCCAGCGAAAGCGGGATTTGCAAAGATGTGGTGCGCATCTTTGGCAAGCGCACGCCAATTTTGGGCGTTTGCCTGGGCCACCAGGCAATCTGCGAAGAATACGGCGCGACCGTGGGCTACGCAAAAACGCTGATGCACGGCAAGCCCTGCCAGGTTTCCGTGGTCAGGGGGCAGGGAACGGGCCTGTTCGCGGGGCTGCCCGCAACGTTCCAAGGCGCCCGGTACCACTCCCTTGCGGCAATTGCCGGAACGCTGCCGGAGCAGCTGATGGTAACGGCTCTGGCCGAAGACGGCGAAATCATGGCCGTGCGGCACAGGGAATACCCGGTGTTTGGGTTGCAGTTCCATCCGGAAAGCATCCTCACGCCGCTGGGGAATGTGATATTGCGCAATTTTTTGAACCTGACCACGTGATCCGCAAAACGGCCGTTCGGGGCAAAAGATAGCGTCTTCACCAAAAGCATCCGTTTATTGGGACAATTCTTGTGCAATAAATAGAATTCAGAAAAGCCTCTTGACATTCCCGGCGGTATCTGGTATAATACATAAGCGTTGAGGGCGGCGCAAGAGTGCTGTCTTCCAGTCGGTGCTTATGACGGTGAGGATCCACCCGTTCCCATCCCGAACACGGTAGTTAAGCTCACTCGTGCTGACGATACTTGGCGGGCGACCGCCCGGGAAAATAAGTCGGTGCCGACACAGTGAGAACCGTCATTCATTTTTGAATGGCGGTTCTTTATTATTTGGTGGCGACGTCTCCCTGCCCAGCGAGGCCGCGCGTTACGACAGTGCGAAGGGGCGGCGAGTATCGTTTTGACTGCAACTCCAGCGGCGTGCCGCACCAGCACGCGACCAATCATGTGTTTGCAAGAAAACCGGAACAAGATCGGGCGTTCATTCGCCGGGAACACAGATTCTATATCGCGAAAGGAAGCGAATTTATGCCAAGGAAAGTTGCCGTTATCATGGGCAGTATCAGCGATCTGGAGACCGTGAAGCCCGCCATTCGCCTGCTGGGCGAATTGGGGATCCCCAACGAGGCGCATGTCTATTCCGCCCACAGAAGCCCCGCGCAGGCCGCGGACTTTGCTGGCGCGGCGCGCGCAAACGGCTTTGGCGCAATCATCGCCGCCGCCGGCATGGCCGCGCACCTGGCCGGGGCCCTTGCCGCGCAAACAACGCTGCCGGTCATTGGCGTCCCCGTGAAGGCAAGCCGGTTCGACGGGCTTGACGCGCTGCTGAGCACCGTGCAAATGCCGCCGGGCATCCCCGTGGCAACCGTTGCCGTCGACGGCGCTTATAACGCCGCCATGCTGGCCGCGCAGATATTGGCTGTGGAAGACACGGAACTGGCGCAGAAGCTGGCCGCCCAGCGCGAACAAATGCGGCAGGGCGTGCTCGCAAAAGATACGCAGCTGCAATCTTTGCTGAATTCATAATTTCGAATGTTGAATTGACGGAGAATTTCATGAAAAAATATCGTTGTATCCGGCGCGTTCCCAGCCTCGTGCGCCCCGCCGCCTGCCTCCACGAAGAATGCGGCGTGTTCGGCGTCTACAGCAACAACCCCGAGCTAGACGTGGCGGCGGCGGCCTACTATGGGCTGTTCGCCTTGCAGCACCGCGGGCAGGAAAGCTGCGGCATTTTCGTCAGCGACCGCGGCGTGCCGGCGGGCCACAAGGCCAAAGGGCTTGTGAAAGACGTGTTTACAAAAGATATCCTGGCGGGGCTGGGCCAGGGCAAAATGTCCATCGGCCACGTGCGTTACGGAACCACCGGCGGCAATTCATCCCGCAACGCCCAGCCCGTGCATGTCAACCACAGCAACGGCTCCCTGGTTGTCGCCCACAACGGCAACCTGACCAACGCGGGCGAGCTGCGCCGTCAGTTCGAAATGCAGGGCTGTATTTTCCACACAACCAGCGACACAGAAGTCATCGCTTACACCGTAACAAGGGAGCGCCTGCAATGCGGTTCCATTGAAGAAGCCGTCAGCAACGCCATGAGAGTGCTCGAGGGCGCGTTCAGCCTGGTGCTGATGAGTTCGCAAAAACTTCTTTGCGCGCGCGATCCGCTGGGCTTCCGCCCGCTTTGCATTGGGCAGATCGGCGAATCCTACGTTTTTGCATCCGAAAGCTGCGCGCTCGACGCCGTGGGCGCAAAGTTCGTGCGCGACGTGCTCCCCGGCGAAATCGTCGTGGCCGATCCGGACGGCCTGCGCTCCATTGATACGAATTGCGACCCTGCGCGCAAAAAGCACATGTGCATTTTCGAATACATCTATTTCGCAAGGCCCGATAGCGTCATCGACGGCAACTCCGTGCATATTTCGCGGGAAAATGCGGGCAAAATCCTCGCCATGGAATACCCCGTGGACGCGGATGTCGTCATCGGCGTGCCAGATAGCGGGCTGGACGCCGCCGTGGGCTTTGCCCGGCAAAGCGGCATCCCCTACGCCATCGGCCTGATCAAGAACCGCTACATCGCCCGCACGTTCATCAAACCGGATCAGAGCGATCGCACCGACAGCGTGCGCATCAAGCTCAACCCCGTGCCCGCCGTAGTCAAAGGCAAGCGGGTCATCCTTGTGGAAGACAGCATCGTGCGCGGCACAACCCTCAACCGCATGGTGCGCCTGCTGCGCGAAGCGGGCGCAACCGAAGTGCATGTCATGTCCGCCGCTCCGCCCTTCCGGCATCCTTGCTATTTTGGCACCGATGTGGACAGCCGCGACAACCTTCTGGCCAATCAGCACGAAACTTATGAAGACATCGCCGCCGCCCTGGGCGCCGACAGCGTTGGCTACCTGCCCGTGGAAGAACTGCGCAAACTGGTCAAGCCCAAGCAGGGCATCTGCAATTCCTGCTTTACCGGCAACTACCCCGTGCGCATTCCAACGGAACCGCTGAAATCGAAGTTTGAACGGCCGATAGAAAAATAGGCCGCCCGATAGAGAGAAAGAGAGAAAAAGATCATGAGCAACAGCAAAAGTCAGTCCTACAAAGCAGCCGGGGTGGATATCACCGCCGGCTACAAAGCCGTGGCACTCATGCAAAAGCACATCGCGCGCACCGCCATCCCCGGGGTCGTTTCGGGCGTCGGCGGCTTCGGGGGTCTCTTTGAACTTGACCTGACCAACATACAGCAACCCGTGCTCGTCAGCGGCACAGACGGCGTTGGCACAAAACTCAAGCTCGCGTTCCTGATGGATCGGCACAGCACCGTTGGCGTCGATTGTGTGGCCATGTGCGTCAACGACGTCGTCTGCTGCGGCGCAAAGCCCCTGTTTTTCCTCGATTATATCGCCACGGGCAAGAATGTGCCGGAACGCATTGCCGCGATTGTGGCGGGCATAGCAGAAGGCTGCGTGCAGGCGGGCTGCGCCCTGATTGGCGGCGAAACCGCCGAAATGCCCGGCTTTTACGCCGCCGACGAATATGATCTTGCCGGATACTGCACCGGCATTGTGGACAAAACCAAAATCGTCAACCATGCCGCTGTGCGGCCCGGCGACGCGATTCTTGCCCTGCCCTCCAGCGGGCTGCATTCCAACGGCTTTTCGCTGACACGCAAGGTGCTGCGCGTCAGCGAAAAAAATCTTGCCATGTATGTTGACGAACTGGGCGAAACCTTGGGCGAAGCTTTGCTTACGCCAACAAAAATTTATGTGAAACCCATCATGGCGCTGCTGGAAGCCGTCCACGTAAAGGGCATCGCCCATATCACAGGCGGCGGGTTTTACGAAAATATTCCGCGCAGTCTGCCGAAGGGGATGTCCGCGAAAATTGAAGAATCCAGCCTGCGCACGCCGCCCATCTTCCGGCTGCTCATCCAGACCGGCGATATCCCGAAGCGCGACATGTTCAACACCTACAATATGGGCGTGGGCATGAGCGTGGTTGTTGCCTCCGATCAGGCCGACGCGGCCCTGCGCGTGCTGCGCGCCGCAGGCGAAGAGGCCTATGTGATGGGCGAAGTGGTCGCCGGGGAAGACGGGGTGTTGCTATGCTGAAACGCCGCGTTGCCGTCTTCGTTTCCGGCGGCGGAACAAATTTGCAGGCGCTCCTGGATGCGCGGGCCGAAGGCCTTTTGCCCAGCGGCGAGATTGCGCTGGTGATTTCCAGCAAGCCGGGCGTTTACGCTCTGGAGCGCGCGCGGCTGGCCGGGATCCCCGCGTTTGCCCTGCCGCGCAAAGAGCTGTCGCTGGAAGAGTTCGAAGCGCGCTGCCTTGCGCTGCTGGAAGAGCACCGCATTGAATATATCGTCCTGGCCGGATTTTTGACCATATTCAGCGATACGTTGATCAAACAGTATCCCCGGCGCATCATCAACACCCATCCGGCGCTCATCCCCTCTTTTTGCGGCAAGGGCTTTTATGGTCTGCGCGTGCACCGGGCCGCGCTCGATTACGGCGTAAAAGTAACCGGCGCAACGGTGCACTTTGTCAACGAAGTCTGCGACGGCGGCGACATTATCCTGCAAAAAGCCGTGGACGTTCTCCCCGGCGACACGCCCGAAACCTTGCAGCGCCGTGTGATGGAGCAGGCCGAATGGATCTTGCTGCCGCAGGCGCTGGAATTGGTTTGTTCGGGCCAGGTGAAATAAGCCGAACACCTTCGCCAAATCGCCAAAATAAAACAGCCGCTCCCTCGGCAGCGCCGTGGCGGCGGCCTTTTTGTTGATCGCGCACTGCCGCGTTCGTTGCGATCGTTCCCATAGCCGTTCCCTCTTTTTTCGCCGCCGCATATACTGTCAAGAAAAGGAGGGGAAACTATGCCTTATTGGGCGCAGGCGTTTGCCGCTTCGCTGTGCTGCTGTCTATCCAACACGCTGGGAGCCGCAACGGTGTTCTTTTTCCGCAAGCCGCACACCCGCGTGCTCAACACATTGCTGGGCGCTTCCGCCGGAATCATGCTGGCGGCAAGCGTTTGGTCGCTGCTCGAACCCGCGCTGGCGCTGGCGCACTGGGCAACCGTAACCACGGGGGCGCTGGCAGGGGCGGCGTTTTTGCTGGGCACCGACAAACTGCTCGCGCGCATCCGCCCTCAGGGGCGCAACACCACAAAGATGCTGCTGTTCTCTATCACACTGCACAATATCCCGGAGGGGCTGGCCGTGGGCGTCGCGTTCGGCGCGCTGGCGCAGAATCCGGGCCGCGAAGCGCTGCTGGCAGCGATTTCGGTCGCGGTCGGCATTGGCGTCCAAAACTTCCCCGAGGGCGCGGCGGTGTCGCTCCCCCTGCGGCAGGCGGGCAAAAGCCGTTGGCGCAGCTTCTTGTGGGGGAACGGCTCCGGCGCGGTGGAACCGATCACCGCTATCTTTGGCGCGTTAATGGTAACATTTTCGCGGCAGGCGCTGCCGTTTTTGCTTAGC
Source organism: Oscillospiraceae bacterium (assembly GCA_031256825.1). Taxonomy (GTDB): domain Bacteria; phylum Bacillota; class Clostridia; order Oscillospirales; family Acutalibacteraceae; genus WRMQ01. The sequence continues at coordinate 15,995 of JAIRPV010000022.1, read as the reverse complement.
TTCGCCGCCGGGGCAATGCTCTGGGTCTGTGTGCACGAACTGATTCCGGCCTGCCACGAAGAAAATTCCTCTGGCCGCCGGGCGTATCTGCCAACGCTGGGGGCGCTGCTGGGGTTTTTGATGATGATGTGCATGGAGCAAATGTAGGCGCTCCCATCCCGGGGACGAAACGCATCCGAAAAAAATCAACCACGCACCGTCCGCCCTCATTGAGAGCAGACGGGTTTTTTATCGGGTTCCATAAGCAAAAATTGCATCGTATGAATATAATTTGATAGAGACGCTGGAACATCAGCGGCGCCCGGCGCCCTTGGCATGGCAAGAATCAAGCGCCGGCGCGAGGAAAAGGATATGCAATATCATTGGAATGGCCGCTGCTGTGCTCCTTGCTACATCGGTGCCGCGGGTCGTCCCGGCGCAACGGGAGCAACTGGCCCAATGGGTTTGCCTGGCCCAGCTGGAGCACCCGGCCCAGCTGGAGCACCCGGCCCAGCTGGTTTACCCGGCCCGACCGGATCCCCCGGCCCAGCTGGTTTGCCCGGCCCAGCTGGAGCACCCGGCCCGCCCGGAGCGCCTGGCCCAGCTGGTTTGCCCGGCCCAGCTGGTTTACCCGGCCCAACTGGAGCGCCCGGCCCAACTGGGCCAGCTCCGGCCGCGCGAACCTTGGCCGTGCACTACAACCCCCTGACGATCGCCGCTACCACAAATACGCCCCTCAACTCCATCGCGGCAAAAGAAGAAAATGGCCTGACCATTGACGCAAGCGGCTACATTGCCGCCAAGCCCAATACCGGGTATGTGATTAAGTTCCCTTCGAGCGTCATCAGCCCCGCCGCAAACGCTTCCGGCTATGTCGGCAACATCGGCGTTTTCTTCGCGAACGCATCCTATGCGGTGCTGGATTCTGTCTTCCAAAGCAATATGACGGACGGGAACACGACCTACATCCATTCCGAAACGATTGCCCTGGTCACGCCGCCGAACACCGCCTTTTTCCGGCTTGTCATCTACAGCCCCGTCTCGCGCACATTCACCTGGGCGTATCCTTCCCGATCCGGGATGGCGCAAATCATAGAATGCGGCGGGTAACCAGCCGCCGCGCCGCAACCCCTTCCTCGAACGCTGTTATGGCTGCAACTCCGGCGGCGCCGGTTCTCGTTTTCGCTCCGGCTTCGCGGGGTACCAGCCTTTGCGCACGCGCTCTTCCTGCTCGTATAATTCTTTGATGCACCACAGCAACGAAGTGCCGGCAACGCCAAGGCCAACGGAAACATAAGCCTGCCGCACCAAAAGCGCCGCCCCGCCGCACAGCAATCCGGCCGCCAAAAACAACGGCCAGCACCGCTTGCCCAAGTGATATTCGGCCTTGATCACCACCGGGTGCAGCGCTCCGATGAGCAGAAAGCTGAACAGCCCAACCAGAATCCCCCAAACATTCATATCCGGCGCTCCTATCCAAATTGGTTTGGTCATAGGGTTGCCGTGAATGGGCGTATTATACGGAAGGCCGCGGCGCGCGCAAAACAGAGCGCAAAACGCCCTTCTCAAAACAGCGCCTTGTTGCTCGCCAAATAGATCTGCCGCTCCACGGCGTACTGGGCACCATGGTTGCGGTTGATTCCGCCATGATCGCTTGTAAAAAGAATCAGCCAATCCTCCTTCGCGTATCCCGGCCGCGCCTGAATGGCCTGTAGAATGTTGTAAGCGTCCCGATCGGCCTCCCGGAATGCCTGAATATACGCGGGGTTCTGGTCGCCATAGCCCGAACTGTGCCCCTCGTGGTCGCAATACTCCAGAATGCAGAAAATAAAATCGGCCTGGCCGGCGCTTGTGTCTTTTGCCATGGCAAGGGTGGCCGCCGCCGTGCCCGCGTCGTCGGGCTGGCAGTCCCATACCATGCGAGAACCGTAGCCCTTCCACTTGGCATATTCTTTTTCTATGCGATATGTGCTGATGAGATTGGTGAAGTGCGTTTTCCAGCTCACCAGAAAACCGGTGCCGCGCACCAGATCTTTTCGCACCAATTCCGTGAAAAGCGTCAGCGGATACACGCCCTTCATAGCGCCATTGAACAAAACATGGTGCCCGCGGGTCCACTGGCCGGTGAGCATGCTCGTCCAGCCCGGGGCCGTTTTGGTCAGCTGCAAATTTGGCGATTTCCCGCCGGTATACATTTGGTAAACGAGGCCGCCATCGGCCTTGAGGGCTTGAATGCCGCTTTTTTTCTGGCCGGCGGAATGGAATAAAACGTCGGCGCGCGCGCCGTCGAACCCGAACACAATGCATTTCTTCGCCGTCTTCCCGGCGGGGAGCGGGCCTTCAAAGTGCCGCAGCACCACGTCGTGCAGCGCCGTTTGAGGAATGGCGTCCGCCGCCGTGTTGGCAAAAAAGCCGGAACGGTCAAGCGTATTGAGGTAGGCGTCGTTTGTTGCTTTTTCCGCCGTGCCCGGCCCGGCAAATGTGACCAGCGCCACAATCAGGCTGATCAGGGATGTAAGGGGTCTCCAGAGAATCATGTGCGTTTCCTCCTTCGGATTCGTCATCGTTTCGTGCTTATTTGTCACAGTCGATTGTTTTCGCAAGATTATCGTTCGCTCGTGTTTTGTGCCGTTATGTCGCATTTTTGCAAGATTCCGAAATTTCGGAATACTGGAATTTGGCTCTGAAAAGGGGTCAAAAACCGGTTCGCCATTCCGAAATTTCGAACTATTGTCATTGAGCGCCGCCGAGAACCCGTTCTGAAAATCATACCAACGCGACAATTCTTCACCGTGATTCGTCATCGTTTCGTGCTAATTTGTCACGGTCAATTGTTTTCGCAAGATCATTGTTCGCCGCGTGCTTTGTGCCGTTGTGTCGCATTTTTGCAAGATTCCGAAATTCCGAAATACTGGAATTTGGCTCTGAAAAGGGGTCAAAAACCAGTCCGCCATTCCGAAATTTCGAACTATTGTCATTGAGCGCCGCCGAGAACCCGTTCTGAAAATCATACCTGCGCGACAATTCTTCACCAAAAAGTCGCACCGAAATCACACCTCGCCACCGCTCTTGTGCCTATTATAGCACACCTGCGGTGAGCAGCTCGTCATCGGCAACTGCTCAGCAAAATTCTTACCTCGCCACCGCTCTTGCGCTTATTATAGCATATCCCGCGGTGAGCAGCTCGTCATCGGCAACTGCTCAGCAAAATTCTTACCTCGCCACCGCTCTTTTGCTTATTATAGCATATCCCGCCAGGGTTGACCAGCCCCAAAGCAAAAAAAACTAAAATATTTTCTTCCAGGGGATTGAAATTTGCGCCGGAATCGTTTATAATAGTAGGTAGTAGGAAAGGGGGCCGAGCATGAACGACGCGACCATTCAATTCAAAATCAAAAACGAGCCGGAAGAAGAGATGCGCCAGATCCTCCGCGCTGTTCATCAGGCGCTGGAAGAAAAAGGGTATAACCCCATCAGCCAAATTGTGGGCTACATCCTGTCGGAAGACCCGACCTATATCACCACCCATAACAACGCCCGCAGCCTTGTGCGCCGCATTGACCGCGACGAGCTGCTGCAAGCGTTGGTGCGCAATTATTTGCAGAGAGATGAGGTAAAATAATGCCCGAAACCTTGGTGAAGGAACCACCTGCCGCGCAGGAAAAATCGCCCTTCTGGATCTACAAAGGCCACCCGCTGGTGCGCTGCGGCGATACGATTTATTATGGCAGCTTAGCCGACCCTTACGTGGTGTGGCTAAAAATCTCCACAACAAAGCAAGTGGGCGGCATGGACGTTGCGGATAAAGTTGTGGTGACGCTGATGAGCACCGACGATGAACTGGGCCTGTTTGAGCGCATCCAGCAGCGCTGCGAGCGCCGCGGGCTTTATAACGCAATAGACATCGCCAGCGTTTGGCTTGAACGCGCGCTCAAAAAGACCTCGTAGCCAGTTGCCGCGCTGCGGCAACTTTCTGCCAACATAGCTCAGTTGATAGAGCAGCTGATTTGTAATCAGCAGGTCGTGGGTTTGAGTCCCACTGTTGGCTCCAGCGGCAAAACCGCCGAAAACCTCAGGAAAACTAGGGTTTATTGGCGGTTTTCTTTATTGTTTTGTTGTCCTTTTGAAATAGCAGGAGGTAGCGCCATGACCCACAAAGGCGCAGTCACGCTCGAAACAGAGCGGCTTACCCTGCGGCGGTTTACGCTGGAGGATGCGGAGGCATTGCATCGCAACGTATATAGTGACCCGGAGGTTATGCGTTTTGCATTCCACGACGTCAGCGAAAATTTGAAGCAAACGCAGTCACATGTGCGCATGTGGAGAGATCATTTCGGGGAAAAAGATAAGTGGAATTGCTTTGCTGTAACGCTGAAAGCAGGCAGTGAACTGATCGGTACGATTGACTTTGCGGAAACTGACGCAGATGCAAAGAGTGCGGAAGTAGGTTACACGTTTGGCAAGGCATGGTGGAATCAAGGCTATGCAACAGAAGCGTTGACGGCGGTGCTGGGGTATTGCTTTGAAGTGGTAGGATTACAGCGCGTGTGGGCAACTCATAACCCGCTCAACCCTGCAAGCGGGCGTGTTTTGCAAAAAGCGGGTATGCTGCATGAAGGAACGTTCCGCAAAAACAAGGTTCGCAAGGGCGTTCTTGTTGATACAGTGCAGTACGCCATCCTTGCCGAAGATTATTTCGGCAAAACCGACGACACACCCAAAGGCTATATCATGGATTTGCGTAAAGTTGTGGGACACAGGCCGCTGATTCAAGTTGGAGCCAGCATTATCGTGGATAACGGCCAGGGTGAAATCCTGCTGGAACGCCGCAAAGATAACGGAACATGGGAATATCCGGCGGGTTCCATGGAGTTGGGCGAGAGCATGGATGAAACGGCAAAGCGAGAGTTATTTGAAGAAACTGGGTTGACAGCGCAAAAGCTGGAACTCTATGATTTTCTCCATACAGATACGCCACGCAGTGTCTATCCGAGCGGCGATGTCGTATATAACGTGATAGCTCGTTATGTTTGTACCGAATGGACAGGCGAACTTCGTCCGCAAGCAAGCGAAGTGACAGAATTGCGTTGGTTTCCTTTTGATGCTTTGCCGGAAGAGTTTCCTCCGCACAAAGTGAAAAATATCGAACAGTATCTTGCATGGCGCTCCTCATACCATCAAAAAGTTTGAACTGATTGAGGAGTATGTTAAGACTTGGGTACAGAACTTCGGGTTTGATGAGTAGGAGGAATCTCACATGTCATTTTTACAATCAGCCGCGGACCGCTATTCTGTCCGCAAATTCAACGCAACACCTGTTGAGGACGACAAGCTGGCGGCCATTTTGGAAGCCGGGCGCATTGCGCCCACGGCGTGCAATTATCAGCCCCAGCGCGTGAAGGTCGTCACGGGGGATGATTTGGCGAAGATCGATGAAAGCTCCCCCTGCCGGTTCGGCGCGCCTTTGGTGCTGCTGATTTGCTACGACAACAAAATCAGCGCCAAGCGCGGCACCATCGACGGAAAGGAACTGGGCGAAATCGATGCCAGTATCGTCACCACCCATCTGATGTTCGCCGCGCACGAGCAGGGCTTGGGCTCCTGCTGGGTGGCGCATTTTGACCCGGCAAAGCTGGCGGAGCTGTTTGCCCTGCCGGAAAATATCATCCCCCTAGCGCTGCTGCCGATCGGCTATCCCGCTGACGACGTCAAGCCCGCCGCCATGCATACAAGAAAGAACACATTGGAGGAGATGCTGCTGTGAGCGATTACGAAGAAAAAATCAAAAATGGCGAGCTGATCTATTTTGATGATGCGGCGTTTATGGCGAAGCAGGCCAAGCAGCTTGACCTGCTGTTCGATCTCAACCACACGCGCCCGACCGAACAGGAAAAGAAAGAGCGGCTGCTGCGCGCTTTTTTTGGCGCGGTGGGCGACGGCACCTATATTGAATTGCCGGTGCACGCCAATTGGGGCTGCAACACCTATTGGGGCCGCGATTGTTACGCGAACTTCAATTTGACATTGGTGGACGACACGGAAATTCACATTGGCGACAATTGCATGTTTGCGCCGAATGTGGTGCTGGCAACGGCCGGGCACCCGATTTTGCCGGAGCTGCGCCGAAAAAAAGCACAGTACCAAGCTCCGGTGCGCATTGGCAGCAATGTTTGGATCGGCGCCAACGCCGTGGTGATGCCCGGCGTGACCGTCGGCGACAACAGCGTCATTGGCGCGGGAAGCATTGTCACGAAGGACATCCCGCCCGACGTCGTCGCCGTGGGCAATCCGTGCCGCGTTTTGCGCCCCATTGGCGAACGGGACAAGGAATTCTTCTTTAAGGACAGGCGAATCGAGCAACGGGAGGTGGAAAAGTGGGACGCGCCCGGCAAGGTCATCGCTGAACCGGGGGAAGAAATCAATCTGTAAATCCATTTTTGAGGAGGAAAATCACATGCAAACCGTATACGATTTTGCCGCAAAAGAAAGCGAGAAAAAGCAATGACCAATGAACGCATCTTTCAAATGCCCTTTTCCGATGTCTACACACTGCTGGTGCAAAAAGCCGAACGCAAGGGGCGCGCCAAAGAGGAGGTCGACGCCGTCATCTGCTGGCTGACCGGGTATGACGCGGCGGGCTTGCAGGCGCAAATTGAGAAGCAGGTGGATCACGAAGCTTTTTATACCCAAGCGCCGCAAATCAACCCCAACGCCCACAAAATCACGGGGGTGATCTGCGGCGTGCGCGTGGAAGAAATCACCGACCCGCTGATGCAAAACATCCGCCGCCTGGATAAGCTGGTGGACGAGCTGGCCAAAGGCAAGGCGATGGAGAAAGTTCTGAGGAGTTGAGATAAAAGCTATGTGGAAATGTCCAAAATGCAAGCGGGAGTTTGAGAATGTAGACCAACATCACTTTTGCACTGAGCCACCGGAAACCATTGAAGGCTATATTGCGCTACAAGCTGAGGATATCCAGCCACGTTTGCGTGAGGTCTATACTGCGATAAAAGCCGCTCTGCCCGATGCCGCCGAAAAAATCTCGTGGCAGATGCCGACGTTTTGGCAAGGGCAAAACCTTATCCACTTTGCGGTCTTCAAAAAGCATATCGGTCTGTACCCCGGCGGTGAGGCAACGAGTGTTTTTGCCGAAAAGCTGGCGGGCTTTTATACCACAAAGGGTGGCATTCGCCTGATGCACAAAGAGCCGCTGCCGCTGGAACTCATTACCGAAATCGCCGCCTGGTGCGGGGAACATAACCGGAAATAAACGAGGGAACCAACCGCAACAGCTGTGCGGAAGCCGCGCAAGAGGAAAGAAGGAGAAAACCATATGACGAACATGACCACTGACGTATTTTTAGGCCTGCTGATCCCCTTCGCGGGGACGACCATGGGCGCAGCGATGATTTTTGTGCTGCGCCGGGAAATCAGCGCGCGGCTGCAAAAGCTGTTGCTGGGCTTCGCGTCGGGGGTGATGATCGCCGCGTCGGTGTGGTCGCTGCTGATCCCCGCCATCGAGCAATCGAAGGGCGGCAAATTGCCGGAATGGCTGCCCGCCGCCGCGGGGTTTTTGCTGGGCATCGGCTTTCTTCTGGCGCTGGACAGCGTCATCCCCCATCTGCACAAAAACGCCGAGCAGGCCGAGGGGCTGCCCAGCCGTGCGGGCAAAAACACCATGCTGCTGCTGGCGGTGACCCTGCACAACATCCCCGAGGGCATGGCGGTGGGCGTGGTCTTTGCGGGGGTGCTGGCGGGTACGGCAGAGATGTCCATGACCGCCGCGCTGGCGCTGTCCATCGGCATCGCGCTGCAAAATTTCCCCGAGGGCGCGATTGTTTCCATGCCGCTCAAAGCCGCCGGAATGAAGCGTGACAAAGCGTTTTTGTGCGGCACGCTCTCCGGCGCGGTAGAGCCCATCGCCGCGCTGATTACCATTATACTTACGGCGATTATGATGCCGGTGCTGCCCTATCTGTTGGCCTTTGCGGCGGGGGCGATGCTCTATGTAGTGGTGGAGGAGCTGATCCCGGAATTGCAGGAGGGCGGGCATTCCAACATCGGCATCATCGGCACGGCAGCGGGCTTTGTGCTGATGATGGTGCTGGATGTGGCGCTGGGATGAGGTTGTGATGATTGGAAAAATCCTTTTTCAACCAACGAAAGGAAACCCCACATGAAACCAACCAAACGCTTGCCGCTGTTCATCGTAACGGGCGCCAGCTGCGCAGGAAAATCAACCGCTTGCGAAATTCTATTTCGGGAAGAGACGGACTATATCGTTTTGGAAAGCGATGTGATTTGGAACGATGTTTATGACACGCCCGACGACGATTACCGTGCCTATCGCCAGGTGCAGCTGCGGCTTTGCGCCCATATTGCGCAGGCAGGCAAGCCGGTGGTCCTCGTCAGCGGCACGACGCCAAAGCAACAGGAGCCCTTGCCGGAACGCGCGCTTTTCTGCGAAATTCACTATCTTGCGGTTGTTTGCGACGACGACACAATGCTCGATCGGGTAACAAGCGGGCGCAATATCGCAGATCAAGCGCATTTGACATCTTCGCTTCACTTCAACCGCTGGCTGAAAGAACACGCCGCCGCCACCACGCCGCCCATGCAATTGCTGGACAACACCAATCTTACGCCGGAAGAGACCGCGAAAAAAGTGGATGCGTGGATTCGCGCCGCGATGGAAGAGCACGACCACAGCACGTCGCGCGGCTGAAATTGCTGCAAAAGAAACTGAGCGCGGCGTGCGGGAACATTTTTATACAAATTTTTTGATTTGGCGCTTGCTTTTTTGGTGGCTGCGTGTTATAATGAATTGGATATTCGTTCCAATCTTGCGTTCAGCGGCTGAGGGCAAAATTGGAAGAGGGAAAGGCGCTCACGCCATGAAGGAGGGACAGGAATGGGCTACGGGATTCAGATGGAGGTCTGGGGAGACTACGCCCTGTTCACCCGGCCAGAAATGAAGGTGGAGCGGGTCAGCTACGACGTGATGACGCCCTCTGCCGCGCGCGGCTTGCTGGAAGCGATTTACTGGAAACCGGCGATCCGCTGGGTAATTGACAGCATCGCCGTCTGCGCGCCGGTGCGGTTTACCAACATCCGCCGCAACGAGCAAAGCCAAAAAATCAACTGCCACAGGATCCAGGAAGCGGCCGACCGGGGGAAGCTGCCTGCGCCGATTTATACCACGGAAAATATTCAGCAGCGGGCCGGTTTGCTGCTCAAAGACGTGCGCTATGTGATTGCCGCGCACTTTGAGCTGACCAGCAAAGCCGGGCCGGACGACACAGACGAAAAGCATTACAACATCGCGCTGCGCAGGATTCGGAAGGGGCAGTGCTATCACCGGCCCTGTTTTGGCTGCCGGGAATTTCCGGCCAGCTTTCGCCTTTGGGAAGGCGGCGCGCCCCCGGCCATTCCGGAAGACCGGGAGCTGGGCTACATGCTCTACGACATGGACTACAGCAACGCCAGAGAGGTGAAGCCGATGTTTTTCCGGGCGCGGCTTGTGCGCGGCGTGCTGCATACCGCGGATTGCGAGGTGGTTCGGTGATCCTCCAGGCCCTTTGCGATTATTACGACATATTGGCCCGCGCGGGCGAAATTTCGAAGCCGGGGTATGCGCCAACGAAGGTCAGTTTTGCGCTGGTGCTGGAAGAAGACGGCGCGCTGGCGGGGGTAGTGCCGCAAAAATACCAGGTGCTGCGCGGAAAAAAGTCCTACGACGCGCCAAAAGAATTCCAGCTGCCCGCGCCGGTGAAGCGCGCGGTGAACATTGCGCCCAATTTTCTCTACGACAATGCCAGCTATGTGCTGGGCGCGGATCTCAAGGGCAAGCCGGAGCGGGCTCGGCAGTGCTTTGAGGCCTTTCGCCAGCTGCACCACACGCTGCTTGACGACGTGGACGCCCCCGGCGCGCGGGCGCTGCTTGCCTTTTTGGATGGCTGGAACCCGGCGCAGGCCCAGAGCTGCGAGGCGCTGCGGGAACAGTGGGAGCAGCTGCTGGCGGGCGGAAACATTGTGTTTCAGCTGCGCGGCGGCGCGTTTTTGCACGAAGAGCCCGCGCTGCTGGCCGCCTGGGATGGGCGCGGCGAAGCCGGGGCGGGGCCGCTGCTGCCCTGCCTTGTCAGCGGAACACTGGCCCCAACCGCCAAGCTGCACCCGAGCCTGAAGGGCATCAAGGGCGGGCAACCAACCGGGTCGTCGCTGGTGTCCTTCAACGCCAATGCCTACGAATCCTACGGCCGCGTGGACGCGCAGGGGCTGAACGCGCCAGTGAGCGAGCGGGCTGCCTTTGCGTACACGACGGCGCTCAACCACCTGCTGAGCAAAAATAAGCTCCATTTAGGCGACGCCACGGTGATTTATTGGGCCGAAAGCCCGGGCACGGCGTATGCCGAGGTGTTTGAAGCGTTTGTTGCCCCGCAAGCCCCGGACGAAAGCGCGGAATTGGAAGAGGACAGAGAAGCGCAAAACGAGCTGCGCAACATGCTTTCGCGGGCGGCGGCGGGCGAACCGATCCACTTTTCTTATCGGCTGGATCCCGCCGTTCGTTTCCATATTCTGGGGCTTTCGCCCAACGCGGCGCGGGCGGCTGTGCGGTTTTATCACACGGACAGCTTTGGCGCCATCCTGAAAAATCTCGGGCGGCACTTTCACGATCTTGAAATTGCGCACGGCGAAAAGGAGTTCGAATTTTTGCCGCTGTGGGCGCTGCTGAGCGAAACCGTTTCGCCCAATGCCCGCGAAAAAGCCTCCTCCCCGCTGCTGACGGGCGCGGTGCTGCGGGCGATTCTCATGGGCGCGCCCTACCCCCGGGCGCTTTTTTGCGCGGTGATGACCCGCGTCAAGGCCGAACGAAACATCAACCGCGGCAAAGCGGCAATCATCAAAGCATATCTGCTGCGAAGCGAAAATTTTCAACATAAGGAGGCATGCACCGTGGCATTAAACAAAGAAAGCAACCATCAGGCCTATGTGCTGGGGCGGCTGTTTTCTGTGCTGGAAAAAGCGCAGAAAGACGCGCTGCCCGGCATCACCGCCACCATCAAGGATCGCTATTTTACATCGGCCTGCGCCGCGCCCCGCACCACCTTCCCGGTGCTGCTGAAGTTGGCGCAGCACCACATGCGCAAGGCGGAATACGGCGGCGTGAGCGAGCGGCGCATACAGGAGCTGCTGGGGAAGCTGGATGTGGAGCGCAACCCCTTCCCGGCGCAGCTGAGCCTGGAAGAACAGGGGCTGTTTGTGCTGGGCTATTATCATCAGGCGCCTGAAAATTATCAAACGAGAGAAAAGGAGGGGGCGTAACCATGGCAGCCATCCAAAACCGCTACGATTTCGTTATTCTATTTGAGGTGGAAAACGGCAACCCCAACGGCGACCCGGATGCGGGCAACCTGCCCCGCATGGATCCCGAAACGGGCATTGGCCTGGTCAGCGACGTTTGCCTGAAGCGGAAGATCCGCAATTATGTGCAGCAGCGCGGGCACAACATCTACATTCAGGAGCGGCAAACGCTCAACAGCCTGGATCAAAGCGCGCTGGGCGCGCAGCTCATTGACACCAACGATGTGAAAAAACTTCCCGAACGCATCAAAGAGCGCAAGAAGGATGACCCGGATCTGGACATCAAGCTGCGGGATTTCATGTGCCAAAATTTCTACGACATCCGCACGTTTGGCGCGGTGATGACCACCTTTGTGCAAGCGGCGCTCAATTGCGGGCAGGTGCGCGGGCCGGTGCAGCTGACCTTCGCGCGCAGCATAGATCCCGTTGTGCCGCAGGAAATTGCCATCACCCGCATGGCTGTTACAACGGAAAAAGATGCCGCCGAAAAAAAGAACACCATCGGCCGCAAACACCTCATCCCCTATGCGCTGTATCGCGCGGAAGGCTTTGTTTCGGCCAATCTGGCGCAAAAGAGCACCGGCTTTTCAGAAGAAGACCTGGCGCTGCTCTGGGAGGCCATTTTGAACATGTTTGAGGACGACCATTCCGCCGCGCGCGGGCGCATGGCCGTGCGGGAGCTTGTGATTTTCCGGCACGAAACACCCTGCGGCAACGCGCCGAGCCACACCCTGTTTGAGCGCGTGCGCGCGAGCAAAAACACGCCCGTGCCGCGCCGCTACGCGGATTACGACATTGTGGTGGACGACGCGGAGCTGCCGGAGGGCGTGACGCTGGAGCGCCGGCGCTGATGTTCGACGAGGAGGACTACCTGCCGCTTTCGGGCTTGCAGCACTTTGCCTTTTGCCGCCGGCAGTGGGCGCTGATCCACGTGGAGCAGGCCTGGGCAGAAAACTTGCGCACGGTGGAGGGCGCGCTGTTGCATGAGCGGGTGCACGATCTCGCGCAGAGCGAAACCCGGGGCGAAGTGCGCACGGTGCGCGGCATGGCGGTTTCGTCGCGGGCGCTGGGCTTGAGCGGGCAGTGCGACGCTGTGGAGTTTTACCGCGCGCAGGAGGGTATTCCGTTGCGGGGCCGCGAAGGGCGCTGGCAGCCCTATCCGGTGGAATATAAACGTGGCAAGCCAAAAACCGGCGATTGCGACGCGCTGCAACTGTGCGCGCAAGCCATGTGCCTGGAAGAGATGCTTGCGTGCGCAGTGCCGGAAGGCGCGCTCTTTTATTGGGAAATCCGGCGGCGGCAGAGCGTTGTTTTTGATGAAACGCTGCGGCAACAGGTGCGGGAGACGAGCCGCGAGATGCACGAGGCTTACAGGCGGCGTTATACGCCGAAGGTGAAAACCGGAGCGTTTTGCAAACAGTGTTCGCTGCGCGAGCTTTGCCTGCCAAAGCTTTGCAAAAGCCGCCCGGTGGCCGAGTATATCGCGCGGGAATGCGAGGGGTCGCCATGAAAAAACTGCTCAACGTGCTCTATGTCACCCAGCCGGACTGCTACCTGGCGCTGGAAAACGAGACGGTCTGCGTGCGGAAAGAGGAACAAACGCTGCTGCGGCTCCCGCTGTTGAACTTGGAAGGAATTGTCACATTCGGCCGAACAGGGGCCAGTCCCGCGCTGATGGGCGAATGCGCGCGGCGCGGCGTGGATCTGGTGTTTTTGACGGAACACGGGCGCTTTTTGGCGCGCGTTGCGGGCGAAAGCCACGGGAATGTGACCTTGCGGCGGGAGCAATACCGCGCGGCAGATAATTTGGCGCGCAGCTGCGGCCTGGGGGCGCATTTTCTGCTGGGCAAGCTTTTTAACAGCAAATGGGTTTTGGAGCGCGCGGCGCGGGAATATCCGCAGCGGGTGGATGCACAGGCCCTGAAAGCCGCAAGCGCGCAGATTGGCGAGGCCGCGGCGCGTCTGCCGCTGTGCCAGACCCCGGAGCAACTGCGCGGCGAAGAGGGCGGCGCGGCCACCACCTATTTTCGCGTGTTTGACGAGATGATCCTCAACCAAAAGGAGACGTTCCATTTTAACGGGCGAAACCGCCGCCCGCCCACGGACCCCGTGAACGCCCTGCTGTCGTTTGGATACACCCTGTTGGCGCGGGAATGCGCGGCAGCGCTGGAAGGGGTTGGGCTGGACGCTTATGTGGGGTTTTTGCACCGCGACAGGCCGGGGCGGATCTCGCTGGCGCTGGATTTGATGGAAGAACTGCGCGCGGTGATGGTGGATCGCGTTGTGCTTGCGATGATCAACCGGCGGGAGCTTTCCGCCAAGGATTTCATCACGCAGGAAAGCGGCGCGGTGCTGCTGAAGGACGACAGCCGCAAGGCCTTTTTGGCCGCCTGGCAAGGGCGCAAGCAGGAGAGCATTACGCACCCCTACCTGGAAGAAAAGCTGCTCTGGGGATTGGTGCCCCACGCGCAAGCCCTGCTGCTGGCGCGGCATTTGCGCGGCGACCTGGAAGCCTATCCGCCGTTTTTGTGGAAATGAGGAAATCCGATGCTGGTTTTGGTGACCTACGACGTGAATACCGAAACGCCTGCGGGCCGGCGGCGGCTGACCAAAGTGGCCAAGGCCTGCGAAGCGCACGGGCAGCGGGTGCAAAATTCGGTGTTTGAGTGCGTGCTGGATGCAGCGCAGCTGCGGCTGTTACAACACGCGCTTGAGCAGTTGATTGACCCCGAAAAAGACAGCTTGCGCTTTTATAATCTGGGCAACAAGCACGAGGGCAAGGTGGTGCATTTGGGGATTAAGCCCAGCGTTTCGCTGGAAGGGCCGTTGATCCTCTGATGTCTCCCTAGCATGGCATGCGCGCTTCGCCAGCATGTGATGTCATATTTCCAAAGCGCCGTGCGAACCCCAAGCGGCCATGAAATCCCCGGGAGGTTCGCACCAATAAAACCGCTTTTTTTCGCCCAAACTGCTCCAATATCTGGAAACGAACTGCTCTGCGAGCAAGAAAATTCTCTCTATTCAACAAAATCAAGCCCAAAAAAGCGGCTTGTTTTGTAATTTTCGCAGTCGCGCCCCCCACGGGGCGCGTGGATTGAAACAATCGTAGACTACTTCGGCTTATCGGCTTTGCTGTCGCGCCCCCCACGGGGCGCGTGGATTGAAACATCGCTGTACCTCACTAAATCGCAAAATAGGGAGTCGCGCCCCCCACGGGGCGCGTGGATTGAAACAAAATCACCTCTTACAAATTGTGCACCCTCAATGTCGCGCCCCCCACGGGGCGCGTGGATTGAAACGCTCCATTTGTCCTCATCATTGCAAGAGAGGACGTCGCGCCCCCCACGGGGCGCGTGGATTGAAACGTGTAGTGAATGAATTAATGTCTTACAATGAATGTCGCGCCCCCCACGGGGCGCGTGGATTGAAACAGGCAAGCAAAAAACGGAGCCACAAGAATAACGGTCGCGCCCCCCACGGGGCGCGTGGATTGAAACCTGGTTCAGCTGGTACAAGGATATCTTGCCAGCTAGGTCGCGCCCCCCACGGGGCGCGTGGATTGAAACATTAAAGAATTTGCCAGCACATCCACTCCCCAGGTCGCGCCCCCCACGGGGCGCGTGGATTGAAACTTACACCGCACCGCACGATATCGGCATAGTATCCGTCGCGCCCCCCACGGGGCGCGTGGATTGAAACCGGTGATCAACAGAACGTGCCGCGTGTCGGCCAGCGTCGCGCCCCCCACGGGGCGCGTGGATTGAAACCGGAAGACGAGCTGAATCGTGCACAGCCCTCTATGTCGCGCCCCCCACGGGGCGCGTGGATTGAAACGTCTGAGCGGAACACACTAAATATGTTGGCGAGCGTCGCGCCCCCCACGGGGCGCGTGGATTGAAACCATGTGTCGCTCAGGTTCTCGGGGTCTGGCAGATGTCGCGCCCCCCACGGGGCGCGTGGATTGAAACCCGCGTCCAGCGGCCTGCCGCGCTCGTTTGCGTGGTCGCGCCCCCCACGGGGCGCGTGGATTGAAACTCCTGTTTCTGATTGCGCCTCAACCTGCGGCGCAGTCGCGCCCCCCACGGGGCGCGTGGATTGAAACGCCAAATCACTCAACGCCATGCTGGGGTTGTAAAGGTCGCGCCCCCCACGGGGCGCGTGGATTGAAACTGGCACGGGCAGCGGATCTCTTACGGGCGGCCCTGTCGCGCCCCCCACGGGGCGCGTGGATTGAAACTACTGTGAGCCATTCGAGCTTCGGTTTATCCAGGTCGCGCCCCCCACGGGGCGCGTGGATTGAAACTTTTTTCGCTCAATCGCCTGTACCACTAGGGTTTGTCGCGCCCCCCACGGGGCGCGTGGATTGAAACTCTATCAGCGGCCCCAGTATGTACAGCGCGATCGTCGCGCCCCCCACGGGGCGCGTGGATTGAAACCGGCTTTTCAGTCACGGTTGGTTTTGGCTCCCGGGTCGCGCCCCCCACGGGGCGCGTGGATTGAAACTCTGCAACAAAAAATCCGTACGACAGTCTGAATTGTCGCGCCCCCCACGGGGCGCGTGGATTGAAACAACCCATTCGATGTAGAACAGCCGCTTTGGGAAAGTCGCGCCCCCCACGGGGCGCGTGGATTGAAACTGGCCGCAAGGTATGGTT
>JAIRPV010000008.1 GCA_031256825.1 Oscillospiraceae bacterium | reverse complement strand
CGCAAAGCATTGGCTCCAAAGTTCGGGCTGAAATTGCTCATCCCAGCCGTCAAAGCGCGCGCCCCGGCGGAAGGCCAGTTCCAGCACGTCGGCCAGGCGTGGAAATACAATTTCAACATCAATCATGCGGTGCCCCCGAACGCTTCCATATTTTGTGGGTTGACAAGGGGCACTGCATAACAGTGGGGTGGGT
Organism: Oscillospiraceae bacterium; assembly: GCA_031256825.1. GTDB lineage: Bacteria > Bacillota > Clostridia > Oscillospirales > Acutalibacteraceae > WRMQ01. Next base: position 41,352 of record JAIRPV010000008.1, on the reverse strand, counting down.
TTCTGCCTCCAGTTTACGGGACGAACGGATGCCGTTTGTATAGCCGTAAACGTACAATTTGACCACGGCGACTGCGAACAGGCTCACGAAACCATTCTCGCCGAACTCGTCTACGTCTATGGAGAGGGTGAAAACGGTATTCACCCGACAAATTATTTGTCAGTTTTCCGAACCGAAAAGATATAGTGCGGCATATCCACGCCGTAATAGCGCTTTGTAAAGCGTCTGCGGACGGTCATTCCGTTGCGGATTGCCACGTTCATTGACGCGAAATTTGTGTCGCGAATTATGGAATAAACTTCGTTCAATTTGAGTGTTCCGAAAGCATATTTCTTGCACCCAAACAGCCGCTTCAATCGCGTATCCCTCGCCACAGGTGATACGCTCATTCTACCACAGCTTGACAGGTTGATCAAGGGGAAAGCAAAATTTTCTTGCGGGGCGCATGGCCATATCGCCGATTTTTCTCTCCCCTGCCCTGCTTTCCCCGTCAAAATCACCAAAAAAAATTTTTTTTGCCCCTGTGATTCCTCAATGCGCCCGCCTTGCTTTTTATAGGAAAAAGCGGTATAATGATAGGGCGTTCCAGCACGATACCAGATTTTTTGGAACGCGGGAAAGGAAGGCGCAACTATGGCAAGAGTCTACAATTTTTCGGCGGGGCCTTCAATGCTGCCCGAATCGGTGCTCAACCGCGCGGCGGCCGAGGCTTTGGATTACAACGGCTCCGGGCAAAGCGTAATGGAGATGTCTCACCGCAGCAAAGTCTATGAAGAAATTATCTTTGGCGCGCAGCGGCTGTTCCGCGAAGTGCTGGACATCCCGGAAAACTACAAGGTGCTGTTTATGCAGGGCGGCGCTTCGCTGCAGTTCGCGGGAATCCCGCTGAACTTGCTGACAGGCTCCGGCAAGGCCGACTATGTGGTCACCGGGCAGTTCGCCAACAAGGCCTATCAGGAAGCGCAGAAGTACGGCGAAATCAAGCTGGCCGCCACTTCAAAGCCCCAGAATTTCTCCGAAATCCCCGCGCTCGATCCCTCGGCGTTCACAGCGGACGCAGACTATTTTTACATCTGCCACAACAACACCATCTATGGCACAAAGTGGCCGGTTTTGCCCAACACAGGCAGCGTGCCGCTCGTGGCCGACGTTTCGTCCAGCTTCCTGAGCGAACCCATGGATGTTTCCAAGTTCGGCGTGCTGTTCGGCGGCGCGCAGAAGAATATTGCCCCGGCGGGGCTGACCGTTCTGATTGTGCGCGATGATTTGCTGGGCCGCGCGCGCAAAGATATCCCAACCGTGATGGACTGGAAAACGGTTGCCGACAACGACAGCATGTATAACACCCCGCCCTGCTGGTCGATTTATATCTGCAAGCTGGTATTGGAATGGATCCGGCAGCTGGGCGGCCTGGCCGCGCTGCAAGAGCGCAACGCCTACAAGGCCAAGCTGCTCTATGATTTCATCGACGCTTCGGCGCTGTTCCGCAACCCCGTGCGGCACGACTGCCGCTCCATGATGAACGTCACGTTCGTTACCCCCAGCGACGATTTGAACGCCGCCTTCGTTAAAGAAGCCGCCGCCGCCGGTTTTGTCAACCTCAAGGGCCACCGTTCCGTGGGCGGCATGCGCGCGAGCATTTATAACGCCATGCCGGTGGAAGGCGTGGAAGCGCTGGTTGCGTTCATGAAAGAGTTCGAGAAAAAGAACGGCTAACCCCGGGCAAAAATACGATTACAGGAGGACTCTATGCCAAACATCTTAACCCTCAACAAAATCGCAAAAATTGGCCTTGACGAATTCCCGCAAGGGTATGTTTGCGGCGACAGCGCCGAGCACCCGGCGGCCATTCTTGTGCGCTCGGCCAGCCTGCACGAAACGCCCCTGCCGGAAAGCCTGCTGGCCATTGCCCGGGCGGGCGCGGGCGTGAATAACGTTCCCATCGAGACCTGCACGCAACAGGGGATCTGCGTGTTCAACACCCCCGGCGCAAACGCCAACGCGGTAAAAGAGCTTGTGATTGCCAGCCTGTTCCTCAGTTCCCGCAAAGTGGCCGAAGGCATTGCCTGGTGCAAAACGCTGAAGGGCGAAGGCGAAAACGTTGGCAAACTCGTTGAAAAAGGCAAGGGCGCCTTTGGCGGGCCGGAAATTTTTGGAAAAACACTGGGCTTAATCGGCCTGGGCGCCATCGGCGGGCTGGTGGCAAACGCCGCCGCCGCGCTGGGCATGCGCGTGATCGGCGTGGATCCCTACCTCAGCAGCGCGGCCAAAGCGCAGCTCAGCCCGGATGTGGAACTGACGGATGATCTGGACGCTCTGCTTGGCCGCAGCGATTACATCAGCCTGCACGCGCCGCTGACCGCCGAAACAAAGGGCAGCGTTAACGCGGCGTTTTTTGCGAAAGCAAAACCCGGCGTGCGGGTGCTCAACTTCAGCCGGGCCGATTTGGTCAACAGCGGCGATCTGCTGGCGGCGCTGGCCAGCGGGCAATGCGCGGCATATGTAACCGATTTTCCAACAGACGATCTCATTGGCGCGGCAGGCGTAACGGCGATTCCCCATCTGGGGGCCTCTACGCCGGAGAGCGAAGACAACTGCGCTATTATGGCCGCGCGGCAGGTAACGGCCTATTTGGAGCGCGGAGAGGTCAAAAACAGCGTCAATCTTCCCGCGACGGAACTGCCCGCCGATTTTACAACGCGCGTGTGCGTGATCCACAAGGCGTCCGAAGCGGTTCCGGCCGTTCTGCAACAAGCGCTCCCCGCCGGCCTTGTCAGCCAAACGCGCGGCAGCGTCAGCTACACTGTAGCGGACTTTGGGGGCGACGCGGGCGTTGACCCCGGAACAATTGCCGCCATCGACGGCGTGCTGCGGGTGCGGGTGCTGCGCCGCTAACGCAGATCAACCAAAAACACGGGAGCCGCTGTCAATGCTTCTCAGCGGCTCCTGCAATTTTTTGTCATCTCTCATCAAAACCCTTTCATTCTTTTACAATATTGTGATAATTTCGTGATAATTTTTGTCATCAATTACCACTTGATCTTTCCCTGAGAAAATGGTAAAATAAATTGTTAAATATGGAGAAGATGGTTGACGTTTGCAGAAAGCATGGAAATAACACTGTGGTAGCGCGCAACGCTGAAAAACTTTCCAGCGCTAGTTATTCCAGTCTCTGCATAACTTACCATCATCCTGAAATACTATCCGTGAAAACCATTAATTACAGACAAGGATGGATGATGGCTTATGAAAGCAACTGGCATTGTGCGGCGCATTGACGACCTTGGCCGAGTGGTCATTCCCAAAGAAATCCGTAGGACGATGCGAATCCGCGAAGGCGATCCCCTCGAGATTTTCACCGACGCAGACGGCGAGGTCATTTTCAAGAAGTATTCCCCCGTTGGCGAACTCAGCGCAACCACCAAGCCCTATGCGGAAGTGCTCTTCCGCGGCACGAACCTGCCTATCATTATTACCGACCGCGATCGCGTGATCGCATGCGCGGGCCTGGCCAAAAAAGAGGCCATTGACCGCCGGGTAACCAGCTCCCTCGAAACCGTGATCGAAAACCGCACTGGCTTTACGGCAACCACCGGCGGCGAGCATATGCGCCCCATCGAAGGCCTGGATCGCGAAGCGGCTGTCGCCTGCCCCATCATCGGCGGCGGCGATGTTTCCGGCTGCGTGATCATGCTGATGAACGAAAACGGCGCCATGCCCACGCAAACCGAAGTCAAGCTGATCCAGGTGGCGGCGTCGTTCCTTGGGCGGCAAATGGAAGAGTAAGCGATCCGTTCCGTTCAGCGCATCCGTGCTTTCGGGTGCGCTTTTTGGTATTCTTCCGCGTCGTCTTCAAAATTCAGCCGGCATTCTTCCACCACCAGGGGGCGTTTCATGGTGCGGCGTTGAATATTGATTACATACTCGCCCAGCAGACCCAAAAACATCAGCTGCACCCCGCCAAAGAAAAAAACGCCCATCGCCAGCAGCGCCAGCCCCGCAGGGTATTTTTCCCAGTTGATCAGTTTCAGGATCAGCCAAACAAGCGCGGAAACCGCGCTGGCTGCGGACACCAGCGCGCCGAAAAGCGTGGCCAGCCGCGAACCCGCTTTTGTGTAATTAACGATGCCGCTCATGGCCAAATCGTAGGCCGAAAAGAAATTGCCAGAGCCTGTGCCGGAGCGGCGCTCCTGCTGCGTATAGGGAATAATGCACCGATCAAACCCCACTTCGGAAGCCATTGTGCGAATCATCGGCTCCGCGTCATCCCACTTGCGCCCCTCTTCGAGGACGCTTCTGTCGTAAAGGGCGAAGCCAGTAAAATGATCAACCACTTCGTTGTTGGATAGTTTGCGCAGGCTCTTATAGTAAAGCTTGCGCAGAAAATGGGCCGCCGAAGCTTCGCTGCCGGCGTCTTTGGCCGCGAACACAATTTTGTTGCCCTGCTCCCAGGCCGCAATCATGCGGGGCAGCAGCTCCGGCGGGGTTTGAAAATCCGCGTGCATGCCAATCGTGCAGTCACCGGTGGTCTGCATCGCGCCGTAAAACCCGGACTTTTCCGCTCCGAAATTGCGCGAATTGAATATGGCCTTGACGTGCCGATCCCGCGCGCAAAGGAGCTTGATTTTTTCGCGGGTGCTGTCTTGCGATTTGTTGTCGATGAACAGGATCTCGTAGTTGTAGCGCTCCTTCAGCGCCGCCAGCTGCTCTTGCAGCGCGTCGTAAAGAGGCAGTACGTTGTTTTCTTCGTTGTAAGTTGGGATCAGTATGCTGATGGTCTTCATAACAGATGATTCTCCTTTATCCATTTTGCTGTCAGCCGCACGCCGTCTTCAAAGGCGACGGTGGGCTGAAAGCCTGTGTCTCGCGTCAGTTCGCTCAAATCCGCTTCCAGCGACATAACCTGGCCGGGAGGATAGGGCAGCTCCCCCAGCCCCACTTCTGCGGCGGGGGCAATCGCGTCGCGGGCGGCAAGGATATATTGCTTCAGCGCGCGCGGCTGCCCGCTGGCCAACAGATAAACGCCGCCGTCGCGCCCCCGCGCGCCCAGCTGCTCAAACGCCCTGGCCGCGTCGCCGCAATATAGATAATCCCAGCGCTGCTCCCCTGCGGTGAACGACATTCGCTCGCCCCGCAGCAGCGCGCGGACGCAAGACATCATCATCGTCTGCGGCTGGTCGCCCGGGCCATATACGCTGAGCACGCGCGCCCAAACATGCCGCATCCCCCGTTCCCGGCAGGCCACGCGCGAAAGGCGCGACGCGGCCAGCTTCGCAACGCCGTAGGCTGTTTCGGGGGCTTCCGGCGTGGCGGCCGAAAGAATGCCGCCCGGCCGCCCATATTCGGCCTGAGAACCGGATCCCACGAACACGCCGCAGCCCAGCCGCGCCGCCAGCTCCACAGCGGCAAGGGTGTGGCCGACGTTCCTGTTTTGCAGCGCCGCGTCGCCGCGGGCGGGTGGCAGCGTGCCCTCCCAGCCAAAATGATACAACGCGTCGCAGCGGCCTATGTCCCGCGCCGAAAGCGAAGCAAGGTTCCCCAAATCGCAGGGGATCACCGTTGTTCCGGGGGAAAGCCCCATCTGGCGCAGCCGGGAAGACCCGGGGCGGACAAGCAGCGTTACGGCGACGCCGCGCCGCGCCAAAAGGCGGCCCAGCGCCTGCGCCAGCATGCCCGTGCCGCCCGTTATAACGGCGTGGCTGATTTCCTGTGCCATAGCGCTACTCCTCTATCAGCGGGATCATCATATTGCTAAGCAGCTCTTCCCTTGGCAAAAACGGCGCGAGATCCTCCAGCGGTGGGGAATACAGCGTGCCATCCGCCAGGCGCTTTGCCGCGGCTTTCGGCTCAAATTCCTGCTGCGCGGAGACAACGATTTCGCACAGGCAATACGACGGGCAGGCCAGCACTTCGTCCAGCAAGGCCATATCCCGGTTGGTTTCTATGCAGTAATAGGGGATGCCATAGGCCGCGGCCAGGCCTTTCAGCGCCGGGAACGACAGATCGCCGCTCTCTGGCCCAACGCCCACAAGGCTGCGCCGGGGGAACAGGCGGCTTTGCGTCTGCCGGATCGAATGGTATCCGCCGTTGTTGATCACAAACAGTTGGATGGGCAGGCGGTGGTGCACAATGGTTTGCAGTTCCTGCAAATTCATTTGCAAGCTGCCTTCGCCGGTGACGGCAACCACGCCGCCGCCTTTGGAAGCCAAACATACGCCGATGGAGGCCGGAAGATCGTATCCCATCGCCGCCGTGCCTGAGTTGATAAAAAAGCGCTGCCCGCGTTTGATTTCGAACGCCTGGCTGCCCACCACACAGGCGGAGCCGTTGCCCACCACCACGCGTTTCCCTTCCGGCAGGCGGCGGCTCAGCTCCCTGACAAAGCAATAAACATTGGCCTGCCCGGCTGGTTCGCAATGCCGGGGCAGCACCACGGGGTATTCGCGCTTCCAGCGCCCGCACCGGGCCAGCCATTCTTCGCCGCGAAACAGCGGGCGCGCGCCGCCTTCGCAGGCCGCGAGAACCGCCCGGAAGAACTCTTTCGCATCCGCGTGGATGGGCATGTCGATCCGAAGGGTTGGCTTTCGCAGTTCCGGCGGATCGATGTCTACCATAATCTGGTAAGCCGCCCGGGCTGTGGTATCCCAGCGGTACCCCACCTGGCGGATGCTCAGGCGGTTGCCCACGGCAATCAGCAGGTCGCTGTTTTGCACGGCAAAATTCCCGGCGCGGTCGCCCATCATGCCGCCGCGCCCCGTATACAGCTCGTGCGCATCCCAAAGCAGATCAATGCTGTTCCAGCAGGTCACCACCGGAACGCCCAGGGCTTGCGCAAAGCGCAAAAACAGATCGTAGCCGCCAGAAAGGCGAACGCCGCTGCCCGGATAGAGCACAGGCCGCCGCGCTGCCCTGATTTTTTCAATGACCGCCAGCGCCGTCGCTTCCGTTACGGGGCCGGGAAGCAGGTGGGCATGCTGCGCCGGGTCGTAGCCCGGCAATTGCGCGGGGTCCACAAGCGCCCCCTGGACATCCAGGGGAATATCCAGCCAGCAGGGTCCGGGCCTGCCGGCGCGCGCGAAATACAGCGCCTTTTCGAGGCAATAGCGAATGCGGCGCGGGTCGCTGACCATTTCGCAATATTTTGTCATCGGGGCCACGGCTTTTGTGATATCAAACTCCTGATCGCCCAAAGCCCGCAGCGGCAGCCCGGTGCTCCGGGCGCAAGTGTTGTAGCGCACCTGCCCTGAAATCACGAGCATTGGCAGGCTGTCGAGCCATCCGCACAGCACGCCCGTGATGGCGTTGGTTCCCCCCGGCCCGCTTGTGACGCACACGGCGGCCAGCCGGTTTTCTACGCGGGCATAGGCTTCCGCCGCCATGGCGCAGGCCTGCTCGTGGTGCAGATAAACCACGCGCAAGCCCGCGTGGTGCCCCAGCGCATCGTTGAGATACATCGCGCCGCCGCCCACCACGCTGAAGATATCGGCAATGCCGTTCGCGGCAAGGAACGCCGCGATATACTCCGAGACCATCATTTTCACATAGTTACCCTCTTGCGCGCGTTTGGGTTATCCCGCGCATTCCCGTATGGCCGCGCCCATATATTCCACCTGTTGCGCCGAAAGGCACGGGGACACGCCAACCCAAAACGAACGCTCCGTTACAATGTTGCTGTTGTTCAGTTCGCCCGCCACCCGGTACGCCGCCGCCGGCAGATTGGTAAAACACGGGTGGCGCAGCATGTTGCCCGAAAAAAGCATCCTCGTCTGCACGCCCTTGGCTTCCAGCGTCCGCACCAGCGCCGTGCGGTCAAGGCCCTCGCGGCAGGTTAAAATAAAACCAAACCAGCTCGGGTTCGCGTGCTCCTCGGCCTGGGGGAGGATCAGGCGCTCCCGCAGCGGCGCCAAAAGTTCCGTCAGGCGGTTAAAATTGGCGCGGCGCTGTTCAATGAATCCGGGCAGTTTTTTTAGCTGCGCGCATCCGATGGCGGCCTGCATCTCGGTCGCCTTAAAATTATACCCAAAATGCGAAAACACATATTTATGATCGTAGCCCGGCGGCAAAGTGCCATATTGTCCGCCAAAGCGATTGCCGCACAGGTTGTCTTGCCCGGAGGGGCAGACGCAGTCGCGCCCCCAGTCCCGCATGGAGCGCAGGATTTTTGCTAACAGCGCGTTGTTGGTATAAACCGCGCCGCCTTCGCCCGTGGTGATATGGTGCGGCGGATAAAAGCTGGATGTGCCAACGTCGCCAAACGTTCCGGTGTAGCCCGTTTGCCCTTCCAGGGTATATTCCGAACCCAGCGCGTCGCAGTTATCCTCAATGAGCCAAAGCCCGCGCTCCCGGCAGAACGCCTTAACGGCAGCGACGGGGAAGGGATTGCCCAGCGTGTGCGCCAGCATCACGGCCTTCATGCGAGGGGACCAGGCGCGATCGAGCTGCGCCGCGTCAATGTTGTATTGCGGTATGGTGACGTCGACAAATACCGGAACCGCGCCATATTGGATCAAAGGCGAAACGGTGGTCGGGAACCCCGCGGCAACGGTTAGCACCTCGTCGCCCGGCCGGATCGCGCGCTCTCCCAGCAGGGGGGAAGTCAGCGCCATAAAGGCGAGCAAATTCGCGCTGGAGCCGGAATTGACCAACAGGCAGTGCTCAACGCGCAAAAATTGCGCCAGCGCGGCCTCGAACGCTTCGGCATAGCGGCCCGCCGTCAGCCAAAAATCCAGCGAGGCGTCCACGAGGGCTGTCATTTCTTCCGCGTCGTAGACGCGCCGCGCATAGGGAATCGGCGCGCCCGGAACAAACGCCGGCGGCCCATGATATTGCTCGCAATAGTCCCGCACCAGGCGGAGGATTTCCGCCCTTGCCTGTGTCTGCATCCCGTCCTGCCTTTCCCGCCCGTTTTGCGCGCGCAAGCGCCTTCGGGCCGCTGTGTTTCACCAAACCTTCCAGGGCGCTTTGCCGCTGTCCCAGAGCTGTTCCAGCAAAAGTTTGTCGCGCAGGGTGTCCATGCACTGCCAAAAGCCTTTGTGCTGGTAGGCCGCCAGCTGCCCTTCCGCCGTCAGGCGTTCCATGGGTTCGCGCTCAAACACCGTTGCGTCGCCTTCGATGTAATCGAAGATCTTTGGCTCGAGCACCATAAACCCGCCGTTGATGCTGATGTTATCCATGCCGCTTTTTTCGCGGAATTCCGTAATTAAGCTGTTTTCGTCCGCGCGCATGACGCCGAAGCGCTGCTGGGTGCTAACTGCCGTTACTGTGGCCAGTTTCTTTTTTTCGTGGTGGAAGTTCAGCAGCGCGCCGATGTCAACGTCGGCAACGCCGTCGCCATAGGTCAGCAAAAACGGCTCTTCGCCAATATAGCCGCGCGCGCGCAGCAGCCGGCCGCCGGTCATGGTATGCATGCCTGTGTCGGCAACGGTCACTTTCCATGGCTCGGCCACATTGCTGTGCACGGTCACGGCGCCGCCGCGCGTAAAATCGAACGTGATATCGCTGCGGTGCAAATAGTAACTGGAAAAATATTCCTTTATTTTTTGCTGCATGTAGCCGGCGCAAATGATAAAATCATTGACGCCATAGTGGGAATAAAGTTTCATGATATGCCATAGCAGCGGCTGCTCGCCGATTTCAACCATCGGTTTTGGCCGCAGGTGGCTTTCTTCCGTTATGCGGGAGCCTAAGCCGCCCGCCAAAATCACCGCTTTCATACCTTCCACCTGAGAGCGCTGGTCAGCTTGCCTTCTTCTAAAAGCGTTTGGAGCCTTTGGATGCGTATGGTGCGGGGGCCTTCAAAATCCTCCCGGCTGAAATGCACTTTCTCGAACAGCGCAAGAATCTCCGCGGCGCTTTTTTCCAGATTCCACCGGGGCCGATAGTATTCCCCCAACTCCGTCAGGATCCGGCGGAAGCTCGCCTGATAAGAGCGGGAACGGGCATGTTCGCCGCTGAATGTCAGGGGCACTTGCGGCAGGGCGTTCTGCGCCGCCTGCGCGATATCGCGCACCGTATAATTGCCGCCGGGCACCCCGATATGGAAGGCCCTGTTTTCCACCAGTTCGCGCGGCGCGGCCAGAGCCGCCGCAAAGCCTTCCGCAATATCTTCCACATGCGCCAGCGGCCGCCACGGCGCGCCGTCGCTCTTGATTTCTATTTTGCCCGTGGTGTAGGCGCAGGCGATAAAATTATTGAAGACCAAATCGCCGCGAAACATGGGGCTGGCGCCGTAGGCGGTTGAGGGCCGCAGGTAGACGCAAAAAAAATCGCCGCCGCTGAAGCCGCCCAGCTGCTGTTCCGCCTGCCATTTTGTGCGGGCATAAACGGTGAGGGGCGCTTTTGCCGCGTCTTCATCCAGCGCACTGTTCTGGCTCGAAATGCCATAGATGCTGGGCGAAGAGGCAAAGAGGAACCGGCTGACGCCCGCCCGCTTCGCGCATTCGGCCACGCGCAGCGTTGCGCGCAGATTAATCTCTTCTGTCAGGCTGGGGTTCAGTTCGCCAATCGGGTCGTTCGAAAGGGCAGCCAAATGAATCACCGCGTCGTATCCGGCAAAATCGCCGGGTTCCACATCGCGGATGTCTTTGTTGATCTGGCGCGCCACCGGCTGCCGGAAGGGATACATCGCGTCGCCCGCGTAATATCCCGTGTCCAGGCCCGACACTCTGTGGTTTTTCTTCACCAGATAGGGAACCATCACGCTGCCGATATAACCCAGGTTCCCCGTCACCAAAACATTCATTTCTCGCACCTCGCTATCAAGCTCAGCACTGTATGCCGAGGCTGAACAAATCTCCGATTGGAAAAAGCGAAAGCCGCCCGTTTGCTTTTTCGAATGTTTGAACCGCTTTTTTTACGCCCGCGTATTCATCCGAAAAATAATCGTGAACCAATATCACGCCGCCTTTTGCCATGCGGGGGTAAAAATACTCCAGCCCCGCAAGCGTAGGCTGGTATAAATCCAGATCCAGATGGACGAAACAGAAGATCTCATCCAGGCCTTCGGCGGTTTCCGGAAAATACCCTTTGCGGATCACGCACAGCGCTTCACGCGGGAGCTGCCGCCGCACCAGCTCTTCGCTCGTGCCGCCAAAAAAGCCTTCCCCCCGCCGCGAATACCGGTGCTCCCGTTCCGCCCGCAGATCCCTTGCGTCGAAGCCCGAGAATGTGTCGAACAAAAAAAGCTTTTTTGCGGGAAAGACGCGATTGATTTCTTTGGCGAACGCGCCCTGAAACACCCCGGCTTCGGCCACGCTGCCGCAAACGCCCCGCTCCGCCAGCAACTCCCCCAGCTTTTCTAAAAAAAGAAGGCGGGGCTGTTCGATGGCGCCAACATACGTCGTATCGATGCGGCCATAGCCAACCCCCATGCCGATCAGCTGTTCCACCATCGCATCCAGGCCGGCGCTGGAAGCGATCACAATCTTGTCGTAGTCCGCTTCCCGTATCATGCTTGGCCGGCAAACAGGAATCCCTTCCACGCGGCTGTTCCACTTCGCCTCGTCGTTATCCAGCAAACAAATGACCTGGTATTTTTTTTGGATCAGGCCCAAAAAGGAGCCAGCTCCCGAGCCCGCCCCAAACACAAACGCCTTTGGAAGCGCGATGGTCAACCAACCCCTTCCGCGGGAAGATAGTCGATGGTATAGAACGCCTTGCTCGTAAAGCGCCCCAACTGCACGATGGTGTGGAAATATTTTTGCTCGTCTGAAATGTCGCAGTCGTCAAACGAAAAGCGCAGCCGCACGGCTTTCTTTTGGAGCGGAGCTGGCGCGCCGTCGTAGATCGCGTTGAAATAGGCGGGGAAATCATAATCAAAACAGAGCGTTTTTTCTTCCGCGCGCGGCAGCAGGATGCTCTCACGCTGATAACGCAGCAGCTGCGCGAACACATCGGGCTGCGCGGAAAATTGCCGCAGGAACTCTTCCGCGCCGGCGTAAAAACGGTCCAGTTCCAAAATAGCGCGGCTGATTAAATATTGGTCGTCGCTCATGTTCCCGAAGCCAAAGCCGGGGATCTCCAGGAGTTCCGGCTCTCTGCTGCGGGCCATATCGCTAAAATGCGTTTCGATGCGCGCCATCGCTTCGCCGGGCAGTGTGTCGGGCCGCCGATGGCAAAAATCAAGCAGGCCCATATAAAAATCAGCGTAGGAAACAATTTTTTCGGTGTGGAAAAACATGGCAATCAGGCGCAGCAAGCCAAAACTATGCATGCTGTGCACCAAAAAAATAAAATAATTGGCGGTCAGCATGTCCGCAAAGGGCATTGTCGACGTCTCGTCCACACTTTCGATGTATTCATTAATGATTTCGGGAGCCGCCTCCATGGTTAGTTTAAAAATAAAGCGCGTGGCACGGATTTTGTATTTTTCGCGCATTGCGGGGGCAGCCATCAGCGCGTTCGGCAGCAGGTTGCACAGAAAATATCGAATGCCCTCGTGCTGCCCCAGCACAAACAATTTTTCTACGCCGGTGCAGAAGCTTTGCAGCGTTTCCCCCGGCAGGCCCATAATCAAATCGGTGTGCGTCCGGTACCCCGCCTGGCGGCAGCGGCGAATCCACTGGGCAAACATGTTCTCGTCTATATTCTGGCGCCCGATGATGCGCAGCACTTCTGGCGACATGCTTTGCATCGCCAGGCTTGGCCCTGTTTTATCCAGGCCGCTTCGATTGAGTTTTTCGGTGATACGGAATACGCGCTCGTTCAGGGTTTTTGTTGTGTTGACGTCGAACAGGCGCGGATAGCCCGTGCGGCCGTGCACGTCGGCCAGCGCGTCGAGCAAATCTTCGTCACGCGCAAAAATACCAAAGTTCGCGTCGGCGCCGTAGATAAACCCTATCCTGTTCCGGGAAAACCATTCAATTTCGGCCAAAAGCCGTTCCATGGGAAATTGCCGCACCTTTGCTTTGTGCTGCCCCCAGTCGCAATAGATACAATGATGCGGACAACCGCGGTTGGTCTCCCAAACGGTGCTCCATTCAATTTCCGGATGCGCCGCGATCAAGGGGTCAAAAATGCCCTCCAGATAGGGCGAAGGGAACGCCGCGACTGACTGCGCCACCGCAATGGCGTTGGTGATAACGCCCTGCTCCGTCCGATAAGACAGCCCGGGCACCGCCGTAACATCCGGGGATTCTTTGCAAAGCTCCAGCAGCAACGCCTGAAATCCGAGTTCCCCTTCGTTGTGAAGCAAAAAATCCACATAGGGCAGCTCGTCCAGCATTGCGCTGCCAGAGGGCACATTGTGGCCGCCAAAAACGATATGACATGCCGGAAAACGCCGTTTCAGCTCCCCCGCGAGCACCTTGTTGTATTCCGTGTTCCAAACATAGCACGAAAAACCAACCAAAAAGGGGGCTTTGATGCGGTCGGCCACTTGCTCAACCGGTTCCCGCATACAGATCAGTTCCCGCAGCGCATAGTTCGCCTCCACAGCAGGCGCCTGTTTGGCGTAGGCCCACAAAGTTCCAACGGCATAAGGCAGATATAGCGTGCTGTGGGTCGGCATTTTTCGCAGGGTATCCACCTGCACAAGGTAAATGTCTCTCTGGGTTTCCAAAACTTCTTTCTCCAACTCCTTCCATCCCATCATGCGTCATGCTCCGCAAGGAACAGACTCAGGCGTTTTGGCAGACGGCGCATCAGAACGTCATCCAGCCGAGCCATCAGCTTCTTTTCCAGCGGAAGCAAAAACAGCCAAATGATCCCCAGCAAAGTCCCTGCGACGCAAACGATCTGCACCGAGGTAAGCCCAAAGAAGGTATTCGCTTCTAAGCTCCGGTAATCGTCGCCCCGGTAGCGCAGAAAGTCCCAGAAAAACCGCGGGATCAGAAAGAAAAACAAACATAGCGAACACCCCCGCCCGGGCCGGTAGGACTTCGCGAACAGCAGATACAACACGCACAGAACAACGCAGGCGAGGCCAACGCAGCCCTCCAATATCTGCACGGGGAAAACCGTTGTATCCAGCTTTTTATTGTATACCCCCCAGGAAAAGGGAATGCCGAAGCAGCAGCCAAAATGCGCGCACATGGCAAGTTTTCTGGCGGATACGTCCACCAAAAGAAATAAAGCGCCAACATCCAGATAAAACTCCCGGTTTTTGCGCAGAAGAAAAAAGAAGGGCAGCCAAAGCAGAAACGCCAGCACAATGATCTGCAAAGAAAAAACGAGCAGCTTCTCGCTTTGCTGCAACAGCAGGCTTGCTTCTTGCTTCTGGTCGCGAAGCTGTGTCCACCTGCCGTAGATATTTGTCGTGCCAACCCAGCTGTTGAGACGCGCTACAACCCAAGAAATCAGCAGCAGCAAAAAGAAATTCAATTGCTGCCCCGTGCGCGCGCTTGGCAGTAGCTTCAGTTTGTCGTAGAACAACCAGTCCGTAAAGCGCAGCCACCAGGCAAACGTTTTCTTTTTGGTCAGCGAAGGCATGGTGGAAGCTTCTTCCGTTTTGCTCTTTTTCTGCGGCGAAAGGATTTGCGCCAGCCGCGACAACACCCGAGCAGACGCCACTTTGTCAATCCGCGCGCTGATTCTGTGGGAACGCAAAAAGAGCACGGAAAACAAAACGTAAAGCACAAATGCAATCGTTTGAAAATGATCCTGTTCCGACAGCCAATCCAGCATAGGCATCCCTTCGCTTGCTTCACCATATTATGGCCTGCATTCAGGCCGCTTATTCCGCCCGGCGCCCGCTTGGGAAGGCCAGACGCCGCGCGCGCAACCGAGAAATAGTATAGCACAGAACCCGGCAAATGTCAAGCCTGAATTGCCAGGCGGCCAAAAGTTCGTTCGAACCCATGCGCCGCGCGCGCTTAAAAGCCGCCCGGCTCCTCTGGCGGATAAAACTCCGGCGGCTTGGCCGATTTTGTCATTGTGACTTGCAGCCGCTTTTTTGTGCCGCGGATTTCTGTCAGGGAACTGGCTAAAATTTCTTCCGCCTCGTTGACGATTTCTTCCACCACCGACCGCACCCCTTCGGTATACTGCATGCCCCAATCCTCTGTGCGGCGCAGCAAATCCTGGCTATACCCCTGCGCGGACGAAATGGCCTGCTCGCACTGCTGGCGGCTTTCCAGCTCTATCTTTTCCGCGGCTGCGCGCGCCTGCCGCAGCATCTGTTCGGCCTGCTCCTGCGCGCCCAGGGTTATGGTGTGCTGCTCCACCAGGCGCGCGGCCTCCGCCTTCGCCGCTTCCACAATCTGCTCGCCCTGCGCGCGCATTTGCAGCACGCGCTCTTTGGCGTGCTGCACCACCTCCTGCACGCGCGCGTTGGTGCTGGCTTCCAGTTCGGCGGACTTCTGCCGCGCGTCGGCCAGGGTGCCCTCGGCGTCTTCGCGCGCGCCTTCGATGATTTCCGTGCGCTTTGCCACAATTTCGCGTGCCCGCTCAATGGTGTTGGGCATGGCGGCCCGCACCGATTCCAGCAGGTCTTGCAGTTCCTGCGGATCGACCATCCGCAGGCGCCCAAACCGTTTTCCGCCCTCAATCCGCTCCTGGATCTGCGTCAGTAAAGAATCCACATTGTCCGACATGATGCCACCCCACTCTCTCCGTGATTCGTTAACCAGTTAAATACAAATAATTTCAATCAAAAGAATTATTATCCTAATTTTCCCAATATCATTGGCAGCGCCGCCGCCGGAACAAAGGGTCCAATGTCTCCGCCCAGCGCGCAGACCTGCTTGACCATGCTGGAGCTTAAGAACATGCTCTCGCCCGCCGCAGGCAGAAAGATCGTTTCTGTTTGCGGGTTGAGCTGCCGGTTGGTCAGCGCCTGCTGGAACTCGCTGTCGAAATCCGACATGGCGCGCAGCCCTTTTACGATTGCCGTCGCACCGATTTCTTTGGCATAAAGCGCCACAAGGCCTTCCGCAGCCCGCACATCCACATTCGGCAGGCCGCTCGTGCAAAGCCGCAGCATTTCCACGCGCTCTTGCGCTGTGAAGAGATATTCCTTCGTAAAATTCACAGCCGCCAACACCACCAGCCGATCGAACAGCGCGGCCGCCCGGCGGATAATTTCCAGATGCCCGTTGGTCACCGGGTCGAAGCTCCCGGGATATACCGCTGTTCTCATTGCGCTGTTCCTCTGCGATAAATACAAAGTTTCGCCTTTCCGTGCGCGTAAGTCTTGCGCAGCTGCACGTCGCCGTGCCAGTCGGGCAGCGATTCCGCGCGCGGCGCTTCGCAGACCAGTATGCCATCGGGGCGAAGCCGCTCCGCCGCAACGGGGATTGCGGCCTGCAAAATCTCTTTGCCGTAGGGCGGGTCAAGAAAAATCAAATCGAACAATTCCGTCGTGCGGCGCAGATATTGCAGCGCATCCACCTGCATGACCGAGGCCTTGTCCGCCAGCTTCGCCCGCGCCAGGTTCTGTTTTACGATCTGGAGCGCGCCGCCGTCCAGCTCCAGGAACAGGCAATGCTCCGCAGAGCGGCTCAGCGCCTCGATCCCCAGCTGGCCGCTGCCCGCAAACGCGTCGAGCGCGCGCCGCCCGGCAATCTCGAACTGAATTGCGCTGAACAGCGCCTCCTTCATCTTTTGCGATGTGGGCCGCACAATATCTTCGCCCGGCAGCGTCGCCAAGGGCACGCCGCGCGCCGCGCCCGTAATCACCCGCATAAAAACACCCCCTTATATTATGTCACACCCAGGCATATTTTGTCAAGCAAATTTTTTGTCAGAACGCGATTTCTTAATGCGCTTCGTCCCAGTTCCCCCCGCAGTGCACCTGCGTTTCCAGCGGCACGCGCAGCGCGGCGGCGGCTTCCATTTCTTCCCGCAGCAGCTGCGCCACCGCTTCGGCCTCATCCGGCGGCGCTTCCACAATCAGCTCGTCGTGCACCTGCAAAATCAGCCGGGCCTGGCGGCCTTCCCGCAGAAGGCGCTGATAGACCCGCACCATCGCGATCTTGATCACATCCGCCGCCGTGCCCTGCACGGGCATGTTCACCGCCACGCGCTCGCCAAACTCCCGCAGCTGCCGGTTGGAACTGGCCAGTTCCGGCAGGGGCCGCCGGCGGCCGAACAGCGTTTCGGCATAGCCGCGCTCTTTTGCCTGTTCTATGAGATCGGCCCGGAATTGGCGGATCTTTGGGTAGGTGGAAAAGTAGCTCTCAATATAGTTTTGCGCTTCGCGGAACGGCACCCCCATATCTTTGCCCAGCGAAAACGGCCCGATGCCATAGATGATCCCAAAATTGATTGCTTTCGCGCGCGTGCGCATGAGCGGCGTCACCAGCTGTGGCGGCAGGCCGAACACCTGCGAAGCCGTGATTGTGTGGATATCCGCCCCTTCGCGGAAGGCTTTGATCATCGTTTCTTCTTCGGCCATGGCCGCCAGCACCCGCAGCTCAATCTGCGAATAATCCGCGTCCACCAGCGTCCAGCCCTCCCGCGCAACAAAACAAAGCCGCAGTTCGCGCCCCAGCTCCGTGCGCACCGGGATATTCTGCAAATTCGGTTCCGAAGACGAGATGCGCCCCGTGCGGGTTTCCGTCTGGTTCAGGCTGGAGTGAATGCGCCCGTCGGCCCCCGCCACTTTCAGCAGCCCTTCGCAATAGGTGCTCTTGAGCTTCATCAGCTTGCGGTATTCCAGAATCGGCGCGATGATGGGATGCTCCCCGCGCAGCGCCTCCAGGGTTTCCGCGTTGGTGGAGTAGCCTGTTTTGTTTTTTTTCGGCGCGCGCAGCTGCAATTTTTGGAACAGCAGCACCCCCAGCTGTTTGGGCGAATTGATGTTGAACGTTTCCCCGGCAAGCTCTGTGATTTCCTCCGTCAACGCGTCAATACGCTGATCCAGCAGCGCCCCGAAGCGCGCGATGCGCTCCCGATCCACAGCTACGCCCGCCAGCTCCATCGCCGCCAGAACCCGCGCCAGGGGCAGTTCAATGTCTTGCAGCAGCGCGAACTGCCCGTTTTCGCGCAGTTCCCGCTCCAGCAAAGCGCAAAGCTGCGCAAAATCGGCGCAGTGATAATCGCGCGCCAGCCGCTGCGGATCGTAGCCGGAAGCGCCGGGGTTGCGCAAATACCCCGCCAGGCTCGTGTCCATCGCGATATTTTTGGCCTTTATGCCGCCGCGCAGGCAATAGCGCCACAGCAGCTTCGTGTCGCAAGTATATTTGGCGATTGCTTCGTCTTCCAGCAGCGCCTGTAAAAATCCGCCAAAGGATAAATGCCCGCAGGCGGCGAGCGTGTCTTGCGTTTGCTCGGCGAAGAGCAGGCCTTCCAGCAGTTCCCCGTCGAACTTCGGCACGAAATACGCTTTGCCGGCCGCCCGCAGGCGCTCCAGCAGCGCGTCGAAATCGAACTCCTCCGCGCATTCCCGCCGCGGCGCTTCTTTTTGCTGCGCGGGCGCCGGTTCGGCGGGCAGCTGCAACCGCTCGAGCAGCCCGAACATCTCCAGCTCCGCCATCATGCGCGTCACCTTCGCGGCGTTGGGCGGCGCGGGCCGGTATTGCTCCCATTCGAGGGGCACGTCGGTTCGGATGGTCCCCAGTTCACGGCTCAAAAAGGCCTGTTCTTTGTCTTGCAACAGCTTTGCGCGAACCCCCTGCTTGATGAGCGGGTCGTCGAGATGGGAATAAATTTCTTCCATCGTGCCAAAGCGCGCCACAAGCGCCTGCGCCGTTTTCGGCCCAATGCCCGCAACGCCGGGGATATGATCGCTGCTGTCGCCCTGAAGCCCCTTGACTTCGATCAGCTGCGCGGGCGTTACGCCGTATTCTGCCAGAATCGCTTCCGGGGTATACTTGCGCGTTTCGGGTTTGCCCGCTTTTGTTGCGGCCAGCCAAACCTGCACTTCGTCGGTCACAAGCTGCAGCGAATCCCTGTCCCCTGTGGCCAATACGCACTCGTGCCCCTGCGCTGCGCAGCGCGCGGCAAGGGTGCCCAAAATGTCGTCGGCCTCCCAGCCGGGCGCTTCCAGCACCTTCAGCCCCAACGCCTCCAGCAGTTCTTTCAGCACCGGCAGCTGCTGCGCCAGCTCCTCCGGCATGCCGTGCCGCCCGGCTTTGTATTGGTCATACATGGCGTGGCGGAACGTGGGCGCTTTCACGTCGAACGCCACGGCAACGCCTTCCGGCTTCGCCTGCTCCCGCAGCGAAAGATAAATGGTCAGGAACCCATAAATGCCGTTGGTAAAGCGCCCGTCGCGGGTGGTCAGCAGTTTGATGCCGTAAAACGCCCGGTTCAGGATGCTGTTGCCGTCGAGAATAAGAAGTTTCATAAGCACCTCTGCAATTTTGTGGATAAAAATCCGGGCGGCTGTCAGCCGTCCGGAATCTGAATCAAAGCAGCCAGCCAGGCCCGATTATCCGTTGCGCTTGCCGCGCTCCCGCTGGAACTTATCCACCAGCATGCCAATGACCGTGTCGTGATCGCGGTCAACGTCCGATTCCCCGGGGAACGGCAGGGCAAAAGGGTCGCTCCCCTCTTCCGGATGGTCTTGCGCGGCGGGCCGGGGCGGCGGGGCCGCGCGCACATTGGCTGGCGCGCCGGCCAGAAAGAACGGGTCAAGCGGCGGCGGCTCAAAGCCGCGCCGGGGGCGCTCCGGGCGTTCCGGCTGGGCCTCCAGCGCCTTCGGATCAAAGCCGGTGGCAATGACTGTGATGGCGATTTCGTCGTTCATCTCTTCGTCGGCCATAAAGCCCCAGATGACCTTCGCCGAGGGGTCGGCGGTCTCCGTGATCTTTTCCACCGCCTCTTCCACTTCGTCCAGATCGATGTCGTCGGATGCGCGGATATTAATGATAAGGCCGTCCGCGCCGTCAATGGTGGTCTCGAGCAGCGGGCTGCTCACCGCCTGCACCGCCGCATCCTGGGCGCGGGCGCCGCCCTTGCCGTGCCCAACGCCCAAGTGCGCGTAGCCCGCGCCGCGCATAACCGCGCTCACATCGGCAAAATCAAGGTTAATATAGGCCGGAACTTTGATCAGCTCCGAAATGTTGCGCACGCCCTCCACCAGCACCTGATCGGCCATGGCAAAGGCCTCTTTCATCGGCAGGCGCCCGTCGGCCTTCAGGCGTTTCAGGTGTTCGTTGGGGATAACGATGAGGCTGTCCACATGTTCGGCAAGGCGGCCGATGCCCGAAACGGCCTGCTCCATGCGTTTTTTGCCTTCAAATTTAAAGGGCTTGGTCACAACGCCCACCGTTAGGATACCCATTTCTTTCGAAATTTCCGCGATAACAGGGGCGGCCCCTGTGCCGGTGCCGCCGCCCATGCCCGCCGTAACGAACACCATATCGGCCCCGCGCAGGATGTCGGTGATGGCTTCGCGGCTTTCTTCCGCGGCTTTCATGCCAACAGCGGGCTCGCCGCCCGCGCCTGTGCCGCGGGTGGTGCGCTCCCCTATTTGTATCTTATGCGTGGCCGCCGATTCGCCCAGAATCTGCTTGTCCGTGTTAACGGCAATGAATTCCGCGCCCTGCACGCCGCTTTTCACCATACGGTTCACGGCGTTGCCGCCGCCGCCGCCCACGCCGATGACTTTAATCTGGACCGCCTGGGCCACTTCGTTGGCCAATTCAAAGGAAGGCAAAGCTGTTCTCCTCCGATTCTCAAGGTTAATGCCTTGGAGCAAGGCAAGAAATAACAATTGCAGTCTATTGTATCACATTCCAACATAAAAAACAAGCGATAAATGGGGAAATGTGAAAAAGTTTTTTGGGCGGCGGTTTGGGGGCAATCAGTTCCACTCCGCCGAAAAATAGCACTGCCCCATAATGCTCAGATCCACGACGCCGCGCTGTTTTGGGTTTTGTTGGTTCAGTTCGGCAATGGTTTGCTGGGCAAGGCGCAGTTTTTCGCGCAGAATTTCTTCCGGGAGCATGCCGGGGTTGGGGGGCGGCGCGCCAAAGCGCAGGCGCAGCCGGCCCTGATAAACCGCATCCGGCACGGGGCCGCTGGTAACGCGCAGGCCTGTGATATCCTTGCGCAGGGGGCTTGCGTTCAGCTCCTGCGCCAGCGCCGCCAGATTTTCTCCCTTTGCCCGCGAACCTTTCCAGTGCGCGGCCAGCCCAATGCCGGGTTCGGTCAGCGCCAGGCCAGTCAGAACCAGCAATCCTTTCGGCTGCGGCCCGCTGGCCTCCAGCAGGCGGCCGTTTTCTGAGAGCACCCACCAAACGCCATCCTGCTCCTGCGCATAGGCGGGCTTTTCGTCGCGCACATAAACGCGCACCATGCAGGGGTAAACCCGGCTGATTCTGGTTGCGTTCGCATAGGGCAGCGTGGAGCGGATCCCTTTCGAGATCTCCGCCTTGTTCAGGGTGAACAGCGTTACGCGGCCGCGGCCCAGGCCCATGGCCTCGGCGTATTCCCGCTCCGTGTAGCGCGATTGGCCAACAATCCAGCACTGCCGCACGGGCAGCACCGCCGCCGCCCCCGGCACAAGAACCGCCAGAAGAATCAGGATCGCCAACGCCACCCGCGCCAGTTTCAGCGGGGGCTTGGCCGGTTTTTTTCGTTGTTTTGACATAGCAGCTCCCTCGCCAGGCATCCAAAAAATAAGAAAAAATCCAATCAGAACAATCGTTCCGGTTCCGTTCGCTCTATTTTTGCGCCGAGCGCCCGCAAATCTTCTTCAAACCGCTCGCAGCCCCGGTCGATATGCCAAATCTCGCGCACGCGCGTTTCGCCCTGCGCGGCAAGGCCCGCAATCACCAGGGCCGCGCCCGCCCGCAAGTCGCACGCGTTCACTGCGGCGCCCTGCAACTGGGGAACGCCGTTGACAATCGCCACATTCCCCTGCGCGCGGATGTCCGCGCCCATCTTTTGCAGCTGCCCAACATGCCGGAAGCGATTTTCGAAGATGGTTTCTGTGATCAGGCTCGTGCCGTCGGCAATGGCCGACACGGCCATGAACAGCGCTTGCGCGTCGGTTGGAAAGCCCGGGTAGGGCATGGTGCGAATCATCGGCAAATAGCGCGGGCGGCCAGACATACGCAGCTGCAAGCCGTTTTTGCCAATGCGGCGCACGCGCGCGCCCGCCTGTTCCAGCACAGAGAGCATCGCGTCCATGTGCCCCGGCGCAACCCCGTGCAGCAGCAATTCGCCGCCGCACATCACCACCGCGCAAAGGAAGGTCGCCGCCGTAATCCGATCGGGGATCACCGTATGTTCCGCGCCGTGCAGCCGCTCCACGCCCTCGATCACAATCACGCCTTCGCCCGCGCCGTGAATCTTCGCCCCGCAGGCAATCAAAAAATTCGCGAGATCAACAATCTCAGGCTCCCGGGCGGCGTTGGTCAGCACCGTTACGCCTTTGGCCGTAGCCGCGGCAATCATCATGTTTTCCGTTGCGCCAACGCTGGGGAACGACAGCGCGAACCGCGCGCCCCGCAGGCCGCCGGGCGCAGTTTGGCAGCGCAGGCGGCCCCCTTCGTTTTCAATCCGCACACCCAGCGCGCGCATGGCTTCCAGATGCAGGTCGATGGGCCGCAGGCCGATTTCGCATCCGCCGGGCGAACCCAGCTCGGCGCAGCCCAGGGCCGAAAGCAGCGGCCCCAGGAACACAATCGACGAGCGCATTTCGCGCATCAGCCCTTCCGGCACCAGGCAGCCGCTCAACGCGCCCGCGTCAACGGATACCACATCACCCGCGCGGGTTACGCCGCAGCCCAAATGCCGCAAAATATCCAGCGTGGCGTTGATGTCGCTCAAGTTAGGGCAGCGGCGGATAACGCAGCGGCCCCGCGCGGCAACCGTTGCCGCAAGCACAGGCAGGGCGCTGTTCTTCGCCCCCTGCACGGTATGTTCTCCTTCCAGACGCCTTCCGCCCGCAATCACCAATTCCGCCAACGCGCATCCCTCCCTATATCCTGTCTGGATATTATATGCGGGAAGCGGAGCAATTGACAACCGCGAGACCGAATAACGCAAAAACGAAACGATTAGGGCAGATTGCCATCCCACTGATACCGCGCCAAATCCACAAGCCCCTGCGCGCCGAAGCCAACGCCCTCGCCTTCCAGCAGCGCGCGCTGCGCTTCCTGCCCGCCAAAGGCAAAGCCCTCGCAGCAGGAACCGAACCGGTTGAGCACCCTGTGGCAGGGGATAACGCCCGGCTCCGGGTTTTGGTGCAGCGCCCAGCCCACCTGCCGCGCCATGCGGGGGTTGCCCGCAAGGCGGGCCACCTGGCCGTATGTGGCCACTTTGCCCCGGGGGATTCGCCTGACAATTTCGTAAACCGTTTGGTAGAACATGGCGCAATACCTGCCTTCACAGAATGGAATGGCGGATGGTTCTTATTCCTCAAACGACAGCTGCACTTCGCCGCGCTCTTCCGGCGTTGGGATTGCCCCGGCGGCGGGCAAGCCGCGGGTGCGGTAGCGGGCCGGCGTTTTCAGCTGGCCTTCGCTGAACAATTGCAGCCGTTTGACCGTGCTGCCGCGGCGCAGGGTCATAACCGCCACGCCCTGGGTATCTTTTGTGGTTTTCGGGGCGATTGCCCCGGTATGGAACAGCAGCACGCGCCCGGAAGTGGCTTCCATCAGGCAGTCGCCCTCCTGCTCCAGCTGCAACGCGGCGGCCAGGGGCGCTTTATCGGAATAGGCCTTGATCAGCTTGCGCCGGTTTGTCTTTGTGGCGTAGGCTGAAAGCTCCACCTTTGCCACCTTGCCGTTTTCGAAGGCAAAGAGCATCCAGCCCGCGTAATCGGACGTAACCGCCATATAAACCGCCGATTCGCCGTCTTCCATGCCCAGCTTGGCGGGGATGTAGTCGCCGAGCACGCTGGCCTTTGTGTCTTCAAATTCCGCGGCGCTGGTTTTATAGACCTGGCATTTGTCGCTGAAGAAAAGCAAATCGGCGGCGTTCGTCGTTTCTATCGTTTGCGCCACAGCGTCGCCTTCTTTGCATTTTTGCTGATCATACATGCGCAGGCTGGCCGGGGTGATCTTTTTAAAGTAGCCCTGCCGGGTGAAAAAGAGCGTAACGGGGTAATCGGCAACCGCTTTCGGCTCTTCTATCACAGGCAGCTCTTCGGCATAGATGATCTCGCTGCGGCGGGGCTGGCCGTAGGTTTTTGCCACTTCTTCCAGCTCTTTGACCATGATATTGCGGATCTTTGTTCCGGAAGCCAGTATGCCCAGCATCTCGGCAATGTCTTTTTTCAGCTGCTCGATATCCGCCGTGCGCTTGAGGATGTATTCCCGGTTCAGGTGCCGCAGCTTGATTTCGGCCACATAGTCGGCCTGCACTTCGTCGATGCCGAAGGCAACCATCAGATTGGGCGTCACTTCGGCCTCTTCTTCCGTTTCGCGGATGACCTGGATGGCTTTGTCGATATCGAGCAGGATTTTGGCCAGGCCTTCCAGCAGGTGCAGCTTTTCCTGCGCTTTCTTCAGGTCAAACTCCACGCGGCGGCGGATGCAGCTTTGCCGGAAGGCGATCCACTCCTGAAGCAGCGCCCGCACGCCCAGCACCCGCGGCGAGCCGTGGATCAGCACGTTGAAGTTGCACGCGAAGGTGTCTTCGAGCGTGGTGCATTTAAACAGGCGCTGCATGAGCCGATCCGGCTCCGTGCCGCGCTTGAGGTCAATGGCAATCTTCAGGCCGCTTTTGTCCGTTTCGTCGCGGATATCGCTGATTTCGCGGATGGCGCCGGCCTTCACCCGCTCCACGACTTTGTCGATGATGGCTTCGGCCGTTGTGGTTGGCGGAATCTCGTAAATCTCAATGCAGTTGGCCGTTTTGTCGTAACGATATTTTGCGCGCACGCGCAGGCTGCCGCGGCCGGTTTCGTATATTTCCGCGAACAGAGGGCGCGAAAAAAGCACTTGCCCGCCGCCCGCAAAATCGGGCGCGGGAAGGGTATCCAGAAGATCGTGCTGCGGATCTTTGGACAGAGCGATGGTGGTGGCGCAAACTTCGGCCAGGTTGAACGAACAGATGGCGCTTGCCATGCCCACGGCCACGCCGCTGTTGATATTCACCAGCACCGACGGAAACCGCACGGGCAGCAGCGTCGGCTCCTTCATGGTGGCGTCGTAGTTATCGGTAAAATCAACCGTGTTTTTGTCGATGTCGCGGAAGAGTTCGCCGCTGAGTTTTTCCAGCCTGGCCTCGGTATAGCGCGAGGCCGCCCACATCATGTCGCGGGAATAATATTTCCCAAAGTTGCCCTTGCTGTCAACATAAGGATGCAGCAGCTTTTCGTGCCCCTTGGAAAGCAGCACCATGGTTTCGTAGATGGCCGCGTCGCCGTGGGGGTTCAGCTGCATGGTGCGCCCCACAATATTTGCCGACTTGGAGCGCGGGCCGTTGAGCAGGCCCATTTTATACATCGTATATAAGATCTTGCGGTGCGAAGGTTTAAAGCCGTCGATTTCCGGGATGGCGCGCGACAAAATCACGCTCATGGCGTAAGGCATAAAATTTGTTTCAACCGTTTCGGTCACAGGCTGCCGCACAATCTCCCCCGCGCCCAGAATGTGGGCGTTGGCGGGGATTTCGCCGGGGTTTTGGGGTTGCTTCCTGCGGGGTTTCGGCATAATTGGGTGGCCTCTCTTACGATTGTAATAGGGGTGGCGTTCAGCGCGTTGCGCCATGGCCTTGCTCTTTCATGACGCGTTATATCGTTGCGAAGCGGTGGCGCCGCGCGGGCGGCATGTCCAAATCCACGCGCCTGCCCAGTATAGCATGAATGCCAGAAAAATGCAAGCAAAAGGTTTTGGCGCGCCGGGCAAGCAATCGCGGCGTTATGGCAGCACCCTGCCCAGCAGGTCATCCTCCCGGACACCCGCGACGCGCACGTTCACAATATCCCCGTTTTCAAGATCCCGCGGGCTAATCAGGATAATGCCGCCGTCGATTTCCGGCGCATCCAGGGCGGTGCGGCCCATATAGCTATCGGTGTAGCCGTCGTAATCTTCAATGATGGCCGGCAAAACGCCGCCCACGGCTTCGGCTTTCAGCCGGTCGGCAATCTCCGCCTGCTGCTGGTTCAGGATCTCGGCGCGGCGGCTGGCAACTTCGGGATCCACCTGGCCGGGCATGCCATACGCCGGGGTGCCCTCCTGCGGCGAAAAAGCAAACACGCCCATGCGCTCAAAGCGCTGCTCTTCCACAAAAGCCGAAAGGGCCTCGAAGGCCTGCTCGTCTTCCCCGGGGAAGCCCACGAGGAAGGTGGTGCGGATGGCGATCCCGGGGATTTGTCCGCGCAGTTTTTGCAGCAGCTCCCGGATTTGCGCCTGCGTGCCCCTTCTCCCCATCGCCCGGAGGATCCGGTCGTCGATGTGCTGGAGCGGCAGATCGATGTATTTCACAATGTTCGGCTCCTCGGCCATGACCTGTATCAGCTCGTCGGTCACTTCGTCCGGGTAGCAATAGAGCAGGCGCAGCCACGCGATGCCGTCGATCCGGCAGAGTTTGCGCAGCAGCCCGGGCAGCGTGCGCGCGCCGTATAAATCCAGGCCGTAGCGGGTGGTATCCTGCGCGATGAGCACCAGTTCTTTTACGCCCCGCCCGGCCAGCTGCCGGGCTTCTTCCAGAATATCTTCTTCCGGCCGGGAGCGGAACGGCCCGCGGATGTCCGGAATTTTGCAATAGGCGCAGCGGTTGTCGCATCCGTCGGCCAGCATCAGATAAGCCCAGTGGGCGGGGCTGAGCAAACGGCGCGGGCCGCCCAGCGGCAGGCAGCCCAGCTCGGGCCATGTCTCCTTCTGCTCGCCGGCCAGCGCCTCGAACACATAATGGGCAATGTCTTCGTTCGCCCCCAGGCCCAGCACGGCGTCCACTTCCGGAATTTCCCGCTTAATCTGCTCGCGGTAGCTTTCGGCAAGGCAGCCTGTCACCAGGATGCGGCGCACAAGGCCTTCTTCTTTTAGCTCCGCCATTTCCAGTATGCATTCAACCGCTTCGCGCTTGGCGTCGTCGATAAACCCGCAGGTGTTGACGATCACCGCGTCCGCTCCGTCGGCATAAATATTTTCTGTCAGCTCCATGCCGGCCTCTTGCAGCGCGGCCAGCATACGCTCGGCGTTCACCTGATTTTTTGGGCAGCCAAGGCTCAAAAGCCCAACTCTGGTTGCCATATTACTCACTCTCCTCCAGCATATCTTCCCGGCATTCCGCTGCGTCGCGCATGGCCTGCCGGATATCCGCCGCCGGAAACCCCCGGCGCAGCAAGGCCTGAAAGACCGCCCGGCAGCCTTTTTCGTCGCGCAGGCGGGCGGCATATTTTGTTTCGAGCAAGCGCGCAATCGCCCCGGTCTCGTCTTGCGGTGGCGGCGGCGCTTCGTTTTCCAGCCCAAGCCGGCGCAGTTCCATCTGGAGCCTGCGCGCGCCATAGCCTTTGCGGGCGCAAGCTTCGGCCAGCTGCCGCGCGCGCGCGCTGTCGTTGAGCAGCCCCAGCTCCGCCAGGCGGGCAAGCGCCCGCTCAACATCCTCTTGCGCCGGGATGGGTTTTTCCGGCGGGCGGCGCAGCAATTTTTCGCGCAGCTCCCGCGTGCCATAAGCGCGCCTGCCCAGATACCACAGCGCGCGGTTCCAAAGGGCCTCGTAGGGTTCTTGCGGCATATCGTTTTTTACTCCAAAATGTATTGCTCGCCGTTGTTGGCAAGGCTGGTGAAGCCCGCGTCGCGGAAGGCCAGTTTGTCGCTGAAGCAATAGACCCAATACTCGTTGCGCGCCAACACATAAAAGCGGGGCGGGTCGGCATAATACAGCGCAAAGTATTGCTTAAATTTCTCCTGCGCCTGTTCGTCCGTTTCGCAATAGGTGATATCGACCAGGCGCCTGATCTCCCCCTCGTATTTTTCGGCGTAAACCCATGTGGCGGGCTGGGATTTGATCTCAATGCCATATTCCTTTACGTCGTAGCCTTTTTCTTTCAGCGCCGTCACCAGGGCTTCCCGCGGGGGAATGATATCTTCCACGCTGGCGGGGGTTTGCTGCCCTTCCAAAACCTGAAAGTTGGCCGAGCCAACGTTGTGCACCGCATCCCGGATCGAACGCTCGTCTTTGCCGCCGCTGCCGCAGGCGGCGCACAGCAGCAGCGCCAGCAAGCAGGCTGTGATGTTCAGGGAACGCTTCATTGTGTCATACCTCCTCGTCGTCGTCAACAATGATATCCAAATCGGCCGCCTTCGGCGCGGTCTTTGCCTTCGCCCTGCCCTTTGGCTCTTTGGGTTCAACGGGAAGGGGCTTTTGGGCGGCGGCGGCCTGCGCCAAAGCCGCGATTTCGTCCATGAGTTCCGGGTGCGCGCCAAGATAATCGCGCACATTATCGCGCCCCTGCCAGCGCATGTCGCCATAACTGAACCAGGCGCCGCTCTTTTTAATGATTTCCAGCTTCACAGCCATGTCGAGGAGTTCCCCATCCCGGGAAATCCCCTTGCCGTAAAGTATGTCAAATTCCGCCATCTTAAAGGGCGGGGCCACTTTATTTTTCACAATCTTCACCCGGGTATGGGAGCCAACGAACTCGCCGTCGGCGCCTTTGAGCTGTTCGGTCTTGCGCACATCCAGGCGCATGGAAGCGTAAAACTTCAGCGCGCGGCCGCCCGTTGTCACCTCCGGGTTGCCGTACATTACGCCAACTTTTTCGCGCAGCTGGTTGATAAAAATCAAAATCGCGTTGGATTTTGAGATTGCCCCGGCCAGCTTGCGCAGCGCCTGCGACATCAGCCGCGCGTGCAACCCCACATGGCTGTCGCCCATTTCGCCTTCAATTTCGGCCCGGGGCACCAGCGCCGCCACGCTGTCGACCACCACCACATCCAGCGCGCCGGAACGCACCAGCGCCTCGGCAATTTCGAGCGCCTGTTCGCCGTTATCGGGCTGGGCCACGAGCAGCGAATCGATGTCTACGCCCAGCTTGGCGGCATAAACCGGGTCGAGCGCATGCTCCGCGTCAATGAACGCGGCCTCGCCGCCGCCTTTTTGCGCCTGGGCAATCGCGTGAAGCGCCAACGTGGTTTTGCCGGAAGATTCCGGCCCGTAAATTTCAACAATGCGCCCGCGCGGCAAACCGCCGATGCCCGTTGCGGCGTCGAGCCCCAGCGAACCTGTGGAAATTGCGGCCACCTGCATGCCGGTGTTTTCGCCCAGCCGCATGATGGCCCCTTTGCCGTAGGATTTTTCAATCTGCGCCATGGCTGTGTCGATCGCCTTACGCTTGTCCTGGCTGCCGGTTGGTGCTGCCATATTGAGTACCCCCGCTTCCTGCTTAACATAATTGACATTTCATGATAATTTTATTATACTATGTTTTGCGGAAAATGGCAAGAGGTTTTTGGATTTTTCTTTCGCGGATTCGGCGCAGCCGGGCGTTTTGCTTTGCCGCTTTATCGCGTTCATTCGCAAATCGCATAAAAACAGCTGCGCCGCAAGCGCAAAAATCTGCCTGCGCGCAGCAAACTTTCCTGCCGTCTTGCCATTCTTTTTATGACTTGCGCGTGGCAAACTTTCCTGCCGTCTTGACATTCTTTCTATCATGGTATATAATAGGTTCATGGAACAAGATTCGTTGGAGCGGCGCGCGCGGGAAGCCCTGCGGCGGTATGATATGCTTTCGCCCGGCTGCGTTGTGCTGGCCGGGCTTTCGGGCGGCGCGGATTCCGTGGCGCTGCTGCACTGGCTGCACGGTCTGCGGCGGGAGCTGCCCTTCACGCTGCTGGCGGCGCATGTGAACCATGGGCTGCGCGGGGCGGAATCCGACGGAGACGAAGCCTTTTGCCTTGCGCTGTGCGAAGCGTTGGAGGTTCCGCTGCATGTTCGAAGAATCGACGCGGCGGCGCTGGCCCGGGAGCGGCATGTGGGATTGGAAGAGGCGGGGCGCGCAGCCCGCTATGAATTTTTCAACGAAATTCCGGCGGACAGAATTGCGCTGGCGCACACGCTCAGCGACCGGATTGAAACGATGCTGCTGAATATGCGCCGGGGCGCGGCTTTGCGTGGTCTGCTCTCGATCCCAGCGGTCAGGAGACAGGAGGCAGGAATCAGGAGACAGGAGGCAGGGAGAGAGACAGCCAACAGCGCGCAGAACCCCGCCCGCGTTCCCTTAACTCCTAATCCCTTAACGCCTAATCCCCTAACTCCTAATCCCCTAACGTCTAATCCCCTAACGCCTAATCCCCTAACGTCTAATCCCCTAACGTCTAACCCCTTAACTCCTAATCCCCTAACGTCTAATCCCCTAACGCCTAATCCCTTAACGCCTAATCCCTTAGCGCCTAATCCCTTAGCGCCTAATCCCCTAACTCCTAATCCCTTAACGCCTAATCCCTTAATGCCCAACTCGCTCATTATTCGGCCGCTCATTGAGTGCTCGCGCGCGCAGGTGGAAGCATACTGCGCGGCGCACGGCCTTGCTTACCGCACCGACAGCAGCAACTTCGATTTATCCTTCCGGCGCAACCAGATTCGCCGCGAGGTGCTGCCGCCGCTGCAATTGAACGATGGCGTGATGCGGCGGATGTTCCGCGCCCTGGAAGCGGACGAAGCGTTTCTGCAATCCGCGGCGCGCAACGCGCAGCCCACGGCGGGCGAATTGCCCGAAGCGCTGCAAACCCGCCTGCTGAGGGAACAACTGGTTCTGGCAAAGCGGGAGCCAACGCAGGCGCGCATGGCGGCGCTGCGGC
Organism: Oscillospiraceae bacterium; assembly: GCA_031256825.1. Classification (GTDB taxonomy): domain Bacteria; phylum Bacillota; class Clostridia; order Oscillospirales; family Acutalibacteraceae; genus WRMQ01. The sequence goes on along the minus strand of JAIRPV010000008.1, from coordinate 10,771 downwards.
AAACCGGCGCGCGGCGCGCCGTTGCGCCGGCGCGGAACATTTCGGTGAAACTGGAATGGGCCGACTGGAATCAACATGAAAATTTTACAAATCAGGGGTTGGCAAATCGCCTGGATTGTGATACAATAAGGGGTAGCCTTGTCATTGGCCGGCGCGCGCCGGGCGATCGCATGCGGATGGTCAACGGCGCGGGCACGAAGCCGCTGAAAAAATTGTTTCAGGAGCGCGGCGTGCCGCCGGAAGAGCGCGGGCAGCCGGTTGTGCTGCGGGACGACGCGGGCGTGGTTTGGATCGAGGGCTTTGGCTGCGCGCACCGCTGCCGGATAACGGACAAAACAAAAAAGACGCTGCGAATTATCATTCAGGAGGGCTGAGCATGGGCGAACGTGTGCGCGAGGTACTCATCAGTCAGGCGGAAATTGAAGCGATCGTAACGGGTTTGGCCGCGCGCATCAGCCGCGACTACGAGGGCCGCCAGCTGATCCTCATCGGCATCCTCAAGGGCGCGTATGTTTTTCTGGCCGACCTGGCCCGGGCGCTGACCATTCCGTGCGAAGTCGAGTTCCTGCGGGTGTCATCCTACCGCAACCAGAGCCATCCGGGGGAACTGGAGGTTCTGACGGATTTGAGCATGCCGCTGGAGCAATACGACGTGCTGGTGGTGGAAGACATTCTCGACAGCGGAAGAACGCTTTCGGCCATGCTGCGGTATCTTGGCGAAAAAAAGCCCAGAAGCCTGAAGCTGTGCGCTTTTTTGGACAAACCCAGCCGCCGCCAGACGCCGCTGGAAGCCGACTATGTGGGCCGCGAAATCCCCGACGCGTTCGTTGTCGGATACGGGCTGGATTACGCGCAGCGCTACCGCTCCCTTCCATATGTTGGCATTCTTGATCTGGGAACTTAATGCGATCCCGGGAAATCCGCTGGAATCTGGTTTAGCCGCGCGCAACGCGCACAAAATATACAGGATCAGTTTAGCCGCGCGGAACGCGCACAAAATATACGGGATCAGAACGGCATCCCTGCCACCTGCATCCTGCCTCCTGAAAAACGGCATCCCTGCCACCTGCCTCCTGCATCCTGCCACCTGAAAAACGGCGTCCCTATCCCCTGTTTAGCCGCGCGGAACGCGCACAAAATATACGGGATCAGAACGGCATCCCTGCCACCTGCCTCCTGCATCCTGCCACCTGAAGAAAGGGGTCTGCTTTGAATACACGCAAAATTCTAACGATTCTGGCCTATGTGATGGTGCCAGTGCTCATGATTGGGCTGGCGCTGCACTATGTGCAGAGCAGCAAAAAAGAGCAGCTAACTTACGCGCAGCTGGTCAACCAGTTCGAAAACAACGAGATCGGCTATCTCACCTATAACGGCAGCACGGGCGCGCTGCAATACTGGCTGTGGGATCAGCTGGAGCCGGACAAGGCGACCGGCTTTGTTAAACCAAAAGAAGATCAGCGGAACAAGTCTGTGAAGGACACCGTGCCGCCCAACAATTTTTGGTCCGACATTCATCCGCTGCTGAACGCAAACTGGAAGAAATACGCCAACGATCACGCGAAGATCATCAATTTCGTCCCCGTTACAGGCGGGGGCGGCAGCTGGCTCATCGAGATGATCCCCATGCTGCTGATGGGCGCGCTGGTTGTGGGTTTTGTTATTATGATGATGCGCCGCATGAATCAGAGCCTGATGAGCGAAAACAACCGCTCGATGACGTTCGGCAAAGCCCGGCTGCGGCAGCAGAGCAAAGACGACAGGCGCAAAACCACCTTTGCCGACGTTGCCGGGGCGGACGAAGAAAAGTATGAGCTGAGCGAAATTGTGGAATTTTTGCGCAGCCCGCAGCGCTTCAGCGACCTGGGGGCACGGATCCCGAAGGGCGTTTTGCTCGTTGGCCCGCCCGGCACCGGCAAAACGCTGCTGGCGCGGGCTGTGGCAGGCGAAGCCGACGTGCCGTTCTTCAGCATTTCCGGCTCCGATTTTGTGGAGCTATATGTTGGCGTGGGCGCGTCGCGCGTGCGCGATATGTTTGGCCAGGCCAAAAAACACGCGCCGTCGATTGTATTCATCGACGAGATCGACGCTGTTGGCCGCCAGCGGGGCGCGGGCATGGGCGGCGGCCACGACGAACGCGAGCAAACCCTGAACCAGTTGCTGGTGGAAATGGACGGCTTTGGCACCAACGAAGGCGTAATCATCATCGCCGCAACCAACCGGCCCGATATCCTCGATCCGGCGCTGCTGCGGCCCGGCCGGTTCGATCGGCAGGTGACGGTGCTGGTGCCCGATGTGCGCGGCCGCGAAGAAATCCTGAAGGTGCATTCAAAGAATAAGCCGCTGGGGCCAGATGTCAGCCTGAAGGTCATCGCGCGGACCACCGCCGGATTCACCGGGGCCGATCTGGAAAATCTGCTCAACGAAGCGGCGCTGCTGGCCGCGCGCAACGGCAAAAAGGCCATCACCCACGTGGAAATTGAAGACGCGATGCTGAAGGTCGTTGTGGGAACCGAGAAAAAATCCCACAAAAAGACCGAGAAAGATCTGAAGCTGACCGCCTATCATGAGGCGGGCCACGCCGTTACCTCTTATTATCTGAAGTCGCAGGACGACGTGCACCAGATCAGCATCATTTCCCGCGGGCTCGCGGGCGGGTTCACCATGTATCTGCCCACGGAAGACAAAGACAGCATTGCGAAAACCGACATGGAAGAAGACATCGTGTCGCTGCTGGGCGGGCGCGTGGCCGAAGCGCTGGTTCTGGATGACATTTCAACGGGCGCTTCCAACGACATCGAACGCGCAACAAAGCTGGCGCGCGATATGGTGACCCGCTACGGCATGAGCGCGGAGCTTGGGCCTATCGCCTACGCTTCCAGCCACGACGAAGTGTTCCTGGGCCGCGATTTCAACCAGACGCGCAGTTATTCCGAAGATATGGCCCGGCAGATCGATCAGGAGATCAGGAAGATCATCAACAACGGCTACGCGCGCTGCAAAGCCATTCTCTCCGAGCACATGGATCAGCTGGAGCGCGTGGCAAAGGTGCTGCTGAAGCTCGAAACCATCAGCGGCGAGCAATTCCTGAACGTGATGAAGGGCGAAGCCCTGGGAGAGCTATAGGAATTAGGAAGTAGGAATGAGGGGGTTAGGGGGTATGGCCTGCCTCCTGCCTCCTGAGCCCTGCCTCATCTTAAAGGAGGATTCATATGAAACGCAGTCATTTTGGCGGCATTCTCGTCGCACTCGCGCTCATTTTGCTCGGCGTGGCGCTGATCGGCTACACCTTGTTTGACTGGACATGGATTTCCGGCTGGTGGACCATCTTGCTGGCGGCGCTGGCGCTGCTGATGATGATAAAGCATCGCCCCGCGTTCCCAAATATTTTCCTGCTCCTGTTTTCTATTGTCTCGTTTGCCCGCTGGCAGGACTTTATCATCGACACATGGGATAAATATGCCGGCTGCGTGGGCGCTGTGGCGGTGATTTCGCTGGGGCTCTCGCTGGTACTTAACTTTCTGCGCCCGCAAAGGCCGCCGGAATTCGTGGAGCGCGGCGCCGGCGATCCGCCGCCCTATTGCCCGCCGCCCGAGAACGACAGCGCGCCGCTGGGCAAACAAAACGTTCCGTTTACCGGCGAAGAATTCCCCGTGCGCTTTGCTTTGTTTTCGAGCGAAAATCTGCGGTCTGACTGCAAAAATCTGCGCGGCGCGCGGCTGAGCGCCATTTTCGGCGGCATTATGGCTGACCTGCGGCAGGCGGATTTTGCGCAGCCCATTTCGATCGAAGCCAACTGCCTGTTCGGCGGCGTGGATGTCTTGCCTCCGCCGGGCGTGCGTGTGGAATGCGTGGGCACTTCCATCTTTGGCGGCTGCGACGCGCGCGCCATTGCCGGGCGGCCTTACGACCCGGCCCACCCCGTGCTGACCATCCGTTACCTGAACCTGTTCGGCGGAACGAATGTGAAATAAAGCAAACCGGAGGTGTGATGGATGATAAAACTGCGAAGCGCCGCCGCGCGCCTCAGAGCAAGCCCTGAATTTTGGTATTGGCTGGCGCTGACGGTTGTGCATTTCTTCCTCCCGCTGAATGTACGCGGAACCGACGAAGCAAAATTTTTTAGTTGGGCAAAAACACAAAGCGGAATTTTCCGAACCGTTATCAGCAATAGCTCGCGCATCTTAATTGATTGGCTGACCTATTGTTCTGTGCGCATGCCCTTTGTGTGGAGGCTTGTCAATCCGCTTGTCATCATAGCGCTGGAAATTCTGCTGATACGGCTGCTGCGCTTGCAGAGCAAACGCGAACGGCTTGTTTTGCGCACACTGAACCTGTTTTCTTTCCTCATGCTGTCGGTGATTGTCAGCTCTATGACCTGCTCGCTGAATTATCTCTGGCCGTTCACTGCGCTGCTGTTTGTTTGGGATACGCTCCTCAACCAAAAAGAAGTTCAAGCCAACCGAAAGATGGAAAACCGCAGGGGGCAAAAAACGCGCTTGCGTTTCTGGCCGTTTTATTGGCATGCTCCATGCAGCAAACAGCCGTGCTTACAATCGAACTCTTGTTTGTCCATCTGTATCTTGCGAGAACCCATCAGAAAACCCACCGGTTGCCCGTTCTTTATCTGGGCGCTGCGACTCTCGCAACAGCTGTGCTGGTATACCGCAGCTTTTTTATGCCCAACGCAAGAGCAACTTTTGTGCCCTCATCTTTTCCAATGTTCAGAGAACTCACTTTCTGGCAAAAGCTGGAACTCAGATTTTCCGTTACAGGGCATCAGCTCACGGCCCTCCAACGCGTTGATCTGCCGTTTGACTTCTTGTCCCCAGAGTTTTCCGCCTCAAAAACTGCGTTTTATCTTTTGATGTCTGACATATTTAGTCTTTTGCCAACGCTTTGCTTTTTCGCCTTTCTTCTTTGGCTGCTGGTGCAGACCATGCGCCGCAACACATCCCTTGGGCAAAAAGCGCTTTCCTGCGCGCCCTTTTCGCTGGCGCTGGCGCTCTTCGCGCTCCAAACATTCGGGCAAAAGACAGGCCTTTATCAATTCCTGCAGCCTTTGAACCATATGCGTGGCATGGAGTACCTCCATCATTTTTCGCCGTGGATGGATCTGCTGTATCTGCTCCTTTTCGTGCTGATGCTTCTCAGCGCAATGCAATTGGCGCAGGGGAAAGAAAAGCGCGCCGCCGTTGTCTGTGCGCTGCTGCTCGGGGCGCAAACGCGGCTGATGATGGGGTTTCAGTCTGAAATTTGGGTGAATTCAGTGCGTACTTACTATATTTTCGTGATGGCGATGATTATCACAGCGTTTTTAACCAGAACACCAAACGAGGCGGTGACATATGCCCAGAAAAAAAGATTATAAAGAAACCGATATCACATTGCTCAAAGGGGCCGACAGGGTGCGCAAGCGCCCTGCGGTTATATTTGGCTCCGACGGGCTCGAAGGCTGCGAGCACTCGATCTTCGAAATCATATCCAACGGCATCGATGAAGCCCGCGAAGGCTTTGGCGACAAGCTGGTGGTGACGAAGTTCCTGGATCAGAGCGTGGAGGTGCAGGATTTCGGGCGGGGCTGCCCGGTTGACTGGAACGAACGCGAGGGGCGCTATAATTGGGAGCTGGTGTTTTGCGAACTGTACGCCGGCGGTAAATACGACACCAACGCCGGCGGTAGCTATACCTATTCCCTGGGCCTGAACGGGCTGGGGCTCACAGCAACGCAGCAAAGCTCCGAATGGATGGACGCGGAAATCCACCGCGACAACACGCGCTACCTGCTTCGCTTCGAAAAAGGCTACCTGGTGGGCGAGATGTTAAAAGAGCCTTATAAAAAGAAAGACACCGGCTCCCGTTTCCGCTGGAAGCCGGATCTGGACGTGTTCACGGAAATCAACGTGCCGCTGGCGTATTTTCAGGATGTGCTGCGGCGGCAGTCCGTTGTCAACCCCGGGGTGCGCTTCTTTTTGCGGCACGAAACGGCGCCGGGCAAGTTTGAGCAGGAGGAATTTTTCTACGAACACGGGATTGTGGATTATATCCTCGAAGCCGCCGAAGGCGAACTGCTGACCGACGCGCAGTTCTGGCAAACGGAGCGCCGCGGCCGCGACCGCGCCGATCAGCCCGATTATCAGGTGAAAATGACCGCGGCGATTGCTTTTTCAAAAAGCCGCCAGCTGAAAGAGTATTACCACAACTCCAGTTTTCTTGAACACGGCGGCGCGCCCGAAAAAGCCGCCCAGAGCGCTTTTGTTGGGTATCTCGACAGTTACCTGAAGAACAGCGGCAAATACAACAAAAACGACCCGAAAGTAAAATTTCAGGATATCACCGATTGCATGCTGCTCGTTGTTTCGAGCTTTTCCACGCAGACCTCCTACGAAAACCAAACAAAAAAGGCAATCAACAACCGCTTCATCCAGGAGGCCATGACGGAGTTTTTCCGGCATCAGATGGAGGTCTACTTTTTGGAGAACCCCCTGGACGCGGAAAAAATCGCCGAGCAGGTGCTCATCAACCTGCGCAGCCGCGTCAAGGCCGAGCAAACGCGCGTGTCGCTGAAAAAAACGCTGCAAAGCGGCAATTCGCTGACCAACCGTGTGGCAAAATTCCAGGATTGCCGCACGCGGGAGGTTTCCCGGCGGGAAATCTATATTGTGGAAGGCGACAGCGCCCTCGGCGCCTGCAAACAGGCGCGCGACAGCGAATTCCAGGCGATTATCCCCGTGCGCGGAAAAATTCTCAATTGCCTTAAGAGCGACTACGGCAAAATTTTTAAGAACGAAATCATTACCGATCTCATCAAGGTGCTCGGCTGCGGGGTGGAAATGCACGGCAAGGCCAACAAAGAACTCTCGTCGTTCGACCTGGGCAACCTCAACTGGAGCAAGGTCATCATCTGCACGGACGCGGACGTGGATGGCTTCCAGATCCGCACGCTGATCCTGACGATGATCTACCGGCTCATGCCCGCGCTCATTCAAGAAGGGCTGGTTTATATCGCGGAATCGCCGCTGTATGAAATCACCTGCGGCAACGAAACCTGGTTTGCCTACACCGAACGCGAAAAAGCGCAGGCCCTCGCCTTGCTCGAAGGCAAGCGCTATACGATTCAGCGCAGCAAAGGGCTGGGCGAAAACGACGCGGATATGATGAGCCTGACCACCATGAACCCCGCCACCCGCCGCCTAGTGCAAATTTGCCCGGCCGAAGCAAAAGCCACGGCCGATATGTTCGATCTCATGGAAGGCGACAACCTCGCCGGGCGCAAGGAGCATATCGCCCTGCATGGGCACGAATATCTGGAGCTTGCGGATGTGTCGTAATCCCACAAACGCGCGGGCGCATAGAAAAAATCTACAAAAATTTGAAATTAGGGCTTGACAAATTATCCATAAAGGAGTATGATTAAATTAGCTTATTGACTTGACTAAAGGAGGGAATTTTGTTTTGAAGAAAAGCTGGAAAGAATCGCCTTTCCTCCGGCTTGGTGTTTTAGTGCTGTTTGTTGCGGCGCTTTGCACCGTGCCGCTGGGGATGGGCAAATATTATGCGACGGGCGAAGGCTCTGCCACCGCGCATATCGCAAAGTGGGATGTCATATATCCCCCGTATCAGATAGGCTGCTGGAACAATGGAACCGCTATCGCGGGGGCAGTTGGAACCAGCGGCTATCAAAGCTTTGCGCTCGAAAACAAGAGCGAGGTTCTTGTAGATTTTTACTGCTGGGTCGGCTACGTGGTCAGTACTGCCTCCGACGCTATCCCAAGCGAAAGCAGTAGCCGTTCTCCTTACTTCAGTATGTCTTTGGAGGATGATCGTTCTGTTACGCAGTTCTATGACCAGAGCAATATAGCGTATTACAACGCCCGAACAGTGAACGGAACGATCGGCGGCGTGGCGACAAATTGCGTAGCTGTAACGGTTGCCAATGGCTTTTCGGCGGCGGAAGTTGCAGCGAATCCAAACACTTGGCGCATACGGGTGCCCATGGGGGGTGTAGCGATCGTTCGTCTGACTTTTCAGATGGGTACAGGCAGTGTGGATGGAACGACATTTGCCAACAACTTGGGGCATCGCTGCAAAATATTCTTCCAAGCAGTGCAGGTAGACTGAGTCGAAAGGAGGGTAATCAGAATGAAACGAAATGTAATGTTGCGCCTTGGTATCCTGATGCTCATTTTGGCGCTTGCCGTCAGTTCGTTGAGCATAAGCCGGGCAAAGTATGTGGAAGTGGTGGGCGACACCCGCACTTGGTACATGAGCCGAGGGCTGTTCACATTTTCAGCGACTGACACCGGAGACAGCGGTTGGAATCCGGTGACCCCCGGACGCGGTTGGTGGGCTATTTTTCTGCGCGGCGGCCAGGGAGGCCGATTTGAAGACTCAGGCGATCCACTGGATAATGGACCGGGCGGCGAAGCGGGTTATGTTTATGCGCTTTGTTGGTTCGACGGCGCAACAACCATTTATTGCAAAGCGGGTCAAGGCGGCGGTGTATCCAAAAACAAGTGGGGAGCAACCGGCGGCGGAACTGGAAGTACTTCAGGTGATTGGGCAGGCGGCGGAAATGGGGGCGCTTATTCGATTATCGCTTATAATAACAGCCCCGCAAATGAAAATGACTTGTTAGCGGTGGCAGCAGGCGGCGGCGGCGGCGGCTCCAGGAACATAAATCGCCGGGGCGGTTGGGGCGGCATCATCACAGAAATTCCGGCAACCAATGCGAACACCGGTACTGAGGATATGGGTGCCTCCCCCAGCGGCAGCAAGTATTATTGGACAGGAAACTTTACCACCAATACTGGTTGGGGCAATCAAACAGCCGGTGCCATCATCAAGGGCGGCGGGTTTATTCGCAGAGGGTCGCAAGGCCGGGATGTAGATGGGGATACCATCGTTACAACGAACAATGACAGCTACAATGGCGGCGGCGGCGGCGTGAGCGGCGGCGGTGAGCGTGGTACCACTGGCGGCACAAATGGCAACCCGCCGACCGGCGGCCCCGGCGGTTTTTTGAAAGGCGGAAATGCACCTACCGACCACTGGGGCGGCGGCGGCGGCGGCGGCTTTTGGGGCGGCGGTGCCGGCTATTGGAGCAGCGGCACGAATGACGGCGCTGGCGGCGGCGGCAGTTCGTATATCAAGGCCACCAATAACGGCGTGCGTTTGCGAACGCTCACCAATTTGGGAGGGACTTATGCGTTTGCTTGGAATTACATTTACCAGAATTTTTACACCAACACGGGTAACGCTTGGACGGCAAAAGGCACAACCCGCACCAAAAGTGCCCTCCACCACGGCGTGGTGTGTCTGGTCTTTTTGAGCAGCGGGGATTATACCAATGGCAATAGCAGTGCTGCCCCCGGATTGGCTTATTGATCAAAACAACCTGGCCCTTTTAACTGCGCAAACGAAAAAAAGTCCGCCGCAAGGCGGGCTTTTCTTCAAAACAAACCCCGCCGGGACTTTTGCCCCGGCGGGTTCTTTGCGCTGCAATCACTTGTTTTTCTCGTAGGCGGCAACCATCTTCTTCACAACGCGGCCGCCAATTTGCCCGGCCTGTTTGCGGGTGAGCCGCCCCGTGCCCAGCTGGAACCCCAGTTCCTGCGCGGCTTCCATCTTGTATTTCTGCAAGGCCTGCTGGCTGGTTTGGCGTGCCGCTGCTGCGGTCACGCGCCCGCGGGCGGAGCTTGCGCTGGATTTTGCCGGGGCTTTTTTTGCTGCCGAAGAAGATTTTGCGGCAGAGTTTTTCGCGGCTGGCGCAGATTTGGTTGCGCTTGCGCTGCGGGCGCTGGCCAATGTTTTCGCGGCCTTGCTGCGCTGCGCGGTGCTGTTTTTGGCTGTTGCAAGGGTTTTGGCCGCTTTGTGCACGCCGCTCTGGGCGGGGCTTTTCGCGGCGGAGGCGGTGCTGCGCTTTGCGGCGGGCTTGGCCGTGCTGGCCTTCGCCGCCGGGGCGCTTTTTGCGCTGCTGGCGCTGCGGCTGGCGAGGTTTTTCGCGGCGGTGCTGCGCTGCGCGGGGCTGCTCTTGCTGCTGGCAAGTGTCTTTGCGGCCTGCTTTTTGGCCGCAGGCTTTGCTTTGCTTGTCTGGCTTGTCATATTCTTCACTCCTGTGGTATCTCAAATTTTTGCTATGGAAAGCATTCATAGTATGAGCCACTTGCGAAGATTTATCATTGAGAAATAATGGGTTTGCACCTTCCCTGCGCGTTTGAATACAATGGAACAGGACAACAGCCACGCGGCTGCTTGTCAGTACGTAACGTTACTTTGGAAAGGAACTTATTCCATGCCAATGCAAAATGGATGCCGCTGCGGGCAATGCGCCTGCGCGCGTCAATATAAGGGCTGCCGCCCAAACGAATCCCCTCCCAACGATTGCTGGTGGGAACACAGCGAATGCGAACCGCCAAACCCCGATTGTTTCCCGTCTGCGCCGCCGCCGCCACCGCCGCCGCCGGAGCCGCCCTTCCTTCCGCCCTATCCGACGCCGCCGCGGCCCGCCTACCCTCCATATCCTCCGTTTCCGCCGGAACCTCTCCCTCCATATCCCCCGCAATTCCCCTTTCCTCCATATCCCTCCGCGCCGCCCCCCTATCCATTTTTTCCGCCGCAGCCGCCTTGCGCGCCAGCTCCTCCCCCTCCGCCATATCCTCCAAAACCGCCTTGCGCGCCAACGCCGCCACCTCCTCCATATCCTCCAAAGCCGCCTTGCGCGCCAACGCCGCCCCCTCCGCCATATCCTCCAAAACCGCCTTGCGCGCCA
>JAIRPV010000041.1 GCA_031256825.1 Oscillospiraceae bacterium | reverse complement strand
TGCCGCCGTCCTGGAGCGCTTTACGCTAACCGTCCGTTCCTTGTCCCGCGATACCGTCAAAAGCATTGCCGGCCGCGATTGGATTTTGTCTATGGGTTAATTGCGGAATAGTATAAGTTCGCACAACAGCGCTTTACCTTGCTCGTTCAGCGGCGCGTAGTCCGTGTCGATTAGTCGCATTTCCTGCGGCGAACAACCCAACTTTTCGGGCAAATAGGAGCAGGGGAGGCCGAGCGTTCGACCATCCAAGTTCAGCCGAATAAAGCGATCCAGCGCTGCCGGGCCATAGCGCAGATAGTCGTTCATCTGGTCTATGTCGCGAAAAGAATCGTTGCGCAACAAGGCTTCCAGCTCTCGACGCGGCTCCATTGCCAGCACAGTTGGCTCCAAACACGCCAGCGCGATGGCCTGCAGCGAGTCGTCCGGCTGCACCAATTTCATGAAGTGTTCGCCCAGCTCGTTCGTGGGCTGAAGCAGAAATTCCGTGCGCTGGATATTGTGTAGCGGCTCGTAAACGCCGATGTTTCGCAGTTCACCGCACAAAATATCAATGGGCACCGGCAGTTCCAGCGAAACGCTTCTGCCGTCGCGGATTACATCCAAAGCTAACATGTGACAAGTTTTCCTCCCTTGCAAATGACAAATTTTATGATGGTTCGTGGGTCATTTCTGGCGATCCACAGCGCGGTGATTACAATCCGCAGCGTCTCCTGCGGGTAGTTCGCCTGGTCGGTCAGGTCGTGTAGCGTCACTTGCGGGTGGCCACAGCGGGCGATGCTCAGCGCGGCGCATTCGAGAAAATAGCCGCCCCAGCTGACTTCGCCGCGCCGGGCAGCCTGCCAGTCGACGCTTTCTCCTGCGAAAACGGCGCGCCAGCGGGGCCATAATCGATGGTCGGCGGTCAGCAAAAATAGGGCCGCCAAAGTCCGTGGCGAATAGGTTTTGCCGCGCACAGCGCTGCGATAGCGCCGCGCGTGACGGTTGTTGGCATAGTGCATTTGGTTGATCCTTTCGTAATGTGATATGAAAAACCCCGCTGATTTCTCTGCGGGGCGGGGGGCTATTGCTATTGCTTTGGTCTGGCGAAGCTCACATCGCCGTCGAGATTTTCCAACAGAACTCGCCTGGCTTCAGCATATTGCGGTCCGATAAATTTCAGCTTGAGTAAAAACACGCGAAGCGCGTATTTTTCCGAGGGATAATCGTCACGCTCCCGCGCGGTGACGCGCTGAGCCATCAGTGCCGCCCGCACCAGCGCGCTGCACAGTTGGCCATAAATCATGGCATTTTCGGGCGGCTCGACCGGGAACCAGTCGAACACCAGCGCGCCGTCGCGTTGCTCGATTGGCAGCGCATCTGCGCCGAACGCCTTCTTGAGCAACCCGGCTTTGCTGGCCGCCAAGCGCTCCAGATTGGCCCGCTTTTGCGCGGTAAACTCCGGGCCGATGGCAACCTCGATGCTCAGCCGCGAGGGCTGTTCTGGCTCATTGCAGGCTTCCTGCATCGGCGCAAACCCTTGCTGCGCAAGCGATTCGACCAGTGTATGGTCATCCGGCCCGACGAGCTCGCAGTTTAGCGCGACGATGTATGCACCGACCTGATAGCTCGCCGATGGCATTCCCAGATAGACTGCCTTTTCCCCTGTGATTGCTGCAAGCGCCTTGACCAGCTGCTTGCGGTCCGTTCCGTTTACGAATGTGATTTGCATGTGACTTCCTCCTGTTTTTGTTGATGTGTAAGGCTTTGCGCCTTGCACACCAACAATACCACAAACCACGCCGTAAAGCTAGCCGGAATAACCACAGACAAAACGGCAGGCTATGCGGTTGAACTTGTGCAAGATTCACACAGTTCCTCGGCGGTTTTTCTTGCTTGCGGACGAGCGCGCTGTGCGTCGAGAATTTTGCGCAGGCAGACGCTGCATAGGCCGGTTCGCTCGTCATAAATGAAGCGGCAGCTCGCGCAGTCGTATTCACGCGGCGGCGCGCTGGTGGGATCTTTGTTGTTGGTCATGATTTTTCTTCTTTCTGCGGTTATTTTTGGGCACAAAAAAAGCCCGCGAGTTCTCCGGGGAGAATCGCGGGCCGCAGTATGGCTATTTGGTTGTTCTTGGGAGGCCGGTACCCCTGGGAGTTCTTATCCCGAATTCGGGATAAAGGCAGTTCGAGTCTCATTTATGCCGATTTCGTCCGATTTGCAGCGTTTTTTGGCATGTCGCTACTTTTGCCCTTTTCAAGCGCTCAACCCCTTGATATTCAAGGGGTTGAGGCCTGTGCATCTTTTTTGATTCACTTAGATGGAGGCGCCACCCAGACTCGAACTGGGGGTAAAGGTTTTGCAGACCTCTGCCTTACCACTTGGCTATGGCGCCGAACCGATGGCAAACACCGAAACAAAGGAGCCAAGGCTATGCCCTGCCTCCTGTTTCTGCCATTTGGAGCGGATGACGAGGCTCGAACTCGCTACCTCCACCTTGGCAAGGTGGCGCTCTACCAGATGAGCTACATCCGCATTTCTGGCGCAGCATGGAGGATTCAGGTGTCAGAGAATTCCCTGCTGCCTATCTTCCCGCTCGCTGACACCTGTATGGTGCCTCCGGTCGGAGTTGAACCAACGACACGCGGATTTTCAGTCCGCTGCTCTACCAACTGAGCTACAGAGGCAATGAACAGGGCGGCGCGTTTGCCGCCGCCCCGGCGTGGCGACCCGGAACGGGCTCGAACCGTCGACCTCCAGCGTGACAGGCTGGCGTACTAACCAACTGTACTACCGGGCCACAACATCCGCCTGGTGGGAACAACAGGGCTCGAACCTGTGACCCCTTGCTTGTAAGGCAAGTGCTCTCCCAGCTGAGCTATGCTCCCGCACCGCAGCGACTGTAATATTATACACCGTCTTGCGGCATTTGTCAAGAGATTTTTTCGGATATTACGCCAGAAAATCAAAAAATTTTATTGTATTGCACAGCTGAGCGCCTCGTTTACCCTTTCTCTTACCTCCAGCAACCATTGCGCCCCCTGCGGATACTCCCCGAACGTCAAAGGCTTCTCCAATCCCCGCTCCAGTAGCGCGAGAGTGCTGTCATACCCAATCTTCGATTCCAGCAGTTGCAGTGCCCGCAGATCTTGCAGCGCTTCGTGGAACACTTTCCAGCGCAGCGAGCAAAGCGGCTGCCCTCCCGACCCGGGATACACCACAAACGCGTCGCCTGCCGGAAAAGCCGCTCCCGCATCGGGGCACGCAAACGGGTCAACCGGGTGTTTGGAAAGCTGGGCGTTCCAAAAGTTGAATCCCCAATGCAAAAAACCCGCGCAGCGAAATTTCCATAGTTGCAAGCCCAGCACGCGGCTGCGCGCCGACGGCATAGCAAAAAATCGGTTTGCCACATAATCTTTATGCTGTGAGCAACAATAATATGTCCAAAGTTCCGGCACTTTCCCGATGAACGGCCCGATCGCGTCATTCGATGGCACAGGCCGCTCCATCAACCCTTTGCGGTAAAACTCATAATCCGACAGCGCGTCGAGCAGTTTCAGCCCCGGGAAATACCGCCGGATCAGCGCCGCTCTTTCAGCATATTGTTCGATGTCCTTCTCGCATGGCTCATCCGAAACATGCGCATAACAGCGCTCCGTCAGGTGCAATTCTTCCAGCAACAACAGCAGCGCCCGCCCGAATTGCCCCAAAAATTCCGCGTATTCCTGGCTGTCCGCATCCGTTTCCCAGCCAAAACGCCGCACGCCATTCACAATCACCTTTGGGGCATGCTCCGCCCCCCACTGCGTAAACAAATGCGACAGTTCAAACGCCCGCATGCCACAAGATTCCCCCAGCGCAAACCAGCGCCGCAGCAGCGTGAAATCGAACGCGTACTCCCCTCCCCGCTCCGCAACGCCCACCAGCTGCACTGTGGGCCGCTCGCCGCCTATTTCGGTATCCAGCGGCGGCGTAAACAGCGGCGTATACAGTAGATTCATCCCATGTGCCGCAGCGCAGCGGAGATAATTTTCGATGATTTCCCAGTGCGTCTCGCTGAACACCTCTACATGATAGGCCTGCGCCAGACAATCGCAATGGAACCAATGCGTGCAGAGCAACGCCTGATCCGGCAGACGTTCCGGCAGGCACTCGAACCGAAACACAACCCGCGCTTCCCCCAAGCGCACCGATACCTCGGTGGAAGCTTCGCTTTGCAGCGTCAGCCAAAGGCTGTGCCACTCCCCTGCCCGTATCCGCAGCGGCTCTGTCGCAGGCCGCAGCAAATCCGGATAAAGCCCCGGCGTTTTGCGCAAAAAATAGTCGTCGCTGTCATCATAGCATACTTTTTCGCATGGAATTTCTTCCACCCAGAATGCTTCACATGCCCCGCCGGAAATTTCGGGAAAAACTTCGCCGTCTTCCTCCGTGCAAAACGCCGCCTGGAACGAAAGCTCCTCGCCGCGCAAAAAAGAGCAGCCGCCAAATGGCCGCCCTTTTGGCGCTTCGTCGTGGAACACTTTCTCCAGTGAACTCAGTGGGATTACTTGGATCATTCATTTTTTCCTCGCAACAAAATAAATCCGCTCTTCATCTTCCCGGGGCGCTTCGAGCACCAGCTCCCCCCATATCCGCTCAACGACAAAACCGGCCCGGCCTAACCAAGCGGTCAGCTCTTCCACAGAATACGCCCGCTCCGCAAAGCGTTCGCCCGCGCGCCGGTAAAGCGCCCCTTCGGCCTCAAATACATCCAGAACGATCTCTGTTGTGCGCTCTTCCGGAATCCAATGATTTTGCCAGACACAGAACGCCCCGTCGCATTCTCGCACAAACGTATTGTCCCCCATCACATATTCGTGCTTATAGAGGGTGTTCACATCGAACACAAACAGCCCGCCTGGTTCCACAAAAAGCGCCAGCCGCCGGAAAAACCGCCGCACCGCCGCCGGGTCTGTGATGTGGTTCAAGCTATCCGTCAGGCAGACTGCCGCCTGCGCCGTGCCATATAAATCCAGCTCCTCCAGTTTCTGGCAAAGCAAAAGCGGCGGCGCTATATTTGCCTGCGCGGCCTTGTCCAGCGCCTGCGCCAACATATCCAGGCTCGCGTCGATGCCGATCACGTCGAACCCGCGTTCCATCAGGGCGTAGCTGAACGTTCCCGTGCCGCAGGCCAAATCCAGCACCAGCGCCCCCTGCGGGGCATCAGAAAGAAGCGTACAGAGATACTCTGTACGCTTTTCATAGTCCATGTCCTTTGTAAAACAGTCATACCGCGCTGCCAGCGCTGTGTAACCAGCACCGGAACGAGTTGGGGTACGTTTCATTCCCCTGCCACTTCTTCCTCTCCGTTTTCGCTTTCGGGCTGATCCCAACGGCGCGGCAGCCGCCCAAAAATCTTGCGGAAGCTGTCGTTCCCATAAATCAGCGAACGGTTCACCCTGCTGATGGTTGCTGTGGAGGCCCCGGTTTCTTTTACGATATCACTGTAAACCCGTTTGTCGCTGAGCATTTTTGCTACAACAATGCGCTGCGAGATTGCCTTAAGTTCCTGTATGGTACACAGGTCCTCAAAAAAATCGGCGCATTCTTCCAGGCCATCCAACGACATCACAGCCCGAAACAGGAAATCGACGCTTGAATTTCTAATACTCTCATTCACTTGGACTCGTCTCCTTCTTCTATTGGTTTTGACTTCCTTCCTGCGGCATCCCCACCGCCAGGGGGCGTGCCCCCATATGTGCATTATAAAGGAGGGGAAGTTAAAAGTCAATAGGAAAAGGGAGGATTCCAATGCTTACTAACACACAATTTCTCTGATTTCCCAAACCTTTCCATCTTCCGCGAATAGCTTTGGGGAAACGTGGCATCCCAAATCCAGGGAATGGAATTGTGCGTGGTAAATACAGGAAATCAAAACAGTTCCCTGTGTTCCGCCAGCTTCACGCCCGCCGCCGACAAAAGCGCCTCCGCCCGGGCGTTGTCTTCCACGCGCAGCAAAACAAAGGCCGTGCGCTCCGGCGGCAAGGCGTCCGCCGGCGGTTGGGGGCGGCCATTCGGCATAACGAACGCATAGGTGTATTCGATGTTGATCCCCGCATCGCTGAGCAGACGGATGGCCTGCACGGCGGAACCCGTCGCGTCCGGGATAACAATCCCCAACACATCGTTGCGGCGCGCGGTAAAGCCCTTGCGTTTCAGCGCCGCCACAGCGCCTTCGGTATCGTGCACAATCATACGCAGAATGCCAAAGTCGCTCGTTTCGGCAACGCTATAGGAGCGCAGATCAATCTCTTCCTCCGCCAGGAACGACAAAATCTCGTAAAGCCGCCCCGGCTGGTTCTCAATAAAAACCGATACCTGTTCAATTGCCATGGTAGCGCCTCCCTTTCTGGTTATTTCTTCAGCCCGTAGTCCGTCAGCCCCCGCTTATCAAACACGCGTTTTGCCTTGCCTTCGCTGCGGGGCAGCGAGCGCGGGTCAACGAGCTTGATTTCGGCCGAAACGCCCAGCGTGCTCAACATCGCGCTTTTCAGCTTCATTTCAGCCGCCGTGATGGCGCTGATGCTGTCGCTGAACATTGCTTCGGAAAGCTCAATGTAGACGGTCATCACATCCAGGTTGCCGCGCCGCTCCACATGAATTTGGTAATTCGGTTCCAGCCCCTGTTCCAAGATCACGTGCTCCACTTGCGACGGGAACACATTTACCCCGCGGATGATCAGCATGTCGTCCGAGCGGCCTTTCACTTTTGTCATGCGAACAAGGGTGCGCCCGCAATCGCACGGCGTGCGGTTGAGCGCGCAAATATCGCGCGTACGGTAACGCACCAGCGGCAGCGCTTCTTTGCCAATACAGGTAAACACAAGCTCGCCGTATTCTCCATCGGGCAGCGGCTGAAGCGTGTCGGGGTCAACCACTTCCGGATAAAAATAGTCTTCGCAGACATGCATGCCGTCGAACGCCCTGCAATCATATGAAACGCCCGGCCCCGCCACTTCTGAAAGGCCATAAATGTCGTGCGCCTCAATCGCCAGCAGACGCTCCAGTTCACGGCGCATATTCTCCGTCCATGGCTCCGCGCCAAAACATCCGCCGCGCACGGCAAGGGACTTTGGGTCGATCCCCATTTCGGCCACGGTTTCACCGATGAACATGGCATAGCTGGGCGTGCAGCAAAGAAAGTTGGAACCAAAGTCCTGTAAAATCTGCACCTGCCGCTTTGTGTTGCCGGAAGAGACCGGAATCGCCGTGGCTCCCAGCAACTCCGCGCCGTAGTGCAGCCCCAGGCCGCCCGTGAACAGGCCGTAGCCGTAGCTGACATGCACGTAGTCGTCTTTTGTGCAACCGGCGGCAACGAGCGCGCGCGCCGCGCCCTCGCTCCAGTGCAGAATATCTTCCTGCGTATAGCCAACAACCGTCTGCTTGCCGGTGGTACCAGAACTCGCGTGGATGCGCACCAACTTGTTGCGCGGCACGGCAAACAGCCCGAAGGGATAGTTGTCGCGCAGATCCTGTTTTGTGGTAAAGGGCAGTTTTGGCAGGTCGTCGATGCTGTGGATATCCCCGGGCAGCACCCCCGCCTCGTCAAATTTTTGCTTGTAAAACGGTACGTTTTCGTAGCAGTTGTTCACCATGCGGATCAGCCGCGCGCTTTGCACGGCGTGCAGATAGTCCCGCGACGCGGTCTCAATTTCCGGTTGAAAGTAACGATCGTTTGGCATGGGCGGTTCTCATCCTTTCGATGTTATCATATTAAGAGGGCCTTGAACCCGATCTCTCGCTTCGTCACGCCGCCCACCCCAGCGCGAACGCCTTCAAATTCATTTCTGCAAACTGCGGCTTAACTGTTGAGCGCACCGCTTCTTCCCAGGTTCCCCGGGGAATGCCTGGAGAAACACCGGTTGCATCCGCAAGTTCGCTGGAACGCAGAAGTTGTTTTGCCAGCGCGCCCAGCAGCACCACGTTGACCGCCTTTGCCGAGCCGGATTCCATCGCCAGCGCCAGTGCATCGATCGCCTGCACAGCCACGCCTGCCGCCCGCAAATGTTCCACTATTCCCTGCGGATATTCCGCCGCGCCCGTAATCACAGGCATAGGGTCAATCCGCTGGGTGTTTACTATCACTTTGCCTTCCGGCTTCAGGTAGGGCAGCCAACGCGCCGCCTCGAGCTGTTCAAAGGCCAAGATCACATCGGCCTCGCCCAAATCAATGATAGGCGAAGCAACACGCTCCCCAAATTTCACATAGGTCACCACAGAGCCGCCGCGCTGGCTCATGCCATGCACTTCGCTCACCTTCACATCGTAGCCGCAGCCCGAAGAAAGCAGCGCCGCGCCCAGCAAACGGCTGGCCAGCAGCGTCCCCTGCCCGCCTACGCCCACTATCATAATGCTTACCTGCTCCATGGGATATCCTCTCATTTCCAAAAGCTGTCATATGCGGCATAAACCGGGCCTTCATCTGGGTTAAGATCGTACCCTGCGGGGCAAAGCGATATAAATATCGTTCCGCCCGGCTCCCCGCCCCCAAAATCATGCACGCCGTACCTCGTCTCCCTCGCGCGGTCAAAATAAAACATATCTTTTGCCAAATACCACAGATACCATGCGCCGTCCTTTTGGGCTTCCGGATTCAGCCGCGGTTCCTGCCCGCTGGCCAGCAGCTCCCGGATTTCCCGAACGCCCAGTATTTTTCCCGCTTCATCGCTCAAAAAGATTTCCCACGAGGGGTCAAGCATGATCCAGCGCTCTTCTTCTGACAACCAAACTTCTACCACCACGTGATTGTCGTTCTTATAAACTTTCGGGTAACAATACAGCACCCGGGCCTGTATCCCCACAGCCAGCAGGCATTCGCTGAGCACGATAGAAAGATGCTTGCAGTTCAGCCCGTTTTTCTTGCTGCCGAAGGCCCAGCCCAACAAATCCATCGCCTGTAGCCGCACGTTTTCCGGCAGCCTTTTGGGGTTGTCGTGGTGCGTATGCGCACACAGCCAGTGCAACAGGCGCAGCGCTCTTGTCTGGACGTCCCCCGCGCCGGATATGTCGCGCAAACCATAGGTTTCATCCAGCGCGCGCAGTTCAGGCGCATCAAACTCATAGGTGAACACGACGTCACGCGCGTCCGAGCGATTAAAGTCACGATAAGAGGCCAACAACGGGCGATAGTCCCGCTGCCCGCAGCCCGAAAAGAGCAAGCACACCACCAACGCCGCGCCCACTGCTTTCCGCCACTTCGTCATTCTCTGCCACCTCGTCATTCAATGCTTCCAAATCGGCACATCTGCGCACACAATCCGCAGCCCACGCACTGCGTTGGATCGATCGCGGCCTTCGCCCTGCCTTCCCCGGCTTTCATGCTGACGGCGGGGCAGCCGATGCGCATGCAGCTTTTGCAGCCCGTGCACGCTTCGTTCACACGCAGCGGCGGATTGTGTTTCACATGCTTCAGCAGCGCGCACGGTCTGCGCGAAATCACAACGGAAGGCTCCCCGGCTGCCAGCGCCGCTTTGATCGCCTCTTCGGCGGCTTTCATGTCGTAAGGATCAACAACGGCCACATGCCCGATGCCAACCGCCGCGCAAAGCGCTTCCAGGCTCACGGCAGCGGCAGGGTCACCCTTGAGCGTTTTTCCGGTCGTTGGGTTTTGCTGGTGCCCGGTCATGCCCGTAATACTGTTATCCAGTATGATCACAACCGAATTGCTGCGATTATAAGCAATGTTAATCAGCCCCGTGATCCCCGAATGGATGAATGTGCTGTCACCCAGCACAGCCACGCTCTTGCGCGCATTTTCCGGGTTTGCCTTGTTGCGGCCATGCAGCCCCGAAACAGAAGCCCCCATGCAAACGCATGTGTCCAGCATCCCCAGCGGCGGCAATGATCCCAGCGTATAACATCCAATGTCTCCGCTGACATAGACATCCAGTCTTTTAAGCGCGTAAAACAACCCCCGGTGCGGGCAGCCCGGGCAAAGCACCGGCGGCCTTGGGGGAGGCTGGAGAGCGGCAACCGGATGGGGCGGCTCTTCGCCGAGGATCGCTTTTTTGATCAGATTCTGCGAAAACTCTCCCAACAGCGGGAAAACGTCTTTCCCGCGCACGGCAAGGCCCAGCGCTTTGCAATGCTGTTCGATGTAGTCATCCAGATCTTCGGCAACATAAACAACATCGCACCGCGCGCAAAATTCTTTCAGCAGCCGCTCCGGCAGCGGATATACACATCCGAGTTTTAAGTAGCTCGCGCCTTCGCCCAGCGCCTCCCTGGCGTATTGATAATTGATTCCGGAACAGATCACGCCAATCGTTTGGTCAAAATACTCTGCCCGGTTGAGTCCACAAGTCTCCGCCCATTCCCGCTGCGCCAGAATCCGTTGTTCCACCAGCGCGTGCCGCTCTTTTGCCATGGCGGGCATCATCACATACTTGCGCGGGTTTTTATGATACTCTTTCAGCGCCCGCTCCTCCCGAGCCCCCGGTTCCGCAAGGCTGCGCGAATGCGAAATCCGTGTGCTCAGCCGCAGCAGCACTGGCGTATCGAACTGTTCAGAAAGCTCGAACGCCAATTTCGTATACTCCAGGCATTCCCGGGAATCCGCAGGCTCGAGCATCATGATCTTTGTCGCCCGCGCGTAGTGCCGCGAATCCTGCTCGTTTTGGGAGGAATGCATTCCCGGGTCGTCGGCCACGGCCACAACCAGCCCGGCGTTCACGCCGGTATAACTCGCCGTAAACAGCGGATCGGCCGCCACATTAAGCCCCACATGCTTCTGCCCGCAAAAAGCCCGCGCCCCGGCAATGCAGGCGCCATGAGCCGCCTCGAACGCCACCTTTTCATTCGGCGCCCATTCCGCATCAATTTCGGCATATTGCGCCGCATACTCCGTAATTTCTGTGCTGGGCGTGCCGGGATAGCTCGAAACGAACCGGCAGCCCGCTTCCCAAAGCCCGCGGGCTACGGCCTCGTTGCCCAAAAACAATTCTTGCATAGGTCAGCTTACTCCTTCTCCCGCAGCATCTTCGCCAGTTCCTGCATGAACGTATCCAGATCCTTGAATTCCCGGTAAACCGATGCAAAACGCACATAGCTCACCTCGTCCACGCGCTTGAGATGCTCCATGCAAAGCTCCCCGATCATTTCCGTCGCCACCTCCCGCGCCATGGAGTTTTGCAGCACCTGTTCGATATCGTCCACGATACGCTCCAGTTCTTCCACCGAAACCGCGCGTTTGTCGCACGCCCGGCGCAGACTGTTAAACAGTTTCTGCCGATCGAAACTTTCGCGGGATCCGTCTTTTTTCACCACCATCAGCGGCACGGTTTCAATCATCTCATACGTGGTAAACCGTTTGCTACAGTCGGTGCATTCCCTCCGGCGGCGAATGCGCTCTTTGTCGTCGGTGGGCCGGGAATCAATCACCTTGCTCTCTTCGCAAGCGCAATAGGGGCACTTCATAAAGTCACTCCCAATCCTTTTTATTCTTCAGCGCTTCATACAGCGCCGCATAGCTTTCCCAGCGGCTTTGGGGCGTCTCGCCGGCCGCTACGGCCCGCAGCACCGCGCAGCCTTTGTCTTTGATATGCGCGCAGTCCGCGAAGCGGCACTGCCCAGCATATGGCGCAAATTCCCGGAAGCAATGGAACAGATTGTCCTTCGTCAATCCCTCCTGGCCATCCGGTTCCAGGACGCCAAAGCCCGGCGTGTCCGCCACCCAGCCGCCCGCCGCGGAAAACAATTCCACATGACGCGTGGTATGCCGCCCACGCCCCAGCTTTTGGCTGATTTCTCCCGTGGGCAGCGCCAGCGCTGGCGCGAGGCGGTTGAGCAGCGTTGTTTTTCCAACGCCCGTGTTCCCGCAAAACCCGCTCACTCTGTCGGCCAGCAACGCCCGTATTGGGCCAATGTCGCTTTCCGGCAGCAGCGCAAGGCAGTTGAATGCCCGATAATTTTCTAACAACGCCTCCACGGCGCCGGGCTCCGCCAAATCACACTTTGTGAACAAAATCACAGGTTCGATTCCCAGCAGTTCCGCCTGCGCGATCAGCATATCCAACAATCTCAGGTTCGGCGCGGGCTGCGCAACGGAACTGAGGAGAAACAGCTGATCCAGATTCGCCAGCGGCGGGCGTTTGAGCGCGTTCCTGCGCGGCAGAATCTCTGTAACAAAACCCTCGCCGCCGCCGAGGTCTTCCGCCCGCACCAGATCCCCTACCAGAGGGGTCAGGCCCTCCAGACGAAACCGCCCGCACGCCCGGCATTGCAGCGCTTCCCCTGCGCCCTCATCTCTGACAACGGTATACGTTCCCGCCCGCAGGCTGTGGATCCTGCCGGTGATCTTTTTGTCACTCATTGACATACAAAATAATCTGCGTGCTGTAGCTGGCGCCGGAACCGCCACGGGGAGCCTGGCTGCCCACCACGCCGCGCTGCGCGAATGGATTGATATTCCGGCGGCGTTCCACCGAAATCGTATCATATCCCGCCGCGTTGAGCTCGTCATATGCCTGCTGCTCCGTCATACCAGTCACATCCGGCACGGTTGGCACATTGATATAGCTCTGCTCGTCTGTGATCACGGGCGGATCGGCGGTAAAATCTACCTTTGCCGTATAAATCCGCGTGCCATCCAGCGTTACTTCCACCTGGCTGTCCGCCTCCGCGCCCTCCACAGTGCCGCTGTACCAACCGGTCAGCAGCACGGTTTCGTCCTTCACTTTCGTTTTGTTCACATAGTAGCGCAGCAACCCTTCCGTCTGGCCGTCTGGCGTTGCTGCCGGCAACGGAATGCGCAGCGTAACCGTCCGCGCGGGCGTTTTGCCGCTGCTGACGCGCACCGTAACCGTTGAGCCGCCGTCCACCTTCTTCCCCGCTTCGTAGCTCTGCCAGCAGACCTTGCCTTCTTCCACATCGCTGTCTTCCTGTTCCACCTTCGGATCCATGACAAGCCCAACCGATTGCAGCAGTTCCTTCGCCGTCTCGATATCCCATGTGATGAGATCCGGCATATCCACCGGCTGCCCGTCTTTGGCAACCGCAACAAAAACTTTTACTACCTGCCCGCGCACCAGCTGCTTGCCCGCAACAGGCTCTGTGCGAATTGCCTTGCCCTCGCCCATCTCCAAATCGAACTCTGTCTCATAAGCTGGCTGGAAGCCCGCCTCTTCGATCATTCGCTTCGCGTCGGCATATAGCTTGCCCTTCACGTCCGGCACCTTGTTGGTCGCCTCCTGCGCAATGTGCAGCGTCAGCTTCACCAGCCCGTCGTCGCCCCGGCGCTGTTTGGTGTTGGCGGCAGGTTCCTGCTGAAACACCGTGCCGGAAGGCCGATTGCTCGGCTCAATTTTGAACGTGATATTGTAGTCTTTGTCGTAAAGCGACATATTGCTCTGAATATCCGTATATTTCATGCCCTCGAACTTGCGCACCAATACGCTGTTGTCGCCCCGGTTGAGGAAGTAGTACAGCGAAAACACCACCGCCAGCACCACCACCAGCCCCGCCACAATCCCCACCATCGCGGGCACAAGGCGGCTGCGCGCGGCTGCTTCGCCGTCTTCTTCCGGCGGCAGGGCGGGCCGCTGCGGCCGTGGCCGATCAATGGGCGAAACGTATTTTGTCGGCTCCCGGTCAACAAAATACGAATATTCGAACCGAATCAGCGGGTTGCGTTTGAACTCTTCCAAATCCAGCAGCATTTCCGCCGCCGACTGATAGCGCTCCGCCGGATTTTTCTGCATAGCCCGGATCGTAATCTGCTCCAGCCCCGGCGGAATCTGATCATTGAGTTCCCGGGGGCGCCGCGGTTCGGTCTGCAACTGCATAATCGCCACCGAAAGCGTGCTGTCGCTCTGAAACGGCAACTCGCCGGTCAGCATTTCGTAGAGCACAACGCCCACGGAATAAATGTCGCTCTTGCCGTCGGTCAAATCCCCACGCGCCTGCTCCGGGCTGATATAGTGGACCGATCCAATGGCGTTTTCGCCCATGGTGCGGGTTTCGCTGCGCGAAAAGCGCGCAATGCCAAAATCCGTTACCTTGATATTCCCGCTGTGCAGCAGCATGATATTCTGCGGCTTCACATCCCGGTGCACAACGCCTTTGTCGTGCGCGTGCTGCAGGGCGCGCAAAATCTGCGTCAAAAAATGAACAGCCTCTTTCCAGGGGATGACGCGCCGCTGCTCAATATATTCCTTGAGGGTAATCCCCTCCACATATTCCATCACGATATATTGCAGCCGCTCGCCATAGCTCACGTCGTATACCTTCACGATATTCGGATGGCTAAGCATGGCAATGGCCTTGCTTTCGTTTTTAAAGCGCCGCCGGAACTCCTCGTTGGCGAGGAATTCTTCTTTGAGCACTTTTACAGCTACCGGCCTGTCGTCAATATTGTCGTAGGCGCGGTAAACCACGGCCATGCCGCCCACGCCCAGCACTTCCTGAATCTCGTAGCGCCCGTCAAGCACTTTCCCAACGTAGTAATCCAAACAGTTCACCCTTTCCCTCGAATCAGCAGACGAAACTTGGAAACTATTGCAAATTATTTTCTACCGCCACAACCGTAATATTATCTGGGCCGCCGTTTTCGTTGGCTCGGCGCACCAGTGCATCGGCAAGATCGGCAAAGCCGCTTTCCGCCAAAATCCCCGGGATTTCCTCCGGCGCAACAGCGTTGGTCAGCCCGTCGGTGCACAGCAACAACAGGCTCCCCGGCGGCAATTCCTCTTCGCAGTAATCCGCTTCCAGCGTGTCGCTCACGCCCAGCGCCCGCGTAATCAGGTTTTTGCGCGGGTGGGTCTTCGCCTCGTCCTCCGTGATCTGCCCTGAATCCACCATCACCTGCACCACGGAATGATCCTTGGTCAGCTGAATCATCTCCCGCCCGTCGCAAAGATAGGCGCGGCTGTCGCCCGCGTGGGCTATATACGCCAGCCCGTTGTCCACAATCACCGCCACAACTGTTGTGCCCATGCCCGTCAGCTCTTCGTTGGCCTGCGCCAAGTCATAGACCCGCAAGTTGGCGTTGTCCAGCGCGGAAACCAGCAGATGCTTCGCCGCGCGGGGGCTCATATGCTCCTGCCACGAAGCAACAATTGCCTCCGCAATATATCTTACGGCGGTCTGGCTCGCAATATTCCCTCCGGCCGCCCCGCCCATGCCGTCACAGATCACCGCCCAAACCACGCCGTTGGGAAGCTCCCCAACGCTGTAGCAATCTTCATTGGCGCGGCGCACCTGCCCGGGGTCGGTTTTCGCGGCTACCCGCATGAAATCAGCTCCTATGCTATTAGACGTTAGATATGAGATGTTAGGGTTCAGGGGAGCGCTGCTTCCCGAGAAGCTGCCCGCAGGCGGCGTCGATGTCGCGCCCCAAGCTTCGGCGCACGGTGCAGGCAATCCCTTTCCCCGCTAAAATCTCCTGAAACATCCGTATCGTTTCCCTGTCGCTGCCCCGCATTCCCCTGCCTTCCGTGCCCTGCGCCCCGCCGCCCGCGTTGGCGGGGATGAGGTTCACATGGCACAACATTCCCCGCAGCAGCGCCGCCAGCTGTTCCGCCTGTTCCCGGCTGTCATTTTCCCCCCTGAACATTGCGTACTCAAACGAAATCCGCCTTGAAGTCGCCTGCGCATAGTCCTTACAGGCCCTCAGCAATTCATTGAGCGGCCATGCCCGGTTCACGGGCATCAGTTCGCTGCGCAGTTTGTCTTCCGGCGCGTGGAGCGACACCGAAAGCGTTACGCCAAGCCGCTCCCTGGCCAACCGGTCGATCCCCGGCACAATGCCGCAGGTGGAAAGCGAAATTTTCCTCTGGCTGATGCACAAGCCCCGCGGGTCGCTTGCCAGCTTGATAAATTGCAGCACGTTTTCGTAATTATCCAGCGGCTCGCCCATGCCCATCAATACCACGCGCGGAATGGGTTCGCCCAGGTCCCTCTGCGCCGCCTGCACTTGCGCCAAGATTTCTCCCGGCAAAAGGCCGCGCGCGCATCCGTTCGCGCCCGAAGCGCAGAACACGCATCCCATCCGGCAGCCGCATTGCGACGACACACAGATGGATCGGCCGTGCTGGTAGCGCATGACCACGCTCTCAATCCATTCGCCGTCGTGCAGGCGGAATAGATATTTCACCGTGCCATCTTTGGATTCCTGTCTGCGCGCAATTTCGCACCATGTGATCAAATATCGGCTTTGCAGCTGCCCGCGCAGGGCCTTCGGCAGATCTGTCATCTCCCCTGCCCCAGCGACCCCCTTTGCTTGCAGCCAATCGAACATCTGCCCTGCCCGATAGGCGGGCAGCCCCAGCGGCGCCACAGCTTCTTTCAGGCCATCGAGATCCAGAGAACGCAGGTCAACCGCTTCGTTTGAACGTTGCAAAATAAAATCCATCCGTCTGATCAATGTGCGGCATGCATGTCCGCTCTTCCAGCAGCGCGAATTCTGTGTGTTCTTGCGCAAAGCGTTCGCGCACCTGCTCGTTTTCCGCCGGGTTCAGCGTGCATGTGGCATAGACCAAAAACCCGCCCGGTCTGACATGGCGCGCGCCCCCGTCTAATATAGCATACTGTATTTTGGGCAATTTGTCAAGCTCTGAGCGCATTTTCTCTCGAATATCCGGTTTTTTTCTTAGGATCCCCAGCCCCGAACACGGCACGTCGCACAAAACCCGATCCACTTCACCAATATCCGATAATGTTCGCGGATCGGTCGCGTCGCCCTGTCGCGCTTCGATGCAGCCAATCCCCAGCCGCAAAGCGCCCTCTTCGATCAATTTCAGCCGCTGCGGATATAAATCGAGCGCAATCATTTTGCCCCGATCCCCCATCATTTCCGCGCAGGTAAAGCTCTTGCCCCCCGGCGCGGCGCATAAATCCAGCACAGTTTCTTCCGGTCTGGCCCCCAGCGCCTTGCAGCAAAGCTGAGCCGCGCCGTCTTGCGCGTGGAACAGCCCCTCGCCAAACTTTGGCGGAGAACACCCGGGCGGCAGTACGCACGACTCCGGCAACTCCGGATGGGCATAGCCCCCCAGCCGCGCCCGCAGTTCTTCCGCCGTCAAGCGCAGCGTATTGGTCCGCAGCGTCATTTCCGCCGGCCCAAAGGAATGCTCCAGCAAGTCCCGCGCCGTTTCCTCCCCGTAGCTTTCCCGCCAAAGCGCACAAAGCCATTCCGGGCAGGCGTAGCGAACGCCCCAGGCGCGGCTGCTTTCCCCTTCGGGCAGTTGCAGCCCCCGCCCCTGCGCCCTGCGCAGCACAGCGTTCACCAGCCCCGCCGTATGCCCGGCGCCGCGCCGCTTTACCAACTCCACACTTTCGTGGATCGCCGCGTGATCCGGCACCCGATCCATATAAAACAGCTGATACAATCCCATCCGCAGCGCCGCCAGCGTCTGCCGCGGCAGCTGTTCAACAGGCTTTGCCAGCAGCCCTTCCAGCTGGTAATCCAGCGTGCGCCGCCGCTCAATCACACCACATACCAGCGCGGTGCAAAACGCCGCGTCGGCCGGCGGCGTCTTCTGCCGTTTCAGCTGCGCATCAAGCGCCAGGTTAGCGTAGCTGCGCCGGGCATAGATTTGTTCCAGCAAACGGCACGCCGTCTCTCTCGGGTTTTCCATGCAGCCTCTTTCGTTGAAATGATAAACGATCTTTTTGCGCGTCTCAATTGCTACCCGTGCTGGCGCGCGGAACCGTTCGCCGCATTGGGACGTGCGTTTTGCCGCGCGGCGTTTCCCTGCTCCCCTGCTCCCTGTCTCCTGTATACAGCAGCGCGTACTCCGATATTTGCGACACATGTGAAATTCCATGGAACGAAACAGCCGCGCGCACGGCTTCGTCAATCTCTTCCAGATCGCATAAATTTCCTTCGGGGATTATGATTTCAGGGATTCCCGCACGGTAGGCCGCGATGGTTTTTTCGCGCAGGCCGCCAATGGGCAGCACCCGTCCCGTGAGCGTGATTTCCCCCGTCATGGCTAACTGCGGGTTGACCGGATAACCGCTCAGGGCCGAGAGCAGACTGGTAAATATCGTCACGCCCGCGCTGGGGCCATCTTTCGGCACAGCCCCCTCCGGCACATGGATGTGGATGTCGTTTTCTTTATAAAACTCTGTCGGCAGCGCAAGAGCCCGCGCATGATAGCGCAGGTAGCTGACCGCCGCTTCGGCAGACTCCTTCATGACATCCCCCAGGCTCCCGGTCAACTTTAGTTTGCCCGTGCCCGGCATAACCAGCGTCTCGATTGGCATGATCTCTCCGCCGACAGACGTCCAGGCAAGCCCATTCACCACGCCCGCGAATGGTTCCTTGTTGTGGATGTCTTCTTTGTATTTGCGCGCCCCCAGCCATTCCTCAAGGCCATCCGGCTTCAGGCTAAGCTTATAGTTCTCGTCCTGCGCAACGCGCACGGCGCATTTACGACAAAGTTTCGCCAGCTGCCGCTCCAGCTGCCGCACGCCCGCCTCCCGGGTATACCCCGCGATCACCCCGCGCAGCGCCTCGTCGCTCAGCCGCAGTTGCGATTTTTTCAGCCCGTGGCGTTTGATCTGCCACGGCAGCAGATGCAGCTTCCCGATGGAAAACTTTTCTTCGGCGGTGTAACTGGGCAGCTCAATGACCTCCATGCGATCCAGCAACGGCTTCGGGATCGGGTGCGTCTCGTTGGCCGTGGTGATAAACAACACCTGGCTCAGATCGAACGGCAGTTCCAAAAAGTGATCGCGGAACGTGCTGTTCTGCTCCGCGTCCAT
Organism: Oscillospiraceae bacterium; assembly: GCA_031256825.1. GTDB lineage: Bacteria > Bacillota > Clostridia > Oscillospirales > Acutalibacteraceae > WRMQ01. The sequence goes on along the minus strand of JAIRPV010000041.1, from coordinate 47,506 downwards.
CACTTCCAGCAGCGCCGACGCCGGGTCGCCCCGCAGATCGGCGCAGAGTTTGTCCACCTCGTCCAGCAGCAGCACGGGGTTGCGGCTACCCGCGTGCGCAAGCGCTGTGATGATCCGCCCGGGCATGGCGCCAACATATGTTTTCCGGTGGCCGCGGATCTCCGCCTCGTCGCGGATGCCCCCCAGCGAAATACGCGCGAACTTGCGGCCCATGGCTTCCGCAACGGCCCGCGCAACAGAAGTTTTGCCCACCCCCGGCGGACCGACAAGGCACAAGATCTGCCCGCCATGTTCCGGGGCCAGCTTGCGCACCGCCAGCAGCTGCAAAATTCGCTCCTTTACCTCTTTAAGTCCATAGTGATCTTTTTCCAACTTCTGCCGGGCATGTTCCAAGCTCAGTTTGTCTTTTGTAATGATGTTCCACGGCAGCCCAAGCGCCGTTTCCAGGTAAGCACTCAGCAACGCGCTTTCAGGCGACTGCGCCTGCATGCGCTCCAGCCGCGCGCAGTCTTTGAGCAGCTTTTCGGTCACATCGGACGCCAGATGCAACGCCAGCACACCCCGCCGGAATTCTTCCGCATCCTCCTGCCCCAATTCCCCCTCGCCCAGTTCTTCCGATATCGCGCGCCGCTGTTCGCGCAAAAAATTCTCCCGCTGGGATTGCTCCATGCGCAACACCACCTGCCGGTTGATGCGCTCCTCAATCTGCTGCAATTCATGTTCCTTATTCAATATCACGCACAGCAGTTTCAGCCGCGCCAGCATGTCCGATTCTTCCAGCACGCTCTGCTTGTCTTCCAGCGAAAGCGGCAATGTGTCGGCAATATAATTGGCCAGCCGCCCGGAGCTGCGCGAACCCAGAATGGTCATAGGAATATCCGGCGGCAACGACAAAAACTGCGCGCAGCGGTCGAAGAGCACCTTCGCCTGCCGCAGCAGCGCTTTTTCCATTGTGTGCTCGGCCTCCGCCACGGGTTTATCGGGGCGCGGCACCACCTTTGCCACAGGAAAGGGCTTGTCTTGCACAATCTCTTTGAACTGCGCGCGGCTGCGCCCTTCCACATAAACCCGCGTGCCTTCCCCCGCGCCGCCCCGCAGCACCTGCCGCACTACGGCAATCACTCCCATAGAATACAATTGCTGGGGCACGGGTTCTTCGGCCATGATATCTTTTTGCGTCACCAGAAAAATCTCCTGGTCGGTTTTCATGGCCATGCGCAATGCCGCAACAGAAGCCTGACGGTTGATTTCAAAGTGCACCCGGCTTTCCGGGAACACAACAAGACCCCGCAGCGGCACCACCGGAAGTTCCCGCACGGGGGCAAAGTCTCTCATCAGCATTTCCATTCCTCGTTTTCAACTGGTTTTTCCTATTATACAACAAATCCAAATGAAACGCAAGAAATTTCTTGCAACGGGCGCGAAAATAGGGTATAATAGATCTGGAAAATCGAAAAGGCGCCTTCGGGATTTCAGGTTTCTTCTTCTTTGGTCGCCCGCTGCGCCCCTCGCGCGGAGGTTCTGTCGTTCGGCTCGTGGGCATGCGATTTTCTCACGTGCCGCTTTACCACTTTATATCGTGAGTAATCGGGTTTACCCCCCCCCCCCCCGAATTTTTGTTCTCTTTTTCCAGCTTCATTTGCTCTTCCGCCAGCCGCGCATATATCTCCCGCATGAGGCCCACCTGCGATGTTACGCCCAACTTTTGGTAGAGATTATAAGCCGAGCGCTTAATGGTGCCTTCCGCTACCCCCAGTTCCGAGGCAATCGCTTTAAATGTATCGCCCTTAAACAAAAAGAAGGCCACTTCAATTTCCCTCTGTGTCAATTTGCGGTGGAACAGCCGCGCCACTTGCTCTTTTGTTACATTCACCACCGACCGAAAATCATTGCTTGGCCGCAGCCGGAACGACAGTTTTTTATGGTCATATGTCATATCGATCAGATAGGTATGTCTTCCTTCCCGGGATTCGATTTGATCGGTGTTGGCATAGGCTTCCAGCGCAAACACCCAGGGCGTCAGGGGCAATGTTCGTTTCGGATTGATTTTCAGGAGGCTGTTTAACAGGAATTGGCTGGCTTCGGACAACCGCATTTCACCGGCCTGCCAGTCCAGTTCATACTCCAGATATTCCCCACCATAGCCGTCGAGCAACATAAAAGCCTCCTTATGTTTACTATTCCTTTCATTATAGCACATTTCACGAAAAAAATAAAGTGAATATTTTGTTGAATATCTTCCAACAGCAAAGAAAAGAGGTATTTCTGATGGAGCACAACCCGCTTAAGTTCTGGCAATTCACCGACACGCACCTCTATGCCCGGCAAGGCAAGCCCGAACACTTCAGCGCCGCTATCCTGGACAAATGCATCGATCTGTTTCTGGCGGAACCCGACTGCGATATCCTGCTCATTTCCGGCGATCTCACCTGTAACGGCCATGCCGACGAACACCGGGCCTTGCTGCCCCGCCTGCGCCGCATAAAGGAAGCGGGCAAGCGGGTTTATGTCATCAGCGCCACCCACGATTACGGTCTCAATTTTATTGAAGAGTGCCCCGACGACGGCTCCAACCCGCTCGGCCGCCCCGGCGGAAAAATGTACCAAAGCGACCTGCGCGGGCTTTACGATGAATTCGGTTTTCAGGGCAATTTGGCGGAATACCAACGCAACTCCTATGTAACGCAATTAACCCCGGGCATTCGCCTGATGGCGCTCAACGACGACGGCGACGGAAGGGCGTTTTGCGGCTTTTACGAAGAACACCTGCGCTGGGCCGAAGAACAGATCAAACAAGCCCGGGCCGACGGCCAAATTCTCTTCGGCATGTGCCATCACCCAACGCTTCCCCCCTCCCCCATCTACCCTATGGTATCCGCGCGCGATATGCTGGGCAACCACAAAGAAACCTCCTCCCGCCTGGCCGACGCAGGTCTGCGCGTGATGTTTACAGGCCACACCCACATGCACAATATCGCCAGCAAAACCACCGCCGCAGGGAATACATACTGGGATATCAACACGGCCTCTCTCGCGAACTTCCCCGGCCTGTTTCGCGAAATCGTGATTGACGGGAAAAAGATGACGATCTCGACAAAAGTGGTTCCCAAAATCATGCACAACGGCGAAACCGTGCAAGCGATAATGGAGCGTGAGCTAGATTCCTACCTGCGCGATCTGATTGAGGGCGCAGCCCACGACTATGCCCTTTTCCTGGAAAAGTGCGGCGGCATTTCGCTCGATCGCGACAATGCGCTAAAGCTGAAGCTCCCAATTCAGGCCGCCGGAAAATTTGTTGACGCAGTCACGCTCGGGGGGCTGGGTCGCCTGCTTTGTTGCAAAATACCCCCATCCGTGCGCAAACGTTCCTTTAAAGAGCTGTTCCTGGAACTGGTGCGCAATATCTACGCCGGGCAGGAGCAATACGGGCCTGAAACGGACATTTACAAAGCCGTTATGGCGCTGACAGGCCGCGTCAACCAGCTCTTTGGCAAAAAATTGCCCCCGGCGCTGCAACCTTTGCCAGCATTCGCGGCAACGCTGATCTATTCGCCGGAATCGGATTATGAAGTGGAAATCGAACTGTGATTACATGCCGTTCCGGGGAAGCCTATGGATGGCATCCGGCGGTGGTATGCGCCAAATAGGGAAACAATAGGAGCCACAACATGAACTTTGAGGAACAAGCGGAAGATTTGCGCGCGCAGCTGCGCTATCACAGCCACAAATATTACGTGGAAGATTCCCCCGAGATTGATGATTACGCCTATGACATGCTGCTGCGAGAACTGGAACGGCTGGAAGCCGCCCACCCGGAACTTGTCACAGCGGACTCGCCTACGCAGCGGATAGGGGGCGCTGCGGCAGAGCAGTTCGCGCCCGTAACGCACGCCGTACCCATGGAAAGCTTACAGGATGTGTTTAGCGAAGGCGAACTGCTGGGGTTCGTGCGCAGCGTGCTGGAGCGGTTTCCGCAGGCGCGCTTTGTTGTGGAGCCAAAGATCGACGGGCTTTCCGTGGCGCTGGAGTACGAAGCCGGGCGGTTCATTCGGGGTTCCACGCGGGGCGACGGGCAAACGGGCGAGGATGTGACCGCCAATTTGCGCACCATCAAAACAATACCCCTGCGTTTGCGGGATGCGGAAGCCGTGCCTTCTGTGCTGGAGGTGCGCGGCGAAGTTTATATGCCCCGGGGGGAATTTGAACGGCTGGCCGCGGAACAGGCCGAAGCCGGGGCAGAACCATTCAAAAATCCGCGCAACGCGGCGGCGGGCGCCCTGCGGCAGAAGAACCCGGAGATCACGGCTGCGCGGGGACTGAGCATTTTTTGTTTCAACGTACAGCGGGCGCAAGGGCTTGCTTACGCCGCCCACACCCAGTCGCTGGATTTGCTGAAGGCGCTTGGGCTGAAGGTCATCCCGAGCTACCGGCTTTGCCAGAATGCGGAGGAAGTCTGGGATGAAGTGCAGCGCATTGGGGCTTCCCGCGGCAGCCTGCCCTATGATATCGACGGGGCGGTAGTAAAGGTGGATCAATTGGATCTGCGGGAAGCGCTTGGCTCAACGTCAAAATTCCCCAAGTGGGCGGCGGCGTTTAAATACCCGCCAGAGGAACGGGAAACCACGCTGCTCGGCATTGAGGTTGCCGTTGGCCGCACAGGGGTTCTGACCCCGACGGCGGTGCTGGAACCCGTTCTGCTGGCAGGCAGCACAGTGGCGCGGGCCACGCTGCACAACCAGGACATGATCGCGCTGAAAGACATCCGGATCGGCGACCGGGTACTCATCCGCAAAGCGGGGGATATCATCCCTGAGGTGCTGCGGTCATTGTCGCACGCGCCCGGCGGCGAACCCTATCAACTGCCGGAGGTTTGCCCCTCGTGCGGAGAACCTGTGCGGCGCGACGGCGCGGCAGTGCGTTGCGAAAACGACGACTGCCCGGCCCAGCTACTGCGGCGGCTGACCCACTTTTGCTCGCGCGGCGCGATGGATATTGCGGGCTTAAGCGAAGCAATCTTGCAGCGGCTGGTGGATGCGAAGCTCGTTGGCGGCGTCGTGGATCTTTATCGGCTGCGACGGGAGGATCTGGCCAGGCTGGAGAAACTGGGAGAAAAATCGGCGGAAAACCTGGTGTCCGCAATCGCGGCAAGCAAAAACCAGGCGCCTGCGCGGCTGCTGTTCGCGCTGGGCATCCGCCATGTTGGCGGGGACGCGGCGAAGTTGCTAATGGGGCAATACGGCAGCATAGACGCGCTTGTTTCGGCTTCGCAGCAAACGAGGGAGCAGCAGCCGTCAACCAGCCGGGGCAGGGCAAAGCTGATCTATCAGGTGGCTGGGGATGTGGCCGGCATCGGCGTAGAAATTGCAAAAAGCTTGCAGCTTTACTTCGCGAATCCTCAGCACATCGCGCAGCTGGAGGAGCTGCGGAAGCTGGGGCTGCGCATGGAAAGCGAGCGACCGCCGCAAACCAACGGGAAATTCAGCGGGTTGATCTTCGTGCTGACCGGCACGCTGCCAACACTCAGCCGCAAAGAAGCTTCCGCCATGATTGAATCGTGCGACGGAAAGGTGAGCGGCAGTGTTTCGTCGAAGACGGATTATGTTCTGGCGGGCGAAGACGCGGGCAGCAAACTCACGAAAGCGCGGGAATTGGGGATCGCCGTCATTTCGGAGCAGGATTTCCGGGAGATGATATAAAAGGCTCCTTCCTAAGATAATATCAGGCCAGGCAGGCGCAAGTTGGGCCGCCTGGCTTTTTTCTAAAATCACCCAGTATAAACCCCCTAATCCGGCGCAAACTAAGCTATGCACTACCCCAATATAATGTTAAGGAGTTGTCACACATGCTGGACCGTATCGCATTGATTTTGGTCGTGCTGGGCGCGCTGAATTGGGGCAGCATCGGGCTGTTCCAGTTCGATATTGTTGCCTGGATTTTCGGCGGACAGGGCGCTATCGTCAGCCGTATCCTTTATACCCTGGTGGCTCTGGCGGGCATCTGGTGCGTTTCGCTGCTGTTCCGTGAGCGCACGCTGCTCACCGATGGCGATGACGCCGAGTAACGCAACCGCAAAATAGCCGGGACACTGCGTTGTGTCCCGGTTGTTTTTTGCCGCGCAAAGCGACGCGCGCCCCAAAAAATACCAAAAGAAAAAGATGAAATATGGCACAACTTCTCCCCACCAGGGGAGGAGATTTTTTGTTACCCGCCCAGATAAGCCCTGACTACTTTTTCGTCGTGACGCAACCGCGCGCCTTCGCCCTGAAGCACGATGGAACCGGTGTCCAGCACATAACCGTATCCCGCCAGGCCCAGCGCCATATTTGCGTTCTGCTCCACAAGCAAAATCGTCGTGCCCTCTTCGTTGAGCTGCCGGACAATATTGGTGATGTCGCGGACAATCAGCGGCGCAATCCCCATGGAAGGCTCATCCATCAGCAACAGCTTTGGGGCGGCCATAAGCCCCCGGCCAATGGCCAGCATTTGCTGTTCCCCGCCCGAAAGCGTGCCGCCCAGTTGGTGGCGGCGCTTTTGCAAAATCGGAAAACGCCCGAACACATCGTGCATGCGGCGGCGGCGTTCGTGTTTGTCCTTGAGCGTATATGCGCCCAGCTCTAAATTTTCTGAAACGGTCAGATCTTTGAAGATATGCCGCCCTTCGGGCAGATGGATCAGGCCGCGTTTGACAATTTCGTGCGCGGGCAGGTTTGTAATATCCTCTCCGCAGAAAAAAACTTTGCCGGCGGCGGGGCTAATCAGGCCCGAAATGGTGCGTAGCGCCGTGCTTTTGCCTGCGCCGTTGCTGCCAAGCAATGTTACAACCTGCCCCTGCCGCACCTCTAAGCTGATTCCCTTAAGCGCCGCAACTTTGCCATAATAGGTCTCCAGGTTTTCCACCTTCAGAATGGTGCTGCTCAAAGCGCGCCCCCTTCCTCTTCCGACACGCCAAGATAAGCCTCAACCACCAGTGGGTCGGACTGCACCTGGGCGGGCGTACCCTCGGCAATCTTCGTGCCAAAGTTGATGACGATCACTTTCTCCGAAACCTTCATCACCAAATCCATGTCGTGATCGATCAAAAAAACCGTAACGCCAAAATCGGCGCGAAACTTGTGAATCAGCTCTATCAGGCGATCTTTTTCCTCGCGGTTGAGCCCCGCAGCAGGTTCGTCGAGCAGCAGCAAGCGCGGCTTCGCGGCAAGGGCGCGCGCCCACTCGGCGCGGCGCTGGTCGCCATACGAAAGGTTTTTGGCTAATTCGTCTTTTTTGTTAAGAATTCCAACATAGTCCAGCAAATATTCCGCATTTTCGCGAATCCCGCGTTCTTCGCGGCGCTGGGCCGGGGTGCGCAGCAGCGCGCCGAATACGCTCTGCCTAGTCACGCTGTGCGCGCCGCTCATAACATTTTCCAGCACGGTAAGATTCTTAAACAGCCGCACATTCTGGAACGTGCGGACAATCCCCAGGCGGGTGATCTTGTAGGGCTTCAGGCCAATGAGCGATTTGCCGTCGAAGAGGATTTCGCCGGAACTCGCCTTATAAAAGCCGGTCATACAGTTAAAAGCTGAGGTTTTGCCCGCCCCATTGGGGCCGATGAGCGACGTAATGGAGCCTTCCTCGATGTCGAACGTCAAGCGCTCCACAGCAACAATGCCGCTAAAGCGCATGGTCAGATCGGTAATCTGCATCAAAGCCATCCGCTCACCCCCGCTTCCTTTCCGGCCAGAATCCCTGCGGCCGCGTGATCATCACTACGATGAGCAGCAGCCCAAAAAACAGCATGCGCATATTGCCAACAATGGGCACGTCGCGGAAAATTTCCGGGAAAATCGCGAAAAACGCCGCACCCGCAATCACCCCGGGGATTTTCCCCATGCCGCCCAGAATCACTGCCAGAAGAATGTTGGCCGACTGCGTAAAATCGAACGAGCCAGGGGAAATCGAAGTCATTGTCACAGCGAAAAAGCTGCCGGTGACGCCGCCCAGCACTGCCCCTATCATATAGGCGTAGAGCTTGTAGCGCGTGGTATCAACCCCCATCGCCTGCGCCGCATCCTCGTCCTCGCGGATATACGCCAGCGCCCGGCCAAAGCGGGAATGCCGCAATCGGTTGGAAATAAACACAAAGATCACCACCAGCACCAAAAACACATAGTACCAGTGGCTGATTTTTGTCAGACGCAAACCGAACAGACTCGGCCGCGCAATGGCGTTCAGCCCGCTGGCGGAACCTGTTATCGGCAGATTGCGGGCGGTGATGCGCACAATTTCGGCAAAGCCCAGCGTCACAATCGCAAGATAATCGCTGCGCAGCTTAAGCGTGGGCGCGCCGATGATCACAGCGGTAATCACCGCCACCAGGATCGACATGGGCAGCGTCAGCCAAAAGTTCCAGCCAAAACTTTTCATCAGGATGCCGGTCGTATAGGCGCCGATGGCAAATTTTGCCGCATAACCCAAATCACACAGGCCGCAGTAGCCGACAATCACATTCAGCCCCAGCGCCAGCAAAGCGTAAAACATGGCGTTCCAAAGCACATGGAGCGCATAATCATCCAAAAAAAACGGCAGTGCCGTCATCGCCAGCAGCAACGCGGCCGGGACGCCATAACGGGCCCCTTTGCTGCCCAGCAGGCGAAAGGCCTTGTCTAACAGCTTCACATTACATCCTCTCGATCTCGGATTTGCCCAGCAACCCGTTGGGCCGCAAAATCAAAATCAAAATCAGCAGCCCAAAGGCGAACACGTCTTTCCATGACGAATCCAGCAACTGCGTGCCCACAGCTTCGAGCAACCCCAGCAGCAGCCCGCCGAGCATCGCCCCGGGGATGGAACCGATCCCGCCAATCACCGCCGCCGTGAAGGCCTTAATGCCTATCGTATACCCCATGTTGTATTGCACGTTGCCATAGTATACGCAGGCGAGACCGCCGGCCAGCGCCGCCAGGGCGGAACCCAGCAAAAACGTCAGCCCGATGACCTTGTTGACGTTGATGCCCATCAGGCGGCATGTGTCCTGATCCAGCGCAATGGCGCGCATGGCCTTACCCGTTCTGGTGCTCCCAATGAACAATGTCAGCCCAATCATCACACAAGCCGCCACCGACAACAGAATCAGCTGTATATATGTCACGGTAATGCCGCCGATTTTAATCCCGGCGGCATTGTCCAGCCCGCTGGTAAAAAACAGCGGCTGACTGTTTGTGATTGCCATAACGGTATTGTAGATCACCAGCGATACGCCAATGGCAGTAATCAGCAGCGAAAGCCGCGGCGCGCCCAGCAGCGGCCGGTAAGCAAAGCGCTGCGCCAGCCAGCCAAGCACGGCGGAAAAAATCATCGCCGCAACAATGGAACAGGCAATCCCGGCCCAGCCGGGCAGCACGCCCGAAAGGACGCCGAAGACAGACAGGCACACAAATGCGCCTGTCATATAAATGTCACCATGCGCAAAGTTCAGCAGCTTGATGATCCCATAGACCATGGAGTATCCCAGCGCCACCAGCGCATAGAACGAACCCAGAATCAGCCCATTGACTCCCTGCTGCAAGAGCACTTCCCATTTGGACAGCGCGAACACCACCTGTCATATTAGAAGGTTCTTATAGTGTTACCAGATCAAACTTGCCGTCTTTGATTTGCAGAATAATGAAGTTCGATACCGCAGGTTCGCGCTCTGGCGTGAACTTGATCATGCCGCTCAGGCCCTGATAAGCCGCGCCCTGCACGGCGTCGCGCACGCTCGCGGTTTCCGTCGTGCCCGCCTGTTCTATGGCTTCTTTCAACAGATAGATGGTATCGTAGCAAAGCGTGGCATAGGTGCCGGGCGCCATATTGAACTTGGCCTTATAGTCGGCAACAAATTTTTCGCCGCCCTGCGCAAATTCAACAAACGGCGGAGACGTCACATAAACTCCTTCGCCGTCGGAACCGCAGGCGGAAATCAGTTCGACCGAAGCAGAGCCATCGCCCACGGCGATGTTGCCTTGATAGCCGCCGCGACGCAGCTGCTTGATAACATTGGATCCGTCGGCATGGTAACCGCACCAATAGACAAAATCGGCGCCGGAGTTGCGAATGGCCGTTACGATCGCCGAAACGTCGGGCGTATTCTTCTCCATCACCTGCACTTTAGCGATTGCGATATCGCTCTTTGGCAGCTCTTTTTCGCAAATATCCGAAAGGTTTTTGGTATAGGCGTCGCCCTGGTGAATCAGCGCGACTTTTTTTGTGCCCAGCGATTTACACAGCTCCGTCAGGGTAATCACCGCATGGGTGCCGGGGCTGTTGATCATAAACGTCTGGTTCAAGCCGAGCTTCGTAATATCAGTGGAGTTCGCGCACGACACAAGCATCAGCAAATCTTCGTCATAAAACAACTGCAGCGTTGGAATCGTAGCGCCGGAACCATAGCCGCCCACAACAAAATCCACCCCTTTGGCGATGATCTTGGAAGCGGCCTGCGTGGCCATGTTCGGGTCGCAGCCATCGTCGGCCTCATACAAAGCCAACTTGCGGCCCAACACGCCGCCCGCCGCGTTGATCTCGTCGCACGCCAGCTTGTAGGACTGAAGCATATCGTTGCCGTAATATGCCTCGGAGCCGGAAAGCGGAACAAGTACGCCGATGGTGATGGGCTTTTCGGCTTCGGTTCCGCCGCTTGTCTTCCCGCATCCCGCGAAAACCGAAGAGAGCAGCGTCAATGCCGCAAGAACCGCTATGTACCGGATTGCATGTTTACGCATATCAAGGACCTCCCGCAATTTATTCTGTTGCCTATTGTAACACAAAGAAGGCGCGTCTGTCAATGTTTTTTTTGGGATTCTGGGGCTTGCTGCCTTTGCGCCCAAATTTGATATGTCACCACCGTCGCCACGATCACCACGCCGCCCGCTAGGGCAAACGGGCCGGGGCGCTCGCCTGTGGCCAGCGCCACCCAGACGGGATTGAGAACAGGTTCCAGCGCGGTAATCAGGCAGGCCAGCAAGGCGGGCGTGCGGCGGATGCCCAGGGAGAAAAAAACATAGGCCAGCCCCACTTGCACCACGCCCAGAACCGTTACAAAAGCCCATGCCACGGGGTCTGCCGTTACGCCGGAAAACAAGAATGGCAGACCTGCGGCGGCATTGATCAAAAAACCGAGAAATAACGCGTGCTCCGGATCACAGTCAGAGCGCTTGTTGCAGACGAAGACGCCGGCAAAAAAAAGACCGGATCCGATGGCCAGCAAGTTGCCCAAAAGGCGGCCCGGCTCCAGTCTGTCGGCAAAAAAAAGGAGCATGCCCAGCACCGTGACAGACACGGCAAGCAGTTCGCCTGCCTTTGGCTTTATCCTGTAAAAAAACAGCTGAATGAGGATAATGAAAGCCGGAGCTGTGAATTGCAGCAAAATCGCGGCGGCGGCGGATGTGAGCTTGTTGGCGAACACGAAAAGCAGCGTGGTGCCCGCCAAACAAACGGCCCCCATGATATTGCCGCGGGTCAGCTTCACTTTAACGCTCCTGCGATAAAGCGCGAACACAACCACAGCCATGAGCGCGCGCAGCCCAACAATGCTCATCGCGTTCCATGGGATAAACTTCAGGCAAAGCCCGCCCAAGCTCCAGCACAGGGAGGCTGCCATGATAAACAGCGGCCCCCTGCGTTCCGCGTTCCTTTGGATGGTTGGCATACATCGTCTCCTTGTTGGGCGGAAAATGAAATCATTGGATGGAATGAACCTATTATAACAGAATCGCGCAGGGTTTGCAAGAGGTTCCTCAAATTGAGCTTCCCGTTTTTGTGTCTTTTTTAGGATCGGTTCGAAAAATCCCCTCTTGCTTTTCCCGGGCAAGTATGTTATAATTACGTCCGGAGGTGATGCAATTTGAAACGGGTTTTTGCGGCCGCCGCGCTTTTCTTCCTGATATTGACAATCTGCGCTTGCGGCCAGAATGCATTACCGCAGGAGCGCGACCAGAGCACCAGACTCCCGCCCGGTTTTTCCCGGGAATTGGGCGAATCTTCAGAGGATCCCTCCACGCGGCAGGCCGACGCTTCGCCGCTCCAACCCTCCGCCGAAACAAAAAAGACCGATGATACCCTTGCGGCAAAAACAAGCGCATCTTCTACTACGGCCCGCCAGTCGGTCATTGTGACCATCCCGGAGGGTTTCACGTTTTACCAAATTGCCCAGCGGCTGGAAGCCAACGGCGTATGTTCCGCAAAGGCATTTTACGAAGCCGCGGCGCAATACCAAGTGCAATCTTTCGCCGTGGCGGCAAGCCCCCAGTCCTGCTATCGCCTCGAAGGCTTCCTGTATCCCGATACGTATGAATTCTATCAACCCGAGGAACCGGTAGCGGCCTTGCGGCGCATGCTCAATAACTACAAAGCAAAATCCGGGCTGCCTGACTACAATACCCTCATCCTGGCCTCTGTGATTGAACGCGAAACCCGTTCCAGCGAACACATGGCCATGGTTTCTTCCGTATATCACAACCGGCTGGAAAAAGGCATCCGTTTGCAGGCCGACGCGACCATCGCTTATGTGGAACAGAACATTAAGCCCAGCCCCTGGATATCGAATCCCGAACAATATGCGCAGCGGTATAATACCTACAAATGCGCCGCCCTGCCCGTGGGACCTATCTGCAACCCCAGCCGCCGCGCCATCGAAGCCGCGCAAAACCCTTCCCAAAGCGGCTATCTTTATTACTTCTTTGGCTCCGATAACACCAACCATTATTCCGCCACCTACGAAGCGCACCGGGCCGCCATGGCGCAATACGGTCTGGGCTGAACAGGCGTTAGGGATAAGGGAACAGGTGTTTGGGGCAGCGTCCAACACCAACCTCACGCGCGCTCTCATCAAGATAATCATTGATGATAAAATAATATGTGTCTTATCAGAAAGGAGTCTACATGAAAAAGATTTTCGCCCTCTTGCTTGCCAGCCTGATGCTCCTCGCTCTGGCTATCCCCGGCTTCGCGCTAAAAACCTCCGCCGAGCTGCGGCAAAAATTCCCCGATGGGAAGTACTGGAATCATGTGGGCATGAACCAGAACAACCCTGACGGCTGGACAAACAAACCCTGCCCCGATCACAGCAAGTTTGAAACCTGCAACCAATACAACAAAGACCACAGCCAGTGTCTGGGCTACGCCGAAAAGCTGGCCTTCGATGCCTACGACTGCAACGTGTATACCTGGAAGCTCAACTGGAACCTGAACGAGCTGAAGCCCGGCGACGTCATTCGCCGCTACGCGCATTCCATCTTCATCACCGCCGTGGACGGCGACAAAGTGACTTATACCGATTGCAATAGCGACAACACCTGCGTCATCAAGTGGGGCGAAACCATCACAAAAAAGGAACTCAAGCGCGGCCTGGTCTATGTTCAGCACGCCCCGTGGGCTTTGGATGGCACGCCGAAAAGCGTTTCTTCCAGCGAAAAGGCCTTTTGGCCCCTCAGCATTTCCTTCCACTGGGCGTTCGGCAACATCCTGCGCCTGATGAGCGTCTTTTACGTCATGCGCGCAATGTATTCGCCCAACCCGGTGTTGTGGTAAAATGTCTCCTCTCCATTCCTAACGCCTTCTCACCAACGGCTAGATAGGGGTATTCCATGCGCAAAAAACTGTGGGCCATTCTTGCTTTGGCAGCGCTGCTGATGGCGCTGGGTATGGTGCTGCCTTCCGCGCTGTCGCTGTTCGACTGGCTTGCCGCGCCGCAATCCGCTGAAAGCGCTGCGGCCGAAGCAGCGGAAGAGGCGGCTGCGGTTGCCCTTACGCTCAAGCCGGAGGAACTGACCAACGGCGAAGCGCTGGCTCCGGGCGACGTGCTGCGGCTGGCGGTCTACGCCAAAACCACCTTGCCCATTTATGCCAATTATACCATTGTCTATTACAACGCGGATATTTTTGAGCCGGAGCCGAACGGCGGCACAGCTGCGCTTTCCGTGCAGGGCGAGGGAATAGAAGAGTATCTTGCGCTCAACGGCTCGCATCCACTGAATCAAATCGGCGCGCCGCTGGGCGATGTGAATGTTCCAAACCCGGCGGATTTCCCCCCTGCGTGGAAAGATTCCGCTGGCAATCTTCTGCCCGCACGGGCAAATTACGCCGCCATCGCTCTGAAAAATCCCTACGACGCCGTCAACACGCCGCAGGCGACGGCAAGCGCCGACGCGCTCTTTTTCCGCTTCGCGCTGCGTGTGAAGGCCACTGCGCCCATTGGCCAGAGCGGCGAAGTGCTCTTTCATACCGAAGCGCTGCGCACCGAAACGCAGCCCAACGCCGGCATGTATTATTGCACAAACCCCACCAGCGATCGCAGCGAAATCACCACCGTTTCGCTTTCTGCCCCGCTGGAATTCCCCATAGAAGCCGCCGTTGCCAACCCCGTGCGGCTCGTGTTTGACGCAGGCCAAAACGGCGCGCTCAGCGGTCCGCAGGCGCTGCGCAACCTGCCCCAGGGCACAACCCTGGCGCAGCTGCAAGGCCGCCTGCCCGTCCCGGCGGCGCAAATCGGCTACGTCTTCGCAGGCTGGGCCAGGCAGACCGACTACGAGGCAAATCCCGCCAGCTGCGCGCTCGTCGGCGAAAACGAGCCTCTGACAGAAGCGCAGCTGCACCTGATCGCCGTCTTTCGGCCAAGGCCTGTGCGCGTCTATCTGTATCTGACCGATGCGCGCGGCGCCCAGCAGCGCATTGCCGTAGCAACGCTTGATTTGTGGACGGGCGCGGATTTTAGCGCGCAGGTGCCATCCAACGAAGAGTTGCTGGCCTTCGCCGATCCGATCGACCCCGCGCAAGGTTATGTCTTCGAGCGCCGCACGCCCGAGGGCGGTTATGTTGTGCCAGTCGCTGACGATGACGAAATCGAAGTTGAAGTGGGCCGCATCTGGCTGCCCGTTCCCCCGCCGCGCATCAGCAAAGCAACGCTGACCCTGCGCTACAAAGAAACAAACAGCCTGAGCGCCGACGACGGCGCGCGGCCCCTGCGCTGGAGCAGCAGCAACCCAAAGATCGTGAAAGTTGACCCCGACAACGGCAGCCTGCAAGCGCTGGGGCGCGGCACGGCTGTTGTCACCGTCACCGATCTCTACGGCACGCCCTCCCATTGCACAGTGACCGTCAAATACGCCTGGTGGCAATGGCTGATCCTCATCTTCCTGTTCGGCTGGATTTGGTATTGAAAAAACAAAAAATTAATCGCGCGCGCCCCCTTGCCAAATGTAAAAAAATATGGTATACTGTCATTTAGATGTTAGGCATTAGATCTTTAGATGAGGTAACGCGCATCTAACGTCTAAAGTCTATTGTCTGAAATCTAACACGGAGGTGCCAGTGAATGGGACAGAAGAAAGCCAAACCGGAACAGGTAACACCGCAGCCGCAGAAAAAAGCGAAGCCAAAAAAGCAGAACAAGGTTCTGGGCTTGGCGCTCGCGTTCGCGGCGGGCCTTTTGGTTTGCGCAGCGGTAACGGTTGGCGTATTGTTTGCCAAAGGGATCATCCAGCTGCCCGAAAAAAAGATCCTGGACGAAGGCGAGCCCTATGCGGATTACAAAATGAGCGATTACATCACTCTGGGAGACTACAAGGATTTGACGGTCGAGGTATCGGCCGCGGATGAGACCAGTCAGTTTGAGGGATATTTCAGCGAAGCGCAGCTGGTCAAAGACGACGTTTCCAAAACAAAAGTTGAAAACGGCGACACTGTGCTGCTCGATTTTGAAGGCGAAGGCAAGGGCCTCTCGGCCGATGTTCTGGCCTCCATGAAGGCGAAGTATTTTCAGCTCGAAATTGGCAGCGGCAGTTTTATCCCCGGCTTTGAGGAGCAAATTGTTGGAAAGCCCCGAGGGGAAGCCTTTGACGTAAACGTCACATTCCCTGCGGACTACCAGGAAGCTTCTCTCGCGGGCAAACCCATCACCTTCCATTGCCTTGTGCGCGCGTTCGGCTCGGTTGAAACAATTGACGCCGGCGACGTCACCGACAATGCGGTAGCACAGCTCACACAGGGGCAATACCTGACCATTGAGCAGCTCAAGAGCTTCATACATTACTCTCTGGCGCGCAACGCGGCCTTTGAAAAAGCCTTTGGCAACGCCAGCGTAAAGAAAATCCCGCAAAAAGAAAAGCAATTGCAGCTTGCCTCCCTCGACGACGCGGCTGTGCAAAGCGGCCAAACCCGCCAAGCCTTTATGGAGGCCAATAACTACACCGAAGAAGACATTGACGACTACCTGAAATACGAGTTGTTCGTATTTGCCGTGGCGCAGCAAGAAAATCTCAAGGTTTCCGACAGCGATTTGAAGGAATATCTGGATCCCCAGCGCGGCGGCGATGCTACTGTCACCGATGACGATCTCTATGCGCAAATGGGCGGCAAGGGAAGGGTCATCCGAAATCTGATGTTCGAAAAGGTGATGGATTTCGTCATCGAAAACGCGAAGGATGCGCCGACAAAACCCGCGCAAGCGGAATAAGCAATTCCTATTAGCAAAAACAGGGGCGCCGTTCTGGCGCCCCTGTCATATTTGTATCATGCGGCAAGCCCGCCGGCTCAGTATTGCGCATATAGCGACTGATAAGGGTTCGCGCTATTGGGCGTGAGCAGCAAATAAGGAGAACTCTTCAGCATGCCCAGATCAACCCCGAACGTCGCGGCGTATTGCTCCAGCAAGGGAACGATTGGTTCCAGATCTTCCGGCTCCGTCTGCTTTACAAAAACCTGCGGCGGCAGTTCGTTGGGAACAATGCCACCCCGCAAAAAAATCTTGCCGCCATGCTGCCCTGTGCCGCAAAACCGACCCACGCAGGGTTCGCCCTGCTTCGCGTTCAGCCCCAGCACAACAATGATTCCCCCGGCCTGGTATTCTCCCAGAAAATCGCCCGCTTTCCCACCGATGACCAGCTTCGGGCATTTTTCGCCGAACTCCTTCATGTGGATCCCCGCGCGGTAACCCGCGTTGCCCTTGACAAAAATGCTGCCGCCGCGCATACCGTAGCCCACAGCGTCGCCCGTGGAACCATGGATCACAATGGAGCCGCCGGACATGGTGTCGCCCGTGGCGTCCTGCGCGTTGCCGCGGGTCACAATTGTGCTGCCTTCCAGCAGATACGCCCCCAGCGCGTTGCCGGGAATGCCATCGATGTCGATAGAGATACCAGAAATGCCCGCGCCGATATACCGGTGGCCCAGGCAGTTTTTGACTTGCACTTCCTGCCCGGCCAGCGCGCGCAAACTTTCGCCCAGCTGCGAAAAATGCAGCGCCTTCGCGTCGATTGTCGTCATTTTGCGCCCACCTTCTTCCGCAGTATTTTGGCCCGGGTCATGATATCGAACGCCAGCAGGCCCGGTTCGCGCCGCAGCCGTTCCCACTGGGCAGGCCGCAGTTTTGTGCCGTCGCGCACAAGCGCCGTATAAATGCCGGCGCGCGCAAACCCTTCGATCAAAATATAGCCCCGCAGCTTTCCTTCGGCTTCGTCAAAATAAAAGCATTTGTAATATTCTTCCGTATTCTCTTCCTGCGGCGTCAGCGCTTCCGGATATATCCCGGCGGATAAGATGTGCTTGCCGAAGAAGCCGATGGCGTTTTCGGGAATCAGCGGCGTATGTTCGGCCGCCAGGCCCGCCATATGGCGCCCCGCCGCCTCGCCCTGAAAATAGGCGTTGGGCAACAGCGCCATGATCTTGCGCGCGCCCGTGCAAACGTCAACCGCTTCTGTGCAGTCCCCTGCGGCATAGATATCCGGCAAGTTTGTGCGGCCGTATTCGTCCACGAGGATTCCCCGGTTCACTTCGCCGCCCGCGTCCTTTATCAATCCAGTGTTCGGGCGCACGCCCGCGGCGTAAACCAGCAGATCAAAGGCAATGGGTTCGCCGCTTTGCAGCAACGCCACATAACCCCTCTCGGCAACGCTGAACCGCTGCACGCCCGTGCCCAGGCAAAATTTCAGCCCATGGGCCTCCAGGTGCTCCCGCATGATCCGCGCGGGCTGTTCCGGCAAAATAGAACTGAGCACCCGGGGCGCCAAATCACAAACGGTGATGTGCTCTGTCAGCGCCCGCAGCCCCTCGGCGCACTTAAGACCAATAAGCCCCGCGCCCACGATGAACACGCGCGCATCGGCATTCACGCGTTCTAGCAGATATTCCGCGTCGTCGAGCGTTGTGAATGTGGTGATATCCTTCACCAACTCTAGCCCCTCGGCGGGAAAAATCACAGGGGAAGACCCGGTTGCCACCAGCAGTTTGTCGTAGCTGACCAGATCGCCGCTTTGCAGCGCCACTTTTTTTTCTTCCGGCAAAATCTTTGTAACCGTTTCGCCCAGCATTGTTTGCACGCAATTTTTTTCATAGAAATCATCCGCCCGGTATTTCATGCGCTGCCGGTCGGTGCGCCCCTCCAGATAATACGAAATCAGCGGGCGGCCATAGGTATGATGGGGTTCGGAAGCAATAACAACAATCTCGTCTTCTGTGTTCTCGTGCCGGATGGCCTCAATGCAACCGATTGCCCCGGCAGAATTGCCGATGATCACATGCTTCATTCGTCCAATACCTCCTCATAGACAATCGCCCGGTTCGGGCAATGCGCCACGCAGGCGGGCTCGCCGCAAGAATTTTGCATACATAGCTCGCATTTTTGCGCGGCATGCCCGTCGTCGCTCGGCACAATGGTGCCATAGGGGCAGGCCAAAATGCAGGTATAGCAGCCCACGCACTTATCCCGATCGATGCAAACGACTCCGTTTATCATTGAAATTGCCCCGGAAATGCAGCTTTTTTTGCACGCGGGCTCGTCGCAGTGCCGGCACGACAACGCGAAGTGCACCCGGTCATCCTCTTCCACGCGAATGCGCGGACGGATGGCCCTGCCTTTCAGGTTGCGCGCCATTTCCGCATTAAAATTGCCGCCTTCTTTGTGGGGCAAATTCGCGTTGGCGCAATGATATTCGCAAAGGTGGCACGCCAGGCACCACTCTTCGCGGGCAAAAATTCGTTTCATTCTGTCACCCTTCCTGTGCAGTGTTCCATTCGTCCTCTAAGATCGCGTACTCTCGCCTGTCGTTCCAGTTGCCGTCGCGATCGCGGATGGCCTGGCGGCGGATGCATTCCAGTGAAAGCCCCGCGTTTTCCATGATGCGATAGGAACCGTAGTTTTCCGCGTAGCAGGGCGCTGTGATCCGGTGCAGCTTCAGCGTTTCAAATCCAAAGCGGACAAGCGCCCGCGCCAGCTCCGTGCCGTAGCCCTGTTTCCAATGATCCCGGTGTAAAATCCAGCCCAGCTCTCCCTCAAAGGGCGGGCCAAACCAAGCGGTTTGCAAATAGATCCCGCAGCCGCCAATGAGCTGGCCGCCGTTTCGCAGGGTCACCGCAAAGTCGTAGTTTAGCCGGGGTTCTTTTTCCGCTTGCGCCAGGAAGCTTTGCACCACCTCCCGGGTGGCCTCCAGCGACGCATTCGGCGCCCAGGCCATGTAACACACGTTTTCCGGCGCGCCCGCATAGGCATGCACCGCCGGCGCGTCGTCCAGTTCGTAGGGCCGCAACAGCAGCCGTTCGGTTTCCAGTGTCATGTTAAAAGCCCCGCTTTTTTCTAAAGTCCCGCATGCTTGATCCCCAAAATATCCAGCTCTTCCCGGGTCATGCCCACGCCGCGCAGCATGAGCCGGTTGCCGCGCAGGGCCTCGACGGAGTTGATGCCCATGCCGCCCATAATTTCGCGCAGTTCGTGCTGCCAGGCCTTGATCAGGTTCACCAGATGCTCCGCGCCAATTTCGGGGTTCAGGCGGCGCACCAGATCGGGCCGCTGCGTGGCAATGCCCCAGTTGCACAGGTTGGTGTGGCAGCTGCGGCACAAATGGCAGCCCAGCGCCAGCAGCGCCCCGGTGGCGATATAACACGCGTCAGCCCCCAAGGCAATGGCCTTCACCCAGTCGGTGCTCGAACGGATGCTGCCGCCCACAACCAGCGACACATCGCTGCGGATCCCTTCGTCGCGCAGCTTTTGATCCACGCTCGCCAGCGCCAGCTCAATGGGAATCCCCACGTTGTCGCGGATTCTGGTGGGCGCCGCGCCCGTTCCGCCGCGGAACCCATCGATGGCAATAATGTCTGCGCCAGAGCGGGCCACGCCGCTGGCGATAGCGGCAACGTTGTGCACGGCGGCAATCTTTACAATAATCGGCTTTGTGTTGCCTGTGGCCTCTTTTAAGGAGTATACCAACTGGCGCAAATCCTCAATAGAATAAATATCGTGATGCGGGGCGGGAGAAATTGCGTCGGAGCCCTCCGGAGTCATACGCGTGGCGGCAATTTGGCCCATATTTTTATGCCCGGGCAAGTGCCCGCCAATGCCGGGCTTGGCCCCCTGGCCCATTTTGATTTCAACCGCCGCGCCCGCCATCAGATAGGGCTGGTGCACGCCAAAACGGCCCGAGGCCACCTGCACAATCGTATTGGGGCCATACTTGTAAAAATCTTTGTGGAGCCCGCCTTCGCCGCAGTTGTAGAAAATACCCAGTTCCCTGGCCGCGTTGGCAAGGCTCGCATGAGCGTTATAGCTGATAGAGCCCAAACTCATCGCCGAAAACATGATCGGCGCGCGCAGTTCCAGCTGTGCGCCCATGTTATCCTTGAGGCGGCCGCGCGTGTCGCGCGTCACCGTCTGGTTTTTTTTGCCAAGGAACGTGCGCGTCTCCATCGGTTCGCGCAGCGGATCGATGGAAGGGTTGGTGACCTGGCTGGCGTTGAGCAGAATGCGATCGAAATAGCTGGGCAGCGGGCGCGGATTGCCCATGGAACTGAGCAAAACGCCGCCGGTATTGGCCTGTAAGTAAAGCTCCTGGATGGTATGACCGCTCCAGTTGGCGTTCTGGCGGAAGCTATGGCTTGTTTCCGCAATCTTCAGCGCTTTTGTTGGGCACAGCGCCACACAGCGGTGGCAGTTGACGCATTTTTCGTCGTAGCTTTCCATCGTGCCCGCGCTTTCGTCGTACCCATGGGCGCCGTTGGCGCATTGTCGTTCGCATACGCGGCAGCAGATGCACTTCTTCTCGCTGCGCAGCACCTCAAACCGGGGGTGTACATATAAATCCATTGGGAGCCTCCGATGATAGATGTTTAAATTTTAAATCTCAGTTTTCATTCCCGCGCGCTGCATTTCTCTGCGCAGGCGCCGATCGCAAATAATATGGTTTAGCTCAAATTTTATGCCGGAGCGCAGGTACGCCAAAGCTTCGTTGACTGCGGCATAGTAGGCGATTTTTAATTCGCAGCGCCCGCTCGTCCGCCGTTTGGCCTGGTAGCTGCCCAGCAGCCCAAAGCGCTTTCCTGTCAGCAAATTCAACTGGAACAAATCATATTCCGGATCCGCCCACATGGAATTGAATGGGTCGATGAATCCGGTGAGCCGGAATGTCTTCGGATCCGCCATGATATTCATCACATTCAGATCCCCATGGATCAATCGCGGCGTACCGTCGTACCATACGATATCGCCAAAGCGCTCCGTCGCGGCATAGATGCTGTCCTTCTGCTTCTGGGCAATGCCCAGCGTTGGCAGAGCCGCTATCACTTCATCCACAATAGTTCGATAAAATTCCGGCCATGTCTTGTGGTTCGGCCCGGTCACATAGCCAAATGCCGGGCCTTCCGTGTCGTGCCAGGGCAGCATGCCATCAATTACAGCCTCGGCAAACCGCTGCCGCAGCGCCTTTGCTTTTAAGAGAAATCCCGGCCCGGTCAGCACGTCATGGCCCTCGATATAACTCATGCCCAGCAGGTTTTCCGCCGTGAAGAGCACCTGCGGCATGGGCACATGGGTATGGCTCCCCAGCAACCGCAGCTGAAAGGCCTCCGTTTCGTTCATTCCCTCCACGCGGTAGGCCTTGATGACCAGTCGTTCCCCGTCGGGGAAGTCCAGCCGGAAGGCCTTGCCAAACGATCCTCCGCCCAGGCTCTTGAGCGCGGCAGGCATTTTGCCAAGGTATCGCTCCGCTTTTTCAGGCAAGGCGGCAAGCAGCGCGCTTTTGTCCAAACCCATGTCTACACCTCCGTCATCCTGAGTCAAGCCAGTTCAACAATCACAGGCTGCCCTGCGTCGGGGCTCCAAACGTCTTCAATTTCGGGGCAAATGGCACGGATAGCACACTCTTCGCTGGCGGCATAAAAACGATCGCCATGGTCGCCGCAAACCATAGAGCGCAGCTTCAGCCGGTCGCCCAGAATCATCATGCCGCCCGCATAGCCCAGGATAATCGAGAACGGGCCAGTTACCAGCAAGCTCCCGAACCGTTTGCGCAGATAAGTATAATATTCCCGCTGATCGGCAGGCAGGTTTTTGATCGAAACCCAAAAGGGCGCGGCCATCACGTCGGCGGTTTCCTGTAGGCTCAGCCCCATTTTGCGGTGCAGGTAGTCCACAATATAGGTAATCGCCTCCGTGTCGGTCTGCAGGCTGTGCTTGTAACCGAACATCTCAAGAAAGCGCCGGTTCGCGTCGTAAGAAGAAATCTCGCCGTTGTGCACCACAGAAAGATCCAACAGGCCAAACGGGTGCGCCCCGCCCCACCAGCCGGGGGTGTTCGTGGGGTAGCGCCCGTGGGCAGTCCAGCTGTAACCCGCATAGGTATCCAGCCGATAAAAGCGCCCAACATCCTCCGGGAAGCCGCTGGCCTTGAAAACGCCCATATTTTTGCCGGAAGAAAACACGAACGCGCCGTCAATCTTTTCGTTGATGCTCAGCGCGCAATGCGAAACGTACTCCTCCACCGAGCGCTGGCTGGCGCGCAGTTTATCCGGAAGCGGCAGCAAAAAATACCGGTAAATCAGCGGCTCGTCCATGATCGAAGGCACTTTTGTTGTGGGGATTTCCCCAAAGCTGATGATGCTGAAACGCCGCTCCAGATAGTTTTCGCAGTTGCGCTGACAAACCGGATCGTCGTAAAACAGATGAAAGGCGTAGTAATCGGGAAACTCGGGGTAAATGCCATACCCCGCGAAGCCGCCGCCCAATCCGTTGGAGCGGTCGTGCATAACCTCGATGGACCGAATGATATCGCCGCCGGGCATGCGCTCGCCCGAGCGGGAAAAGACCCCGGCGATCGCGCATCCGGAAGGGATGCGAACCTGACCCTCTTTGAGCATATGGATAGCCCCTTCTGTCAAAATTCAAAGATAATACGATATAAACCTGCATTTTATTATTTTACCATAAGTTCTGCAAGATTGTCAAGAGGGAATTGCAAATTGCACAAAATCAATTCCAATTTTATTCCAGCGCCGCCAGCAGCGCCGCGCACCCCTCCCCTGTCTTCGCGCTGACTTCAAAGATCTCCTGCGCCCCTGCCAATTCCAGCAGACCGCGCGCCGCATTGATTTCTTCCCGCGAAGCGGCGTCGCATTTTGTGACCACTCCCCATACCATCGCGCCGAACATCTGCGCCTGCCCGGGCGAAAAGCAAAACCGCCCGTCCGTTGCATCCTGCAAAAACAGCAGCGCGTCGGCCTGTGTGGCGGTCACCACCAGCGCTTTATAAAACGCCCGGTTTTCAAGATATTCGCCCGGCGTATCGATGGCCGTATGCATCCATTCGATGGCCTGGGTTTTTCGATAAGCGATTTCGTCGCCGCACAGCCGCTGGCAAAGCGTGGTTTTTCCGCAACCGGAAGCGCCCATCAGCATCACGCGTTTCATTGCGCGGCCTCCTTCCCTTCCAGCCGCGCGTGCAGTTCCCGCAGAGCCGCCTTCTGATCGTCCCAGGAAAGCAAGCGCAGCGCCTCACGAAAGCCCAGCCAACGCACGGCGGAGTGCTCCGGTGAAAGCGTAATTTCACCATCAAAGGGAATCGCAAAATGATACATCGGCACAAATTGCACCGCGTCGCCCCAGATTTTATGCGCCGCGTAAACTTCCGCCGGGATATGGCTGACGGTACGCAGCCTCAGCAATGGAGCGTCCGGCGGCGTACCAGCCTCTTCCATGCTCTCCCGCAGGGCGGCCTGCTCCGGCGTTTCGCCCTGCTCCGCCCCGCCAGAAACGCCCTGCCAGCGCCCGTTATCTGAACGCTGCAGCAAAGCATACGAAAGTGCTCCCTCCGCGTTTGCGCGGTAAAGAAAAACATGAACATTGACCGGCTGTCGCATAGATACGCCTCCTGTTTGTCTGTTTTAGATCCGCTGATCGAGCAAATCAATGTACCTTGCGTGGAATGGCGCGAACTCACTCGCTTCGATTGCGCTGCGGATGCGCTCCATCAGCGTGTTGTAAAACCATAAATTGTGCATAACACACAGGCGCAACCCCAGCATTTCGCCCGCCTTCAACAAATGCCGCAGATAGGCGCGGCTGTACCGCGCGCAAGTGGGGCATCCGCATGACGAATCAATGGGGGCGTCGGCACGTTCATGCTTTTGGTTGTTTAAATTGATAATCCCTTCCCAGGTATTCAAGTGCCCATGGCGGGCGTTTCGGCTGGGCATAACGCAATCGAACAAATCCACCCCCAGCCGCACCGCCTCCAGAATGTTCCCCGGCGTGCCTACGCCCATCAAATACCTCGGTTTTTCGCGCGGCATGAGCGGTTCCACAACGGAAATCACACGATACATCTCCTCTTTCGGCTCGCCCACGGCCAGGCCGCCGATGGCATAGCCATCCAGATGCAGTTCGGCAATTTGAAGCATGTGTTCCGCCCGCAAAGCATCATAGGTGCAGCCCTGATTGATGCCGAACAGCATTTGCCGCGGGTTGCGCGTTTCCGGCAGCGCATTGAGCCGCAGCAATTCATCGCGGCAGCGCAGCAGCCAGCGATATGTCCGCCCACAGGCCGCGGCAGCATAGTCTTCGGGCGCGGGGTTTTCCACGCATTCATCGAAGGCCATGGCAATGGTGGAGCCCAGATTGGACTGGATTTTCATGCTCTCTTCCGGCCCCATAAAGATACGGCGGCCGTTCACATGGCTTGCGAACGTGACGCCCTCCTCTTTGATATTGCGCAGCTTTGCCAGGCTGAACACCTGAAACCCGCCGCTGTCGGTCAGAATCGGCCCCTGCCAGCCGGTAAATTTGTGCAGCCCGCCCATGGCTCGCACAAGTTCGTCGCCGGGGCGCACGTGCAAATGATACGTATTGCAGAGCATTACCTGCGTCTTGAGCGCATCGTGCAGATCAGCCGCGGACACCGCGCCTTTGATAGCGCCGCAGGTAGCCACATTCATGAACGCCGGGGTCTGAATCACGCCGTGGGGCGTTTCGAATCTGGCGCGGCGCGCTTTCTTTTCTGTCGCAATCAATTGAAACATACTTTCGCAAGCTCCTGTAACTCTTCCAAACTATCCACGATGATATCCGGCGCGCTTTCGTTTGTTGGCACGCCAAACCCGCCCCAGCCCTGCCTGACCCAAACGGTGCGCATACCCAGCCGTTTTGCCGGGGCAATGTCGTTGTCCAGCCGGTCGCCAACCATAACGGCGCTTTGCGGCGCGCATCCGGCCCGCTGCAACGCCATCTCAAACATGCGCAAATCAGGCTTTTCCACGCCCGCTTCGGCGGAACAAACGATCACGTCAAAAAAACGAGCCAAGCCCCACTGCCGCAACCGTTCCGCTGCGCCCAGGGATTGATTCGCAATCACGCCGAGCGAATGTGTTTCGTGCAGCAATTCCAACAAAGGCCGCGCGCCAGGATAGGGCGACTCCAGAGTAGTATCCCACTCCACCCAGGCGGGATCGCCATTGCCCAGCCCCATATCCGCCATCGCAGCGGCATAGGGATGTGGATGCCAAAGCGCGGCCCGCCGCATTCGTTCGCGGAATTCCTCTGCGCTGCACTCGTTCGGCGTGCCGCGCAGCCGGGCAAACGTTTCTTCCACGCGCAGGCGAATCATGCGGGATTCGTCGAGCAATGTGGACCCCAGGTCAAAAAAAATCCAGTTCACAGCATCCCCCTTTCGCAATTCATTTCCTAATTATACCCCGATTGCGCGGGCAAGTCAATAGCGGCAGCAAAAATTGCGCGGCAATTCTCACCCGTGAACATTATGTAAAATCAAAAAAGGCCGTCCAAATCCCTTGCTTTTTTGCGCAATATCAGATATAATATTATTTAATCCATAAAATTCAGGGGAAGAGGTAACGCGAATGAACTTAACTTGGCTGATGAATGCAGTCTCCGGCAGCGGCACGCAGCAGGGAGGCGGCTGGCAGATGATCCTTTTGCTGGTGGCTATGGTGGGCGTCATGTACCTGACGATGATCCGCCCGCAGCGCAAACGGCAAAAAGAAGAGCAGCAAATGCGCGACAGCGTTGAAGTGGGCGATGAAATCACCACCATCGGCGGTATTTTGGGGCGCGTCATCACGGTAAAGGAAGACAGCATTATCATCGAAACCGGAGCGGATCGCACAAAGCTGCGCATCCTGCGCACCGCCGTGGGCATCAACAACACCGCGCAGGAAAAACTCGCGGCCGAGCGCGATGCGGCCCGCAAGGCACAGGAAGAAGCCCGCGCCACCAGAGCGGCCGAAAGCGGCAAGGATCGCAAGAAGAGCAAAAAAAGCAAAGAATAACGGCGCCTGACCGGGTGGGCCGCCCATTTTTTGTCATAACCCGCTGCCCCGCGTCATAGACATATCCCAGGAATGAGGTGTGCCATTATGATGCAGGCAAAACAGGAACATCAACATAAAAACGGCTGGCAACCCGTATTACGGCGGCTGGGGCTGAGCCTTATGGCAGGGCTGGCGCTGTTTGCGGGATTGTTGGCCATTGCTGCTGCGGTATGTTTGAAGCTTGACGCCGCGCTGACGGCGCTGCCGCTTATTGCAATCCCCATTGCCGGGCTCTCGGCCTTTGCGGCAGCCTATTGCAATGTGCGGCCCGTGCGCAAGCAGGGACTGCTGCTGGGGCTGCTGGCTGCAGGGGCCTTCTATTTGATAACGCTGACAGCGGCGCTGGCGTTCAGCCGGGCAACGCTTGGCATGAATGCGGTCACATTGCTTCTCGTCGCGCTCTTCTGCGGGGGCGGAGGAGGCGTTTTTGCGGCCAACCGGGTTTCCAGCGCAAAATCTGTCAGGAGAAAAAAGCCCCGCCGCTGAGAAAATTTTCCCTTCCTCTTCTTTTTCGCGTAATCGTTTTACGGGAACGGCGCGTGCGGCTTCTTTTGGCTTATGTGGAACGAAAACAGACCCCTTGGCTGCGCGGTCGTTAGGGGTCTGTTTTGTTTTTACCCGAGGTTGCCCAGAGCGAAAACGTTACAGTTCCGCTAGCTCCAGTGCATGTGTTTCGTTCATTTTTTCGCATGCCGCAAGGAACGCGCCAACCGAAATACCGTTGGTTTGCCTGCCCGTGCGCGCGCGCAAGCTAATGGTTCCCGCGTCGCGCTCCTGATCGCCCACGATGATAATATAGGGCAGCAGTTCCTGCCGAAATCCCTTGATTTTGTTGCCCATGGTACCGTTGGCGTGATCCACCTTTACGCGGATCTTCGCCGCACGCAGTTTTGCCGCGATTTCATCGGCATACGCGCCGTGCTCTTCTTCCTGCACAGGCACCAGGCCCACTTGGCATGGGGCCAGCCAGAAGGGGAATTTGCCCGCGAATTGCTCAATCAAAATTCCAAGGAAGCGCTCGAGAGATCCGTAGATCGCCCGGTGAATCACCACCGGGACTTTTAACTGCCCATCCCGATCGGTATAGGTCAGGTTAAAGTTGCGCGGCAGCTGGAAGTCAACCTGTATCGTGGCGGTCTGCCACACACGCCGGAGCGCATCCGTGATTTTGATATCAATCTTCGGGCCGTAAAACGCGCCGCCGCCTTCGTCAACCCGGTAGTTGCCTTCGCCATAACGGGTGTTGAGCACTTCTTTCAGCCGCAGTTCCGCTTCGTTCCAAAGGGCAATATCTCCCATAAAATCATCGGGCCGGGTGGAAAGCGTGGGTACAATTTCAAAGCCAAAAATAGCGTAAAGCAAATCGGCAATGTCCAATATCTCATTGATTTCCGAGGCAATCTGTTCTTCTGTTACAAAATTGTGCGAATCGTCCTGATGAAAACTCTGTACGCGCAGCAGACCGTGGAGCGTGCCGGAAATCTCTTTGCGGTGAACATGGCCGATTTCGGCAATGCGCAGCGGCAGTTCCCGGTAGCTGCGCGTGCGGCGCTGGTAGGTCAAAATCGCGTTCGGGCAGTTCATGGGCTTCAGGCCAAAGATCTGTTCGTCGGAAAGCTTCACCAAAAACATATTGTCCTGATAGTGATCCCAGTGGCCCGACGTCTTCCAGAGGGTATTCAGGTTCAGCTGCGGCGCCAAGATTTCCTGATAGCCGCGCGCCTCGTGCACCTCGCGCCAGAGGGATAGCAGCGTATGATACACTTTCAGGCCATTGGGCAAATAATAGGGCATGCCCGGGGCGGATTCATCGAGGAAAAACAAGTCCAGCTGCGGCCCCAGCTTGCGGTGATCGCGCTTTTGGGCTTCTTCCAAAAAATTCAGGTATTCCTTCAGCTCCGCCTTGCCGGGATAGGCGTAGACATAGACGCGCTGGAGCATGGGGCGGCGCTCGTCGCCACGCCAATAGGCCCCGGCAACGCTGGCGATCTTATAGGCCCAGCCGCGCAGTTCTCCGGTATCCCCCACATGCGGGCCGCGGCATAAATCAACAAAATCACCGCCCGTTTGGTATGCGGTCAGCGTCTCGCTTTCCGGCAGATCGCGGATAAGCTCCTCCTTATAGTCCTGCCCGGCAAACAGCGCAAGCGCCTGCTCGCGGCTCAGCTCTTCGCGCGCGAAAGGCTCGCGAGCCTTGATGATCTCCGTCATTTTACTCTCAATTGCCGCAAAGTCTGCCTCTGTGATGGCATGCGGCAAATCAAAATCATAATAAAAACCGTTGTCGATAGCGGGGCCAATCCCCAGCTTGACCTTGCCCTCGCCGCTAAACAGCGCGCAAACAGCCTTTGCCATCACATGCGCCAAAGAGTGGCGGCCCAATTCGATATCCATAGTCAAACCTCCCGTAACATGATTCTTTACCCATTATAGCATGGGCAGAAAGGGAATGCAAGATTTTTTTCGCTGCGGCAAAAAGTTCGTAAAAAGTTGCCACAAAAAACGCAAAAACCCCTTGCATTTCTTTCCGATTTCCTGTAAAATAAAAGAAACAAACGAACAGGAGGCATTGCGATGAAAGATGCATACGACGTCATCGTGATTGGCAGCGGCACGGCGGGCTGCTATTTCGCGCGGCGCATGGCCGAACAGGGATACCGGACGCTGGTGGCCGACGCGCTGCCCCCGCAGCGGCTGGGCGAACAGCTGCCGCTGTTTCATGTGGACAAAGATATGTTCGCAAAGCTCGGCGTTCCTATGCCCCGGCCAGGCGACCCGGATTACATCACCGAGTTTGAGGCGGGCAGCTACTACTCCCCCTTTGGGCAGTACAAAAAGCGCAACGATGGAACCGAAATCATCGTGCTGGCGGATTACCCCTTCCTTGCATGCAACCTGCCCGCTTTTGTGCGGCGGCTGCGGACGTGGTGCCTGGAAGTTGGCGTGGAATTCGCCGACGAAACCCGCTTCGAAGATTTTATTTACGACAGACGCGGGGTCTGCGGGGCAAAACTGCGCACAGCGGAGGGCTTAGCCTTTGTGCGGTCGCGGCTGGTAGCCGACTGCTCCGGCTGGCGGGCCGTTGCCCGGCGGAAACTGCGGCGGCCGAGCTATGTGGAAAATTTCAGCCTTGGCCCGCGCGACATAATGTTCACGATTTTAAAGTACGTGAAGCTGGCGCATCCAGAGGAAGACGCGCCCAAACGCGCCGAGCACTGGGCCTATTATAAAAGCTGGATTGGGCAGGCTCCGGAGCCGGATCAGGCAATTTTCGGCACAGGCGCGTGCAACAGCTTCGCCTATGCCGAAACGTGCAGCCGGCGTTTCGCTGAAGCAATCGATCTGCCCGAGGGCGAAGTAGTGAAAGAAGGCCGCGGCCTGGTGCCGTTCCGCCGCGCGCCCTATTCCCTTGTGGATAACGGCTTCATGGTCATGGGCGACGCGGCCTGCATGAACAAATGGGTGGGAGAGGGAATCTGCTCCGGTTGGGTGGGGTGCCAGATTGCCGCCGAAACCGCTGCCCGCGCTATGAAAGGCGGCGCCTATCCCACGCGGGATGCTTTGTGGGATTACAATGTCCGCTACAACAGGGGGCAAGCCGCAAGTTTTGCCTATATCAACGCCACAACGATCAACGCTGTGGATTGCGACGCGGAAGAGATGGACTACGAGTTCCGCGAGGGGATCATATTCAACAATAAAGCGATGACCCGGCTCAATCAAAAATACAGCGCCGCCATGCCGCTCAATGAAGCGCTGGAACTGGTGGTAAAGGTCACAAAAGGCTTTACGGGGGGCAGTATCAGTTTCCGCACGCTCAAAGGCCTTGTGCGGGGCGTTGGCTGCGCTTCGCTGCTGAAAGCCCACTACCAGTGCTATCCACGCAATCCCGCTTATTATGCCCCCTGGGCGCGTTTTTGCGATTATCTTTGGGCGGCCTGCGGCACAATTGCCGACGCCACCGATCGCTACGAAGAGCGCATCCGGCAAGCCGAAGAACGCCTGAGCGCGCAATTGCCCGCACGTGGGCTAAAAGCAGAATAATGATCGCAAGCGCGCTCTTCCCCGTTCCCCTGACCATTCGTTCTTCCCTTCGGCCAAGCGCTGGAGGGAATTCGTTTTGCCCGTAAGTTCCCCCGCAAAACCCGTCGAAGAAGAAAAGAAACAGGGAAGAGCCTTGTATAAAAGCGCTTAGCGCAAATAACCAATGTGCACAGGTTCCGCCACCAGCGCGATTTTATCCATGGTATTGGACATAATCCCCGCGATGGTATGGTTTGGCACCATTGTTTGAACAAACGGCGCGGCGTATTCGCCGATGGTGCTCAGCGACGGAGAACTGCGGGGCACCATGCGCACCTGGCGGCCAAAGAACTGGAATGTCAGGCGGCGCTCCGCCACAGAATTCATCGGGCGGATGCGGATCCGGAACTTGTTATCGCCATCCCACGCAGCGGAGCAGGCCACCGGGAACTGCACTCCCCCCAGCGTAATCAGGCACTTGCGCGCGCGGCCATCCAGGCCGCACAGTACTGTGTTGCGTTCTGCGCCCTCGCTCCAGCTGAACTTGCAGGTGTTTTCCTGGAACCGCAGACGAACCTGGTCAATCCCGCCCGCCCGGTCAGCCGACATAAAGAACACCGCCATGGGCATAACGCTCACAGGAAACCCCAGCATTTTTGGCACCTGCTGCAACGACGAGGGAAAATGAATCCGGCGCGCTTCCAACTGCGCTTCCAAGGCATAGTTGCGCGGCGACTCCTCCAGCGCGGGATATTCAGGCAACGCTGTGATGACAGCCCCCGCCTCCTGTTCCCTGTCTCCTGCCTCCTCAAAGAGTTGGGGAATATGCCGGAACAGTGCGTCGAGCATCTTGTGCGAAAAAATTTCGCCCGCCGTAGTAATAACGCAGGCATCGTATGCCGGGAAGCAAAGCCCCAGCTGCGAAAATACGCCGTCGGCCCGGAAGCCGCCCGGCTCCGCGTTCAACCAGAAGCAGTAACCATAGCCATTGTTGCCGTGGGGCTCGGCGCTTCCATCGTTCTGCTTTGCCTGTAACTTCGTGCTTTCCGCCACCCAACCCGCCGGGATCACCTGCTTTCCCTCAAACACGCCGCCTTGTGTGTAACAAAGCATGATTTTGGCAAAGCTTTCGGTCGTCAGATAAAGCCCCCAGCCGCCGGCCTCCACGCCGTGGCCATCTGTTTCCCAAAAAGGCCGCGGAATGCCCAACGGCCCGAACAGGCGCGGCATCAGGTAATCCACCACGCCCATGCCAGTCACCCGCGACAAAATGACACAAAGCATGTAGATATTCTCATTGATGTAACTCCAGCCTTCGCCAGGCCCATAGGTCCACTTCGCTTCCGCAAAATCCTGGATCCACTGCTTTTTCGTTTTGTCAGCGAAAACGCTGATGAGCTTGCCAGAAGTCATGGTAAGCAAGTGCCGCACCGTCAAGCGCTCCAGGTTCTCGTCCTCCGCGCCGCCGCGCAGCTCCGGCACAAGGTCGGCCACTTTGTCATCCACAGACAACAACCCTTCCGCCACAGCGAAGCCGATCGCGCAGGATGTGACGGATTTACTCACCGAGAACATCACATGAGGCATTTCTGGCACATAAGGCTTGCGGAAAGTCTCGAACGCTACCTTGCCGTGCCGCACAACCATCAAAGAGTGAAGCTCCAGCTCGTGCTCCAGGATGTCACCAATCAGTTCATTCACCGCAACAGACGAAACCTGCACCGCTTCAGGGCAGGCCGCTCTAGGAATTTTTGTTTCATTCATACAAAAAACACCTCGTTAAGTATTTTATTTTCTACGTTTCAGAAAGAAACGAACGTTTGACAAATGCGAACAAATATGATATAATAGACACAAGACATGAGGCGTTGGATTTTAGACAGAAGAATTTGGATATTCTAAGGTCTAAAGCCTAAAATCATAAGTCTGGAAAGGACTGTTTTTATGAAGCAGCCAAGCATGAACAACACCCAACGCAAAGTATATGAGTACCTGGTGGAGCGCTCGCAAGACGGCGTGCCGCCCTCTGTACGCGAAATTGGCGAGCGCGTGGGCCTCAACTCTACCTCTTCCGTGCAAGCCAACCTCAACGCGCTCGAAAAGATGGGCTATATCCGCCGCGACAAAATGCACAAGCGTTCCGTGCGCGTCATCGGGCAGGAAAATTCCTTCGTCCAAGTGCCTCTGTTGGGGACCGTTACGGCCGGGCTGCCCGTTTTGGCCGTGGAGCAGATCGAAAGCTACCTGCCATATACAGGGCCTGTGACGCGCGACAAGGCGCTGTTCGCCCTGCGTGTGCGCGGCGAAAGCATGATCAACGCCGGTATCCTCAATGGCGATATCGTTTTCGTCGAGAAAACTCCCACCGCCCGCAATGGCGATATCGTAGTCGCCCTGCTGGAGGACGAGGCAACGGTGAAGACGTTTTACAAAGAAAACGGGCATTTTCGTTTGCAGCCCGAAAACGACACCATGGATCCCATCTTCTGCGATGAGCTTATCATTCTGGGGAAAGTGGTTTCGCTGCTGCGATATTATTGATGCACTCAGCAAAGTGCCGCCCCTTTTCCTCAAAGTTTTTGTATTGGTTGTAGCTGGCGGCGGCAGGCGAAAGCAAGCAGGTTTTTCCCGCTGCTGTATAAAGTTGTGCCGCCGCTACGGCTTCTTCCATGGTTTGCACTTCCAGTATCTTCTGGCCGCTGCCCTGTTGCCGCAGCAGCCGAGCAATGCTTTGCCCGGTTTCCGGCATGCAAATGATATGACGCACGCTACGGCACGCAAGTTCCTGCGCGAACGCGTCGTAGCATAGCCCCCGATCCTGCCCACCGATGAGAAGAGTATCCACATCTCCCAACGCATCTATGGCGCAGAGCACTGAACGCGGGATAGTGGAAATGCAGTCATCCACCCAATGAATCCTCCCCGCGTCGCTGATAGGATACATCCTGTGCGGGATCCCTTGGAACTCCAGTACCGCCTGGCAGATGGCCTCTTCCGTCGCGCCCAACTGCCGTGCTGCGGCTGCCGCAAAATAAATATCCTGTCGGTTGTGCTCTCCGCATAGCCTGGGGTTGGTAATGCCCCGCAGAAAAGGAGGCTCCTCTGTCGCGCCAATCGGCAGCAAACGCGCGCGGCATTCGGTTACATTTGCCAGTTCCAGCAGCGGTTGTTCCGCATTATAAATCAGAACATCATTGGGTTCCTGCCAGCGGCAGATGTTCGCCTTCGCTGCTGCATACCCCAAAAAGCCGCCGGTATAGTGATCCAAATGCTCTTCATAGAGATTCGTCCAAACCGCCACCTGCGGCGAGGCTCGGCAATACTCCAGTTGATGGCTCGAAAGCTCTATCACCGCCGCCTGCTCCAGCCCTTCCAGGCAGTCGAACACAGGAACGCCCATATTGCCCATCAGCCGCGAACCTATGCCAGAGGCCCGCAACATCTCATGAATCAGTGTGGATGTCGTCGTTTTTCCCTTGGTGCCTGTGACGCCCACCTTCAGGCATGGCGCAAACCGCAGAAACAAATCCGCCTGGCAAGTCACCTCCAACCCCATCGGGAGAGTTGCGTTTTTCAGCGGCACGCCGGGCGATTTTAACAATAGATCGCTTTCGCCCAATACATCAAAATAGCGCTCGCCGCGAAAAAAAGCTACGTTCGGGTCATTCAACTCAATGCGGCTTTGGTCGGCTATGAGCAACCGCCGCTCCGGGAAATGTTTGCGCAAAAAAACATAGCTTGAACGCCCTTCCCGCCCGAAGCCCAATAGCGCAACGCGTCCGCAATGCCGCAAATACTCAATCAACCGCGCTGACATATTGGTACATCCTTTCCACTGCAGGCAAAAATTCTTCCGGCACGCAATGCTCGTTGTTAAAAGCGCGCAGCAGGCGGCGTGCGGAGACGTCGTTGCCACACAACAACTCTATTGCGGCGCGCGCTTCTTTCACAGTCCCAACGCACTCGAACGGTTTTTGGTTAGTTCCACCAACAAGAGCCAATAAATCTTCTTGCAAATCAGGCGATCTCAACAAATTTTCGCCAAATATATCAAACATTCGCTCTGTCGGAAGAAACGGCGCCAGCATCAAATACACAAACAGGCACTTCGCGCATTTGCAGCACCAAACATTTTGTTTGCTGCCAACATTGCAGCTTTTGAAGGCAAAGTGGTACTGCGGCAGCGCAGCAAACTGCTTGGCAATCTGTAGCTCGTGAAAGGGCCGCAGCAGACTGAAATAACGAACAGGCAATCCAAAACGGCGCCCAATATAGTCATTCATATCGCGCTCAAACGCATATGACTTGGAGTATTGGTGGTTGATCTTCGTCCCGGGCACGCTGGGTTCGTTGGCGCTGGCCTCGTTAGAAAGCACCAATTCGCCGGCCCCAACAAGATACGCGCCGTAAAGACCTAAAAAGGCGACAATGGCAGAAAACGGCGTGTGGCCATTCCAATACCCCTCCGCGTTGCGCTGCAAAAGCGCCGCATCAATCATGCGGTGCGTATGGAGCATTTGCGAGGGCGCAAAACCCGCCGCCGCAAACGTTTCACAGCGGGCAATTTGGTCGTTCACCGTGAATCCCATCAACGCCCTGCCTTGCTCTTTCAGCAAATGAAGCGCCACACAGGAATCCTTTCCCCCGCCCACCGGAACAAGAGACAAATTTTCACGGTGAAATATTATCACATTTGGCTCTGCCGTTCCATCGCATTGCACCCGCAAAAAGCGTTCCTGATCGGTTTCGATGCCGTTTTGATAAAAAAACTCACCTAGCCCATGGAACCACAGGCGCTTCCACCAAAGAATTTCACTCTCGACAAGCGCATTGCAGTGGATGGCCACCGTAGGCGGGCACACGCACTTCCAATAGCTGATCAGCTCCACCAAACCCAGCGCAAACACAAGCTCCCGCGCAAGGGGGCTGTCGGGTGAATTGCGCAAGGGCAAATTCTTCACAGGGATGCGAACCATAGGCCGAAATTCACAGAAATGATCGATTGAAAAATGGAATTTTAGCACAATTTCAGTCGAATCCTGTTGAATCTCGTAGCTGTTGTAGTGGAAAACCGGATATTCCTTGCGCAATTCGTCAAAGCGCGAAAGCATAAGTCACCCCTATCTGTGAATTTTCGCCTTATTCCTGCGGCGAATCAGTTGGCTCCTGCGAAGAAGCAGGCGGTCGATTTTCCTGTTGCGGCGCGGTCTGCCATTCTTGCTGCCACCGCTCCGGTTCTTCCGGGATGATGACGGCCAAAATCACATACAAAATCAGCCCGGGCACAAAAAAGCCAGCGAATAATGAAATTATCGCATACAGCACGCGTATCACTGTCGGGTCGATGTTGAGATAATTCCCAAAGCCGCCACAAACGCCCGAAAATTTCCGGTCATTTCGGGAACGATACAGTTTCTTCTCCATAAATTTCTCCATTTCTAACAAATATTGGCTGCCATTTTCGCGGCAGTTAGTGTATTTTGCATCAACATTGCAATGGTCATCGGCCCAACGCCGCCGGGAACAGGGGTAATAAAGCTGCATTTTCCAGCAACGTTCTCAAAATCAACGTCGCCGCGTACCTTCTTGCCTTCCATGCGGTTCATGCCAACATCAATCACAACCGCTCCATCTTTTACCATTTCGGCGGTTATGAAGTGCAGCTTGCCCAACGCGGCAATCAAAATGTCTGCGCGACGGGTAATTTTCGCAAGATCCTTCGTTTTCGAGTGGCAGATCGTCACCGTAGCATCGCGCCGTAGTGCCAAAATCGCCATGGGCTTGCCCACGATATTGCTGCGCCCAACGATGACCACTTGTTTGCCGCTCAGCGAAATACCCGCATCGTCAAGCAACGCAATCACGCCCGCCGGGGTGCAGGGCAAAAAACCCGCCTCGCCGAGGAGCAACTTCCCTGCCGTTTCGGGGTGAAAACAATCCACATCTTTCGCGGGCGAAATCGCGCGGCAAACAGCGCGCTCGTCATAACCGTATCCGCGAGGCAGCGGCGCCTGGCAAAGAATGCCGTGCACAGAAGCGTCGCGGTTCAGCTCATCAACCAGCGAAAGCAATTTCTCCTGCCCGGTTTCCGTTGGCAGCGCAAACTCAAGCGAGCGAAACCCAACCTGTTCGCATGCTTTTTTCTTGTTGTTCACATAGATCCGCGAAGCCGGGTCATCTCCAACAATGATCACCGCCAGACACGGTTGCACCGACAAATCTCGCGCTTCTTGTGCGATTTGGACTAACACTTTCGCAGATACTTCTTTTCCATTAAGCAAGTTCAACAGTATTTCCCTCCTTTTTTCGTTGTCTCAGCAACAGAATGATCAGTCCCGCGAGGCAAATTATGACCAAAATCGCCGAAACCAATTGTGATACGCGCAAATTGCTTCCGCCCAAATACAGGCTGTCTAAGCGCATCCCCTCCACAAAAAATCGCTCCGCGCCGTAAAGCACGCCATAGCAAAGCATCAACTGGCCGCTGAATTTATGCCATTTTCGACAAATGAGGTAGATCAACGCAAAACTCAGCAAGCACCAAAGCGACTCATACAGAAACGTCGGGTGCACATAAGCCTTCGCTTCCAGCGTGCCGGCCACTGCGTGGATGCCGCGCGCAGCAATCTCGCGCCCATTGTAGTTGATGTATTCGGCGGTTTTTTCGCTCCACATACCCCAAGGCAAGTTGGTATTTGTCCCAAAAGCTTCTTGGTTTGTGAAATTTCCCCACCTTCCGATTCCCTGACCAATGAGAAAGCTCATGGAACACACGTCGAGCAGCTTCAAAAAATCCAATTTACGAAGTTTGCATACGATTGCCGCCGCGATCAGCCCGCCAATCAATCCGCCATAGATGGCCAAACCGCCTTCCCAAATTCGAAACACCTCCACAATGTTGCCTCGATAGCTTTCCCAATGGAAAACAACGTAGTAAAGCCTTGCGCCAAGAATGCCGCCGATGGTGCCGCCGATGAGCACATCAATCATCTTGTCGAGGTTCATTTTCCATTTGTATGCCATGCGTCCGCCGAAGAGAACGGCCAGCAAAAACCCAAACGTGATGATCACGCCATACCACCGGATGTGAATATCATGCCCAAACAGGCGCATGTCAAGCGCCGTGCTTGCCACATGAAACACATGCTTTAACCCTTTGAAATATACCTCTGTCATAAGCCTCACCTCTTGATCGGTTCAATGATGGAAAGCGCAAAATTCTCTGGCCGGAATAGCTCCCCCGCACGGCGATTTGCCGCTTCCAGGGTCGCCTCCCGCAGCACGCGGGCACGGGCATAATAGTCGTCGCCGGAAAAAAACGCATCCGCCATGCCATTGGCGGTGTCGTCAATGTCGTTGCAAGCCATCAAAAGCCGCCCATAGGCCTTGCGGCGCGCGCGTTCAAACGCTTCGGCATCCAAGCCTTCGTTTGCCGCCTGAAGCATCACATCCTGAATCCGCCGCGCCGCCAGTTCCGGTCGCTTCGACTCCCCCTCAAACAACGCGCAGCTATAGCACCAACCGCTGAACAGCCCGCTACTGAAGCCCGCGCCAATGAGTCCTTCGCCCAGCAATTGTTCATAAAGCGGCGACGCTTCGCCCGCTAATACATCCAAAACCAAATCCGCCAACGTCATCTCCTCAATGGAAAGTTCGCAATCGCGCATGGCCTCTTTGCAACCGAGCGTAAAGGTGGGAATTGTCACCTCCATGGCCTTGCGCGCGGTCGCTGCTGACGGAAAAGATTCCTCTCGCAGCGGTTTGCGCCGCGCGAGTTCCCCCTGCGCGGGCTTCAGCAGCCGATCGGCCACCGCTGCCACCTGTTCCAATGTGACATTTCCCGCCACACATAGCACCATATTATGCAAATTATAATAGTGCGCGTAGCAGTCGTATAAGAGCTGCGCCGTAATTTTCGCGATAGATTCTTCCGTCCCCGCAATTTCGATGCTCACCGGCTGCCCGGGGTAGAGCAACCCCATCAGGCCATAAAAAACCTCGCGCCCCGGAGAATCAAGCCCCATACGAATTTCCTGCCCGATGATCCCCTGCTCTTTATCCACCGTCGCCTGCGTGAAATATGGCGACTGAACAAAATCCAGCAAAATTTCCAGATTCTCCTCAAAATGTGCAGAGCACGTGAACTCGTAGGCTGTTTTATCAAAGGAAGTGTAGGCATTTGCGCTGGCACCTGTTTTCGAAAACCGCTCAAATGCATCCTGTTCCTCCGATTCGAACAGTTTGTGCTCCAAAAAATGCGCCGTACCTTCAGGAATTTTCGTCACACTTCCATCTGCGTGCACAATATTGGTATCAATGGATCCGTATTTTGTCGAAAAAACAGCGTAGGCACTGGAGTACCCGGGCTTCGGGCAAACCTGAATCTCCAGCCCGGAGGGGTGCTTGCAACGGTAATAGGTCTCTTCCAGCGCCGCATCGCTCACCGTTTCCCAGTGATAACCACTCATTTCGCCGCCTCCTTCCTTGCCGCCAGCAGATAAACGGTGTCCAGTGTCACTTCTCGCGCCGTCGCGACCACCTCTTCCCGCATCACCTTGCGAATACATTCACACTCCTCTTGCAGCGAAGAATAATCCCCCCGCAGCAGCCCCCGCGTATACCAGCTCGCCAAGCTTTCCGGCAAATCGGCCGCCGTTTGGATGCTGTCGCAAAGCGCGCGCTTCGCCGTGCCCAGTTCCTCGTCGGTGAACGCCCCGGTCTGCATCTGCCGCATCTGCTCTAATATCGCGTCGCGCGCTTCGTCCGCTTTTTCGGTATCCACACCCGAGCGCACCATTAAAATTCCTTTCATCGCGTGCAAATCCGCGCGGCAGGCATAACAAAGGCTCATTTTTTCGCGCACATTCAAAAACAGCTTGGAGTAGACCCCGCCGCCAAACAAGTCCGTCATGACCAGCCGGGCATGGCGATGGTCATCCGCATCTTTCATCCCCGCGCGAAACCCCAAAACCAACTTCGCCTGTTCAATCAACTGCTCCTCGCGGATTGTCTTTTGCTCGCCTGCGCGTTGAACAAATCTCGTTTCCAGTACAACAGGCTGGCGCGTCATTCCGGCGAACCGCTGCCGCAAAGCTTCGCAAACCGCTTCGTCGCCGCCGTTGCCAACCAGCACAAACTGCATGGGCGCGCTCCTGAGCAATTGCCGCCATGCCTGCGTCAGTTCTTCCGGGCGCAGCGCCGCGATGGCCTCCGCTTCGCCCAGCGGATTGAGACCATAAGATTCGTTGCCACACATCAGCGCTTCACATCGATTTTGCGCATAACGCCACTTATTTCCTTCTTCGCTCTCCAACCGCTCCATCAGCAGCCGCTTTTCCAATGCAACGCTTTCCTCTGTGAACAACCCGTCCGCCAGCATCGGTTGGAACAGCAAATCCAACAGCAACGCCGCGCAACCCTCGGCAACGCTTTCGCCGCCCAGCGCGAAGCGATCATCAATGGCCGTCAAGGCAATGCTCAACAATTGTGTCTCGCCGGTCTTTTGCACATATGCGCTCAGTTTCGCACCGTAAAGCGCCGCCAGTTCGCTTTCCAGCAAACGAGGCGTTGGATAGGCCGCACAGGAGCGATGCAGCAAAAACGGCAAAAGCGCGTTAGCCGCCGTCACATTCGCCTGATTCAATCGCAGCGGCACCGCCATTTGCAGCAGCAAACGGCTGGTTTTGAACCGCGCTGCGGGCACGAAGCAAAACCGCACGCCCAGCGCGATTTCGCGCGTCAAAGCTTGTCCTTCCATGTTCCATCACCAACTGTCATTAGAATTCTATCCGCTCGGATACCGTCAAAACTCAACCCCAGTGAAACCCGCCGTCAACAAGCAATACCTGCCCTGTGGCAAAATCTGCTTTGACGAAATAAGCCACAGCATCCGCAACCTCCTCCGGCCGCCCAATACGTCCCAGCGGAGTTTCGCGCGCTAACGCAGCAACGTCAAGATGCGCGTTCATGGGGCTTTCAATCACGCCGGGCGCCACACAGTTCACCGTAATGCCGCTCGGGGCAACCTCTTTCGCAAGCGCCTTTGTGAAACCAATCAACGCCGCCTTCGAAGCCGAATAAGCCACCTCGCAGCTTCCGCCAACAACGCCCCAAACAGACGAGATGTTGATTACCCTCCCCTGCTTTTGATGAATCATATGCGGCAGAGCGCGCCGTGCGCACAAAAATGCCCCCCGCATATTCACCGCGAACAGCTTGTCGTAATCCGCTGTCTCGGTCTCGGTGATCAACTGCTGCGGCAAGGCGATGCCTGCGTTGTTCACAAGGATATCCACGCCGCCAAACCGTCGCTCGGCTTCATCAAACAGGCGCTCAATCTCATCTTCGCGGCTCAAATCGGCCTGAACGTCAACGCACAGCGCCGCCAACCCGGCAGCGCTGTGCAGATTTCCGTGACATAGAACCGAATGCCCCTCTTCGGCCAGCCGCCGGGCAATTGCCCGTCCAATTGCGCCTGAGGCGCCAGTGACCAGCGCTGTACTCATCCGGCCAGCAGGCTGTTGAACCCGCCCATGAGTTTCGTGAATTCCCCCACCTTGATTTCCTTCAAGCCTTTCAGTTCAAACGACGAAGGATCCACCTTGCCGCTGAACTCTTCCACTTCCACCACCATGTTCGATTCGGGGTCTTCCTCCATGATATATTCCAGGCGCTTCAGTTCGCCCTTCAAAAAATAGAACTTGATGGTCATGCCGTCGTCGCCGGGCATCGTAGCGCAAAGATACTCTTTGCCATTCATGGTCACCTTGGAAGACTTGAGATCCTTTTCACGAAGTTCGGAGCCGGAAATGCTGCTGAACTGCTTCAAAATCTCCGTTGCCATGTCGCCCACATCATCCCCCGCAACAGCGGAAAGGTTCGTGTAAAAATTCTTTTCCGGCAGCACCAAATAAGCGGTCCCCGGCAAAAACAGCATGCGCATCTTGCTGCCAAACGTCTTCTGCGCAATCGCTCCCTGAATAAGCGCCTGCGCCTGATCGAAGTTGGACTGCTCCGCATCCTCAGACATTTCTTTGAACATGGTTGTCCAGTCGGTCACAGTCTCAACCATCAGGCGGTCCGCGTTGGCCGCCATAATCGCCGGAGCGTAGCTGCCGTTGCCGTTGCCCACGGGGTTGTTCATGTTGCCCTTCAAATAAAAGGTATGGCTCTTGATGATATCCTGCACTTTTTTCACATACCGCATCGCCTCGCTGGGCTGCACTTTTTTTCCGGCAGGCATGGTCGCCGGCTGGGGCACCGTTGCCTTCGTGGCCGGGATGGTCACATCCGGCGGAAGCACGTTGGCCTTCTTCAACTCTTCCTCCCAGGCCTTGCGCTCCTCGTCGGTCA
Organism: Oscillospiraceae bacterium; assembly: GCA_031256825.1. Taxonomy (GTDB): domain Bacteria; phylum Bacillota; class Clostridia; order Oscillospirales; family Acutalibacteraceae; genus WRMQ01. The sequence goes on along the minus strand of JAIRPV010000041.1, from coordinate 5,527 downwards.
GTTTGCCCACTTCAGACGGCACCAAATCCGGCGTCAGCGCGTTCACAGGGTCGGTGGTCATTTCGGCCTTCTGCCCCAACGTAATTCCCTCGCAGCCGCTCAGCAGCGCCAGCAGCGAAATCAACGCCAGACAAAACGCAATCAATTTTTTTGTCATAGAAAACCCTCCTCCATGTAAAAAACTTGCCCTCGCATCCTATTTTGTACCTATAGTGTATCAAATATCAAAGGAAAAAGCAAGGGGTTTGGCAAGTTTTACGAACCGTCAATTCTGCGTTCATTTCGCATTCAGATTTCCCGGCAAAATTTGCGCTATTTTGAAAAAATTCCTTCCGGGTATTGACTTCGGCCAAAAATGGGTGTATGATGTTGTCATACAATAGCGCAGCCACGAGAGGAGGCTCCCCATGCCCATCCCATTCACCCTGCATACCGAAAAAACATACCAAACCATCGAAGGCTTCGGAGCGAGCGGCGCCTGGTGGGCGCAATTGGTCGGCGGTTGGCCTGAGGGGATCCGTCGCGAAATTTTGAAGCTGCTCTACAGCAAAACCGAGGGCCTTGGCATGGCCACCTACCGCTACAATCTCGGCGGCGGCTCAAAGGAATCGGGCCGCGGAAATTATTGGACTCCCATGCGGCGCGCTTCTTCCTTTTTAAAAGAAGATGGCGGCTACGACTGGAACCGCGACGCCGAAGCCGTCTGGTGCCTGAAAGAAGCCGTGCGCCTGGGCGCCGACGATGTGGTGCTGTTCGCCAATTCTCCGCCGGAACGCTGGACTGTCACCGGCGCGGCACAAGGGAGCATTCCGTTCAAAGCCAACCTGCGCCGCCGCCATGAAGCCGATTTCACTCGTTATGTCCTCGATGTAACGGAACATTTTCTTGCCGAAGGGATTCCTGTCACATTCGTTTCCCCCATCAATGAACCCTTCGGGCCATGGATCGACAAAGCCGGGCAGGAGGGCTGCCACTATCATCCCGCAGGCGTGCGGCGATTGATGCGGCGCTTCGCCGAAGAGATGGACAAACGCCCCGCCCTGCAAAACGTGCTGCTTTCGGGCGCGGAGAATAACGACTTGCGTTTGATGAACAAAACCTATACCCGCGCAGTTTTGGATGACCCGGTTATCCGCGCGCGGTTGGATGGCATTGATGTTCATGGCTATGTCTTTCAACCGCTGAAGTTCCTCCGCGACGCGGGCGTTGCGCAGCGGTTTCGCAGTTACATGGACAGGCGCTATCCCGGCGTGCCGGTTCGCATGAGCGAGTGGACGCATATGCAGGGCGGCCGCGATTATGGCATGGGCTCCGCTCTGGAGCAGTGCCGCGTCATGATGCAGGATCTGGCGATTCTCAACGTGGTGTCGTGGCAATGCTGGGTCGCCGTTTCGGAAGCCGACTACTGCGACGGCCTGATTTATATCAACCCGGAAACGCAGACTTTCGACATCCCAAAACGGTATTATGCCTTCGGCAACTTCAGCGTTCATGTGCCGCGCGGCAGCGTGCGCGTGGAAGTAACCGGCCCCTCCCCTGCCCCGGGCGCAATCGCGTTTCGCAGACCCGATGGCAAAACCGCCGTCATCTTCCGCAATCCCGGCGACGCCGCCAACGTTTCGCTCGCGCAAAGCGGCGCCGGCGTCTTATATGTCACAGACGAATTGCGTAGCCTTGCCGCGCAAAAAATACAGCTGGATCGGATCCCTCTGCCCGCGCGCAGCGTCTGCACTGTGGTGCTGTGACCCATTTACTCCCAGTTGGGTTCCCTTTTATTTGGTTACAATTATGTTATTTTTAGCTTTTTTTTAAAAAAAGGGTTGACAATGGCATCTTCAGGTGCTATAATAATATCGGCGAAAGGAATCCAGCATTCCTGAAGTCCTCTACAAAGCTTTCTCCATTTTGCTTCATACAAACCCTTCAACCCTAACGCCCCGGGCCGCAAGGCTCGGGGCGTTAGGGTTACCTGTGTGTGCAACCCCGCCCACATGCAACAAGACTCCCTCGTTGAGGGAGCCTTGCTTTTTGTGGATACTTCGAGCGCTTTAGAGCCAGAGCCAACCCTGCAAGATGAACACAACAGGCCACAGGTACCATTTCCATGTGACTGTCACATAGACCGACTTCAGCACAACGTTCGTCTCCGCGTCGATCGCGTACACATGAACGCGGCCAAAAGCGAAAATGGTTCCCGGGCGGTTGAACTTCATCTCGCCCGTCTTCTCGTCAATCGTAAAGATGCGGTTGTCATCTACCTTCCAGATGATGCCGTTTTTGGTCCATGACGTGAAATAATCGTTCGTCGCGCCCCTGCGATAAATCGTCACCTTGTCGGGCAGCTCGCTGACATAGATCGAAAGATCTTCGTGCGTGCGCTTTTGGCTTGCCGGGCCAACCAATACCGTTATGGTTTTTGTGACATTGTTACCGCCATCCAGGCTGTCGGCCGCAGTCACAGTAAAGGTATATAGCCCTTCCAGCGCCTGCGGAATGGTCATCCTGCTATAGGTAGAAATGAACCTGCGCTCGCCAGAAATGGGCGGAGGCGTTTGGTCGGGATTGATCGTTACGGAACCGGGCACGCTCCCGTCAGTGCCCGCAGGATCCGTGTAGGGAACGGGCTGCGTCCAGGCGAATTCAATCTCGCCCTCGGCATAACCCTGCACATCAGCAACCACAATCACGTCGTCGCCTTCAAAATACTCCATGATTTCCGGTTTGACGGTCATCGTCAGAGCAGCGGCTTCCGGCGCGGCGGTAGGCTCCGCCGCAGCGCCCAGGGTACAGACGCCCAATGTCATCAAAACCGCCAATACCAGTGCAAATAGCTTGCGCATAAATTTCCCTTCTTTCTATGATATTAGAGGTAAATCCAGCCGAAGAACAGCACCACGCAGATCCATTCATACCACATCCACTTGAGCGTCACCGTGCAGGTCTTGATCGGCTTGCCGTTCAAATCGGTCGCCGTCACATCCACCCTGCCTATGCCGCCAAAGCGCTTGAATGTGATGAATCCGGTATCCGGATCAATGGTAAACTTCTTCGAATTGCTGACTGTCCACTTCACATCGTCGGAATCGAACTTTGTGAAATAGTCGTTGCCCTTATAGAAGCGGCGCTTGATGGATACGCTGGTGGGCATATCGTCGAGCGTTGGCCAGAACGGCTGGAGGATCATCGGCCCAATGCTGAACGTCAGATCCGGCGCGCTGAACGCCTTTTCGTAAGGCGCTTCCAGCAAAACGCTGGCCTTAATGGTGAGGCTGCCTTCCTGCAAATAATCCAGCTTCAGCGTGGCTTTGCCATCTGTCAGCGCCACTTCCTTCGGAGCCGCGTTGCCAACATAGAACACCACTTTCCCAGCGCCCGTATTGTTGGCAATCGTCGCCGTGATCACAGCCTTTTCGCCCGCATAATAGGTGGTTTTATCCTTTGTCAGCGTCAGCGTCGGGGCTGTATCCACCCGGAAGCTAATGGTTTCCGCCTGTGCCAGCTGCACGCTGCCGTTCTTCGGCGTCACTTCAATCGTGTGCGTACCCGCGCCCAAAGCCGAGGGGTTGATGCCCAGCGCAGCCGTATCGCCCGCAAAAGCCGCGTTCCCCAGCGTGCCAAACTGCGCGCTGCCGCTGCCAGCAAACGCCGCGCCGTCATCCTTGACCAGCGTAGCCGTTACTTCGCCCGTTGCGTCGTCGGTAAAGTAGCCCGGATGGCTGGTCGCCAGCGAAAGCGCATAATACTTCACCGCAAACGCGGCGGGGGTCGAAGCCGCAATCCGGCCATCCGCTTCCCCCGAAGCCGGGTCAAACACAATCGCCGTCGCGGAATGGCTGCCCATAACCAAGTTCGCCCAGTCGGCGCTCGCCGTAGCGGCGGCAAGGCTCTGGCTTGCCAGCAACGCCCCGGTTTCGTCATAGAACTTGATTTCAGCGGAAGCGCTCGGCGTGTAGCCCGCAATCGTTGCGGTCAGCGTCGCGGTGTCGTCCGCGTAGTATTCTGTGGCGTCCGTCGACAGCGTCATGCCGTAAAGCGACACCACAAAGGCCGTCCCTGCCGTATCCGCCAAAATCGCTTCGCGGGGATCGCTTTCCGCCTTGGCCGAAAGGGTATAACCGGCCACCGCAAGGCTGTTCAGGGTAAGAATCGCTTCTCCGTTTACATCCGCCGCTTGGGTGCCAACCAAAACTTCGTTCAGGTAGAAGTCCACCAGTGCGCCGCCAGCAGGGTTGTTGGTCAAATAATCCGCGTCCAGCTGCGCGGTCAAAACCACAGGTTCGCCCGCTTTATAGTCGGTTTTGTCGGAAGACACAGTCATGCCATATTGCTTCACATCAAACTGCGCCCCGTCAATAAACTCGGCCAGCAGCACATCATTGCCGTCGTAGGCTTTTGCGGTCAGGCTGTGCTGCCCCGCGCCGATGCCTGCAATGGCCAATGGGATGTCATCGCCGTCACTCACGTTATCTTCCGTCAGCACTTCCTGATCATCAACCGAAATGACCAGCTTCATCGGCCCAGCGTAATTCGAAAGAATACTTATATTGGCGCTTCCGTCGGTAAAATACTCGCTCGCGTCCAACCCAACGCCCAAGTCGTAGGCTTCCACAGAAAAGTCCGCTTCAGCGCCTGCGGCAGTTTCCGCAATCAAAAGCGTCCCCACATATGCTTTCACGGAAAGCTGATAGGAGCCAGCGGGAATGCCCTCAGCGGTCAAGTCCACTGTCACGTCCGTGGTTTGGCCATCGGAGGTAAACGGCCCAAACGTGCCGTTGTCTCCCTCGAGGAAATATTCCACAATGGGCGTTGCGCCGGCATAGCCCGTCAGCGTAACATCCAACTGTGCCGCGGTTTCATCAACAGCAAACGACGCGTCAGCCACATCCAAATCATAAAGCGCAATCGCCAGCGTTGCATCCGCCGTGGTTTCGGCATACAAAACGCCGCCCACATAGGCCTTCGCCGTCACCGCAAAGCTGCCGGGGCCAATGGCCGCCAGATCCAGATCCGCAATGTTCCCGCCGCTTGCGCTTACATCGCCGTAGCCATCAATGCTGAACAACACTTCGTCGAACACGCCGTAGGCCGATGTTGCTTCCAGCGTCGCCGTAGCGTCGTCAATCATAAAGCTCTCGTCGGCCACCGTCAGGTCATAAAGCGCAATCGCCAGCGTTGCATCCGCCGTGGTCTCGGCATACAATACGCCGCTCACATAGGCCTTCGCCGTCACCGTGTAGCTACCGGGGCCGATGGCCGCCAGATCCAGATCCGCAGTGTTCCCGCTGCTTGCGCTTACATCGCCGTAGCCATCAATGCTGAACGTCACTTCGTCGAACACGCCGTAGGCCGATGTTGCTTCCAGCGTCGCCGGGTCGTCATCAATCTTATAGCTCTCGTCGTTCACCGTCAGGTCGTAAAGCGCAATCGCCAGCGTTGCATCCGCCGTGGTCTCGGCATACAATACGCCGCTCACATAGGCCTTCGCCGTCACCGTGTAGCTACCGGGGCCGATGGCCGCCAGTTCCAG
>JAIRPV010000009.1 GCA_031256825.1 Oscillospiraceae bacterium | reverse complement strand
TGATGTTTTTAATCAAAGACACTCCCTCCTTATGGAAAGAGTATCTGTATTTTTGTCTCGTTTTATACGTTTTCTTGTTCTTTTCTTTTCATATGTGGTATCTTGCTATAAGCGCCGTTGCCCGGCAATGTCGATGTAAGGATTTTCCTGATTGCTTTGAACTCCGGTCCAACCAGCCCAAGCGTTATCAGCCATGTACGCATGGCAAATTTCATGTTGGGGTGGTTTTCGTTGGGCTTCGCGGTGACGCGCTGCTTTTCCATTGCTGTGCGGCAAATCGCCGTGACCAGCTGCGCGTAAGGTATGGCGTTTTCGGGTGAATCGGCGCGGAACCATGGGAAGTCGATGGTTTCGGCTGTATGCTGAATCGGCAGCGTGTCAACACCCAGCGCGGCTTTGAGTAACGGTTCCTTTGCAGCAACCAGTTTGCACAGGTTGTCGAGTTTTTCCGGGGTGAAGCCCTCGCTGGGCACTTGAAGCACCAGCCGGTCGGGGTAGTCGGGGTCGCTGAGTTCAGCTTGGTAGCTGTGGGACTCTGGCGCAGGTTTTTCGAAGGGGATGCCGACAACTGCGAACAGTTTCGAATGTTCGGTTGCGCCGTCCGGGTTTTGCTTGATATAAACATCCCGGCCCTCGTGGTTGAAATAGCAGCTGTAGCCTTCGGCTTCTGCTTCCTCGGCAGTGTCGTAGCGCTTTTGACAAAGTAAAGTGCCGCGCGGGGTGATGAGGTGGAAAGTTTCGCTGGCTTCCGGCTCAAAGCCCTGTTCGGCAAGGTACACTATCAGGTTCAGGTTTTCGGGACCTTCCACCGTACCCTCCTTGTCAATGCGATAGTCGCCTACCTCGTAGCCAGCAGACGGCATCCCGAGGTATTTTGTGGGCTGGTTCAGGCAGGCGCTGATGGCTCCCACCAGTGCTTTGCGCGCTGTGCCTGTGCGGTTGAATTTGTACGTTGCCATGGTCATGTTCCTCCAAAGTCTTGATTCACAAGGGGTTGCGCCCTCCGTGTGATGACCATATTACCGTCATTTTGCTCAGAAGTCAAGCGTGTCGCCCACCAATCATATCGGAATAATTCTTCTGCGTTTTGTATCATACTCACAAAGCCCCTGCAGCACCCATTCCGCCACATTCACGCACACGCCGTTGCCCGCGAGGGCATACACAGCGTTCGCGGTATAGGGGTTTGCCAGCCATTTGGCGATCTGTTTGCGTGATTTTTTCTTACCCAGCGCGAAAAAAACGGCTTCCCAAAACAGGAAGTCGTCCTCAGTGGGGCTTTCGATGGCTAAACCGTCGCACCAATCGGGTGGCAGTCCCATGAGCGTCAGGCACTCACGCTCCGTCAGGCGGCGGATCAGGTAGTGGGGCTGAATCAAAATTTGTGGGTCTTTGAAATCCCTGGCCTGCAAACACGGCGCTTTTTCTTCGCAAACTTGCGTGTAGCAGCCGGTGGTCATGCAAATTGCCACCCCGCCCTGGTTGCGGGCGGGGCTGCCGCCTTGCTGGTCAAGGGTTCGGGCGGTCTGCGCTTCGTAAATTCCCGCCGTTGGATTGGCTGACTTCATCGCTTCGCTGTGATAAGAACTGATGCCGTAAGCAACAATCGAAGTGTAGTCTGTAACGCGGTTTTCATGGTCGCCCGTTAAAGTATTAGCCACATCGCCATCGCCATTGCCGCGGGCGTCATAGACCACGGCGGGGCGGTTGTCGCCGCCAGCGGCCCGCAGGGTGCCGGCACACTCTTCATAAAAATAGAGACTTTTGAGGCGCGAAATCGCGCCTGGTTCAAAAATAGCGGCGCCTTGAAGAGCCCGTGGTTCACCCTCGGCGCAAAGCCCCGCCTGCGCCCGCAAAGCCTGTGACAGCACGGCTGGCAGCACTTTGCCGCGCGACTCAGCCCGGCGCAAAATGCCCAGGCAGGCTTTCGCTGAGAGGATATATTTTGGGTCAGCGTCGCGCTCCAAAATGTCCGAGAGCTTTTGGCGCACAGGCTCGTGCGGGCGGCTGACGAGGCCATGAAAACACTCGCCCAGTGAACTGCTGAATGAACTTCGTTCATTTTCGTTCACACATGCGGCGCAAGCGCCGCCCCAAGAATCAAGGGCGCGCTTCATTCGTTTGTTGCGGCAGTTCGGAACAGCGGCGAAGGCAGCGGGGTCAAAATATCTGCGGTTGACGCCGACCACAAAAATGCGCTTTCTTCTTTGCGCAACGCCGAATTCTTGGGCGTCCAAAATATTGGCATCGCAGATGAAGCCCAAATCGGCGAAGCTGTCCATCACGATTTTCCAGTCGGCGCCGCCGTTGATGCTCAGGAGGTTTGGCACATTTTCGAACAGAAAATAGCGCGGAAAGGCACCCTCGCTGGCCGCCAGCATCTCCCGCATGACGCGGATCGCCTCGACGAACAGGCCACTTTGCCCGTCGAACGACTGCTGTTTCCCCGCGATGCTCCACGAAGTGCAGGGCGAGCCGAAGGTCACGAGGTCGCAGGGTTCGATTGCGCCGCCGTCGATTTTTGTCACATCACCCAGCTGCTTTGCCTGCGGAAAGCGCTTGTTCGTCACGGCGGTGGCGAAGGGCTCAATTTCACTCATCGCAACGGTTTCGATGCCAACGCGGGCGGCGGCCAGGTCGAACATCCCGCCGCCGGAGAACAAAGATAGCATGGTCATGGGATGCGCACCTCCTTTACGAGTTCGCTGTACTGAAATTTCTCCCCGCCGCGCTCACAAAAAACATCCGCGCCGGAGCCGACATACTCAGCAAAGCGGCGCAGACTGGCGCTGGCATATTTTGGATCGAGTTCCATGGCAAAACAAATGCGGTTCAGCTGCTCACAGGCGATTCCCGTTGAAAAACTTCCCGCGAACAAATCCAGCACGATGCCGTTCGCGGTGCTGCTGTTTTCTATGGGTTTTGCGAGTAGGTCAAGGGGTTTCATGGTTGGGTGGATGTCATTTTTCTTGGGCTTGGCGTACTCCCAAACTGTGGTTTGCTTGCGGTCGCCGTACCATTTGTGGCGGCCCGTTACCTTCCAGCCGAACAAGCACGGCTCGTTTTGCCACTGGTAGGGCGAACGCCCCAGCACCAACGACGGCTTCACCCACTGGCACACGCCCGACAGCCTGAACCCGGCCTCGCGAAACGCTCGCCGGAACCACTCGCCTTGGGTGTCGGCGTGAAAAATATACGCGCTGGCTTCGTCGTCCAGCGCGGCGGCGGCATTGCGGAACGCGGGCAGCAGCAACTGCGACAGCAGTTCCTCGCCACGAAAATCATCGCCTGCGATTTTGCCTGCGCCGCTCTCGTAACTGACTCCATAGGGCGGATCGGTGAGCAGCAGGTTCGCTTTTTTGCCGCCCATCAGCCGCGCAACATCCTCGGGCTTTGTCGCGTCGCCGCACAAAAGCCGGTGCCGGCCGACTGTCCACAGGTCGCCGGGCAAAACGAACGCCGCCTCTTCCAGGGCGGCGGTGAGGTCGAAGTCGTCGTCCTCGACTTTGTCAGCTGCGTTGAACAGCTTCTCAATTTCCTTCGGGTCAAAGCCCGTGAGGTTCAAGTCGAAGCCCAAATCCTGCAACTCGCCGAACTCAAGGGCCAAAAGTTCTTCATCCCAGCCCGCCGACAAAGCCAGCCGGTTGTCGGCCAAAATGTAGGCTTTCTTTTGCGCATCCGTCAAATGTTCCACGAATACACATGGCACCGCATCCATGTCTTCGGCCTTGGCCGCCAGCACGCGTCCGTGCCCCGCGATGATGTTCAGATCGTGATCAACGATCACAGGATTGACGAAACCGAACTCCCGCAGCGATGACCGCAGCTGCAAAATCTGCTCTTTGCTGTGTGTTCGGGCATTTCGCGCGTACGGAATAAGTCGGTCCACCGACACCTTTTCGAAGCGTTCAGTTGTTTGCATCGTGAAACCCCTCCCTCAAAATTTCCAGCGCAGCCTTTTTCGTGCGGGACACCCACGCCGGACTCATGCCCATGCGCTTTGCGATTGCGGTCTGCGAAAGCGGCGGCCCGCCATCCAGGCCAAAGCTCAGCCTGACAATATTACGCTGCTGCTCTGGCAGCGCGTCAACACAGCACAGCGCGTGGGCAGTAGCATCGCGCTGTTCACACTGATCTTCCAGCGATGCGGGGTCTGCGATGGTCTCGCTCAGGCACAAATCTTCGCCGTCGCAGAGCAGTTTTTCTTCCAAGTGCCGCAGGTTCATGTGCGGCTTTTCGTGGCGCAGGAGCATCAGAATCTCGTTGCGAATGCA
>JAIRPV010000035.1 GCA_031256825.1 Oscillospiraceae bacterium | reverse complement strand
GTGGTTTTGTGGTTGAGGTTGTTGCGCCAGGCCCACGTGCCGGTCAGCAGCAGCGCCGCGACGAGCAAGAGCGAAGCGAGCGCGGCGAGCTTTTTGCGGCGGCCCTGGGCCTTGCGGGCGCGGGCCTCTTCGGGGGCCAGATCGGGTTCGGGTTGGTTTTTTGCATGCCTTTTCATGGGGAACATCCTTTCATTTTTTGTGATTCGCGGTTAGTGTTTGTGGTATGTGGGTTGCCTTTTCTCGCTTTGCTTCAAACGCCATGCCGTTGCTTTTCGATGTGCCTTCCCTTCGAAAAAATCTCATGATGGAAGCTCCGCACCGCCTTTCGCTTGCGAGATTGCCGCGCTGATTTTTGCCGGGCGCAGCGCCCTGGGCAGCGTGAAACTCAGCGCCAGCAAGATGGCCAGCAGCGCCAAAGCCCAAGCCCAGTTGGCTTGCAGGAACTCCGCCGCGCTGCCAACAGCCGGGATATGGAACATCACGCGCCCGAGTACGTTATTCTCATAAACAATTTCGAAGTCCGGAAGCTGATTTTCAACCCCTTTGGTTTCGAACCCGCGCAGGCCGGAGCCTTCGGCATTGTCGATGATACTGATAATGCGGTGGGTGACGGTCTGGTCGTCTTCGCGCAGATAAGTTACGTCGTCGCCCACTTTGTAGTCGCCGGCTGGAGCGCTGCGCACCACCACGACCGAGCCGACCGGATAGACCGATTGCATGCTCGGCGAGAGAATGCGCAGCACATGGAAGCCGCCAAGCCCGCCAGATACCCCTTCCCCGCTGCGGCTGACGAAAAATGCCGCGCCAATGGCTGCTATCAGCAGCAGATAAAACACCGCGTTGCCCACTTGACGGGCCAACGTTTTTTTTCGGCGTAGCTTGTTGGACATAAGGAAATGCCTCCTGTAATAGTTGTGCTATTAATGAGTGCGGGCGCGGCGCGCGGCGCGCCACAAAGCCCTTGATCTATTGGCTGTTCTTTGAGGGCGTATCCCCCTTTCGGCAGCGGCTGGGCTCAGCCGCCCCGAACAGGGAATAGGGCAAAGAGGAGGATGTGCCCGATGAAATCACGGATGACTTTGGGGGAACATGTTTTCTGCTCAAGGGAGCAGAATGGGCTGAAAAGGTTGTTCGCAAAGCAAACACGGCTTTCTGGTTGGATTTTTTGCTTGCGCCGCAACGGCGTTCCGGCGCGGCGACTGCACTTATTGTACGGGTTCCAAAGGCGCAAAGTCAAGAGGTTTTCACAAATTAAATTCTGTCAATTTAGAGCGCTGAACTTCCCGGCTTTCTCCTTTTGCGCTGTATCGGCTGATTTACGAAACCTGCATTTGGGAGAATGTGACATTTTTTGCGAATTACAACCTTACAAACATGTAAAGTTGGCGGCTGTGCAGGGCTTTCAGGGCTTACGACCGTTTGTTCTTTTGTGAATCCCTTTATTTTCCTTTTGCAATTGCCATTCTATTCTGCTATAATGGAATTATTGGGAAAGCCCAAACCAAAATCGGAAGCAGAGGAGTGAATGCTTTGGGACAGAAAAGCGATTTGCTTACCATCAAGCAGTTTTCGGAGCTGGTGCGTGTGCCGGAGCGAACCCTGCGGCACTGGGATGCGATTGGGCTGTTTGAGCCTTCGGTGCGCGACGAAACCACGGGTTACCGCTATTACGAGATGACACAGCTGATCACGATCAATTTTGCCAGAACATGCAGCGCGATCAATATCCCGACGAAGTCGATTTTGAAACTGGGCAAGCGCCGCAGCCCCGAAGAAATCCTGCGGTTGTTCCAGATGCACGCCGTTTCGATCGACCGGCAGATGAGAGAGTTGCAGCAAACCAACGAAATGATACATATCTTCCAGTTCCTCATGGAAGAAGGGGCGCGGGCGCAGCCCGGGACGATTGAGGTGTGCCGCCAGGAGGAGATTCCGTTTTCCCCCGGCCCGCGCAACCAATTCACAGGCGATTCTTTCTACGAAAGCTTCCTGGAATACCGCAGCTATGCGCGGGAGCACCGTGTGAACATGTTTTGCCCGGTTGGCGGCATGTGGGACAGCTTAGAAGATTTTCTTGCCGCGCCGGGCCAGCCCCACTGCTTTTTTACCGTGGATCCCTGCGCGGAAGAAAAGCGCCCCAGCGGCAATTACCTGACGGGCTATTGCCTTGGCTTTTACGGAGAAACGCATGATTTCGCGCAGGATTTTGCACGCCGCGCCCAGGGCCTTCACGTGAAAGGCCCGGTTTATATGCTATACCTGCTCAACGAGCTTTGCGTGGACGACCCGTCGAAATACCTGGCAAAAGTTTGCGTGCAGGTGCAATGACCGGGAAAACGCCCGCTTTCTTGACAAGCGCAAACGTGCATGCTATAATAGCGTATCGCCTGTGGCGAGGTTGAGTTGAATTTTGAAAGAGGGCAGGGCCAGTGGCAGCAACAGCGAAGCCTTTTGTGAAATGGGCGGGCGGCAAGTCGCGGATTTTGGACGATATCCGCATGAAATACCCCGCCGCTTTGGGGCGGACGATAACGAAATACGCGGAACCGTTTGTTGGCGGCGGCGCGGTTTTGTTTGATGTGCTCAACCGATACGCGCTCGACGCGGTTTATATGAGCGACATCAACCGCGAACTGATCACGACCTACACAGCCGTTCGCGACAATGTGGACGCGCTCATTTCGTTCTTGTCCGCCATGCAGCGCGACTATTGGCAATCCGACGCGCCGGCCCGAAAGGTTTATTATTACGCAAAACGCGAAAGGTTCAACGAATTAAAAGCGGCGCAGAGCGATGGCGTTGAAGTCGCGGCGCTGTTCATATTTCTCAACCACACCTGCTTTAACGGGCTTTACCGCGTCAACGCAAAAGGCGGTTACAATGTGCCCATGGGGAATTATAGAACCCCCGCGATCTGCGACGCGGAAAACCTGCAAGCCGTTTCCGCCCGCTTGCAGCGGGCCCAGATTGTGTGCGGGGATTACCGGCAATCGCGCGCGTTTATTGACCATCGCACGTTTGCTTACTTCGATCCGCCTTACCGCCCTTTGTCGCAAACCTCAAATTTTACGGCATACGCAAACAGCGGCTTTGGCGATCGGGAGCAAATTGAACTGGCGCATTTTATCGATGAATTGAGCGACATGGGCGCGTTTGTGGTTGCCAGCAATTCCGATCCCAAAAACACGAACGCCGACGACGATTTTTTTGACAGGCTTTACCACAAGCACAAAATATCGCGGATCAGCGCCAGCCGCACGATCAATTCCGCGGCGGGGGGCCGGGGCAAGATCAATGAATTGCTGATCGTGAGCGATTAAAAAGGCTGCGCCGCCAAAAGGATGGCACGCCCGCGCAAACAGTTCCAATGCAAACTGTTTGCGCGGGCGCGGCGTTTCTGCCTGCTGAGGCCCTTTGCCGCCGAAATCCGGCCTATTGGATTTGCAGCGTTTCGTCCAGCAATTTTTTGTTCAGGCTGTTGTACGCGGTCAAATGAACGGCGCCGTCGGCGCTCACCTGCGCCATGGAGCAAACATAAGCGCCGCTGTATCCGCCATCTTCGGGGCCGCCGTCGATCATCAGCGGGAACGGCGGCTGATATTCGCCTTCGCCGGGCCTATCCAAGTGCAGGGCGTGCTCATGCCCGGAAAACTGCATGTCGGCGTTCAGCCGGTTCAGCGCGCCAAAAAAACGCGCTTGCCGATCGGCATGGCCTTCGTCAAAATTGGGGATATGGATCAACGAAAAGTGGAAGGTTCCCGCCTCCGGCGCGGCCAGGGTATCCAGCCAGGCCAGCTGCTCGTCGCGGTATGGCCCCGCTTCGGAGTTGACGGAACCGGTTTCGTATTCGTTTGCGCTGCCGCGCTGGTCTTCCCAATCTTCCGCGCCGTCGCAGACGGTAAAGAGATATTTCCCGCGGCGCACCTGATAATAAAAATGCTCAAGCCCCAGATTGGGGTAGATTTGATCGGTCATCTCGCCGTAAAGTTCGTGATTTCCGCGCGCGTAAATAACGGGCACGCTGCTTTTCGTCGCGTCCGCGCCGGCCGCAATGGTGTTGCGGATAAACTCGTCTTCTGAGTTGTAGTTGCTCGCAAAATCGCCCAGCATCAGGAACAGATCGGGCGGCGGAAAATTCGCCGCGGCGGCAAGCAGGTTCTCGGGCTGATCGTGCCAGTCGGAAGCGATCAGAATGTTCAGGCTGTCTGCATACGCCCCCTGGAACTGAAATTCATCGCTTTGCAGCGTTGAACCGAATTCGGTGTTCGCGTTAACAGAAGAGAGCACTTCGCGGGCAGAAAATTGGTATTTGCTGCCGTTAAACTGTTCGCGCGGCGCCATAAAATGGTGAATTCTGCTCACGTTCATGCGCCCAAACGCCGCGTCTTTTAATGTGACTTCTTCCGTTTTGCTGCGGTACGTCAGTTCGGCTGTGCTTTTGTGGTTTGTCGCGAAGATAATACTATAATAGCCATTGCCAACGTCGAGCACCAGCGGGTTGGCGCTGATGGCAAACGATTTTTTCTTCGGGATAAAATTGGTTGACGTCACGGGGATGATCACCGCCAAACTGATTAGGATAGCCAGCGCGGCGCGCGCGGGCTGCTTGATTGCGGGATACAGCACAAAAGCGAAGGGCAGCCCCAGCGCCAGCCCCAAAAACGGCAGGTTCGGCGCGAGGAACAGCAGCCCGGCGCGCAGGCTTGGCGGGTCGAAGCCTTTGTCCAGCCCAAAGAGCAGCACCGTTGTGTAAACAAACAAAACGCCGGAGAATACGCATACAACGCTGTGCGCCGCGCGAGCCGCGCGGCTGCCCGGCAACTTTGCCGCCGCAATAAAAAATCCCAGCCCCGCTGCCGCCGCCGCGCCGATAACGCAAAAAAGCGTTGGCACAAACCGTTCGTGCAATGGATAAAGTTCGGCAATCCAGCCATAGGCCCATTGGGCGCTGTGCAGGAACAGGGCGGCCGAAGCCGCCAGCGCGTAAAACACAAACGCGCCAACGCGCGAATGGAACGCCTTGCCCATTTGACGGAAAAATTTCATGCGAGCCTCCTCATTAAGTATTGCGCTCATTATACCACACCTGCGGTGAGCAGTTCGTCATTGGCGATTGCTTTGCAAAGCAATCTCTCGCCATAAGCATTGCGCTCATTATACCACACCTGCGGTGAGCAGTTCGTCATTGGCGATTGCACCTGCAAAATCATTTTTCGCCATAAGCATTGCGCTCATTATACCACGTTTCTCCAGAAATTGCAACCCGTCTTTTTGTTTCCTGATTCTTCCTTGCTGCGCGCTGTGCTGCAACCAATGTCTGCCACATTGCCAAAACCCCTTTTCAAATGAATTTTTTTGTGGTATACTAAGCGTTGGTTAATCGCCATCCAGCGTCTATGACGGAGTTGATGATGTTGAAAGAATTCTTTGAAGGCATTCCCGTAGTCACCTGCCAGGGCAGTTACGCCTCGCATCCGTTTGCGTTCCGGTATTATGACGCGGAGCGCATTGTGGCCGGGCGGCCCATGCGGGAACATTTTCGTTTCGCGCTGCCGCTGGGGGCGGCGCGGGCCTTTGGCCTGAGCGGCAGCGATTTCCTGCTGGCCACCATGGAACTGCTGCACAAGCTAGGCGCAGGCTATTATACCCTCAGCGACAGAGCTTTGGCCGAAGGCGGCGGCAGCTTGCGCGAGCACTTCGCCCGGCTGGGCGAAATGGCCGAGGCCATGGCTTGCCTACAGGATACGTTCCGCGTGGAATGTTTGCGCGTGCACGCCGATCTCTGTTCGCACCCGCGCTATTATTACGGCGCGGCAACCTCTTATTCGGCGGATATCTTCGCTTTTGCGGCGGCGCAGGCAAAAAAATCGCTGGAGATTGCCCGCCTGCTGGGCGCCCGGCAATTCAGCTACAGCGCCGAACAAGAAACCCGCGGCGGCTTTTATCTGTGCGTCAACGATACGCTCGAGTGCGAAAATCTGCTGCGTATGCTCCAGGGCATAAAAAACTGCGCGCAGGGCTACCCCGGCCGCCTGGGCTTGCGCCTGGGCGCGCCAAACCAGAACCCCTTCGCGCCCGAACCTTATTGGCCCTCCGCCGCGCATGCGCTGGCGTTCCTGCGCTGGGGCGGGCTGGAAAACGAATTTTTGGTGGATTTATCCGCCCAGGCGCCGCTTTCTGAGCTGCGTTTGCTGCTGCAAACCGGGCGGCTGGGGCTGCTCGAGCAGCGGCCCGGCGGCGGAAGCCTTGTGATCGAGGCCGCGAAGCTCCAGCTGGAGCTGCTGCGCGCCGGAAACTGGCACGGCGGGATTGTGCTTGATTTGCCGCCCGCGCGCGCCTGCGCCACGCCGGAAGACTATGTCATCCACTGCATTATGCACATGGACGCCTGGGCTTGCGGCCTGCTGCTGGCGCAGCGCCTGCTGCTCGACGGCCGCACCGAGCAGTTCCGCCGCGAGCGCTACGGCACCTTCGGCTACGGCATTGGCCGCGCCCTGCTCGAGGGCCGCGCCGACTTTGCGGCCCTGGAACAGCACGCGCTGCAAAAAGGCGAAGCCGCCGCCCTGACCGGCCGCGAAGAATACCTCGAAAACGTGCTGATGGGCATGGTCTGCCGCGGGCTCTGAAAAAACGCGGGGCCGCCTTCCTGCGGGAAAGCGTGTGATATTCCATTGGGAGCCGCGACGGCGAGGCTCACGGCCACTCCTCTAAAAAGCGGTGTTCCACCCCATGGCTGACGTAACCCAACATGGTGTCCAGCCGCACATTCTGCGTGCTTTGGAAGATGCATTTTTCCACATCGGGATGCGTTTGCTTCAATTGCCTGATGAGCAGCTTGATTTCTTTGCGCTTCGAGGATGTGCGCGCCCCTTCGCAAGCGTCGCAGCCCTCGGTAAACCGGCAGCCGCACTGGATAAACGTCAGATCGTTGTAGCGCCGCCACGCCAATATGCTGTCTTCGTGCACCTGATACAGCGGGCGGATCAGCGCCAGGCCGGGGAAGTTTTTGCTCCTCAGTTTGGGCGGCATGGTTTGGATCTGCGCGCCGTACAACATGCTCATGAGCGTGGTTTCAATGACGTCGCTGAAGTGGTGCCCCAGGGCGATTTTGTTGCAGCCGCGGGCCTGCGCTTCTTTATAAAGATACCCGCGCCGCATGCGCGCGCAGAGATAACAGGGCGAACCGGGCTGTTTCGCCACATAATCATAGATATTCGTCTCAAAGAATTCCAGCGGAATGGCCAGCCGTTCGGCGTTTTGCGCAATCAGCCGCCGGTTTTCTTCCGTATAGCCCGGGTCCATGCAAAGGAACTTCACCTGGAACGGGATATCGCTGTGGCGCTGAAGCATTTGCAGCAATTTCGCGTTGAGGAACGAATCTTTCCCGCCGGAAACGCACGCGGCGACGCTGTCTTCCGGCTGAAGCAGCGCATACTCTTTCACCGCGCCGATGAAAGGGTTCCAGATTTCTTTGCGGTATTTGGTTTGCAGGCTGCGCTCGGCGCGCTGTGCGGGCGTTAATTCTCTAGGCATGTGGAGCAATCCCTTTCCGTTATCCAAACAGGTTCAACAAAGACGGCAGCGCGGCCATTGCCGCCAGCCCCGCGGCAGCGGCCAGCCCTGTCAGCGCCAGGTTCCATTTCAGATACAGCCGCAGGTAGGCGACATATTCGCGCAAAAACGCGTTGGCAAGAAAATAGAACGCCGTCTTGCTGCCAATGCCGGGCACGGGCAGCCCCGCGCGCCGCGCGTATACCCCCGCCCGCAGCACATGGTAATTCGACGTGCAATAAATGCATCGGTAGGGCTTGCCGCCCGCGTCCATGATTTCTTTTGAAAAACGCATGTTCTGCATGGTGTTGACCGATTTCGCTTCCGTTATGATATGATCCTGCGGGATCCCCTGTAACAGGGCGTATTCCGCCATCGCTTCGGCCTCCGGCCGCATTTCGTCGGATCCCTGACCGCCCGAGCAAATCAGTTTCGGCGGGGGGATCCCCTTTTTTTCCTGCTTGCGGTAGAACCGGAGCGCCCTGTCGATCCGCGCCGCCAGCAGCGGCGACGCCGCGCCGTCTTTTTTTAGTCCGCAGCCCAGAATGATGATGTAATCCTGGTTTGCCTTCGGGCGCGCGCAGTTGCACAGGAGCGTGTTCACCAGATAAAGCGACACATGCAAAAAATAATAGAGGCCAGCCGCGCAGCCGGCTGCCAGCACAACCCGCTGCACCGGGCCGCCCGGCAAAAAGCGCAGCGCCAGCAGGAACGCAAGAATGCCCCCGGCCAAAATGAGCGTGAGCGCGTGCTGCAAGCGGAAGCCTTCGCGCCGCAGCACCGACCAGGTATTGAGCAGCAAAAAGGCAAGCAAAAAATAGATCCCGAACGCCGCCACCAGCAGCAGCGCCCCAAAAACCAGCATGACCAGCGCGTTGAGCCACCAAGCGCCCCAAAATTGCACCGCGTGCACCACCAGGCTGAGCATGCCGGTTATCAGGAAGCACAGGAAGCAGAACGCTGTGGCCAAATGGGTGCGGTTGCGGCGGTAGAGCAGCAAAAACAGCGCCAAAAACAACAGCGCCGGCGCCAGGCTCCAGCGCGCCAGAGACAGCAAAAGTTCGGGCATCAAATCACCTCCCGCGCCGAACGCACCAATTCATAGAGTTTTGTCAGCGCCTCAATGGGCGTCAGGGTGTCGGTGTCCACCGCACGCAATTCTTCGAGCAGCGCGGCGGCCCGCAGCCCGGCAAAGTCATATTCGCTTTCGTCAATGGCGATCGCGGCCGCCTGCCCTGTGGCGGCAAGCTTCGCGCGCTCCTGCGCCTCCAGCTCCCTTAAAATTGCTTTCGCCCGCCGGATCACCGAATCGGGCACCCCCGCCAGCTTTGCCACCTCCACGCCGTAGCTGCCGTCGGCCGCGCCCGGCACAATGCGCCGCAAAAACGTAATCTCGTCGCCGCGCTTTTTTACGGCCACGGCAAAGTTGTGGATGCCCTCCACGCCCTCCAGCTCCGTCAGCTCATGGTAGTGCGTGGCAAACAGCGTTGGCGCGCCGAGCTTTTTTGGATCCGCCGCGTATTCGAGCACGGCGCGGGCAATGCTCATGCCGTCGAACGTGGAGGTGCCGCGCCCAATCTCGTCGAAAATCAACAGGCTTTTCGGCGTGGCGTTTTGCAGAATCTGCGCCACCTCTTTCATTTCAACCATGAACGTGCTTTGCCCGCTGGCCAGATCGTCCGAAGCGCCCACGCGGGTAAAAATCGCGTCGGCCATGGCGATGGTGGCGCTTTTTGCGGGCACAAAACTCCCCACCTGCGCCATCAGCGTAATGAGCGCCACCTGGCGCATATAGGTCGATTTCCCCGCCATGTTTGGCCCGGTGATCACCATGCAGCGGCAGGCGCCGCGGTCAATATGCGTGTCGTTGGGCACAAAAGGCAGCCCGTCCAGCATCTTTTCAATCACAGGGTGCCGCCCGTCGACGATCTCTATGCCGCCTTGCGGCAAAACCTCGGGCCGGCAATATTGATTCACAGCGGCGGCTTCGGCCAAAGAGCACAGCACATCCAGCTGGGCGGCGGCCCCGGCGCAGCGCCGGATGCGCGTATATTGCCCGGCCAGTTCCTCGCGCACCTGCGCGAATATTTCGTATTCCAGCTTT
This sequence comes from Oscillospiraceae bacterium, assembly GCA_031256825.1. Taxonomy (GTDB): domain Bacteria; phylum Bacillota; class Clostridia; order Oscillospirales; family Acutalibacteraceae; genus WRMQ01. The sequence goes on along the minus strand of JAIRPV010000035.1, from coordinate 95,775 downwards.
ACGGCGCGCTCGTTGGCGCTGAGCACCTTTGCTTCCAGCTCTTTTAGCTCCTGGGTAATGTAACGTTCGCAGTTGGCAAGGGTCTGCTTGCGGATGTAGTGCTCGGGCACCAGCTCCCGGTAGGCGTTCGTCACCTCAATATAATAGCCAAACACCCTGTTATAGCTGACTTTCAGCTTTTTGATGCCCGTCTGTTCCTGCTCCCGCGCCTGAATATTCGCAAGGTAGCCCTTGCCGTCGCGCTCCAGCGCCCTTAAGTCGTCCAGCTCGCCGTAATATCCGTCGCGGATCAGCCCGCCCTCGCGGACAGAAAACGGCGGCTCTTCCACAATCGCGCCGTCAATCAGCGCGCGCATGTCTTCCAGCTCGTCCAGCTCAATATAAAGCTGCTTTAAGTAGTCGCAGCGCGCGCCGCGCAGGTTGTTTTTGATTTGCGGCAGCAGCGCCAGCGAAGCGGCCACGGCGCGCAGTTCCCGCGCGTTGGCCGTCTGATACACCACCCGGCTCATCAGCCGCTCCAGATCGCGCACGCCGGAAAGCGCTTCCTGCGCATCCAGCCGGAGATCCGTTTCTTCCAGCAGTTCCTGCACAGCGGCCTGCCGGCGCGTAATGCGCGGCAAATGCAGCAGCGGCCGTTCCATCCAGCCGCGCAGCAGGCGCTTGCCCATGGCGGTGCGGGTTTTGTCCAGCACCCAGAGCAGGCTGCCCCGCTTTTCCCGGCCCCGCATGGTTTCGCACAGCTCCAGGTTTCGCCGCGAAGACGCGTCGAGCTTCATGAACTGCCGTTCGCTGTAGCTTTCAACGCTGCGGATGGAACTGCGCCCGCTCTTCTGCGATTCACGCAGATACCGCAGCGCGGCGCTCAACGCCCGCAGGGCAAGCGGCTCGGCGGCCAGCCCCGCCTCTTCTAAGTATTCCGCCGAAAACTGCCGCTGGGCTTCCCCCGGCTGGAAACGATCCTCTTCGAGCAGCTGCAACAGCGTGCGGCCGCCCCGCAGCTTAAAGTGTTCGCGCAGGCGCGCGTCCTCCGCCGCCCGGGGGCAAAGCAGCGCCTCTGTGGGCAGATATTTCGCCAGCTCGTTTATGATCTTTCCGGCCAAATCCGGCGCGCGGCATTCCGTTACCTCGGCGCTGCCTGTGGAAATATCGCAAAAACAAAGCCCCGCGCCGTCGCCTTCTATCCAAACGCTTGCCAGGTAATTGTTGCGATCCTCCTGTAGCATCTCGCTCTCGATGAGCGTGCCGGGGGTGATAATCCGTATGACGTCCCGCCGGACAAGGCCCTTCGCGGTGGCCGGATCCTCCATTTGTTCGCAGATGGCGATCTTATAGCCCTTTTGCACCAGCCGCGCAATGTAGCTGTCGGCGCTGTGATAAGGCACCCCGCACATGGGCGCGCGCTCGGGCAAGCCGCAGTCGCGCCCGGTGAGCACCAGATCCAGCTCGCGCGAGGCCAATTGGGCATCTTCAAAGAACATCTCATAAAAATCGCCCAGCCGATACATCAAAATCGCCCCCGGGTATTGCCCTTTGATTTCCCGCCATTGCCGCATCATAGGCGTGAGTTCTTCCATTGGCTAACCTCCGTCTCCTCTCTTCCCTTCTGTTCATTATAACAAAAAAAAGCGATGGGCGCAAGGGGTTGGCGGCCGGTTTTTGAAAATGATTTGACAACCCCGCCATAATATGATACAATTTATGGGAAAGCTTTTGACGTCAGCGCCGGAGCGCTTGATGAGATCAATGTTCACAGAAAGACAACGCGAAGGAGTGGTTGATTTGGCAACGGCGCAGCAGCGCAAACCTGCGGCGGGGAAGGCGCCCTCCGCCGGGGCAAAAACAGCGAACACAAAGCCGAAACCCGCAAAAAAGCCCAGCGCAAAACAGATCGCCGAAGCGCAGCACAGGGCGCGGCTGCTGCGCGCCTGGATACTGGGGCTGCTGACCCTGCTGGGGCTGGCGCTGGCGCTGATTCCCGGGCAAAATATCTGGACGGCGGCGCACAACGCCATCTGGGGCTTTTTCGGCCTGCCGCTGGTTGGCTGGGCCGCGTTCGCGTTTTATTGCTGCAACGTTTGGCTGCACAACAAAAACCTGGGGCACGAAAAAACGCCCCTGCTTTGCCAGGCGCTGTTGCTGCTGTTTCTTGGCGCGGTGTTTTATCTGTTCACCAGGAGCAAAGAAAACATTGCCGGGGGCGAATTCGCCGCGGCGGTGAATTCTGTCTTTTATCAGGGTAAAACACCAATCGCTTTTCCTGATATCCTGCGCGGCGGCTGGGCCGGGGCCGTGCTGGGCGCGGGGCTGGCGCGGGCGTGCGGCGGCGTTGGCGCAATGCTGATTTCTGTGCTGGTCACCGTCGGCAGCGCGCCGCTGGCCTTCCCAAGGCTGCGCGAGCGCCTGGTCGACATAGCCGCGGGCCGCTATGGGCCGGATGCGCCGGACAAGCCCGAGCGGGCCGAAGCTGTCTCTGTTGAAAAGACGGCAAAACTGAGGGCGCCAAAAGCGCACGGCCGCAAAACCCGCACACTGGAAGACGACCTGGCGGAACTGGAGCGGCTGGGCGGCGAAATTGGCGGCGCGGCAGCGGAATCTTCCGCCAGGCACGGCATTTTTGAGCGCTTCGGCTTTGAGCCGGAAGCAACGGGAACTTCCGCTTCGGCCATCCCCACCGTGGCGGATCTTCCGCCCGGCGACACAGCGGCCGGGGAGCTGGCCAACAGCCTGACCGGCGACAACGCAAAGCGCCGCCGCGCCAAGCAGGCGGGCGACGACGCGGTGCGCGCGGCCATGGAAGCCAACCTTTCCGCCGCTTCCCGCGCAACGGATCATCCGGATTATCAGCCGCCGCCTTTGAGCTGCCTTTCCGCGCCCCGCACCCACGGCGCGCCCGACAAAGGCGAAGAGGATATGATTGCGCGCAAGCTGGTGTATACCCTGGATAGCTTCGGCGTGGCGGTAGAGCTGGTGGGCCGCAGCCGCGGGCCCGCCGTTACCAGATACGAACTGCGCCCGGCGGAAGGCGTAAAAATCAGCAAGATCACTTCGCTGGCCGACGACATCGCCTTGCGCCTGGCCGCTACAAAAGTGCGTATCGAAGCCCCCATCCCCGGCAAGCCCGCCGTCGGCGTAGAGGTGCCAAACCGCGTGCGCGCCGTGGTGACGTTGCGGGAGCTTGTGGACAGCGACAACTACCGGGCCGGGGCCGGCAAATCGAAGCTCACCGTGGCCCTGGGCAAAGATATCGTGGGCGATTTGGTCTGCGCGGATCTTGCGAAACTGCCGCATCTGCTCATTGCCGGCACCACCGGTTCCGGTAAATCCGTGTGCATGAACACGCTCATTCTCAGTATGCTCTATAACGCTTCGCCGGAAGACGTGAAACTGCTCATGGTCGATCCAAAGCAGGTGGAATTCAATGTCTACAGCGGCATTCCGCACTTGCTCGTGCCCGTGGTCAGCGATCCGCTCAAAGCCGCGGGGGCGCTGGGCTGGGCCGTCAACGAGATGGAACGGCGCTACACGCGGATTTCCGAGCAGAACGTGCGCGATCTGGATAGCTACAACAACATCGCCGCCATGCAGGATGATCTGGAGCATATGCCAAAGATCGTTATTTTCATCGACGAGCTAAGCGATCTGATGATGGTGGCCCCGAGCGACGTGGAAGACAGCATCCAGCGCCTGACGCAAAAAGGTCGCGCAGCGGGCATCCACCTCGTAGTCGCAACGCAGCGCCCTTCTGTGGATGTGATCACCGGCGTTATCAAGAGCAATCTGCCCGGGCGGATCGCGCTGAGCGTCGCCTCGCAGATCGACTCGCGCACCATCATCAACTCTTCCGGGGCGGAGCAGCTGCTGGGCAATGGCGACATGCTCTTCAGCCTCAACGGCGGCAACAACGCCGTGCGGGTGCAGGGTTGTTTTGTCAGCGATCCGGAAGTCCAAAAAGTGGTCAATTTTATCAAAGACACCGATGGTTCCGGGAATTATGACGACAGCGTCTGGGAAGAAATTGGCAGCCTGGCCGCCGCCGCCGGCCGGGGCAAAAAGAAGGGCGGCATGCTCGACAGCGCCGCCGAAGGCGAAGAAGAAAGCGATCCGATGCTCGACTCCGCCATCGAAGTGGTGGTCAACGCGCAAATGGCCAGCACAACCATGCTGCAAAAAAAGCTAAAACTTGGCTACGCCCGCGCTTCGCGCGTTGTGGATCTGCTGGAAGCCCGGGGCATCGTTGGCCCGCCCGAGGGCGCAAAGCCCCGCAAGGTGCTGATGAGCCATGCGCAGTATCAGGAATATATGGCGGTCGCCCCGGAAAAACGCGGATCGTTTGGAGAATCCGGGGAGTAATCCTTGAAAAATTTTCCTGCAAGCGGTTGATTGCTTTGCCGCCTCCGGTTTGGCGTTTTTGGATGGGTTTTTCTGGAAAGGCAAACGGGAATCGTTGATAAATACTCCCGGAAGCGGCTCTGCTGCCGCTTTCTGTCAAAAACAAGCTAAATAATTGACATTGCTTTTTGCCCCCTGAAGGTCTATAATTGAGGCCAAAGGAGGTGAAAAACATGAAAGTAAATCAACCGAACAAAAACCTTGCAAGGCGCGCGCTGAGCCTGTGCGCGGCGGCAGCTCTGCTTTTTGCGTCGCTGCCCTTCGTGTTGCAGCGGCCGCGGGCCCTCACGCTCACACCTTATACCGATTGGAAGCAGACCGACAGCCAATGGGCCAGCAAACTGCTTTACAACAAGACGGTGCGCGAATCGGGCTGCCTTGCCGTGGCAACCGCCATCCTGGCGGTGCATGCCGGCCTGAAAGACGGCGCTTCCTTCGATCCCGGGCAATTTGTCGATTCCATGCGCAGCAAAGGAGGGTTCACCAACAACAATGATATGGTCTGGTCCGTGGTGCCAACGGTGGTGCCTGGGCTTACCATTACAACGGAAAACGCCTGGATGGCCCTTTCCGGCAGCGAATCTTCCAAAGCGGCGCAGCTGCAATCCTACCTGCAACAGGGCTACTACATCGCGGTGTCCGTCAAAAGCGGCTCGCACTGGGTGGCCCTGCGCAGCGTCAGCGGCGGCGTTTGCACCATGATGGATCCCGCCGGCGCTTCCACCAACCTGTTCGCAACCTACCCGGCTTCCGGCGTTTATCGCGTGGCTCTGTTCCGCGCGCAAAGCTCCGGCGGCCTGCTGAGCAATTTGGGCAATGTGATCAGCAATCTCAGCGAATTGGTGGGTCTGGGCACGTGGGATCACTCCGCCGATCTGCCGGCATCCGACAGCGAGTGGGTTGACCAAAGTGATTCGGACATCCCCCCGGATCACAGCGCCGATCTCCCCCTCGAAGGCGGCGCGGCCGACAGCAGCGCCAGCACCGCCAACTGGTTCAACGGCCTGTTTTCCGGCACAAACTTCCTATTGCAGGGCTGGAACTTCCTGAAGGCGCTGTTCAGCTGGATGATCAAAGGCATGACCATGTTCAACACCATGCTGTCGCCGTATTGACAGGAACGCCAACAAAAAAACGGGCAGGGCCTTGCGCCTTGCCTGTTTTCTTTTGCCTTTTTTGCCCTATTCCACCAGCATGCAGTCGCCGAATGAATAAAAGCGGTAGCCTTCCCGCACGGCCGTTTCGTAGGCGGCAAGCGTTTTTTCGCGGCCATAAAAGGCGCTGACGAGCATGATCAGCGTGCTTTCCGGCAGGTGGAAGTTGGTCAGCAGCGCGTCAACGCACCGAAACGGATAGCCCGGGTAGATGAAGATATCGGTCCAGCCTTCGCAGGCAAGCATGGTTCCGTGATCGCGCATAACGGCTTCCAGCGTGCGGCAGCAGGTGGTGCCCACGCTGATCACCCGCCCGCCGCGGGCGCGGGTTGCGTTGATGAGCGCGGCGGTGGCCTCCGGCACGCTGTAGTGTTCGCTGTGCATCTCGTGGTCTTCAATGCGCCTGGCCTTAACGGGCCGGAAGGTGCCCAGCCCAACATGCAATGTGACAAAACCAACCAAAACGCCCTGCCCGCGCAGCCGCTCCAGCAGTTCCGGCGTAAAATGCAGCCCCGCCGTGGGCGCCGCGGCCGAGCCGTTTTCGCGCGCGTAAACCGTTTGATACTTTGTCGCGTCGTCCAGCGGCTGTGTAATATAATGGGGCAGCGGCATTTCGCCAATCTCGTCCAGCGCTTCGTAAAAACTGCCTTCGCAAAAAAACTGAACCGTTCGGTTTCCGTTGGGTAGCGCTTCCATCACAACGCCCCGCATCCGTTGTCCAAAAACAAAGCGATCCCCCGGCTTTGCCTTTTTCCCCGGCCCGGCAAGGCATTCCCACAGGTTCTGTTCCAGCGGCCTGAGCAGCAAAAATTCCACCCGCGCCCCGGTGCCCTCTTTGGTTGCGTGAAGCCGCGCGGGCAGCACCTTTGTGTCGTTGAGAATCAGCGCGTCGCCCGGCTTCAGGTAATGGCCGATATTGCGAAACACGTCGTGCAAGATTTCGCCGCCACCGCGCCGCAGCACCATCATGCGGGCGCTGTCCCGCGGTTCGGCGGGCGTTTGCGCAATGCGCTCCGGCGGCAGGGCATAATAAAAATCGGAGGTATTCATGAGGCTCCTTCCCAAACAAAGCGAAGAATTTGCAATAATTCTCAAAAAAGCAATTGACGAACAGACCCTGTTTGTGGTATGATATAGAGTACCAATGTATTATATATGAAAATGAGAGAAATTGCAAGAGGAGATTTCAGATGAGGAAGTATCGCGTGGGCATCATCGGGGCGACGGGCATGGTGGGGCAGCGTTTTGCACTGCTGCTGGCGGAGCATCCGTGGTTCGAGGTAACGGCGCTGGCGGCCAGCGCCCGCTCGGCGGGGCAAACGTATGGCGATTTAATGCAAACCCGCTGGCTGCTGAACGAGCCTTGCCCCGAACCCCTGAAAGGCCTGACGGTCTTCGACGCCACAGCCCAGCGCAGCGAAGTGGTAAAGCTGGTGGACTTCGTTTTTTGCGCCGTGGATATGCCAAAGCCCGACATCCGGGCGCTGGAAGACAGCTATGCCATGGCCGAGTGCCCTGTGGTCAGCTCCAACAGCGCGCACCGGGGCACGCCCGACGTGCCCATGATTGTGCCGGAGCTGAACGCCGCGCACGCGGCGGTCATCCCCGCCCAGCGAAAACGCCTGGGAACAAAGCGGGGGTTTGTCACGGTGAAATCCAATTGTTCGCTGCAAAACTACGTTCCCGCGTTGTTCCCCTTAAAAAACGTGCAGGATGTGCTTGTCTGCACCTACCAGGCCCTTTCGGGAGCGGGCAAAACGTTCGATACCTGGCCGGAAATGGTGGACAACGTCATCCCCTATATCGGCGGCGAAGAAGAAAAATCCGAACAGGAGCCGCTGAAGATCTACGGCAAAGTCAACGGCGATCGCATCGAAAACGCGGCGCTGCCACACTTTACGGCCCAGTGTTTGCGCGTGCCCGTGTCCGACGGGCATCTGTCCGCCGTGTTCGTGCGCTTTGCCCCGGGCAAAAAACCAGCGAAAGCGGAAATCCTGAACACCTGGCGGGAATTTCGCGGCGCGGCGCAGGAGCTGGCGCTCCCCAGCGCCCCAAAACAATTCCTGCACTATTTTGAAGAAGATAACATGCCCCAAACAAAGCTTTGCCGCAATATCGAGCACGGCATGGCCGTGTCCATCGGCCGCCTGCGCGAAGACACGCAATACGACTACAAGTTCGTGTGCCTGTCCCACAACACGCTGCTGGGCGCGGCGGGCGGATCGGTGCTGACAGCGGAGCTTCTGTGCGCGCAGGGTTATATTACAGCGGCCTGACCACCCATACTCAGTGATAAGGAGATAGCGTTACGATGAAAAAATTAGTATTCACTGGCGCTGGCGTTGCAACAGTCACGCCTTTCCATGCGGACGGTTCCGTCAATTATGAAAAGCTCGGGGAGCTGATCGACCGGCAGATTGCCCAGGGTACCGACGCGATTGTCATCTGCGGCACAACGGGCGAAAGCCCAACCCTGACCCCGCAGGAGCACTCTGCCTGCATCCGCTTTGCCGTGAAGCAAACGGCGGGGCGCGTGCCCGTTATCGCCGGCACGGGCAGCAACGACACAGCCTTTGCCGCGGAACTCTCCATCGAAGCCGAAAAAGACGGCGCGGACGCGCTGCTCATGGTCACGCCCTACTACAACAAAACCTCGCAGGCGGGGCTTGTCAGGCACTTCCACTATGTGGCGGATCGGGTGACGCTGCCCATCATCCTCTATAACGTGCCCTCCCGCACAGGGCTGAATATCCTCCCGGAAACCTACTACGCCCTTTCGCGCCACGAAAATATTGTGGCCACAAAAGAGGCCAATGGCGACATCTCGTCTGTTGCGAAAACCCGCGCCCTGTGCGGCGGCGATCTGGCCTTTTATTCCGGCAACGACGATCAGATCACAGCCATCATGGCCCTGGGCGGCATGGGGGTCATCTCCACCATGTCCAATGTTACGCCAAAAATTCCGCACGAAATCGCAGCCCTGGCTCTGGCGGGCAATGTTGCCGCCAGCGCGCGGCTTCAGCTGGAGTGGCTGGATTTGTGCAACGACCTGTTCGTAGACGTCAACCCCATCCCCGTGAAGGAGGCCATGAACCTGATGGGCCTCGGGGTGGGCGGCTGCCGTTTGCCGCTGTGCGAAATTGGCGGCGCGGCGCTGACCAAGCTCAAGGCCACGCTGGAGCGGCACGGATTGATCTGAGCCGAAACCGGAATACGACGAATGCTGGATTCGGCAAACGGATTCAGCATTCGCCAGCGAATCGAAAGGTGGACAGGCCATGCTACAACTCTTGCTCAACGGCTGCTATGGCAAACTCAGCCGCGCTGTGATCGAATATCTGGAAGGCAGCGCCGACGCGCGGATTGCCGCCGGGATCGATCCCGCCGCGAATAGCCCGGCGCTGCCCTTCCCGGTCTTCCGCGAACTTGCCGCGCTGGCGGATCAGCGGCCCGATGTTATTCTGGATTGTTCAGCGCCCGCAGCGTTGCCGGGCTTGCTGGAGTTTGCTTTGCGGAAACAGCTGCCCGTGGTGCTGGCAACCACCGGCTACGGCCCGGCGGAGTTCCTGATGATCGACGAAGCCGCCAAACGCATCCCGGTGTTCCAAAGCGGCAATATGTCTCTGGGCATCGCGCTGCTGAAGCACCTGGCGCAACAGGCGGCCGCTGTGCTGGGCGAAACATTCGACGTCGAGATTGTGGAGGCGCACCACAACCGCAAAGTGGACGCGCCCAGCGGCACGGCCTACATATTGGGCGAGGCGGTGAATGCCGGGCTGAAAACGCCCCGGAACTATGAACATCACCGGCAGGCGCGGCGCGCGCCCCGGCCGCAGGCCGAAATTGGGATGCACGCCATTCGCGGCGGCACGCTGCCCGGGGAGCACACGGTGCTGTTCGCGGGCTTCGACGAAGTGATTGAGCTAACCCACCGGGCCTATAGCAGGCGCATCTTCGCCGCGGGCTTCGTGAATGCCGCGCGGTTCATCGCGGGCTGCCCGGCGGGGCGTTACGGCATGGACGATATGGTGAACCTCTACGGCAAAGCGGAGGGGTAGCATCGCTTTGTTTGCCTGAAAGAGCTTTTTTGCGCATATCTATCGGATATCAGCCATCGAATTATCAGAAGGAGGCGTTCCCCATGAGCACCCTGATCATCTACTATTCCTATTCCGGCAACACAAAACGCGTGGCCGAATCCCTCGCGGCGCAGCTGGGTGGCGAACTGGCCCCGCTGCGCGACGCCAAGCGCCCCGGCATACTGAAAGCCTATTCTGTCGGCTGTTTCAATGCCATGCAGGGCAAAGCCTGGGCGGCGCGGCCCCTCGAGGAGGATCTTGCCTCTTACGACCGGCTGATTTTGCTCAGCGCCGTTTGGGCGGGCAACGTGCCCCCGGCTGTGAACACCCTCTGGGCGCAGCTGCCCGCAGGCACAGCGCTGGAAGTCAAGCTGGTTTCAGCCGGCGGCGAAAGCAAGTGCCGCGAACGCCTTGAAGCCATGCTGAAGGCAAACGGCTGCACGCTCCAATCGCTGGAAGACATACGGGCAAAGTAGCATGGAGTTGCACGCGGCCCTTCGCCTTTATGCCATAACAGACGCGCGGCCCGCAGGGGAGCTGCCCGGGGCTGTGGCTGCCGCATTGCGCGGCGGCGCAACGATGATACAATACCGCGCGAAAGGGCTGGACGACCGGCTGCTGCTGGCCACGGCGCTTCAGCTCAAGCAGATCACCGACGCGTTCGGCGTGCCGCTCATCATCAACGACAGAACGGATCTTGCCATAGCCGCAGGCGCGGCGGGCGCGCATCTTGGCCCCGGCGACGGCGATCTTTCCGCCGCGCGGATCGCGTTGGGCCGGGATCGCATTCTGGGCGCAACGGCGCGCAGCGTTGAACAGGCCCTGGCGGCGCAGGCCGCCGGGGCGGATTACCTGGGTTCCGGCGCGGTTTTCGGCACAAGCACCAAAGCGGACGCCGCCGCTATGCCGCTGCCGCTGCTGCGCGAAATTTGCCGCAGCGTAACGGTTCCGGTGGTGGCAATCGGCGGGATTGACGGCGCGAATATCGCGCGGCTGCGCGGCTGCGGCGCGGCGGGGGTGGCCGTGGTTTCGGGGATTTTCGGCGCGGCGGATGTGGAAGCGGCGGCGCGGGCGCTGCGCGCGAAAGCGGGGGAGCTGCTATGAATGTGGAGATGACCACCATGGTCATGATCCAGGATCCGCAAACGAAGCGGGTGCTGGTGCAAAACCGGATTAAGCGCTGGAAGGGGCTTTCGTTCCCCGGCGGGCATGTGGAACCCGGGGAGAGCGCCCATGACTGCGCCGTGCGGGAGATCCGAGAAGAAACCGGGCTGGACATTCGCAATTTAACCTTTTGCGGGATGATCCACTGGTGCCATCAACCCTCGGATCGCCGTTATATGGTGTTTTTGTATCGAACGGCCACGTTTTCCGGGGATGTGATCCCGGAAATGGAGGAAGGGCAGCATTTCTGGATGGACTACGACGCGCTGAAAGAGAGCGTGCGAAGCCAAGCCAACCACGGCAACACCTTTCACCTCTATTTCCCCCTGTTTGATGGGCAGGCCAACGAGGGATTTTCCCTCTGGAGCGACCAGGAGACGCGGGAAATGACATATTTATCATGAAGAGGCGCTTTATTTTTCGTTTTGGGAGGAAACCCGTTATGGAAACCGCAATCATTTCAGTCGAGGGTATGATGTGCGAACACTGCGTAAAGGCCGTAACAAAGGCCGTTGGCGCTCTGCCGGGCATTGGCGGCGTCGCGGTTGATCTGGCGGCGGGCACGGTTACGGTGTCGTACAATGCCGGGGCGGTTGCTCTGCGCGAGATACAGGCCGCAATCGAGGAGCAGGGGTATGACGTCGCGTACTGATCGGCGCCAAAAAACGCCCGGGGCGGCGCTTCCCGCCGCGCGGGCGCGTTATGCTCTGCTGGATGAGCTGCGGGGCGCCGCGCTGCTTTGCATGGTGGTGTATCACGCGTTTTATCTGCTGGCGGATGTGTTCCACAGCGCGGCGGGGCATAAATTGCAGCTTGCCGCCGCGCCGGCGCAGCCGTTCATTGCGGGGGCTTTCATCTTGATCAGCGGCATTTGCAGCCGGTTGTCGCGTTCCAACGCAAAGCGCGGCATAAAATTGCTGGCGGCGGCCCTGCTGCTGACCGGCGGCACTTACGCGTTGCGCTTTTTTGGCGTCGACGAACTCATCACCTTTGGCGTGCTGCACTTTTTGGCGGTTGCCATTCTGCTGTTCGCGCCGCTGCGGCGCGCGGGGGGAAAAATACCGGCAGCGCCGCAAATCGTTTGCTTTGCGGCGCTGTTTGTGACAACGGTTGGCCCTTTTTATCGCGGGCAGCCGGGCTTCGGCTTTGGGCATGCCGTCTGGCTGCGCTTTCCCTATACTGCGTTTTGGCCTTTGTTTTGCCTGGGTTTTCCCAGCCGGACGTTGGATTCCGCCGACTACATCCCGCTGATTCCCTGGCTGTTCCTGTTTTTTGCGGGCACGGCGGTTGGGATTTACGCCCGGCAGGGTCGGTTCCCCAAAAGCTGGATCCGGCCGCGCTGCAAACCGCTGGGCTGGCTGGGGCGGCATTCGCTTTTGCTTTATCTGCTGCATCAGCCCGCGCTGTTTTTGCTGTTCGCCCTCTGGCGGGCTTTCTTCGGCTGAATCGTCAAAATTCCCGCAGCTTATTCTCAATTTTGGTCTGGGTTTCCCCGGTGATCAGGTTGATATAGCGCACAAACAGCGCCACTTTGTTTTCGTGATTCAGGGCGTTCCAGAGCGTGCGCGTATAGGCGTCAACCGAGCCGCTGATGGCCACGCGCACAGGTTCGCCAACAAAACTGGGGATCACGGGGTTGCCGTCGCGCATATAGGTGTGGATCAGGTGGCCTTCGCCCACCACAGGCTCTTCGTATTCATAAAAGAAACGCTGGCAGACCTTTTGCGCGCTTTCGCTGGCCTTCAGAATGCTCAGTTTATAAGTAAACGTATGGCGGGGCTTTTTCACCAGCATGCCGCTGATGCGCGGCGTGTAGTTCGGCGCGTCCGGCTCGTAGGTGCGGCTGCGCAGGGCCTGCTCAAAGCTTTTGTTTGCCTGCAAATATTCATAAATGGTATCGGTCTGATCGCCGTTGCTCACGATCACATGGTTGCCCAATATGCGCACCGGGGAATAGATCACCAGCGACGGATCGGTCATTTTAGAAGCGTCGTAAGGCGTTGTGCGCAGACCGCTGCCGTCTTTCACAAAGATGCGGTTGCGGCTGTTTTCGCTGCGGCCCATGATGAAATAGGCAACCACCGCGTTCTGCCCGTCGCTGTGCAGGCCAATCAGCAAGCCGCGCCCGGGGTAGGTATTTCCGTTGAGGTAAGTCTGCGCCGTTTTCATACGATTTCACTCCTTGCGTTTTTGATTTTCTTATTTATTTTACAGCAAAGTCCGGCAAAAGTCAAATGATTTTTTCGCGCGGAACCGCCCGCAAAAAACCCGCCCGCAGCCATTGCCGCAGGCGGGTTTTTGTTATTTCATCAATAGGTGCTCCAGCCCACCCAGGGGAACCAAAGCCAGCCGAAGAGCAGGTGCACGACAATCCAGCGCAGGAACTTGCCAAAATAGCCCGTCATAAAGCGCGCAAGGGTGTCCTGATAGTATGTTTTGTCGTCCCAGTGCCAGTAGGGGTTTTTGTCGAACGGGTTGTTCAGGTAGTCTTCGTCCGCCTGCGCCGCAGCTGCGGGCGCTTCAACAGCCGGCGCCGCGGATTCTTCCAACGCCGCAGGCTCTTCCACCGTCTGCACAACCGCCGTTTCCTCCGCTTCATCCGCGCTGGCAACTACCGCGCCGATGCCGAGGAACAAAGTCATAGTAAGCAATATGCACAAAAATCGCCTCATACCAATAGCCTCCTTATTTAGTCTGCTTCTATCATAGCACATTTTGGGTGAGTTGGGAAGGGGGAAGTTTATTTTCTACGAATTGCACAAAAAATCGCGTCGTTTTTTGGCAACAATGCCAATGCAAACGTCGCCCCATCCTTAAATAGAGTAATCCAGCGCGGCGGAAGCCTGTTGTTCCACCAGATCCGCCAGGGTATATTGATCCACGTATTCCGTGATCACGCGGTTGAGGCCCGCCCAAAACTGCGCCGTGGGGCAGCAGGCTCCCGCGCAGCCCTCCTCTTCCTGGCACGAAAGCGGCGCAAGGCTGCCCTCGGCTGTGCGCAAAATGTCGCCCACGATGTATTGCTCGGGGCTGCGGGCCAGCTGATAGCCGCCGCTGTTGCCCCGCAGCGAGCGCAGATAGCCCGCTTTGTTGAGGATGCTGATGATTTGCTCCAGATACTTCACGGTGATTTCCTGCCGCGAAGCAATGTCTTTGAGCGGGATATATTCTCCTGTGTTGCGCACAGCCAAATCGAGCATGACCCGCAGGGAATAGCGGCCTTTTGTTGAAATTTTCATTGTGAATACCGGCCTTTCCAAATTTCACGCAGCTGTTTTGCTGCGTGCGCGGCGTATGCCGCAGGGGATATGGTGGGGCTATGCTGCCCGGTGGCGTGACAATTTGCCGCAAAAAGTCGCTTGGCGAAACCAGCCTGTGCCACAGAATCTTGTGCTCATTTGTCACGCTTTCAGCGGCAAGTTACAAGATTCCGAAATTCCGAAATACTGGATTTTGGCTCTGAAAAGGGGTCAAAAAACGGTTCGCCATTCCGAAATTTCGAACTATCATAAAATAGCGCTGCGGAAGATTCTTTCGAACGCTGCCCCTGTTGTGGCAATTCGCCACAGAAAATCGCTTCGCAAAGAGATACCTTTATTATAACACACCCGGCCCCAAAAGTCCATCTTTTTTTGGAACAATTCATTCGGCTGCTTTTCTGCTGCGTATGCCCTGCAACCGCAAAAATTTATTTGATTTTTCTATTGACATATTGTGTGTAACACGATATAATAAAAGTAACAGCAGACGGAGGGGATGCGGATGGAAAGAGCAGACATTGTTGGCGGCTTCGTGGCGGAATTGCGCCGAGGAACGGTGATCCTTTGCGTATTGGCCAGCCTGGGCGAACCGACCTATGGTTACAGCCTGATGGAAACGCTGGGCAGAACCGGGATTCCGGTTGAGGCCAACACGCTTTATCCGCTGCTGCGGCGGCTGGAAGGGCAGGGCTTGCTGGCTAGCGCGTGGGACACCGGCGGCGCAAAGCCGCGCAAATACTACAGCCTGACGGAGTTTGGGCGCGAAATACGGGAGGAGCTCAAAGAGCGTTGGCAAAGCACGGTGCAAAACATGAATCAAATTTTGGAGGTAGCGTTATGAACAACGAGCTAATCCGGCGCTATATTTACGCTGTTGCCAGCTGTATGCCCCAAAAGACGCAAACGGAAGTGGAACGGGATTTGGAGAACATGATTTCGGAATTGCTGGAGGCCCGGTGCGGCGGCGCGGAACCTGCGGAAGGGGACGTGCGGGCCGTGCTCGGGCAGTTGGGCGCGCCCGGCGAGTTGGCCGTAAACTATAGCGGCGACGAAAGCCGAGCGTTCATCGGCGGCATTTATCTGATGTGGTTCCGAAAGGCGCTGAAAATTGTTTTGCCCATTGCCGCAGCGGGGGTTGCTCTGGCGTCGCTGGCGTCGGCCTTGCTGGAAGGGCGGGCCACGCAGGAGGTTGCCGCATTTGCCGCCGAGACGGCTGCCCGGTGCATGTTTGGCGCGGCAGAGGGCGCGGGCTGGGGCTTTGTGTGGGTGACATTGATATTCCGCGTTTTGGAACGCAAACGGGTGCGGCTGAACGGCGAAGATTTTCTTTCGAAATTGCCGCCCGTGCCGGATCGGCGCGCCCGCATGAAACCGCACGAACCGATTGTCCAGATGCTCTGGTGCATGCTAGTCGCCGCAATCTTCCTGGGGTTTCCCCAGATCATCAGCGGCTACAGCGAGGCCACGGGCTGGCTGCCCGCGCTCAACGTGGGATACATCCGTGCGCATTGGTACCTGATGGTTCTTTTTGCTGCCTTTGGGCTTGCCCGCGAACTATTCCGCCTGGTGCGGCGGCGCTATGATCTTTGTGTGCTGCTTGTTTCTGGCGCTGCGAATGTGCTGGGCGGCATAGCGGCAAGCCTGCTGTTCGGCAGCGGCCGCATAATGAATCCTGCTTTTATCGAATCCCTGGGGCCGATGTTTGGCGGCGAAGCGTTCGTTTATCAGGTGTTCGGGCATGTCAACTTGTGGCTTTTGGCTCTCGTCTGGTTTGCCCTGCTGGTGGATACCGGGCTGGCGGCGTACCGCGCGCTGCGCCGCACCCGCGAGGGCTGACCGGACATTGGAGATTTATGGCTGGCTGAAAAATTTTTCTTGACTTATCAGGCCGACTATAGTATAATTATCGTGCAAACGGAGGCAAACAATAGCGCTGGGGAGGGCGAAAACCAAGCGGAGCAAGTTGGAACGCACCCGGGAGGGCCATTCAATTGTTTGCTTTTTGCGGCCAGCGGATTGACAGGATTTGTCAATGATTCGGAACCGTGAGACTTCTTGTTCGAATCCCGACACACTCCGACCACACAGAGCCATCAATCCCAATGGGTTGATGGCTTTTGCTTTGGGATACCATATAGACAGAATGGGGGCAAACCAATGATATCACTGGACACCCTGGCGGCCATTTGCGCCGCGCAAAGTAAGATTGATCCCGAGCTATACGCGCTCAACGACGTGCAGCGCGGCTTGCGCGACAAAAACGGCAACGGCGTTAAGGCGGGGCTGACAAAAATTTCTACCATCACGTCTTTTGAGTACATCAACGGCGAAAAAACGCCCTGCCATGGCGTGCTGCGCTACCGGGGGATTGACGTGAAAGAACTGTGCGGCGGCTTCCTCAACGCCAACCGGCTGGGATTTGAAGAAGTGGCGTATCTGCTGCTGTTCGGCGATTTGCCCAACCCCGCGCAGCTGGCCGATTTCACCGCGCAGCTGGCGGAATGCCGCCAGCTGCCCACGAATTTTGTGCGCGACGTTATCATGAAAGCCACCCGGCACGATATGATGAACCTGCTGTCGCGCAGCGTGCTGACGCTGGGCGCTTACGACAGGCAGTGCGACGACAACTCTGTCCAAAACGTGCTGCGGCAGTGCCTGCGGCTCATCAGCGTGTTCCCTTTGCTGGCCGTTTATGGCTACCACAGCTACAACCATTATGAGCGCGACGACAGCCTTTATATTCACAAGCCGGATCCCGCGCTTTCAACCGCCGAAAATATTCTGCGCCTGCTGCGGCCCGACAAATCCTATACGGATGTGGAAGCGAAGGTGCTTGATCTGGCGCTGGTGCTGCATATGGAACATGGCGGCGGCAACAACTCCAGCTTCACCACCCATGTGGTGTCGTCTTCCGGCACGGACACTTATTCCGTTATTGCCTCGGCGCTGGGCAGCCTGAAAGGCCCGAAGCACGGCGGGGCGAACATCAAGGTGGTGCAGATGTTCGAAGACATGAAGCGAAGCGTGAAAGACACGGCGGACGAAGGCGAGGTAACGGCTTATCTGGAAGCGCTGCTGGATAAAAGGGCGTTTGACCAGAAGGGCCTGATCTATGGCATGGGCCATGCCGTCTATTCCCTGAGCGACCCGCGGGCCGACATCTTCAAGCAGTTCACAAAGCAGCTGGCCGCCGAAAAGGGCGAACACGGCGAATTTGAGCTTTACGACATGGTGGAACGCCTCGCGCCGCAGGTGATTGCGAAAAAGCGCCGCATCTATAAGGGCGTTTCGGCCAATGTGGATTTTTACAGCGGCTTTGTTTATCGCATTCTGGGGATTCCGCAGGAATTGTTTACGCCCATGTTTGCCATTGCGCGCATTGTTGGCTGGAGCGCGCACCGGCTCGAGGAACTCATCAACCAGGATAAGATTATCCGCCCGGCTTACCAGAGCGTCATGCCCGCAAGGGACTATGTGCCCATGGGAGAAAGAGCGGAATAACGCGCGAGGGAAGGGAGCTTTCACATGAAATCCAACCGCATCATACGCATTGCGATTCTCTGCGCTGCCGCAGCGCTCATTCTTGGCAGCTTCGCGCTGTCGCTGATATGGAAGCAGCGGCAGTTCCCGGTGGCCGCAGCGGCGCTTTCGCTGGTGGGGATTGCGATTTCGCTGGAACATCACGGTAAAAAATGGCGCGCGCCGCTGGCGGTTTTGCGCGGGCTGGCCGTGCTGGTGATATTGGCCACGCCGCTGGGCTGGCCGCTGCCCGCGCTTTCGTTTGTGCCGGCGGTGTATCCCACCGTGCTCCAGGTGCTGGCTATCGCGGTGAACGTGCCGCTGGCGGCGATTGGCTTCCAAAAATCGGAAGGGGAGTGACCTTCGGCGCTGGCCGGGCATGCTAAAATCAGGAATTTTTGTTCAAAAATGGAACCGTTTGTTCCGGTTATTACCGCTTGACTTTTCTTGAGATTTACCTATAATTTTAAGTGTAAATCCGAAGAAAGGAAAGCGGTACAACGAATGAAAAATGGCGAAAAATGGAGATGGGTGGAGGTTTCTTCCGGTATTGTTGCACTGGCGGCCCTCGTTCTTTTTGTTATAACCTTGCTGACCACGCCGTTTGCGATGTCGAAGTACTACGCGAGCGGATCGGGGTCGGCTTCTGCGCATATTGCGAAGTTTGCGCCGAGCGTTACGCTGGGCAGCGGCTGGCCTGCCACAAGCGCGAAAAAGAGCGTGCTTTTCAACAATGCCATTGGGAAAACAAATGCCTGGAATGCCACGTTTACGGTGAATAACGGCGGGGAGACCATGATCAAGGCCACGCCAAAGCTTGTGAACACCGCGAACAACGCCGTGCTTTCCGGCGTAACGTTCAATCCGACCAGCGCGGACATTGCTGTGGGCGGTTCGCAGTCGTTCTCGATGGCGGTGGCGTATGAATCCAGCGGCGCCGCCGGAAGCGAAACGACGGCGGAACTGCGCGTGGACATTGTACAAGTGGATTGAGGGAGGGAGCGAATATGAGAGGGAATCAAAAACGCTGGTGGATCAAATGGGTGGTCGTCAGCTGCCTTGCCGCCGCGATGATAGTTGCTTCGCAGACGGGTTCGGCTTCGTCCAAATATGTGGATGAACTGACGACGCCGAACAACCGGTTTCTGATCGTCTACGGCGACGCGTGGACGCAGCAGGGGTATGCCAATATTTCTCATAGCAACCCGAATATGACGCATGTCGAAAATGAGTTTTACAAGATTCCGCGCACCGGGTACTATGCCTTTATTGTGCTCGGCGGCACAGGCGGCCGCGGCGGCGAGGGCGGCTGGGCGGCCAGCCGCAACCCAAATTATTCTAGCGGCGGGGCAGGGGGGCGCGCCAGCGGCGTTGCCACGATGACAAAAGATCACGTGATTGGCGGAGCGGTTGCGGAGGGCGGCCAAAACGGGGACAACGACAACGACGAGCGCGCGGTGGGACAACTTAGCGCTACGTCTGGCAACCGCGGAATCGGGCGCAGAGAGGGCGGCGGCGGCGGCGGAGCCAGCTATTTGATGTACCGCAGCGCTAATGGCGCTTGGGCGGTCGGAAATCAGTTTGCCTGCGCGGGCGGCGGCGGCGGCGGCGGCGGGAACAGACGCCCTGGCCAGCAGAATGCGGTCAGTTATTGGGCCTTAAAGGGCGGCAACGGCGGCGTGATAGACGGAGCGGGCAGCGGTTCCGGAGCGGATGGCGCATATGGCAATTCGTCAGCTACCTGCGGCAAGGGGGGCGTGTATAACGCAATGGGCAGCAACACCGGCGGCGGTGCTGCCGGAACGTGCGGGCATTCGGGCACTGGCTACGCGGGCGGCTGGCAATACGGAGGCAACGCAAAAGCAAACAGCTCGGGCGGCGGCGGCGGTTCCGGTTTCCCCGGGGGCGGCGGCGCAACGCAGGGCTGCAACGAAAACTTCGCCGGCAACGGCGGCGGCGGCGGCGCATCGGTTGTGCAAAGCAACGCCACGGGCCTGGGCGCGATTGCAACCACGCCCGCAACCATTTTGTCCTATATGAATACGAAAGCGAACGGCTTGCGCACGGAAGGCGGAATGGGCGACGGCGACCGCGGCCTCAGCGGCAGCGCGGTGATCGCGTTTGTTGGCTACAGCACGCCCGACTTGCTCAATTAACCTTCCCCTCTCCCTTTGGGAGTCAATAAGCTACGAGGGCAATCGCCACGGGGCGGTTGCTTTCGTGTTTTTTTGTAGGTTGTTACAAAAATATGGGAAAAGCATCCAAATATTTTGTGCGATATTACCGCTTGCATTTTCTGTCAAATTGGTTTATAATTGGTACCAGAACATTAGAAGGGAAGCTGAGCAAAATGAGAAATGGCAAATTATGGCAACGGGGGGGGCAGCGTCTAATATTGTCACATTAGCTGCCCTGGTTCTCCTTGTAATAACTTTGCTGACCACGCCGTTTGCGATGTCGAAGTACTACGCAAGCGGATCGGGGTCGGCTTCTGCGCATATTGCGAAGTGGGATATTGCTTGCGAAAGCCCGGTTGATCCGACAGATGGCTCAGCTTACATAAAATTCCGGCCCGCAGAAGGGGCGACTGAGTCGAAGGTGTATACCAACAAAATCATAATCACCAACAACAGCGAGGTGATGGCGACGCCTGCTCCCTATGTGGATGTGATTGCCTCGAGTGGCCCGGCGGGCACTTTTACTTATACGCTGGCGCGCACGGACGCTGCGGCGGCAACCCCGGTGCCGGTTGGCGGCAGCGCGACTTATACGCTGACTGTGACGGACAACCAGACCAGCACCAGCCCCCAGGACGCGATGGCACAGATTCGTATCAAAGTTTATGCGGTTCAAGTGGACTAAGGAGGGATTCGGATGAAGCGATCGGCTTTTGTTTTTCGGCTGCTGGGTTCGCTGCTGGCTTTGGCCCTTGTGTTTGGTTCGCTGGCGGCGTCGCAGGCAAAATATGTTTGGGATGAACCGGACGCGGCGTTTTATGTTTCGCATAGCGATATCCGCGCAGGGATCACTGCCACGGGGACAACTGCCATCACTGGCGTTGTGCCGGGCTACTATGCCTTTCGGCTCAAGGGCGGCAACGGCGGCGATGGCTACAGCGGCAGGGGCGGCGGCGCGGGCGGCACCGCCAGCGGCGTGGTTTATGTTTCGTCGAGCATTAGTGTTATTGTCGCCACGGCGGGCGGGTTCAATTCCGGAAGCAACGCGGCGGCAGGGTCGCCCGGCGGCGGCACGGGGAGCAGACAGAACACCAACAATTATGGCGGCGGCGGCGGCGGATTCACAGGCCTTGCGGTGGACGGCACGGCGGTTGCCGTTGCGGGCGGCGGCGGCGGCGCGGGCGGTATGAACGCGCAAGGCGGCGGCGGCGCGGGCGGGACCGTTAATGGCGCCGGCGTTGGACCGGGGGGCGACGGCGGAAACGGGAGGACGACTTTACCTCTGATTGGTACTGTTATTGCTGCCTCAGACGGCGGCGTTGGCGGCAGCACCACCCATGGTGCAGGAGGAAGTGGGTATAATACTAGCCCAACAAGAGGCAACGACGGTGAAGACTATACCTGGGCTAATGTGACATTGGGGAAGGGCGGCGATGGTCAGCAGGGTTCGGGGGCTGGCGGCGGCGGGTATCGCGGCGGCGGCTCCGGCGGCAAGGGGCAGCCTGGAATTGGCAACTGGGCGGTTGCCAGCGGCGGCGGCGGATCGTCGTGGTGCGCGGCTGGGATCACCGCATTGCCGAGCGGTCTCCCCTGGACGCTGCCAACGGCAACGGCCGACGGGAATGCCATTGTGTTTTATCTTGGCCCTGTTGCGCCGACGGTTGTGCCCGCAGTGCCCGCGGCAAGTTCGTTTTAATGCGTAACCAGTTTTCTTCTCTCCCCTTTGGAAGTCAATAAGCTACGAGGGCAATCGCCACGGGGCGGTTGCTTTCGTGTTTCATTTTCCACCAAAAAAATTTCAAAAAAGTGTTGACAATTTACGTTTTATGCTGTACTATGGTACCGATTCATTTAGAATGGGAGAAAGCAGATGAAACACATTGGCATCTTAACTTCCGGCGGCGACTCGCCCGGCATGAACGCGGCGGTGCGCGCGGCTGTTTTTGCGGCGCGCGCGCAGGGCATCACGTTATACGGCATTCAGCAGGGCTACAGGGGCCTGTATGAGGGCAATTGGGACGAGCTAACCCTGGATAAGGTGGACGCGATCCACGCGCAGGGCGGCACGATTTTGCGCACGGCGCGCTTTATGCCGTTTCAAGATTCGGCGCGGCGGCAGCCCGCGATTGACCAGTGCGTTGCCAATTGCGCGGGCAAAATTGACGGGTTGATTGTGATCGGCGGCGACGGCTCGTTCCGCGGCGCGCAGGATTTGACCAATCACGGGCTGCCCTGCGTTTGCCTTCCCGGCACCATCGACAACGACATTGCCTGCACGGATTATACCATTGGGTACGACACAGCGCTGAACACCGTTATGAACCAGGTGGACGCCATTGCCGACACAGCGCGTTCGCACGACCGCTGCATGATCATTGAGGTCATGGGCAACAAGGCGGGCGATTTAACGCTTTATGGCGGCATTGCCTGCGGCGCGACGGCTGTTGTGCTGATGGAGCACGGCGGCTATCGCTTCCCCGAAGAAGGGGAGATGGACGCCGAGACGAAAGCGCGGTTTGAGAGCGATCTGGTGGCGCGGGTATTAAAGGCGAAAGCGGCGGGGAAAAATTATTTCCTGATTTTCGTAGCCGAAGGGATCACGGGCAAGAAGGACAAAAACGGGAAGACGCGCTACCCTGGCGGGGCCGAGGCGCTGGCGAAGGCGCTGGGCGACGCCACAGGCGCCGACGCGCGCTGCGACATTCTTTCTTATGTGCAGCGCGGCGGGCGGCCAACGGCGCGCGACCGCGTGATTGCCACGCAGATGGGCGATTATGCTGTGGGGCTGCTGGCGCGGGGGATCAGCAACCGCGTGGTGGTGATCCACAACGAAGTGATTATGGATTACGATATCAACCAGGCGCTGAAGATGCCCAAGGGGCTGAGCGCCGCGGATTATGGCCTGGCGTGGCGGGTTAGCCTTTGAGGAGACAGGGATCAGGAGGCAGGGCCTTTAGGAGGCAGGGATCAGGAGGCAGGAGGCAGGGGCTTTGAGGAGGCAGGAATCAGGAGGCAGGAGGCAGGAAGTAGGAGGCAGAAATCAGGGATTGGGGGCGCGGGTGCGCGAAGATTTTTTTGAACAAGAGGATAATGCATGAACGAACTGGAGTTCGCCGCCTGCCTGGAATACCGCAGGCAAATTATCGCGCGCGAGTTCAGCCGGATGAACGACATGCAGCGCCAGGCGGTGTTCAGCGCAAAAGGGCCGCTGCTGGTGCTGGCCGGGGCGGGTTCGGGCAAAACAACGGTGCTGGTGAACCGCGTTGCCTGCCTGCTGCGCTACGGCAGCGCATACGAAAGCGACGCGTTCGCATACGAGCTGCGCGCGGAAGATGTCGAACTGCTGCGGCGCGCGGCGCAAGGCGACGGGGACGCGCTGGATCAGGTGTTCGACTTGCTGCCCTATCAGGCGCCGCCGCCCTGGAGCGTGCTGGCGATCACCTTCACCAACAAGGCGGCAAGCGAGATGAAAGAGCGCCTGGCGGCCATGCTGGGCGCGCAGGCGGACGGCATTTGGGCCGGGACATTCCATTCGGTTTGCGGCAAACTGCTGCGCCGGCACGACGGCGGCCTGCCCGGCTTTAACAGCCACTTCGCCATTTATGACGCGGAAGACAGCCGCCGCGTTATGAAAGAGGCGCTGCGGCAATTGGATATCAACGAGAAATTTATGCCGCACAAGCAAATTTTGTATGCCGTTGGGCGAGCGAAGGATCAGTTGATTACGCCCGGGCAATACTGCCAGGCTTTTGGCAACGAAGAAAAACAGCGCGTGATTGCCCGGGCCTACGAGCGCTACCAGCAACTGCTGCTGCGCGCCAACGCGATGGACTTTGATGACATGATTTTTCATACGGTGCATATGCTGGAACAGAACCACGAAATTCGCGCGCAGTATCAGCGGCGTTTTCGCTACCTTTTGGTGGACGAGTACCAGGACACAAACCACGCGCAGGAAAAACTCATTTCGATTTTGGCGCAGGGGCACGGCAATTTGTGCGTGGTGGGCGACGACGACCAGAGCATCTATAAATTCAGGGGAGCCACGATTGAAAATATTTTGCAGTTTGAGCGGCAGTATCCCGCGGCGCGCGTGGTGCGGCTGGAGCAAAACTATCGTTCCACGCAGAACATACTGGATGCGGCCAACCGGGTGATTGCCAACAACGAGGGCCGCAAGGGCAAAGAACTCTGGACCGGCAACGGGGCGGGGGAAGAGGTTTTTTGGCAGATATGCGACGACGAGCGCGACGAAGCGCGGTTCATTGCCGAACGGATTCAGCAAAACGTTGCGAAGGGCGCCGCCTGGGGCGATCACGCGGTGCTTTACCGAAGCAGTGCGCTTTCTAACGCCATTGAGCAGCAACTGGTGCGCGCGGCGGTGCCATACCGGGTCATCGGCGGACGCCGGTTCTATGAACGCAAGCAGATCCGCGACGCGATTGCTTATTTGACTGTGATTGCCAACCCGGCGGACGAAGTGCGGCTGCGGCGGATTATCAACGAGCCAAAGCGGGGCATTGGGGAAACCACGGTGCAGTTGTGCTCCAACATTGCCGCGCGCGAAGGGATCACGTTTTATGAAGTGACCCTGCACGCGGGCGATTACCCGGAGCTTAGCCGCGCGGCGGCGAAGCTGACGGCCTTTGCGCAGATGATACGCGGGCTGCGCGAAGCGCAGGAGCAACTTAACCTGAAGGAATTGCTGGAACTGACATTGCAGCGCACCGGCTACGCGGCGGCGCTGGAGCAGGATCCAGAGACGCTCAAGGAGCGGCGCGAAGACTTGCAGGAGTTGGCTTCGAACCTGCTGCGCTACGAAGAAGAGGAGGAGGCGGCGAGCCTTTGGGGCTTTTTAGAGGAAGTGGCGCTGCTCAGCGACATTGACCAATATAACGCGCAAAGCGACGCTGTGGTTTTGATGACGCTGCACGCGGCCAAAGGGCTTGAGTTCCCGTGCGTGTTTCTTCCGGCCTGGGAAGAGCGGGTGTTCCCTTCTTACCAGACGCTGATGAGCGGGGGACAGGAAGATTTGGAAGAAGAGCGGCGGCTGGCCTATGTTGGCATTACCCGGGCGAAGGAGCGGCTTTGTTTCAGCACAACCCGCACCCGCATGCTCTATGCCCAGACGCAATATAACCCACCGTCGCGCTTTCTGCGCGAGGCGGGGTTGCAGGAGGCGCAGGAGCGGCGCGCGCCGCCCACGCGCGTTCCCTGGCAGCCGCGCCGCGCAACGGAACCGCTGCCCCGGCCAGCGCCGGAAGTGACCCCTCCCGCGGCGGAACGCTTTGTTCCCGGCGACGCTGTGCACCACCCAAGTTTTGGGCCGGGGATGGTGCTTTCGACAAAGCCCATGGGCAACGACACGCTGCTGGAAGTGGCGTTTGATCGGGTTGGCACGAAGAAACTCATGGCGAATTACGCAAAATTGGAGCACACAGATAGATAACAACCAGGAAAAGAGGATGATGCTATGACATATCGTATTCAACGCAGCAACCACCGTTCATTCGAGATGTATGAGCAGAACAAGCGCGCCCCGCGGGCGTATTTTATTCCCTATAAAGAAAAGGAAACCCTGCGCGGGACGCCGGACGCGCGGCAGCGCTATGAATCCGACTGGGTGCGCGTGCTTTCGGGCGCCTGGGATTTTTGTTATTTTCCGCAGGGGGATATTCCAAAGGAACTGGATCCCGCCGAATTGCGGTTCGACGAGGTGCAGGTGCCCCACACCTGGCAGCGCGCGGGCTACGAAGCGCCGGTGTATCTCAATACGCGCTACGAGTTCGAGAATATTCCGCCGGAGCTGCCCGAAGTGGTGCCCGCCGGGGTTTATCGCAAGCGCTTTGCGCTGGAGGAGCCGGAGGGCAAGACGGTGATTGTGGCCTTTTTGGGGGCCTGCTCGTGCGTGGACGTTTACTGCAACGGCTACCATATTGGTTACAGCGAAGGCTCCCACAACACGGCAGAGTTTGAACTGAGCAATGTGGTGCGCGAAGGGCTTAACGAGCTTTTGGTGGTGGTGCACAAGTGGAGCACCGGCACATTCCTGGAATGCCAGGACATGTTCCGCGAAAACGGGATTTTCCGCGATGTGCTGCTCTATGAACTGCCGGGCACGTTCCTCAACGATTTTTGGATCCGCCCGGTGAAAACCGCCGAAGGCGAATACCGGATCATTGGCACGGCGGAGGTGTTAGGGGAAACCAACGGCTGGAGCCTAGATTTTTTTGTGGAAGGCCTGGAGGGTGCGGCCTACACCGCGCCCGCGCGCGAGCGATTGAACTTTTCGCTCGAAAACCTGCGCCCAACGGAGTGGAACGCTGAGCAGCCGGCGCTTTATACCGCATGGCTCACCCTGCGCCGCGCCAACGAGCCGGAGCAGGTGGTAAAATTGCGCCTGGGGTTCAAAGACGCTGCCATCAGCGGCAGCGTGTTTACGTTCAACGGGCAGGCCATCAAGTTCAAGGGCGTCAACCACCACGACACCGACCCGGCCAAGGGCTACTGCATGAGCTACGAAGACTACGAGCGCGATTTGAAGCTCATGAAGGAATTCAACGTCAACGCCATTCGCACGTCGCATTACCCCCCCGATCCGCATTTGCTGATGCTTGCCGACGAGTTGGGGTTTTATGTGGTGGACGAGGCGGACATTGAAACCCACGGGGCGGAAGTGACCCATAAAGAGATCAACCTGATATCGAACGACAAAAAGTGGATCCCCCGCTATCTGGATCGTGTGAAGCGCATGCTCTTCCGCGATCGCGCGCACGCCTGCGTCACCATGTGGTCGCTGGGCAACGAGGCCGGCGGCTGGCACTGCCAGGACGCCTGCTATGCCTTTTTGCATGCCGTGCAGCCGGAAATCCCCGTGCATTACGAGGGCGCTTGCCGCACGCCCGTGCACGGCTACGACGTGCATTCCGAGATGTACACCGACATTCTGCGCTGCCAGCAGATTGGGCAGGGCAAAGCCGAGGAATGGTACCAGAACAAGCCGTTTTTCTTGTGCGAATACGCCCACGCCATGGGCTTTGGCCCCGGCAATCTGGAAGAATACTGGCAGACGTTTTATCAGTACGAAAACCTGATGGGCGGCTGCATTTGGGAATGGGCCGATCATGCCGTTGATCAGGAGGCGGTTGCGAAGCGGCAGGAACTTTTGCCCCCGGAGTCGCGGGGCCTGCGGTGGACTTACGGCGGCGATCACGGCGAGCGGATTCACGACAGCAACTTTTGTGTGGACGGCCTGTTTTATCCCGATCGCCGGCCGCACACCGGCGCTTACGAGATGAAGAACGTGTATCGGCCGCTGCGGGCGGCCCGGAGCGGGGACGACAGTTTTGTGTTCCGCAACACCAACCGTTTTGCCGCCGAGGAATGCCAGATGGAGTGGACGCTGCTGCGCAACGGCCAGGGATTGGTTCGGGGCTTTGCCGGGCTGAACGTGCCCGCCATGGGTTCGCAGGAGCTGAAGCTGCTGCTGCCTTCGATGGAACCCGGCGCGGAGTATCACATCACATTTTGCTACGGCGAAAAAGCCTTTGAGCAGATTGCCTTGCAGGAATGCGCCATCGCGGAGCAAGTGGTTCCCGGCGCGGGCGACATTTCCCCGGTGATAGAAACCGCGCGGCTGACCATGCAGCGCGCCTGGCTCGACAACGATCTTTGGGCCTGGACGCGCTGGTATGACGGCGCGAAGCCGGAGCACTTCGACATGCGGCTGGCGTGCGATCCGCTGCCCGGCGGGGCGTATCAAATCACCGGCCAACTTGCGCTGAAGGATGACGATGACATACCCGATCTCATCCAGATTTCGCGTTTTGGCCTGCACTTTGTTTTGCCGCGCGAATGGGATCAGGTTCGCTACTGCGGCCTTGGCGAGCGCGAGAATTTGCCCGATTGCCGCGCGCAGGCTCTGTTCGGCGTATTTGAGGCCGATGTGGCCGAGATGAACGAACCGTATCTCCGCCCGCAGGAAAACGGGACGCACTGCGAGGTGCGCTGGCTGGAACTCACCGACAAAGAGGGCCGCGGCCTGCGCATTGCCAACCCCAGCCGCCGCCTCTGCTTTTCCGCCCACACGTATTCGCCCGAGCTGCTTGCAGCGGCGAAGCACCAGGAGGATCTGCACGACGAAGGCCGCGTTTTTCTTACGGTAGAGGGCTACACGCGCGGCACGGGCAGTTCTTCCTGCGGCCCGGAAACCCTGGATGAGTACAAAATCGATCTGATCTGCCCGCTGGAATTTTCGTTTGTGATTTATCCGGTTGGGAAAGGAGGCTGAGAAGCATGAAAAAACGCTGGAAATGGATTTTGCCGCCGCTGGCGCTGCTGCTGGCGTTTGCCGGGCTGTTCGCGTGGAACTACTTTAAAAAGCCGTTCCACAAAGGGGATCTGACAGGGGCGGCGGCGGCGGATGCGGCGGTTGGCCGCGCCGTGCCTTCGATGGACGTCAACGGCGACGGCGATTTTACGATATTGCAAATCAACGACACGCACCTGATCACCAGCCGGGGCAAGGACGAGAAAACCATCGACGCGATTGCCGCGCAGCTGGATCGGCTCAAGCCCGACTTGGTTGTGGCGGCAGGGGATATCCTCGACGGCTTTAACAGCAAAATCTTTGTGAACAAGCGCGCGGCGCTTTGCGCTTTGGCTGATATGTTTGAGCTGCGCGGGCAATACTGGGCCTATGTGCCCGGCAACAACGACGGCGAATATCTGGGTTCCACCGCCGATGTGACGGCCTTTCTTGCCGAAAATTATGCGTACTGCATCCTTTCCAACCCGCCGGGGCTGAGCGGCGAGACCCAGTACGCGATCCCCCTGCGGGAAGCGGACGGCAACGTGGTGCACGAGTTGATTTTTATGGATTCCCTCATGCGCGACCCGGAAACCCACTACCTGACCTACGACAGCTTTAAGCAAGACCAGGCCGATTGGCTGCTGGCGCAGCTGACCGAGCTGAAGGAGCAGGCCCCCAACGCCCGCGCGAGCGTTTTTTTCCATATGAACACGCCCGCGTTTAGCGAAGCGAAAAACCGGGGCGAAGCGTATGCCGAAGGCTACGCCATGATAGATTTCCCCGACAACTGGGCGATTCAGGGCAATTATATCGTCGACGACGCCATGCGCGCCGCCGGCAATGTTGGCCTGGTCTCTATCGGCCACCTGCATCCGCCTGTGAACTGGTGCGCGTACCTTGGCACGACCTATTATCATATCACCCGCCCGGCGGGCTATCAGGTAACAAAGCGCCCGGGCGGCGCGAAGATTACCATCCATACCGCGGACGGCAACCCCCGGCGGCTCTATGAATTTGAAGAAATTGTATTCTAACAGAAAAGCGCCAAACCCCCTTGCCGCCATGCGCGACAAGGGGGTTGGTTGTTTGCACCCATCCCGGCAGCGGGCCATATACTGAACTGCAAGGCCGGACAACCCTGGCCGCCGCTTTGCATAGCCCATTTTTGCCGCATCTGGAACGCTTGTTTGCCACAGGAAATCAGGATTGCAAAAGAGGGGGTGCATGAGATGAAACTGTATCAGCTGCTCTTAACAAAAAATGAATGCTACCAGGCGGGGCGCCCGTTGGCGCCGAAAGGGATCATGGTGCACAGCACGGGCGCGAACAACCCAAAACTCAGCCGCTACGTTGGGCCGGACGACGGCAGGCTGGGCGCGAACCCCGCGGGGAACCACTGGAACCAGCCGCGCCCCGAAGGCCGGCAGATTTGCTGCCACGCGTTTGTTGGCAAACTGGCCGACGGCACAGTTGCCACCTATCAGGTGCTGCCCTGGAATATGCGCGGCTGGCATTGCGCCAGCGGCCTCAACGGTTCGGGGAACGATACGCACATCGGTTTTGAGTGCTGCGAAGACGGGCTGGGCAACGAGACGTATTTTCGCGCGGTCTATGAGGAGGCCACCGACCTTTGCGCGCATTTGTGCAAGCAATTTTATCTTGCGGCCAAAGATGTGGTGGATCACGGCGAAGGGCACCAAAAAGGGATTGCCAGCCACCACGAGGACATTGGCCACTGGCTGAGGCGCTATGGCCTGACGATGAACGATTTCCGCGCGCGGGTGCAGAAAAAACTTGGCGCGCAGCCGACGAAAGAGAACCCGGAACAGCCGCGCCCAGCCCCCGCAACGCCGGGCGCGCCGTTTTCCGGCGTTTTTGGACTGGGCGACCAGGTTCGCTTGAAAGCGGAGGCGGCCAATTATTATCCCGGCGGGCCCGACCTCAAACCATGGGTAAAAAACGGCGTATTCACGCTGGATCGCTTTATGGTGATCAACGGCGTGCCGTGCGGGCGGCTGCAAAGCATCAACACATGGTGCTCGCTGGACAGGCTGACGCTTCTGCGGTGATCCGCAGGGGGCAGGGCGCGCTTCAGCCGATCGCTTGCTTCATCTCGCGCACATACCGGTCAATATGCGGTTCGGCGGCTTCGCCATATTGCTCCACGAGCTTGACGATGGCGCTGCCCACGATCACGCCGTCGGCATATTGCGCGATGGCTTTTGCCTGCGCCGGGCTGGAGACGCCAAACCCCACCGCGACGGGGATTTTTGCCGTGGCCTTGGCCAGCTGTATCATGCCGGGCAAGCCGCTGTTGAGTTCGCTGCGCACGCCTGTAACGCCCATAGAACTCACCGCATACAAAAAGCCGGTCGCGCAGCGGGCAATTTCGGCAATGCGCTGTTTCGACGTGGGCGCGATGAGCGAGATGAGATCCACGCCGTTCGCGGCGCAGATATCCCGCAGTTCGCCCTGCTCCTCAAAGGGCAGATCCGGAATGATAATGCCGTCCACGCCAACCGCGGCGCAGCGCGCAAAAAAGGCTTCGTAGCCGTAACGATAGACGGGGTTGAGGTAAGTCAGGAAGACCAGCGGCGTTTGGATTTGCGCGCGCGCGCGCCCGGCCAGGCCAAATATTTTTTCAACCGTGCTGCCCGCCCGCAGCGCGCGCAGGTTCGCTTCTTGAATCGTTGCCCCTTCGGCGATTGGATCGCTGAACGGGATGCCGATTTCAATCAGATCGGCCCCGGCCCGCGCCATTGCCAGGATATATTGTTCGCTCAGTTCCAGCGTTGGATCGCCGCCTGTAACGAAGCCGATGAAGGCCTTGCCGTGATCGAACGCATTCGCGATTTTACTCATGGATTTCCCTCCCCTTGTAGCGCGCGATGGCGGCCACATCTTTGTCGCCCCGGCCGGAAAGGCAGAGGATAATGCTGTCGTTGCTCGACATAGCAGGCACAATTTTCCGGGCGTGCGCAACGGCGTGGGCGCTTTCAACCGCGCAGATAATCCCTTCCGTGCGCGCCAGGAACTCGAACGCATCCACGGCCTCGTCGTCGGTCACAGGCACATATTCCGCGCGGCCTGTGGCATGCAGGTTCGCGTGCTCCGGGCCGATGCCGGGGTAATCAAGCCCCGCCGAAATGGAGTATACCGGGGCGATTTGCCCTTCGCTGTTTTGGCAGAAAAGAGATTTCATCCCGTGGAAAACGCCGGTTTCGCCCCGCGCGATGGTGGCCGCGTGCAGTTGCGTGTCCACGCCCTTGCCCGCGGCTTCGCAGCCGATGAGCCGCACCTGCTTGTCCGGTATAAAGTGATAAAACATGCCCATTGCGTTGCTGCCGCCGCCCACGCAGGCGATAACGGCGGCGGGCAGTTTGCCCTCGCGCTCTAAGATTTGCGCGCGC
Source organism: Oscillospiraceae bacterium (assembly GCA_031256825.1). GTDB lineage: Bacteria > Bacillota > Clostridia > Oscillospirales > Acutalibacteraceae > WRMQ01. The sequence continues at coordinate 64,312 of JAIRPV010000035.1, read as the reverse complement.
GCTTCGCGGCTGATGACGCTCTGAAAATCCCGCACGATGGTGGGGAAGGGGTGCGGGCCCATGACAGAACCGAGCACATAGTGGGTGTCGGCGGTGCGGCTGACCCATTCGCGCATGGTTTCGTTGACCGCGTCTTTGAGCGTCATCGTGCCGGATGTCACCGGGTGCACTTTTGCCCCCAACAGTTCCATGCGGTAAACGTTTAGCGCCTGCCGTTCGGTGTCCTCGCGCCCCATGAAGATTTCGCATTCCAGGCCCAGCAGCGCCGCCGCCGTGGCTGTGGCAACGCCATGCTGCCCGGCGCCGGTTTCGGCAATCACGCGGGTTTTGCCCATGCGGCGGGCCAGCAGCGCCTGCCCCAGCACGTTGTTGATTTTGTGCGAACCGGTGTGGTTCAGATCCTCCCGCTTCAAATATACCCGCGCGCCGCCCAGCGCGGCCGTCAGCTTTTTTGCGTCATAAAGCAGCGATGGCCTGCCCGCGTATTCCTTCAGCAGCCCGTCCAGTTCCGCAACGAACGCGGGGTCATCCTTGTAGTGCGCGTATGCCTGTTCCAGGGCATGGATTTCGTTCATCAGCGTTTCGGGGATATATTGCCCCCCGTATTCGCCGAACCGTCCTGCACTCATCCCAAATTCCTCACTTTCTTTGCTAATTCTATGATGGCGGCGCGATCCTTCCAGCCGTTGCGTTCCGCGCCTGAACTTACGTCAATGGCATAGGGCGCCAGCGCCAGCGCCTTTTCGATATTGGACAAACCGATTCCCCCGGCCAAAAACCACGGCTTTTCCGGAACCGCCGACCGGTTGATCCGTGACCAGTCAAAGGGTTGGCCGCTGCCCGAGCCGCTGTCGAGCAAAATATAATCGGCGCGGGTGGGGGTGATTTCTGTTGTTGCGCGCATGCGAAACACTTGAATCACCGGGATATCGCATTGCTCTTTCAGCGCGGCGATGTAGGCTTCGTCTTCTTCGCCATGCAGTTGGGCGATCGCTATCACGCCGCTTTGATAAAGCGAGACAATGCTTTCGGCCGGCGCGTTGACGAACACCCCGACGGGGGCAATGCCTTTGGCCAGGCGCGCGCGCAGCAGCGCCGCCTGGGCCGGGTTGATGAAGCGCCGGCTTTCTTCCGCAAAAACAAACCCGGCATAATCCGCCTTTGCCTCGTTGACATAATCCACATCAGCGGCGCGGCGCAAACCGCATATTTTTAGTTTTATCATAGGTCACCCCGCAAAAGCCGAATCATGGCCGCTTTATCGCTTGCGCGCATGAGCGTTTCGCCGATTAACGCGGCGTCGACCCCGGCTTCTTGCAGCCGCCGGGCGTCTTCCGGCGCGGCAATGCCGCTTTCGGCCACAAAAACGATCTCCGGCGGCACGAGCGGCCGCAGCCGCAGACATGTGCCAAAGTCCACCCGAAACGTGCGCAGATCCCGGTTGTTTACGCCCACAATTTGCGCCCCCGCTTCCAGCGCCATCGTAAGTTCGCTCTCGTCGTGCGCTTCCACCAGCGAAGCCATTCCGAGCTGGCTTGCCAAAGCGATGAAGTCAGACAGCGCGTCGCGGCGGAGCAGCGCGCAAATCAGCAATACGGACGCCGCCCCCAGCGCTTTTGCCTGATAAATTTGGTAGGGATCGATGGTGAAGTCTTTCCGCAGACAGGGGATGCGGACCTGCCGCGCAATTTCTTCTAAATATTGGTTGCTGCCCAGAAAAAACTCCGGTTCGGTCAGCACCGAGATGGCGGCGGCCCCGGCCTGTTCATACGTTCGCGCGATTTCCAGATACGGGAACGCTTCGGCGATCATCCCTTTGGAGGGCGACGCGCGCTTTACTTCGCTGATGATAGAAAGCCCCGGTGCTTTCAGCGCCTGGCGAAACGACGGCGCCGGCGGCATAGCTTCTGCGGCGCGCCGCAGTTCGGCCTGCGGCAAGGCGCGTTTTTGCGCTTCCAGGCGCTGCGCCGTGCGGTTGGCAATATCGTCTAAAATCATTTTGCGCCCTCCCATTTTCGCAGGATATCCAGGCTGTGTTCGGTCGCGTCGGCGAAGCCGGGGCGCTCGCACAGCCACCAGTGGTACTCCAAAAAGAGCGCAAAGCGCTCGGGCGGCATCTGATCCAGGGCTTCGCGCATGAAACGGCTCAGGCCGTCGGCGGCCACATAGTGCAGCCGTTCGCAGGGCAGGGGAGCGGTCAGGGCCTCAATGTCTTCGCGGCGGTAAAGCTGAAAGATATCTTTTGGCTGCGAAAGGCAGCGCCAACCCTCTGGGCGCAGTTTGCCTTCGGCCAAAAAAGCGTCAACTTGCCCCCTTAAAAAGCCGGAGTACAACAGGCAGCTGTCCGCCATGCAATACGCCGCGAACAGCAGGCCGCCGGGTTTTGTGACACGCAAAGCTTCACGCAGCGCCAGCGACTGATCGTCGCGGGTATACAAGTGGTACATTGGCCCGAGCAATAATGTCACATCAAACGTTTCGTCGCGAAAGCGCGATAAATCCAGCGCGTTGCCCTGCTCCAGTATCATATGATCCGTTGGCCTGAGCTTATGCCGGAACACATCGATGTTGTGCTGCACCAGTTCCAGGGCGGTTACGCGATACCCCGCGCGCGCCAGCGCCAGCGAATACCGGCCCGTGCCCGCGCCGAGTTCGAGCACGTGCTGATTGGGGCGCAGATAGCGTTCGAGATAGCGCATGGTGGTAAGGAATTCCACCTGCCCGGCAGCGGGCAGCAGCCGCGCTTCTTCGTCGTAAAGTTCCGTGTAGTACTGCGTTAGATGCATCCGTTCCCCCTATTCGTTCGACAGCGCGATGAACCGCTCCAGCTGTTGCATCGCTTTGCCCGTGTCAATCAGTTCCCGCGCCAGCGCGATGGCCTGTTCCAGCGCAAGTTCCGGCTTTGCGATGTGGATTGCCGCGGCCGAATTGAGCACAACCGCGTCGCGCTTTGGACCCGGCTCGCCGCTTAAAATCGCCCGGGTGATGGCCGCGTTTTCTTGCGGCGTGCCGCCTTCCAGCGCCGATTTCGCGCAGCGTTGCATGCCGAATTGCTCCGGCGTAAGCTCATAGGAACGAAACGATCCGCCGCGCACCTCGCAGACGCTGGTGGGGGAGCTGAGCGAAATTTCGTCCAAGCCATCCTGCCCGAAGACCACCATTGCGTCCATCACGCCCAGATTGCGCAGCACACGCGCCATCGGCTCCACCAGATCGCGCTCGTAGACGCCCAGCAGCTGCATTTTTGCGCCGGCGGGGTTAACCAGCGGCCCGAGTATATTGAAAATGGTTCGAATCCCCAGCTCCCGCCGCACGGGGGCGACGTATTTCATTGCGATGTGATAATTTTGCGCAAAAAGGAAACAGAGGTTGATTTCCCGCAGCAGCGCAAGGCTGCGTTCCGGCGGAATGTTGATATCCACCCCCAGCGCTTCGAGGACGTCGGCCGCGCCCGACTTACTGCTGGCGGCGCGGTTGCCGTGCTTGGCGACGGGGATGCCGGCGGCGGAAATCACCAGGGAAGATGTGGTTGAAATGTTGAACGAATGCGCGTGGTCGCCGCCGGTACCCACAATCTCCAGCGCTTCCATGTCGTGCAGCAGGCGCACGCAGTGCTTGCGCATGCCGGCTGCGGAACCGGTGATTTCGTCGATGGTTTCTCCTTTGCAGCTCATGGCGGCAAGGTACGCTGCCATTTGAATTTCGGTGGCCTGGCCGTTCATGATCTCGTGCATGACGGCTTCGGCGGTTTCGTAATCCAGGTTTTGCCGCGCGGCGGCTCGGCTGATGGCTTCTCGAATCATTTGTTTTCCTCCTGTGATTGGCAAAACGGCAGGGCCGGTTTGCCGCAAAATTTGCAAGTTTTTCCGCAACCTTTTCCGTGCGCTTGCGTATAATAATCAGATAACGCAAAAACGCCCCAACAAAAGGCATAATAACCTTCTGTCAGGGACGATCAGCGACCGCGGTGCCACCCTGGTTGGGGAGCGCTCCCCCCGCTTAGCGGAATACCATCATATTCCCGGCAACTGACGTATGCCTCTACGTCGCGCATTACTCAGCGGAGCGTTTGCCGTTCATGCGCGCCCTCGGCGGCCCATAGATGCGTGCTGCGTCCGGCCAGGCTCCCAGCAACCCCGGCTCTCTGCGCGTGCACGCGCGCACCCGTATTCCCGCGTCATCGGTTTCCTTATTTGATTATACATATTATAACCCAATAAAATTCACTTGTCAAGTACTTTTTTTTATGATATACTGGGTTTTATTCCTATCCAAAGAATTCAACATAGAAAATTCAACATAGAAAAGGAAAGGTACCTCTATGCCTGATCACAAGAAAATCCGCAGTGTCGAGCACTTTGGCCTTCAGCGCAAAATTGTGGCCAACATGACAACGGAGTCGTGGGAAACCATCCCCCACGCCGGCACCAACTATGAACCGGACGTCACCGACTTTTGGGAGATGTATCAGCAGCTGCGCAAGACCGATCCAAAGTGGAGCCGCGTCACAGCCAACACCCTGATGCTTTACGTTGTTACGCAGGGCATTCTTGCGGCGCCTGTTATGAACGGGCACATCTACTTTCGGCGCAAGTCGGCCAACGGCCGCATTGAACAGCACGAGAGCATCAATATCTCGGTGCCCATGAGCCTGCCCGTGGGCGGCATGATGACCATCAATATCCACAACTGCGAGCGCATGAGCCTGTGGCAGATTTCCGATTACATCGAAGATGTGCGCCGCCGCATGGAAAACACCGACTTCGAAACGGCCATGTTTGAGGCCGCGTTCGAGAACACCATTCGCCTGCTCAAAAAGGGCCGGGTCGATATCATTGCCCAGAGGCTGCTCGGCAACGCGTTTGGCAAGGGCAAGATGAGCCGCCTTTCGGGGCAGGCCAGGAAGGATTACTTTGCGATTCCGGCAACCGATCGCCTGACCAAGCGCGACATTGAACAGGGCTCCATCACGGTGTCGAACCTGGGTTCCGTTTACCGCGGCTCTTATGCTCCGCCCGCTTTGCTGGAGATCATTCCGCCGCAGATTTGCGTGGTTGGCCTGGGTTCGGTGACGGAACGCCCCGGCGTGGTGACGGCGGGCGACGGCGCGAAGGAGGTTGTTCCCCGCAAATTTATTCCCATCAGCCTTCTGTTCGATCACCGCGCGCTGGATTACGGCGATATTGTTCCCTTCATGCAGCGCCTGGATCATATTTTTGCCCATCCGGAAGAATTGAAGGATTGGAAGTAACGCTCCCCCAACAGAACAAACAACGCCCGGCAAACTGCTTTGCCGGGCGCTTTGTATTGCCAAAAGGAGAGATTACCAGATGAAATCGTGGCACTTGATCACGGTGCTCTGCGGGGCGGTCACGTTGGTTTTGATTGGCCCAATCTTTACGTCGTTGGCCAGCGCGTTCACAAAGAAGCCGCTTTCGCTCTCGATCACTTGCCCCTTCGGGTTGACGGTAATCGTGGCGTAGCCATCGTGATACGTGAGCGTGGCCTTATTGACGTCCGCGCTGATGGCGTCGCTGAGATCCGTAATGTCTCGGAGCACTTCTTCGGGGGTGGCAATGCAGTTGACGCGGGAGTTGGCGCTGGTGGTGCCCTTTGTTGGGTTGTTTTCTGTGATCACCTTCAGGCTGATGACCCAGTTTGCGCCGTTCTTTGTTGCGGAAATGGTGGTCAGGTCGCTTGCCTTCAGGTCGGAGGCGTTCGCGTTTTCTGAAAGAAACTTGCCGCTGTTGCTGCTGCCCTTGGCAATGGTCTCGTATTCCCAGTCGCCGGGCATGAGCTTGTTTTTGACCGGCTCAATGATGGGGTTGGCAATGGCGGCAAAGCCGCTGAGCGAGATTTTGTCGATCTTCAGCTTGGCGTCTTTTTTGAAGCCCGGCTTTTCTTTGCGGACGCGGTTGGCCGCTTTATTGAAGTAGGCCAGCAGATCGGCCTTGGAAAGGCTGCCCAGGTTTTCTGGCGGCGCGAAGGGGTCGGCGGGGGGCGCGGTTGTTGTTTCGGGTGCTTTTGTTGTTTCGGTTGCTTTTGTGGCTTCGGTTGCGCCCGTGGTGGCCTCTGTTGCGTTGGCGGGCACTTCGCTGGTTACTTCTTCGGTTAAAGTCGCCTCTTCCGTGCTTTGCTCAAGGGACGGCTCGGTGACTTCCGTGGTGGACTCCGCTTCTGTGGTATCAACCGTTGTTGGGGTTGTTGTGGCTATGTCTTCCGTTGTTTTGTTACAGGCGGAAAAGCCGATTGCCGTTGCCGCGATAAGCAACAGCGCCAGAATCGCCAGCAGGGTTTTTTTCATGCGAACACTCCTTACTCTTTTTTGTACCTCCTATTGTAATATATTTATCACAAAAAAGCAAGCCTTTTTTTCGTAAAAGATAGGAATTTTTTCCGGCATAAGTTGCCGTTTTTCTCCTGCGGGGCCGCCGCGCAAAAAAGCCTTGCATTTTTTGGGCAAAACTGCTATACTTTACCCATCAACTTTCCAGGAGCTGCCCATGAATACAAAAATCAAGCGGCTGGCGCTGTGCGGCGTGTTTGCGGGGCTGACTTTGGCGCTGATGTGGATCGGCTCGTTCGTCCCTTCCATGGAATATGCCCTGCCCGCGATAGCGGGCCTGCCCGCGCTGCTGCTGGTGCTGGAGGCGGGCCGCCCCTGGGCGCTGGCGGTCTACGCGGCGGCGGCGGCGCTTTGCCTGCTGCTTTTGCCCGAAAAAAGCGCAGCGCTCTTTTACGCCGCGTTTTTTGGCTATTATCCCGTGCTAAAATCGTTCCTGGAAGAAAAATTGCCCCCCTGGCTGGAATGGCCGCTGAAGTTCGCCGTTTTTAACGCCACCGCAATCTTTGCGTATTGGCTGGGCACAAAGCTGTTCGGCGTGGCGCTCGACGACTTTGGCGAAACCTTTGGGAAATACGCGAAAGGGATTTTGCTGGCCATGGCCAATCTTTCGTTCTGGCTTTATGACTATATGATTCTTTCCAGTTTTATTACGCTTTACCGCAGGCGCTGGCGCAAAAAGCTGCGGCATATCAGCAGGCTGTAAACGGATAAGGAGCCAACATGCCCCAACCATCGATCCGGAAAGACAACGAATTCCTCCGCCCTCTGCTGCGCATTGCGCTGCCTGTGGCCGCGGCGCATATCTTTACCAACGCCGTTGGCCTGGCCGATATGTTCATGGTCGGCGCTTTGGGCGACGCTGCCGTGGCTGCGGTTTCCGCCGCCAACCGCTTTTTGTTCATCTTCGAACTGCTGGAGTTCGGCGTGGTCTCGGGCGGCACGGTGCTGGCCGCGCAATATTATGGAAAACGCGATTTGGCGGCGGTGAGCCGCATCGCGGCCATTGTGCTGCGCATTACAGTTACGGCGGGGCTGGCGTTCGGCGCGGCCGCGCTTTTGATCCCACAGCCCATTCTCCGCATTTTTTCCGGCGATCCGGAAGTGATCAAAATCGGCGTTGGCTACCTGCGCATTGTTGCCGTGACCTATGTTACCATGGGCGTTTCCGCCGCTTACGCCAATTTTTTGCGGGCGATAGAAAAAACCTCGCTGAACCTCGCCGTGCAGGTTATGGCGTTTTTTTTGAACACCACGCTGAACGCGGTGTTTATCTTCGGGCTGTTCGGCGCGCCGCGCCTGGGGGTGAATGGCGCGGCGCTGGGCACGCTGCTTTCGCGCCTGGCGGAGCTGCTTGTGGTGCTGGTTTACGCGGTGCGCTTCCGGCATACGCTGCCCATCCGCCCGCGCGATCTGTTCCGGCTTGACCGCGCGCTGCTTGGCGATTTTTTGCGCCACAGCGGCGCTGTTGTGCTCAACGAAGTGCTTTGGGGCGTTGGCGACAGCCTGCACCTGGCCGTGCTCGGGCATATCAGCACCGTGGCGCTGGCTTCGGCAAGCGTTGCGCTGAGCATTCAGAGCGTGCTCAACGTTGGGATTATCGGCCTGGCCAGCGCTTCCGCCGTATCGGTGGGGCAGCGCATTGGCCGCGGCGAATTTGCCGCCGCAAAGCGCGAGTGCAAGCTTTATTTGATCGTTGCGGCGCTGGTTGGTTTTTTCTGCGCGGGCTTGCAGCTGAGCGCGCGCGCCTTTTTTGTTGGCGCAGCCGTTGGCTGGGGCATTTTCCGGCTGACGCCCGCCGCCGTGGCGCTGACCAAACAGATGATGCTTCTGCTGGGCCTTTTGCTGCCGTTCAACTCGCTCAACTGCATCATTGTGGTGGGGGTGCTGCGCGCGGGCGGCGACACAAAGGCCGCCGCATTCTTAGATGTGGGCTTTATGTGGCTGCTCTCGCTCCCTGCGGGGGCAATCGCGGCGTTCGCGCTGGGCTGGCCGCCGATGCCGGTGCTTTTTCTGCTTTACGTGGAAGAAATCCTCAAATTCAGCTTCAGCCTTGCGCGCCTGTGCCGATGGAAGTGGATGAAAAATCTAACGCGGCAGAGCGCCAAAATATAAGAACGCCGAATGGCGGCGAACCAACATTCGGCGAACAGGGGGTTGCGGTTATCGCATCAGGTGCACCATGATGGCCTTGTGGGCGTGCAGGCGATTTTCGGCTTCGTCGAAGATGGTGCCCGCGTTGGCCTCAAAGGCTTCGACGGTGATCTCTTCGCCTTTGTGGGCCGGCAGATCGTGCAGAACAATCGCGTCGCGCATCGCCGCATCCAGCACCCGCGCGTTGATTTGGTAGCCGGCAAATATTTTGCGCCGCGCGGCGGCTTCCGCTTCCTGCCCCATGCTGGCCCAGACGTCGGTATAGAGCACATCGGCCCCTTCGGCCATTTCGAGCACGTTTTCGCCGCACTCAAACACGCCGTTCTTTTTTGCCCAAGCCATGATTTCGGCGTCGGGCTGGTGGCTGGCGGGGCACGCGACGCGCACATCCATGCCGGTTTTGATTGCGCCAACAATCAGCGAGTTTGCAACATTATTGCCGTCGCCGATATAGCACAGCGTCTGGCCGGCCAGGCGGCCCTTGTGCTCCTGAATGGTCAGCAGGTCGGCGATGATTTGGCACGGATGCGAGTAATCCGTCAGGCCGTTGATGACCGGGATGGAACTCCACTTCGCCAGGGTTTCCACTTTTTCCTGCGCGAATGTGCGGATCATAATCCCATCCAGATAGCGCGACAGCACCCGCGCCGTGTCTTCCAGCGGTTCGCCGCGGCCCAGCTGAAGATCGCTGCCGCTCAAGAACAGCGCCGAGCCGCCCAGGTCATACATTCCGACCTCAAAAGAGACGCGCGTGCGGGTGCTGGATTTTTCGAAAATCATACCCAGGGTTTTGCCCGCCAACAGGGGATGCGGTTCCCGCCGGCGCTTTTGTTCCTTGAGCTCCGCCGCCAGCGCCAATAACGACAGAATCTCCTCCTTGGAATAATTGGAAAGCGCAAGAAAGTCTTTTTTCATAGAAGCCACTCCTAATTGCCAAAGTTTTGTCTAAAGCGCTCGAGTTTGCTTGTTGTTATTATAACAGAATCTGACGGTTTCGTCAAGCTTTGTAACACAACTGTATCCTTTCTTCTCAACATTGTAAATAACGGAGGAGATATCTATGCAATCTGTAACCGTTGTAACAGAAAATGACATTAAATTACTGCTTCCGGCGCGCGATCCGCGGGGCAACAAAGGAACGTTTGGGCATGTGCTGAGCGTCTGCGGCAGCGAACGCTACCAGGGCGCGGCCGTGTTGGCGGCGTTGGGCGCGGTGCATGGCGGCGCGGGGCTGGTGACGGCGGCTTTCCCGCGCGCGGCCTACGGGCCGGTTGCCGCGAAGCTTGCCGTTACGCCGCTGCTGCCCCTGCCCGGCAACCGGCAAGGCACGCTGCACGTTTCGGCCCTGCCGCCCCTGCGCGCGGCCCTGCCCGGCAAAACCGCCCTGCTGCTCGGCTGCGGCCTGGGCCTGAACGCAGACACGAAAGCGGTTGTGGAATCGCTGCTCGGCGAGGCCGCCTTGCCAACGATCCTGGATGCCGATGGCATAAACGCCGCCGCCGCGCATATAGATATCCTGAAGCGCCGTGCCTGCCGGACGCTGGTTTTGACCCCGCACCCGGGAGAGATGGCAAGGCTTTGCCGGAGCACCGCAGAAGAGGTGGAGCGAAACCGCGCGGAGACCGCCTGCCGGTTCGCGGAACAATACCAGCTGGTTTTGGTGCTCAAAGGCGCGCAGACCATCGTTGCCGCGCCCGGGCAGCCGCCCGCCGCGCTGCCGTTCCCGCCCAATTCCGGCCTTGCCAAGGGCGGCAGCGGCGATTTGCTTGCGGGGATCATTGCCGCCTTCCTTGCGCAGGGGCTGCCTGCCCGCGCTGCCGCGCTTTGCGGGGTATATTTGCACTCCCTTGCCGCCGCCCGCGCCGCCGAGAGATATTCCGCCAGAGGAATGACAGCCGTGGACTGTATCGAAGAGCTAAAGAGGATTTGAGAGAGTTGCCTATGAAACGCATTGCAGCAATTGCCGCCTGTATGGCGCTTGTCGTTGGCCTTTCGGCCTGCGCGGGCACGCCGCCGCCTCCGCCGCCGCAGTCGTTTACGGCGCGGCTGACTTTGGGGGCAGGGGAGAGCGCGCAGCAAGCCGCGCTGATTCAGGAGCGCCCCGGTGTTCTGCGGCTGGAGTTTTCGTCGCCCGCGCCGCTTGCGGGTTTTGTTTTGCGGCTGGAAGGCGAGGCCGTTACCCTGGATTATGGCGGCATGCGGGCGAACCTGCCCGCCGGAGATTTGCCGCAGGGCGGCGCGGCGGCGCTGCTGGGGCAGGCGCTTGCGCAGCTGGCGCAGCCCGCGCCCAAAAAGAGCCTGCACCGCCTGGCCGGCGGCGGCTGGGAGCGCAAGGGCACGGCCAACGGGCAGCCCTACACCGCCCGCCTAGGCGCCGACGGGGCGCTGTTTTGCCTGAGCGCCCCCGGGCTTGAGCTGAAGGCAAACTGAATCCACCAGAAAACCCCCGGCGCTCAGCGTCGGGGGTTCTTTGCGGGTATGTGAAAAAATGTTGCACCGCCAAAAATTTTTCTTGACAAGCGCGCCATGATCTGCTATACTGTTATGAGCCGCGTGCTCCGGGCCTCTAAGCGAGAGCAATCTCCGCCCGTTGGCAGCGAGACTTGAATAAAGAGAGGGCAAGGCATGTACGCAATCATCGCAACCGGCGGTAAGCAGTATAAAGCCGAGGTGGGCCAAACGCTGTTTATCGAAAAACTCGGCGCGGAAGAAGACGGCGAAGTAGTCTTCGACCAAGTGTTCGCCATCGGAACGGAAGAGGGTATCACGATCGGCGCGCCGTATGTGGAAGGCGCAAGCGTCAGCGCGCGGGTGCTAAAGAACGGCAAGGCCCGCAAAATCACGGTTTTCACCTACAAACCCAAGAAGGGCGAAAAGCGCAAGATGGGCCATCGCCAGCCGTATACAAAGGTGGAAATTACGGCCATCAACGCCTGATTTAACGAAGGAAAGGATGATTCTTTTATGGCACATAAAAAGGGAATGGGCTCCACCCGCAACGGGCGCGATTCCGCCTCTAAGCGGCTGGGCGCAAAGCGCGGCGACGGGCAGTTTGTTCTCGCGGGCAACATTTTAGTGCGCCAGCGCGGAACGAAAATCCATCCGGGCACCAATGTTGGCAGGGGCAAGGATGACACGCTGTTTGCCACAGCCGACGGCATTGTGCGCTTTGAACGCCTTGGCAGGGATCGCAAGAAAGTCAGTATTTACACGGCGGAATAGTTTTTTCCTCCCGAAATTTCGGGAGGTTTTTTTCTGTTCAAAGATTCTTGATTTGACAATTCCCGTAATCTGTTGTATAATATTTTGAATGGGAGACGAAAGGAGCGCAGGCCATGGACAGGCGATATCTTCTGCTGGAAAACGGCAGGGTTTTTGAGGGGCAGGCCTTCGGGGCGCAGGGCGGATGCATTGGCGAGGTGGTGTTCACCACGAACATGACCGGCTACACCGAAACGCTGACCGACCCCAGTTATGAGGGGCAAATTGTGACGCAAACATTCCCGCTCATGGGCAATTATGGCGTGAATCCGGCGGATTTTGAGAGCCGCCGCCCCTTTGTGAAGGGCTACATTGTGAAGGAGCAATGCCAGGCGCCTTCGCATTTTGCCTGCGGCGGAACGCTGGACGGCTTTTTGCGCCAATATGGCATTCCCGGCCTGTGCGGAATCGACACCCGGGCGCTGACAAAATTGATCCGCACGGCGGGCGTTTTGCGCGGCGCGCTGGTGGACGAGGAACCGTTCGCCAAAAACAAGGAGCAATTGTTGGACGAGCTGCATTCCTTTCGCATTGGCTGCGCGGTGCGGCGCGTCAGCGTTGGCGAGCCGGCGCGGTATCCGGTTGAATCGCCGAAGCGCAAAGTGCTGCTCTGGGACTTTGGCGTGAAAGACAGCAGCGTGCGGCGGCTGAACGACAGGGGCTGCGATGTGACGGTGATCCCCGCGGAATGGACGGCGGAGCGGATCATGGCCGAGCGCCCCGACGGGATTCTGCTTTCGAACGGCCCGGGCGATCCGGAAGAAAATCAGGATATCATAGCGGAAATCCGCAAGCTGCTTGCGCAGGATATTGCGATATTTGGCATTTGCCTGGGGCACCAGCTGCTTGCTCTGGCCAACGGCGGCGGCACAGCGAAGCTGAAATACGGCCACCGCGGTGGGAACCATCCGGTGCGGGATCTTTTGACGGGCCGCACGTATATCACAAGCCAAAACCATGGCTATGCTGTGCAGCTGGGCGATCAGCTCCCCGGGAACGCCAGCCCGCGTTACCTCAACGCCAACGACGGCACCTGCGAAGGCCTTGATTACAGTGGCTTCCGGGGCTTCAGCGTGCAGTTTCATCCGGAAGCTTGCGGCGGGCCAAAAGATACGGAGTTCTTGTTTGATCGGTTCGTGGCTTTGATGGACGAAAGGAGAGATGCGCAATGCCGTTGAAAGAAGGCATCCAGAAGGTGTTGGTGATTGGCTCCGGGCCGATCGTCATCGGGCAGGCCGCCGAGTTCGACTACGCGGGCACGCAGGCTTGCCGCGCGCTGCGCGAAGAAGGGCTTGAAATTGTGCTCATCAACTCGAATCCGGCCACGATCATGACCGACCAGCACATGGCCGATAAAATTTATATTGAGCCGCTGACGGTGGAAACCGTCAAGCGCGTGATTCTGAAGGAATCCCCCGACAGCATTTTGCCAACGCTGGGCGGGCAGACGGGCCTGACATTGGCCATGCAGCTGGCAAAAGAGGGCTTTCTTGCCCGGCACCATGTCCGGCTGCTTGGCGCGCGGCCCGACACCATCGACCGGGCGGAAGACCGCCAGATGTTCAAAGACACGATGCTGGAGATTGGCCAGCCGGTGATTCCCTCGCTGGTGGTGCATGATGTGGAGATGGCCGTTCGCTTTGCCGGCGAAATTGGGTATCCCGTCATTGTTCGCCCCGCGTTTACCCTTGGCGGCAGCGGCGGCGGTTTTTGCGGCAGCGATTCCGAACTGCGCGAGATCTGTTCCGGCGGCCTGCGCCAAAGCCCCATCCATCAGGCGCTCATCGAAAAAAGCGTGGCGGGCTGGAAAGAAATCGAATACGAGGTCATGCGCGACGGGGCGGGCAATGTGATCACCGTTTGTTCGATGGAAAACTTTGACCCGGTGGGGATCCACACGGGCGACAGCATTGTGGTTGCGCCAACGCTCACACTGGCCGACAAAGAATACCAGATGCTGCGCTCGGCGGCGCTGGATATCATCACGGCCCTGGGGGTGGAAGGCGGCTGCAACGTGCAGTTTGCGCTGCACCCAACCACATACGAATATGCCGTGATCGAAGTCAACCCCCGCGTGTCGCGTTCCTCTGCCCTGGCCAGCAAGGCCACAGGGTACCCCATTGCCAAAGTGGCGGCGAAGATCGCCATCGGATATACGCTCGACGAGATCCCCAACGCCGTGACCGGCAAAACCATGGCCTGCTTTGAGCCGGTGCTGGATTACATTGCGCTGAAGTTCCCAAAGTGGCCGTTCGACAAATTTATTTTTGCCAGCCGCAAACTTGGCACCCAGATGAAGGCCACGGGCGAGGTGATGTCGCTGGGCGACAGCTTTGAGAACGCCTTGATGAAGGCGGTGCGCGGCGTGGAAATATCCCGCGATACCCTGCGCGTGCCCCGCTGGGCGAAGCACACGACGCAGGAGCTGCTGCAATTTGTGGCCGAAGGCACCGACGAGCGCCTGTTCCAGTTGTGCGAGCTGCTCTGGCGCGGCGTTTCTGTGGAACAGCTGCACGAGGCGACAATGATTGACTGCTATTTTTTGTCGAAGCTGGCCGGTATGATGGCCTACGAGCACAAGATTGAACACACACAGCTGAGCGGCGATCAATACCGGCAGGGCAAGCGCCTGGGATACCCCGACGCGGCGCTGAAAAAGCTGAGCGGCCACGGGCTGCCCGGCTGCCCCGCGCCCGCTTTCCGCATGGTGGATACCTGCGCCGGCGAGTTCGACGCGGCAACGCCTTATTTCTATTCCGTTCCGGAAGGGGAAGACGAAGCGCGGGAAGCCAGGCTGCGGGCGCAGGAACCGCGCAAGCCGCGCGTGGTTGTGCTGGGCAGCGGCCCTATCCGGATCGGGCAGGGGATTGAGTTCGACTATGCCAGCGTGCATTGCGTGCGTTCGCTGCAAAAGCTGGGTTACGAGGCGATCATCATCAACAACAACCCCGAGACGGTGTCAACGGATTTTGACACAGCCGATCGCCTCTATTTCGAAGCGCTCACGCCCGAGGATGTGGATGCGATCCTCAAAATGGAACAGCCGGTGGGCGTGGTTGCGGCCTTTGGCGGCCAGACGGCCATCAAGCTTGCGAAATTTCTCCACGAAAATCATTACCCTATCCTGGGCACCAACTTCGAGGGGATTGACCGCGCGGAGGATCGCGAGCTGTTCGACGAACTGCTCGAAAAAGTGCAGGTAAAGCGCCCGGCGGGGCAGACGGTTATGACCACCGAAGAAGCCCTGCGCGCCGCCAACGATCTGGGCTACCCGGTGCTGGTGCGGCCCAGTTATGTTCTGGGCGGGCAGAATATGTCCATTGCCAACAGCGACGATGAGCTGTGCGAGTTCATGGAAATCATTTTGGCCGGGGGCGTGGAAAACCCGGTTTTGGTGGATAAATATCTCATGGGCACCGAAATTGAGGTTGACGCAATCTGCGACGGCAAAGAGATTTTGATCCCCGGCATTATGGAACACATCGAGCGCACCGGCGTGCATTCGGGCGATTCCATCGCTGTTTATCCCGCCGTACATGTGGATGACGACATGATCGAGATGATCATCGGCGCGACCAAACGCATTTCGCTGGAACTTGGCATCAAGGGCATTGTGAACATCCAGTATATCATCTATCACGGCGCGCTCTATGTGATTGAAGTGAACCCGCGCGCCAGCCGCACCGTGCCCTATATCAGCAAAGTCACAGGCGTGCCCGTGGTGGAGCTTTGCACCCGCGCCATGACCGGCGAAACGCTCGAGAGCATGGGCTACGGCACAGGGCTTTACCCCTCATCGCCCTATATCGCGGTAAAAGTGCCGGTATTCTCTTTCGAGAAGCTCCACGGCGTGGATACGCAGCTAGGCCCCGAGATGAAGTCCACGGGCGAGGCGCTGGGCATTGGAAAAACCCTGGAAGAGGCTTTGTTCAAAGGGCTGACCGCCGCGGGCTTTTCTATGTCGCGCAGCGGCGGCGTGCTGATCACCGTGCGCAAGCAGGATAAACCCGAAATCCCCGACCTGGCCAAAAAGTTTTCCCTCCTGGGGTTCCGGCTCTACGCCACCGAGGGCAACGCGGAGGTGTTGCGCGGCGCGGGGCTTGAGGTGACTTCTGTCGCGAAAATCCACGAGGGAGAGAACAATACCGCCGCCCTGATTGAAAGCGGCGCGGTGCAATATGTGATTTCCACCTCCGCCAAGGGCCGCGACCCCATGCGCGACAGCGTCAAGATCCGCACGCTGAGCACGCGGCTGGGCATTCCCTGCCTGACTTCGATCGATACCGCCAACGCCCTGGCGGACAGCCTGCGCTCGCGCTACAGCGAAATCAACACGGAGCTGGTCAACATCACCCGGCTGCGCACCAAAAAGCAGCGCCTGAGCTTTACCAAAATGCAAAGCTGCGGCAACGACTATATCTATTTCAATTGCTTTAAACAGATGGTGGAAAGCCCGGAATCTTTGGCTATCGCCCTGAGCGACCGGCACTATGGCGTAGGCGGCGACGGCGTGATTCTGATTGCCCCCAGCGACTGCGCCGACGCGCAGATGCGCATGTTTAACCTCGACGGCAGCGAAGGGCTTATGTGCGGCAATGGCATCCGTTGCGTGGCAAAGTATCTGTTCGACAACGATCTGGCGCCCAAAAAAGAAATGACCATCGAGACGCGCGGCGGCGTGAAGCATCTGCGCCTGCACACCAAAGAGGGCAAGGTGCACAGCGTTTCGGTCGACATGGGCGCGGTGGAATTCCATCCCGCTGCGCTGCCGGTGAATCTCCCGGGAGAAAAAATTGTCAACATGCCGGTGCGCTCAGGCGGGCAAAGCTTCCGCATCACCTGCGTTTCGATGGGCAACCCGCACTGCGTGCTTTTCTTTGATCATAACCCCGACGGCGTGGATGTGGAACGCATTGGCCCGCTGCTGGAGCACGATACGGAGCTGTTCCCCGAGCGGGTGAACGTGAGTTTTGCGCAGGTGATCGATCGGCACACGATTGCCCTGCGCGTCTGGGAGCGCGGTTCCGGCGAAACGATGGCCTGCGGCACGGGCGCTTGCGCGGCGGTTGTGGCCGCCGTAGAAAACGGCTTTTGCCCTAAGGGGCAAGACGTGCGCGTGCAATTGCCCGGCGGCGATCTCTGGGTAAAATATGTGGGCGAAACAGCCTACCTCAGCGGCGACTGCGTCAAGGTGTTCGACGGCACGCTGGAAATATAGAGCTTGCGGGGCTTCTGCGGCGGCGCGCTCTGCGGTATGGAATTTTTTCGGTTTTTCAAGAATTTTCCTTGACGAATCAGATTATTTTTAGTATACTGGGATGGCAAGGGAAAGGAGGCTGGCGAATCATGAAAAAAGACCGTCATTGGAAGAGATTGCTGGTGCTGGGGATTGTGCTGCTGGTTGCCGTGGCCTTTGGCGCAAGCGGCGTGCTGCGCAGGAACCACCGGCAGGCCGGGCTTGAGACCACCGCGGAAGCAGCCCCTGCCGCGGCGCAAAGCTTTGTTGCGCAGACGGAAAGCACAGCGCAAGCGGGCACGACCGCCGAACCAACGGCTCCCACAGAGACTTCGGCGCCCGAATCCTCCGCTTTCGCCGCATCAACCACCGCAGCAACCACCAATACGACAGCCGAAACAACCACTGCGGCGCGGACGCCCAAGGGCAAGTCTGAGATTGTGGCGTATTTCAACCAGGCAGCCAACCGGGTTAAGACCGAAAAACCCGGCTATTCTTGGCATGACCGCGTGCTCATTGACCGGGACAACATGGCTTGCAGCAACAAATTGCTCAACGGGGCGATTCCGACGATATTGAGTATCTTTAACGGGATTGCGAAGTTTGGGCAATGGCAGCCGCAAGATTCCGTTGCGGCCGGGGCGGATCACAACGAATTCCCTGTGAGCGGGAAAAGCTGGGCGAGCAAACTCGCCCCGGATATGGTGAAAAGCGCCGCGTGCGCGGAAGAAAACGGCAGCTATCAGATTGTGATTGTTCTCAACGACGAAGATGTGCCTACTCTGCCGCAGGATCCGAGTGTGCTTCGCACCGGCAAGGTGATGAACGCCTGGGGCTATGATGAGTTGGTCGAAAACGCGAAGTCGGCCGAGCCGTTCGTCGTCATCACCAATTTTGCCACAAATTACCGCGACGCGCAGGTTGCGTGCACAATTGATCAAGCTACGGGCCGGTTGCAGCGCGTGAGATATACCCTTGCCTGCGAGATGCAAATCGATGTGAAGCAATTCGGCCAAGCCCACGCCACTGTGCCGCTGACGCGCGAAGCGGAGTACTGGTTCTGAGGGAATTGAGCGAAAGCCGCTGGCGGAGCCAAAAAAGCGGGGCGCGGATCAGCCGCGCCCTTTTTTGCACTTTGTTTGCGCCGTGATTCCGGAGCTGCCGCGGGCGGCCGGAATCAAAAATTTCCTCTTGACAAGCCGTCAAAATATGGTAAAATAGATCAAATAAAAAGCGTCGGAGGAAGTTTTTGATGTTAAAGCGAAAAATGAAAGGGTGCGTTGCGGCGGCAATGGCGGCGCTTTTGCTGCTGGCGGCGGCGCCTTGGGCGGCGGCGGCCCCTGCCGAAGGCTTTGCCTTGCGCGCGCCGCTGGATGTGCTGCTCGAACGGCTGGGCCGCAGCAAGAGCGTGGAGCTGCTGGAGCTGGCGGAGGGGGAACACCTGCTGACGCTGACAAAGCTCAGCGGCGAAGACGGCGAGCGCTGGGTGCGCGCGGGCGTCACAAAGAACGACTATTTTTACGGCGCGTGCGTGCTGGGCACTTTCGAGGAACTGGAGGGGCAAGAAACCCTGCTGGTGCGCGTGCAGTTCGGGGCAGGGGAGACGCGGCTGACATTTTTTACCGCGCCCGACTACAAACAGCGCGCGGCAATTTCGCTGCCCATGCCGCTGTTGGGCACGGCAACGCTTTCGATGTTTGCCGCCGAAAACGGCGCTGTAACGGAACCCTATGCGGAACCGGAAACAACAACCGCCGCCACAGCCGCCTCCGCCGGGCAAAAAAAGCCCCATGCCCAGCCTGGACCCGGCCCTTATCTGCTGGTATTTGGGCTGCTGGCGCTGATTTTGCTGGCGCTGGCGCTGGGTAATCTCTATCACCGCAGATTCCGGGCAAAACGGCAGACGCTTGCGCCGCAGGGCGAAGCGGCGAAGCCCGAACAGCAAGCTATTGAGCCAATGGATGAGTTGCGGGAGCCGCCCCAGCCGCAAGAGCAGGACACAAAACCGTTCGCGCCGGTGGGGCTGAAGGTGGTTGCCGAACAGGATACGCTTGTGCGGCGCATTATCATGCAAACGCAGCCGGAACCGCCGCCGGAACGCCCCGGCGAGGAGGAGGCCATGCGCGCGTATTTTCTTGGCTGCGCGCCGAAGCCGGGCTGGCTGCGCTTTTTGAGCGTTGGCCTGCGCAACCGCGACGCGTTGCTGCTGGGCAGCGGCGCGCGGCCGCTCTTTGCGCCAAACCCCCGCGGGCAGATGTTTTCGCTGGAAGAAGACAGCGGCAATCTTTATCTGCATGCGGATTATTTTGCCCCGCCGAGCTTTGTGCTGCAATCCACGCTGCGCAGCGTTTGCCTGGATCAGTTTTTCCGGTGCGTTGACGAGACGGGGGAAGCGATTGTGTTTGATGATTGCGTCAACCGCGCCATTGTGGATATTGCCCCCGCCCGCACGGCCCGCACCGAAGCCGGGTTTATTGTAACAGAACCGGGCGAGCTTGTGGTGGGGAGGAATTAGGCATGCCCATTCCGTTCTCCGATGCGATCCGGCTGCGCGAACCGCGCGGCGCGGCGGATGCGGCCCGTCTGGCGGCGCTGCTGGGCGAAGACGAGGCCGGGCCGCTGGGCATGGCGCTGGACATCCTGCGCGATGGAATTGCAAAAACAGAGGCCGCGCCCTGGGGCGTTGTTTATCTGCCAACGGGCAGGCACGTGGTGTTTTGCACGATCAGCGCGTGCGACGGCGGCTGGGCATATTCCCTGCGCGCGGCCGATCTGAGCCGCCACGGGCGCGCCTGGGCGGAACTTGCGGCGCCGCAGCTGCTGCCCGAAGCGCCGCCCCCCGCCGATCCGCGCTTTGCCGAAGCCCTGCGTGACGCGGCGTTTTTGGTCTGCGCCGGCGACCCGGGCAGCGCGCTGCGCTGCAAAATCGGCGAAGATCAGCGGGAACTGGCCATGGCGATCCTGCGCGATTTGCTCGAAAATGCCGTCGCGCCGCAGCACTTGCGGTTTCTCAGTTTTATCGCGGGCACAGGGGAACTGCCGCCGGATGGTTTTTTGTTCCGGCTGGGCCGCGACGCCGCGCCCCCGGAACTGTGCGGCGCGTTCGTCGATTTTGTTTGCGCCCCCGCGGCGCTTGAACTGCGCTTTTCCGCGCTGAACTTTGCACAGCGCTCGGTGCGGGGTTTGCTGCCGCAATTGGGCCGCGCAATGCTGCTGAGCATGTGGGATGCGGCGCAGCGGCAGGTGATCGAAACCATGGGCGCGCAGGCCGCCCAGGCCCCGGATCTGGTTGCGTGGGAGATGCTGCGCCGCAACTTTGCCCGGCGCAAGTTCCCCATCACAGAGCCGGAGCTGCGGGCGCTGCAAGCAAAGCTGGAAGCTTTTTCCCCTTAACGTTTGGCTAAAAGATATTCCCCCAGCTGGGGATCTCCATTTCCCGGATGGTTTTGACGCACTGCATGCCGCGCACGCATTGTTCGATGAACATCGCCCTGTCTTGCCGGGCAAGGAATTCCGGCAGGGAACCCAGCGCCCATTCCAGCTCGTTGAGGTTGGCGTGCGGCAAAAGAATATGATAAAAATTTTTGTCGCGCTCCCAAAGGCGCAGCACTTCTTCCGTGGCGGCGGGCCAGCCTTCTTTTTGCGCGGCGGCGGAAAGCGCGGCCTCCAGGCTTCCGGAAAGCTCTTTGGCGCAGCGGCGGGAGTGAAACACACAAAAAAGCGCGGCGCCCAGGCATGCCGCCAGCAAACAGATTGAGGCAATCAGACGGGTTTTCATAGGCTTTGGCCTCGCTTTCCGCTTTGTTTTTTTCCTTTTTCCATCGGCTGGAACTCCGGTTTGAGCAGCACGCTGATTTGCCCGTTGGTTTCCACAATGCAGGTGTCAACCTGCGTGACGTCGAATACGTCTTTTTGGCGCAGGGCTTCGAGCAAATCGTCGAGCGAAATGCGCAGGTTGTTGAGCTGGTTTGTGTCGAGCTTGCCTTTGACAATCACCGGGATCGAAGTGCCCTGCGTCAGTTCGCGGAATCGTTTGCTTTTGAGCGAGATGACCGAAAAAATGATTTCCAGGCTGATCAGCGTTGCGCCGGAAATCAGCGAAGTTGCCATGGGCAGGGAGTTATCCTGAATGGGGATCGCTACCAGTTCAGAAAGCAAGATGGTAACAACAAGTTCTGTGGGCTGCAATTCGCCCACCTGCCGTTTGCCCATCAGGCGGATGGCCAGCGTAATCATGCAATAGAGGATCACCAGGCGGATGATCGTAATCAACATGGGAATGCCCTTTCTACTGAAAATAAAAATCCCTCCCGGCTAGTTTGCCCGGGAGGGATTCAAATATAAGGGCGTCACGGGAGGGCGCCGAGGGAGTCCGCCTCGCCATCCAGCCCAATCATGCCCAGCAGCAAAATGCCGAAGTTGTCGTTGTAGATCTGGTCGAATTGCTTCAGCGGCAGGGGGTTTTTGCCCTGGCCTGCCTCAATGGTGTAGCCCGGCCGGTTATATTGCTGGATAAACCAGTCTTTATAGCCCGCGCTGCTGGAGTAATCGGGGGTTTCCGCCGGGAGGTAACTGCTGACCGACTGCATGCGCCGGGCCAGTTCCGCGGATCCGGCGGGGTTGTAGTCGTTATATTTCCAGTAGATGAGTTTGCCTTGCGTGTGGTAGGCGAGGATGAGCTGGTAATCGGCTTGCAGGGCGCGCTGGTGCATGGCGGCGGATTCGGGGGCCGACAAAGGCGCGGGGCCAACATAATCGCGCGGGGCGGGGCGGTTGAACCCCCGGGCGTATTTCAGCTGCCGGGCTTTTTCCCAGCCCGCAGGATACTGCAAGTTCAGGTCAACGCCCTCAATGTTGGCCTTCCAGCCCTCCGGGAAGGGGATATCGGGGAATCCGTCGGCAATTTCTTTGCACATCCGGTAAGCCGCCGTTTCTTTGCCCAGCGCGCCCGTCACCAGATCCACGGCATCCGGGTTGACCATAGGAACAATATCCAGCGTATAATGCCGGAACAGCCGTTCGTATTCTACCCCGCCAACATTGCCCCCGTGCGCCACGCCGCTGGCGTATTGTTCAAGGAATTTCATCAAAACAGGGGTTGTGATCCACTCGTTGGCGTGGTGCGCGGCATTGTAGCCAACGCGCACGGGACCTGTGCCGATGCTGGCCTGCCAGATTGGATGACCCAGCACGCTGCGGCCGATGGAGCTGATTTCCACAAACGGAAAGCGCTTTGCAATGCCGTCGAGCACGAGTTCCAGCAAACTGGAGCACCAGCGGATATCCGTTGGCACAACGAGCCTGTTATAAGGGATCACAATTTGTTCGCCGGGCCGCAGCTGGTTCGGCTCCGGGTTTGCCGCGGCAATTGCTCCGGGCGTGCTGTCATACTGCACGGCGAGCGCCAAAAAGGTGTCGTCGGACTGATATTCGTGCAGTGTGTAGCCACGCAGGAACGGCAGCAGCGTTTCCCAGGTGCGCGGCCCAACAATACCGTCAACGGCAAGCGCCTGCGCCTGTTGCCAGCGCAGGATCGTTTCTTTGGTATTGGAACCGAACTGCCCGTCGGGAACTTGCGGAACCCCCGTTGCCCGTCTCAGCCCCGTCTGCAACAATTCCACGTCTGCCCCGCTGTCGCCTTTCCGCAGCGTGCGCATGCGCCCACCCCCTCTTGTTCTTCTTTTATTTGTATGCGGTGAGTGCAATCCTGTAGAATTTAAAATTCACACTTTTAGACGAGTATACGGATCTTTTTCGTCCGCGGCCGCCTTCTCAGGCGCCAAACGGCAAAAAAGGGAGCGCAACCCGGCGCTCCCTGCTGTGTCTATGATTTTTTCTCTTTGAGTGTCCGCAGCCCGTTTTCTACCAGCGCGCCCAGCGCGTCCGCGTCGAACAGCGTGCGGTATTGTTCCGGCAGCAGCCGCAAAAGCTCCGCTATCACGGCGGATTTTTTGATGGTTCCGGTGCCTGGCCCCCAAATGGCCTCCGCGTTGCTCACCAGCCCGCCGACGGCGGCATTGAGCAGCGTTGCCAGCGTTGCGCGCGCTTTTTCAATGCTGTCCAGTTCTTCGCGCGCGGCGCCCTGCTTTTCGCGGTGCAGCCGCCAGGCGGCAACCCCAAGCCCCGCCAGGAACAACGCCAGCGCCGCGATATTTGTGATCAGGTTGGCCCATTGGGCCCATTCTATTTCTTGCAGCAATCGCATTTGCACGTTTCCTCCTTCTCTGTTTTGGGTTCGTTTTCCAGCCAGCTCAGCGCGCCCCACTCCAACCATGGCCGCGCCTTCAGGTTCGTTTCTACCACGCCATAGTCAAAGCCCCGGGCCTCGACGACCTTTCCGCCGCCGATGTAAATCCCAACGTGCCCGTCCATAAACACCAGCAGGCCGGGCTGTTCGGGCAGCTTAGAAATTGGCCCTTTCAAAGCGCAGCAGGCCTTCAGCCCGTTGGCGCTCTTGTCGTAGGCCGCGATGTATTTTGGCTTTGCGGTGGGGCTGTCCATCATCCAGTAGGACTTGATCAGCCCCGCGCAGTCGAACACGCGCGTGTTTGGCAGCCCAACATGGTGCTTTTTTGCGTAGTCGTACCGCGCGGCGGTGATGCGCTCGGGATATTGCGCGCGCTTTTGGTTGAGCAGGTTCAGCGTGGGCGCCTGCCCAAACGTGCCGTACCAATAGAGCTGTCCCAACTGCGCCTTGCAGTGGGCCAGCAGCCCTGCGGCGGTTTTAGCCATTGCCATTCCCTCCCATGACTTCTTTTTTGATCACTTGCTCCACAATCAGGTTTTGCATTTGCGCGTCGAGCACCATCGCTGTGGCCGCGTCCGCGCCCGGTTGCAGAACCAGTTGCAGCGTGTCGCCGTCCCAAAGGGCGGGCAGGTTCTGCCCGTCAGAATCGGGCGACAGGCTGATGACGGCGGTGCTGGCGCTGCGCGCTATCTTGATCAGCTGCTTCGTGCCGTCGCCGACCATATGAGAACGAAATACCATTGCGAACTCGTCCATTGGGCCAACAGGCTGCGCAAAATCCAATGTGATAGCATATCCGCTTCGCGGTTCGGGATGGGGCGCGATTCCGGCTTTTATGGCGTAAAGCACGAAGGTCATCTCGCCCTGCCCGAACAAAGGGGTGACGGTCATCTCCAAAGCGCCGTTCTGCGACGACGCGTTAAGCGCCGCCGTCAATTCCATACGGGCGCTCTGGCCGGCGCTGTCGGTCAGCAGCAGCGTTGCGGCAAGCGTAAACCCAGCCTCAAAGCTGCCGGAAACCGCGCCGCTTTCGACCTTCACAAACTGCGCGACATAGTCCGACGCGGTCAGCATCAGGCATGTTGGGTCAATGCAGGGGAAGTTCTGGCTGGTCAAATGGTTCAGATCGAGGGTGGCCGGCACGGAATATGTCTGCGGGGCTCCGGCCTGCACGGAAATGGGCTGATACGCAAAGACGGTGAAGGTTTGCCCGCAAACCTCCTCCTCGTACTCCATCAGGCCGCCGCTGCGGCTATAATCTTCGCCTTCGGCCAGCAGGCGGCAGCGCACCAGGCCGGGGGCGCCGCCGAGGGCGCCGGACGCTAGCTCTTCCGCCGCGTTGAGCACCAAATCCTGCGCCTGTGCCGCCGCGGTTTCCGCGCGGCTGGCCGCATCCTCCGCATGAGCCGCCGCCGCTGCGGCTTCGCCTGCCGATTGCCCAACTTCGTCCCGCACCGCTTCCGCCGCCTGGGCCGCTGCCGCCGCTGCCGCCGCTGCCACAGAATTGTCAACAATGCCCTGTGCCTGTGTTGCCGCTGTTTCCGCGCGGCTGGCCGCATCCTCCGCCAGGGCCGCTGCCGCTGCGGCTTCGCCCGCCGATTGCCCAACTTCGTCCCGCACCGCTTCCGCCGCCTGGGCCGCTGCCGCCGCCGCAGAATCGTCAACAATGCCCTGCGCCTGCGCCGCCGCAGTTTCCGCGCGGCTGGCCGCGCTCTGGGCCACGCTCACGGCCTGCCCGGCGGTTGTTTGCACCTCATTCACGGCGAGGGCTGCCGACGCCTGGATATCAGCAACGGCCTGGGAAGCCGTACTGTTAAGGTCAACCGCAGCCTGAGAGGCGCTGCCGTTGACGTCAGCAATGGCCTTGATGGCCGCGCTGTTGAGAGTGCCGAGGGCTTGCGCGGATGCGGTTTGCACCTGCGAAGCGGCCTGCGACACCGCCGCCTGTATGGCGGCGTTTGCGTTGTTGGCGGCGTTGAGCGCCGCGGTTTCCGCGCGGTTTGCGGCGGTTTGCGCGTCGGTTGCCTTTTGCCCCGCCAGCGCGGCCGACTGCGCCGCGGCGTTTGCCGCCTGGCTGGCTGTGCCCTGCGCCGCAGCCACGGCCTGTTGAACGGTTGCGACGGCCTGATCGCGCGCCTGCGCAATTTCTGTGCCCGCCTGTTCCAGCAGGCCGTCTACCACCTCATCCGCGCCCTCCACCTTCATTCGCAATGTGGCGCGCAGTTCGTGCAGCTGCGCCATCAGCTCGTTCATATGCCCGAGCGCAAAAGCGGAAAGAGCGTCGCCTTCCCCCGCGATGGAGTCTTCGAACGCCAGCACAAACGGCGCTGATTTCTCCAGCTTCACGCAGCGCCCGTCTTCCTCTTGATGCGCTTCCACCTGCGCGCGCAAAAAAGAGCATTGGGTCAGGCTGTCCGGCAGGTCGCAGGTGATTACGCCATCCTGCATCCAGGCCATCCCTTCTGCGGAGCTTTCTTGTGCCGCGTAAATATTCCCCATGGGAACCCGCCGCCCGGCGCCCATGACATCGAACGCGATGGTGTAGTAATCGAACCCTTCCCGCAGCCGCTGCGGCAATGTGATTTCCATTCGAACTGCTCGGTGCTCCCCCATATAAACGCGCGCCGGGGTTACCAGGGCGCTTTCGTCCTCACGCAATACAACCGTAACAACCCGCATGCCTGCCGCCTCCTTCCGTTTTGCTTTCCCCGTAGTAATGCCGCAGCCAGACCGAGAGCCGAAGCAAGTCGTTGCGCTGCTGCGCATGCAGCTCCATCAGCTGCTCAAGCCGGTTGGCTTCGGCGCTGTTGCCGCCCTGTATAGCGAAGCGTCTGCGTTCTTTGCACGCGAAGATCATCGCTTCCAGATTGTCCGCTTCCGCCGCGTACTGGGCTCCCAATTCTTCCAATGTCGTCTTGTCCGTCATTGCCCTCTCCATCCTTTCTTTGCGCTTGGTTTATGTTTTTGTTCATTCAGCTCCTTGCGGCCAGTTCCCGGTATCGCAGCACGTAGCGCAGCCCGCGCTCGAGTTTGCCCTGCGCACGCTCGCGGCAGCGTTTTACGGTGGAGTGGTGCAGCCCCAGCGCTCTGGCAACGGCCGCTTCGCTCTTGCCGTCCCAATAAATTCCACGCAGCACCGCCTGCTCCTGCGGCGTCAGTTCGCTCTCCCATGCTTCGTCAAACACACGGGCGAAGATCCGCGCCGCCTCTTCTTCCTCCAGCTGTTCCGCCTGCCAGGCCGCAAAACTTTGGTGCTCCAGCAGCTGTGCCGTCGCATCCAGCGAAAGCCGGTTGGCACTTCCTCTCTTTTGCAGCAGCCATGGTCCCAGCCCAACCGCCGCCCGGTTTTCCATCCGATCTCCGCCTTCCTAAAATTACCAATATAGTTTCTTTTTTTTACCTTGGTAATAGTTTCACTATTATCTTAGCACCAGAACACCACTTTGTCAACAGAATTTAGCAAAATATTTCAGCATTCGACCCAATATTTGGGATATGACGAATTGTCACTTGACTGTTCCAAAAGTGGAGCACATAATAGGTATAACAGAATGTAAGGAGCGTTACCGATATGTCTATGATCCTGAAAGAATTGCGTAAGAAGCAGGGCTTGACCCAGGCACAGCTGGCCTGTGCGCTGCACGTGCACCAAACGGCTGTAAGCCAATGGGAGTGCGGGCGAACGTATCCGGACCGGGAAACCATCATTAAGCTGGCGGCGTTTTATCGCGTTTCCGCAGACGTGCTGCTGGGTCTTGCGTAAAAGGCCCTGCACTTCCCCCGGCGCAACGCCCTGATTGGCGCGCATATCTGCGCCAATCAGGGCGCTTTATAAAATTTTACAAAGCGCTGTTTGATTTATTTACAACTTCTTCATACAATAAAAGAGGTTTTTTTTGCAGGCAGCCGACTAATCAAAAAATACTTCTTTTTAGGAAACGAGGGAGGAAAAATTTTTGCTTATGAAAGTATTGGTTCCCCTGATTGCTTATCTGCTGGGGAATTTTAATTCCGGCATTATCTTCTCGAAGCTGCTTTACAAAAAAGACATCCGCGCCCTGGGCAGCAAAAACCCCGGCATGACCAACGCCTTCCGGGTGCTGGGCAAGGCCGCGGGCGTGCTTGTGCTTGTGTTCGACGCGCTCAAGGGGGTGGCGGCGGTTGCGCTAGCCCGTTGGCTGCTGCCGCAGCCGCTGGGAACCCTGGATGATTTTTGGCCGTGCCTGGCCGCCCTTTGCGTGGTGATTGGCCACAACTGGCCCGTGCTCTTCCAATTTAGGGGAGGAAAGGGCGTTGCTACCACGGCGGGCGTCACGCTTTTTCTTCAGCCGCCGGTGCTCTTTTTGGAGCTGATTCCCTTTTTCCTCCTTCTGTTTGGGGTGAAGTATATGTCTTTGGCGTCCATTGCCTGCGGCGTGCTGCTGCCGGTTATGACGCTATTGTGGCACGGGGGGCAGGCCAACGCTCTGTTTTGGCTGAGCCTTGCCCTGGGTCTGCTCATCGTTTTCCAGCACCGGGCGAATATTTTGCGCCTGCTGCGGCACAAAGAAAATAAGCTGTTCCAAAAGAAGAAATAGGAGTTTTATATGTATCATCTCGGCATCGACATCGGTTCCACCACAGTGAAGGTTGTGGCGCTGGATGAAAACGGCGAACCCGTCTGGCAGGATTATCAACGGCACCACGCGGAATCGCGCGGCACGGCGGCGCGCATGCTCCGCGCGGCCATGGAGCTGTGCGGGGACGAACCGGTTACTGTGGCGCTTTCCGGCTCTGCGGCGATGAAGGTTGCAGCCGAAGCGAAGCTTCCATTTGTGCAGGAGGTGTTTGCCACGCGCGAGGCCGTGCGCCGCCGCGTGGGCGAAGTGGATGTTGTTGTGGAACTGGGCGGCGAAGACGCGAAAATTCTTTTTCTGACCAACGGAACAGAAGAGCGCATGAACGGCAGCTGCGCGGGCGGCACCGGCGCGTTTATTGACCAGATGGCCGCGTTGCTGGATATTTCGCTGGAAGAGCTGGACAGGCTCAGCTTTGAGCACAAGCATATTTATCAGATTGCTTCGCGCTGCGGCGTGTTCGCAAAATCCGATATTCAGCCTCTGTTGAACCAGGGGGCCGTTAAGGCCGATATTGCGGCTTCGATCTACCAGTCCATCGTCAGCCAGACCATTGCGGGTTTGGCGCAGGGGAGGGAACTCAGGGGCAGGGTTTGCTTTTTGGGCGGCCCGCTGACCTTTTTGGGCGGCCTGCGCGAGCGTTTTGTGAAAACGCTGGGGCTGGATGCGGAGCACGCTGTTTTCCCCGCATACGCGCAGTATTTTGTGGCCATCGGCGCGGCGCTTTGCGGCGCGGCGGAAGCGGCTATGCGCCCCAACGAAATTCTGGCCGCGCTGGAAGCGCCGCGGCACGCTTCCGGCGGCGACGCGAAAACGCTGCCGCCTTTGTTTGCCGGCGAAGCCGACTACGCCGCCTTTGCCGCGCGCCACGCCCGGCACACCATACCCGAGGCCGACATCGGCGCCTATTGCGGCCCGGCCTATCTTGGCATTGACGCGGGTTCCACCACAACCAAGCTGGTATTGTTATCGGAAGAAGGCGGTTTGCTTTATCAATACTACGGCCCGAACCTGGGCGATCCCCTGGCATGCGTGAAAGAGCAGCTGATCAAAATCCGGCTGGCCTGCGGCGATCAAATACAGATCAAAGCGTCTGCCGTAACAGGGTATGGGGAGGAGCTGATCCAAAACGCCTTCGGCGTTGATCATGGAATTGTGGAAACCACCGCGCATTATACCGCCGCGAAGGCGTTTAACCCCGATGTGGATTTCATCATCGACATCGGCGGGCAGGACATGAAATGCTTCCGGCTGAAAAACGGCGTGGTCGATTCGATTTTGCTCAACGAGGCGTGCTCCTCTGGCTGCGGCTCGTTCATCGAGGCCTTCGCCAACGCGATGGGCTACCCCGTGGCGGAATTCGCGCGGCTGGGCCTGTTCGCCGAGCACCCTGTGAATCTGGGGTCGCGCTGCACGGTGTTCATGAATTCCTCTGTGAAACAGGCGCAGAACGAGGGCGCGGGCGTGGACGACATTTCGGCGGGGCTGAGCGTGAGCGTGGTGAAAAACGCCGTTTATAAGGTGATTCGCGCGCGCTGCGCCGCGGATTTGGGCGAGAACATCGTTGTGCAGGGCGGCACCTTCCTGAACGATGCGATTTTGCGCGCTTTTGAGCGGGAAATCGGCCGCGAGGTGACCCGCCCGGCCATAGCGGGGCTGATGGGCGCGTATGGCTGCGCGCTTTACGCGCGGGAGGCGGAAAGCAAGCGGCGGGAGGCGGGGGAAACAAAGCTGCTGCGCCTGCCGGAACTGGAGACCTTCCGCAGCACGTCAAAATCCACGCGCTGCGGGCTTTGCGGCAACCGCTGCCGCTTGACCATCAACACCTTCTCCGGCGGGCGCAAGTTCGTTTCCGGCAACCGCTGCGAAAAACCGCTGGGCGGCAAACCCCAGCCCCTGCCCGACGCATATGAATATAAAAAAGAACTGCTGTTGTCTTATCAGCCAAAACCCGGCTCCCGGGGCAAGATTGGGTTGCCGCTGGGGCTGGGCGTCTATGAGCTGCTGCCGTTTTGGTATACTCTGCTGACCGCCCTTGGCTTCGAGGTGGTGCATTCCGGCCTGAGCAGCCGCGAACTCTATCTTGCCGGGCAGCACACCATACCCAGCGATACGGTTTGCTACCCCGCAAAACTTACCCACGGCCATATCGAACTGCTGATCAATATGGGGATTCAGACTATTTTTTACCCCTGCTTGCCCTACAATTTTGACCAGCGCATGGGCGACAACCACTATAACTGCCCCGTTGTGGCCTTTTATCCCGAGCTGCTGGCGGCGAATATTCCCCGGCTCAAGCAGGCGCGCTTTTTGACGCCCTACCTGGCTCCGCACGCCCGGGCCTTCCCGGGCCTTGCCGCGAACTATTTCGGCAAAGAATTTGGCTGTGGGCGCGGCGAAGTGAAAAAAGCCGTTCGGCTGGCTTATGCCGCTTATGCGGAATATCAGCGCAAGCTTTACGCGTTTGGCGGCCAGGCCCTGGCCTATGCCAAAGAGCACGCGCTGGAGACGGTGATTTTGGCCGGCAGACCGTATCACGCCGACCCGGAAATTAACCATGGCGTGAACAAGCTGCTGACCAGCCTGGGCTGCGTTGTGCTTTCGGAAGATTGCTTGCCGCCGGTTGAAAAATTCAGTGTGAATGTTCTCAATCAGTGGACCTATCACAGCAGGCTTTATGCCGCGGCAAAATATGCCACAGAACACGAACATGTGCACCTGGTGCAGCTCATTTCGTTCGGCTGCGGCCTGGATGCGATCACATCCGACGAGGTCAAGGACATCCTTGAGCGCGGCAATCGAATTTATACCTTGCTGAAAATCGACGAGATCAACAACTTGGGCGCGGCAAAAATACGGCTGCGAAGCCTATTGGAGGCAACAAAATAATGGCCAAACTGGAATACGACGAGACCGGCCGCCTGCTCTTTACCGAAGAAATGCGGCGCGAATATACCATTTTATGCCCGATGATGCTGCCCGTGCACATGACCTTTCTTGCGCAGGTGCTGCGCGGCATGGGCTTCCGGGTGGATTTGCTGACGTCCACCAGCCCCGCGATTGTGGATCAGGGCCTGCAAAGCGTGCACAACGACACCTGCTACCCCGCGCTGCTGATCATCGGCCAGATGATGGAAGCGCTGGAAAGCGGGAAATACGACCTGAACAAAGTGGCGCTCATCATCACCCAGACCGGCGGCGGCTGCCGCGCGAGCAATTATATCCACCTGCTGCGCCGCGCGCTGAAAAAGCGCGGCTGGGAACACATCCCGGTCATCTCGTTCAACTTGGCGGGCATGGAAAAAAACCCGGGGTTCAAGTTCACCTTCCCGGGGCTGATTGAGGCGCTTTCGATTGTGGTCTATGCCGATTTGATCATGAACCTTGCCAACCAGACGCGGCCCTACGAGCTTCAGCCGGGGCAGACCGATCGCCTCATCGAAAGCTGGACGCGCCTGCTGGTGGAGCACAAAATGAGCATTTTGCACCTGCGCCGCAACCTGTATCAAATTGCGGCGGATTTTGCCGCCGTGCCGGTGAAGCGCGTGCCGAAGGTGACGGTTGGCGTTGTGGGCGAAATCTATATCAAGTATGCCGCTTTGGGCAACAACAACCTGGAACAGCTGCTGGCGGACGAGGGCTGCGAGGTTGTGGTGCCCGGGCTCCTTGATTTTTTGATCTTCATGGGCGATCATCACCTGGTTGATACCCGGCGCTATCATATCAAATACGCAAAAGGCATAGTATCGCTGGGCGTAAAGCTCATCTTCCTTTCCTTCCAAAAACGGTTGCGGCAGGCGATTATGCGCCACCCGGAGTTTCGCGTGCCCGCGCGCTTTCGAACCATAAAGCGGCTGGCGAGCGCCTATGTTGGCGACGGCAACAAGATGGGCGAGGGCTGGCTGCTGACAGGCGAAATGCTGGAGCTGCTGCATGCGGGCATTGAAAATATCATTTGCACCCAGCCATTTGGCTGTTTGCCCAACCATATTGTTGGCAAGGGCATGCTGCGCGCCATCCGCGAGGATCACAAAAACGCGAATATCGTCGCGATCGACTATGATCCCGGCGCCACGCGCACCAATCAGGAAAATCGCATCAAACTGATGCTTGCCATGGCCCGCGAACGGCTGGGCGGTATTACAAAACTGTAACCCCGGAAAACAACTTCGTAACTTGACATAGCGGAAATGATGTGGTATAGTAAGAGTCAGCGTCTAAAAGAGAGAGAGAAAGCTTGTTTGGGGAAGGAGTTTGTGTTATGAGATTGCGACACATGAAAAAGCTGGGATCTGTTCTGCTTGCCGCTTTGCTTGCAACGAGCGTTGGCGCCAGCGTTGCGGGGGCGGTCGAATTTTCGGTTCTCTCGCTTGCGAAAGCGGTGGCTGACCCGATTGCCACGCTGGTCAGTTCGGTGGTAACGCCGGTAGCATCCACCGCGAAGGTAGTGGTTCGCCCCGTGACTTCGGTTGTGAATGTGGTGGCGGCTCCCATGGCTTCTGCGGCGAAGGTGGTAACAAACCCTGTGGCCTCGGCCGCGCGGACCATGACCGATCCCGTGGTTTCGGCCGCGCGGGTTGTGACGGATCCTGTGATGTCGGCGGCGAAGACCATGACCGATCCTGTGGTTTCCATCGCGCGGGCGGCGACCGATCCTATTTTGTCGGTCACGCGGGATTTGTTGCAGGATACGCTGTACAAAACCGTCAAGATCCATTTTACCGATTCCAATGGCGAGCATATAAAACATACGTTTGCGGCGCCCTGGGATGACGGGTTGTTCGCGCGCCCGGCCACGGAATTCAGCCAAAACCTTGCGGCAACCGCTATGGCGCTCAGCGCCGCAGTCTACAGCGCCGACTATATCCAGGAGGCGTATGCCAATATGGGGCTGACCGACAGCAAGCAGTGGAACTACAGCGAAAATTTTGACGCCTACAGCATTGCCAGAAAAACCATCACGGTCAACGGCAGGCGCTGCAACCTGATTGTGGCCGCTCTGCGCGGGACGGGAGGGGTGCGCGAGTGGGGCTCCAATTTGACGCAGAACATCGGCGGGTTTGAAACCTTCGCAACGGAAGTGATGGAATCCATGCGCGCCTATGCCAAAAACCCGGCCACCGATAAAGTTCTGGTGACCGGGCACAGCCGCGGCGCGGCGGCGGCGAATATTTTGGGCAAACTTTTGGTGGAAGCCGGCATTGCGCAAAAGAAGAACGTCTACGCATACACCTTTGCCACGCCCAACACCACCACAAGCGCCGACGCGGCGAACTACAACAATGTGTATAATATCGTCAACGCGGAAGACGTGGTGGTCACAGTTCCGCCGCAGGGCGTGAAATATGGCACAACATTGGTGTTTAACCGCAATCAATTCCCCATGATGAAGCAGTTTTTCGCCGAAATCACGGGCAAAGAATTGGACGAAACGATGAATTCCAAAGCGCTGATCAACGGTAAAATGCCGACGCTGCTGGAAAAAGCGCTCTATGCCCACGCAACGGAAACTTATTTGTCATTCATTTCCAGCTCCATGATCCAATTCTGATTTCTCACACCTCAAACGCGGCAAATTCCGCTCCGGTCTCATCTGGCTGGGGCGTTTTTGACGCCTCAAAAGCCGGATCCTGTAAAATATCTCCAATCCGCTTGCCTGGATTCTGAATCAGAACGTTCAATAATTCTACAAAATCGCGGATAATTTCACGCGGCGTCAGATATATGCCCGCGCCAATGCGCTCAAACTCTGTTTTGAGAAACGCAAGATACTCTTCCGGCGCGATATCGCAGTTATAATCGTACAATTGTGCGTGCAGAGCTGCCAATTTTTCTACCAAAACCATCATTTCTTCATGCGACAGTGGCTCCAACCGAATGATAGGAGCCAACAAATCGCGCATTCCTTTTGTCGAAAATCTGCCCTCCGTCAGCCTCGATTTGAGCGCGTCATAGCTGAAAATACCTTTGTCGGTATCTTCGACGCACTGCGGCGTTGCGGACATCAGAATGCCGATATGGTGCGCTTTGCCTTGCAATGCGTCGTTATACATCGCAAGAATTTTCTCATAATTGTACTGCCGCGTCGTTCTGTGCGGAATTCTGTAGATATTGACCAGTTCATCCACCAAAATATACATTCCAGCGTAACCGGCGCGCACCAAAAATGCGGAAAACAGCTTTAAAAAGTCATACCAATTGTCATCGTTGACGATCAAATTGATACCCAAAGCCTGCCGCGCTTCTGTTTTTGTAGCATATTCCCCGAAAAACCAGCGCAAAACTTTTGATTTCGCCTCGTCGTCGCCATGTTTTGAGGCAATATAATAGCGCGAAATCGCCTGCCCAAAATCAAACCCGTTTACCATGTCTTCCATGCCGCGGATTACATCGAAAATTTTGCGGCTTACTGCTGCCTCAAACTGCGATTCCTCTGTTTCAGGAGGGCTTTCCATACGGATTTCAGTCTGTATATTATTCAACCATTTATCCAGAATGAGCGGCAGAGCGCCGCCTTCCGGCCGTGTGCGCACCGACATATTTCGCACCAGCTCTTTGTAAGTTGCCAGCCCTTGCCCCTTTGTTCCGCAAAAGCGCCGCTCGGGCGAAAGATCGCAATCCAACACCACGAAGAGACGATCCATCACATGATTGCGGATCGTTTGCAGCAAAAAGCTCTTTCCGGCGCCATATTGACCCACAATGAAGCGAAAAGCTGCCCCACCGTCGCGAATAATTTCCACATCGTGCAGCAGCGCATGAATTTCTTGCATGCGTCCAACGGTGATGTATTCCAGCCCAACCCGCGGCACAACGCCGCCCTTCAGAGCACCGAGCACCGTCGCTGCAATTCGCTTCGGCGCTTTTCGCGTCAAGTTAGCTTGTTCCATGTCTATCTGCCCTCCATTTTTCTGCATATTCTTTGTATAAATACGGCGTTTCATGTGCGGTATCAATGAGATTGTCGCCGATCAATTCTAACGACAATTCGTTGATTTCCTCCAGCAAAAATGAGTTGCCAACGTCTGTTTTGCCGTCAAAAACCGCGTTAATACAGGCGATTTGCGTTGTGTTTAGCGCTGCGATGAGTGCTTCCCAGCCGCCTAGCTCTGCCGGTTCTGCAAAAATCGGCGTGGGGATAGGCTCGATTTCCTCCTCTTTTTCTATAATCAACCGCTCTGTTGCTTCGTGTGCCTCCGCGCGGATTCGCTCCAATTTAGTGAAATCGACGAAAAATGGCTTTAAAACACCCTCTATACTGGAAGAATTGCATGATAATTTTGGCTTTTTTGCCTTTGGTGCGAAAAAGTGCTGGACATCTGCAAAATTCACGATGTTGCTCTTTAGGTAGTTAGAAAACGACGCTGAACACACGATATGATACAATTCTTTGTGCTCCATCGCTAAATTTTGCAACATCAATGGTGTATTAAGCGAAAGCGTATAAGGATATTTTGCCCAGATCCGGAGGGTTTGTTCCATGAATTTCAACAAAAAAGCAGCGAAAGAAGCCGCCCAGGCGGGCAATTCCGGTCGTTTCAGGCAGCGCCATTCCCGCCCACTGTACTGATAGCACTCGTTTGGGCCCAACGCGACAATCGCGCCGCGTTGCGCTTGCGGCAAGGCAATGGGCAGTGCCCGCCAGGGAAGCCAAGGCGGATTTTGTTTTTGTTGTCCGCTCATCAATTTTGGCAGGTCAAATCCTTTGGCGCGCAAAAATTCTGTTGTTGTATTTAGCGTCATGTGAAAGCATTCTTTGTAAAAATCATATTGATCGGCAAGGAAGAATCGGCTGGCCGTCAATTTGTAGGACGAAATCTGCTCAAAAATAGCCAATTGATCCTCGGCGCAGAAGATAAACTGTGCGGGAAACCATGTTTCTACGCGATTTTTTTGCAACAAATCCGTCCAAGAATCCGCCGGGTGCCGCAGCACATAAAAATCCCGAATCCAATCCACCAAACATTTCGCCATGTGGCGATCATGCACAGCAGCATACTTTCGCAGAAGGCAGCACAGCTCGTCAAAAGGAGAAAGTGAACATATTTCACACAGAAGTTCACAGCAATAAAGCTTCACATAGGCAGAATCCGTCTTTTTTACCTCGCCATGTTGCCAGCGCGTGCGCCATGTCAGATAGCTTCGCAACTGGTCAAAATTCAACGCGTCATAGCTGGGACGCTTTAAATCGCACGAAATTTCTTCTGCGAAATTATCCTCTAGCCCGACCAGCAGTTTGCCCTGACGTAAAAATTTTTGCTCCGGCGCTCCGCCGATCTCCCGAAGGCGCAGCAGGGTTCGCATTGGCTCGCTGTTCAGCTGCTTCAAAATGGCGGCGCTTTGCGGGAGCAACTGCGTTTGCGGCGGGGTATGCTCCCATGCGGCGCGCGCACATTCGTCGATGATTTGATCGAAACGAGCGTCGCGAATCATGTCGAAAAAACGGACATGCGGCCCCAGTTGCTGCGCCCAGCGCTCCAGCAGCAGCGTTGGCTCGCCGCTGGAAGGGAAAGACCGGAACCCCGCAAGCTCACGCAGGTTTGCTTCCGTGCGCTTGACCAAAAAGCCGATCCCGTGGCTTGGCGGGCGCAGTGCGTCTTCCAGCGCGCGCGACCACGCGCCCCCGCGCAGACGATAGTGCTCACCCGGCGACAACTGCAAGTCCAGGCTTCCCGGCAGTTCCGGCGCTTGCACCGCGGCCCCCGAAAATGGTTCATAATAAGAAAACCGCGCGGGTTGCAGGTTCAGTTTGCCATTGGGCGGCAAACCATACAGCCGGAACAGCGGCTCCAGATTTTGCGGCAATGCCGTCAAGGCGCGCTTCAGCGCGGCAACTGCTTCAGGGAATTCCTGGAAAAAACGGCTGTCCTGCCAGGGGTAGCTTGAGAAACGCAGCGCATCGGCTTCCGGCTCTCTTGTGTAGAACATTCCCAGGCCAGATTGCAGCGCTAACTCGTAAAAGTCTTGGTCATTTTCGTAGCAGAGCCAATAATCTTTGAACCAGCCTGTCATTTTTGTGTCCAGACGAGGATGAGATTCGCGCAGCCGCAGCCAGCCTTGCGCCAGCGCCGGGGTGCTGCCCTTGCGGTTCATCAATTCAAACAAATAAAGCAGCGCGTAGCCCAGAGGGGCGGGTTCCCAAACGCCGCCGCGAATCTGTGTTCGCCAACAAAAATAATATTGCAGCTGCGCCACGCTCATGTCGGCATAGACCGGCATTGTATCATGGAATGCAATTTCGGCAAAGCGGTCTTTGGCGCAATGAAAGTCCCACATATAGTCGCTTTGGCGCTTGAACTGCTCCAAATCTTTTGCCCCATAAAGCCGGGCGAAGCCGCTTGCGCCGCTTTTGATTTTCCTCATGAGGTGAATGCGCCGGAGGGGGTCGGGATCTTTGGGCGGTTCGCGGTAATCGGCAAAGCCCGCAACGCTTTCGCCCGGCACAGCCACAGGGGCCGCGCCGGGATAAATATGGTCGAGCAACGCTTTCCAGCTTTCCACTTAACCTCCTGCCATGCTTCGCAATCACGCGGCTTTTTCGAACTGGCTGTTATACAGCCGCGCGTAGAACCCGCCGCGCGCCAGCAATTCCTCGTGCGTGCCCTGTTCCACAATATCTCCGTGATCCAGGCACAAAATCAGGTCGGCATTGCGTATGGTGCTCAGCCGATGCGCGATGATGAAGCTCGTGCGGCCTTCCATCAGCCGATCCATTGCCTTCTGAATGAGGATTTCGGTGCGTGTGTCCACAGAGCTTGTCGCCTCGTCAAGAATCAAGATGCGATTGTCGGCCAACACGGCGCGGGCGATGGTCAGCAGCTGCTTTTGCCCCTGTGATATATTATTGGCCTCTTCGTTGATTTCCATGCGATAGCTTTCGGGCAGCGCTTTGATGAAGTGGTGCGCCTGGGCGGCCTTCGCCGCCGCCTTTACTTCTTCGTCCGTCGCGCCGAGCTTGCCGTAGCGAATATTGTCCGCGATACTGGCGTTGGTCAGCCATGTGTCCTGCAACACCATCCCCATGGCGTGCCGCACTTCCTGCCGGGGGTAGGCGGCGATATTATGCCCGTCGATATAGATGGCGCCCTCTTTCAGATCGTGGAAGCGCATGAGCAGCTTGACCAGCGTGGTTTTCCCCGCGCCCGTTGGCCCAACGATCGCCACCTTCTGCCCGGCTTTCACATTGGCCGAGAAGTCCTGGATCACGATCTCGTCGCTGTCTTCGTAGCCAAAGCGAACGTGCTCAAATGTCACATTCCCCTGCACCGGCGGCAGAGAGGGGCTAGCGTCGGCTTCCTGGCAAGCCGCTTCGTCCGGTTCATCGAGGAATTCAAACACGCGTTCTGCCGCCGCGGCCGTTTGCTGGAACACATTCATGATTTGCGCCAGCTGCATGATGGGCTGGTTGAACTGCCGGATATACATCACAAACTCCAGGATGGAGCCAACCTTCAGCGTGCCCCTCGTGACAAGATACGCGCCGTAGACGATGACGCACACATAGTTCAGGTTCGAAAAAAAGTTTGCGATGGGGTGCATCATGCCCGAGAGGAACTGCGCGCGCCAGTTGGCGTGGTAGAGTTTTTCGTTTTCCGCGTCGAACTGCTTCGCGACCAGCTCCTCGCCGCCGAACGCTTTCACCACCGTGTGGCCGGCGTAGCTTTCTTCCACGTGCCCGTTGACCGCGCCCAGGTAATCCTGCTGCTTTTTGAAGTGCTTTTGCGAACGGCTGATGATAAGCCCCGTGGCAATCACCATCACCGGGATGATCCCCAGCGCCGCCAGCGCCATACGCCAGCTTGTGACGAACATCATAATCGTTATGCCAACGATCGTTGTTGTGGATTGGATCAGCTGCGGCACGCCCTGGTTCAGGCTCTGGTTGAGCGTATCCACGTCGTTGGTGATGCGCGACAGCACGTCGCCGTGGCTGGTCTGATTGAAATACGAAATGGGCATGCGGTTGATCTTTTCCATGATGGTGTTGCGCAGGGTGAACGAGGCCTGCGTTGCCACCTTCGCCAGCATAAAACCGCACATCCACTGGAACAGCGCGCTGGCCGCGTAAATTCCCAGCAGCTTGAGCATCAGCCGCCCGATGGCGGGGAAGTCGATTCCCCCCGTGCCCGCGATTTTCGACATGATTCCCTCGAACAGCATCGTGGTGCTGTTGCCGAACTGCCGTGGCCCCAGGATGGCGAACACAGTTGAAACAATCGAGAGCAGCAGCGCCCCAAAGATAACCCCCCGGTAGGGCCTGAGGAACCGCATCAGGCGCGCCAGCGCCTGCTTCGTGTTTTTTGCCTTTTGCACGGGCATCATGCCGCTGGGCGGGCCAAAGCCGCCGGGCCGGGGGCCGCGCCTGCGCTGGGCGGATGGATGGTTATGTTCGGCCATTAGGCAAGTTCCTCCTTACTCAATTGAGATTCCGCAATTTCGCGGTAGACTTCGCAGCTGCGCAGCAGTTCCCCGTGCGTGCCAATCCCCGCGATCTTTCCTTCGTCCAGCACCACAATCCGGTCCGCGTGCAAGATGGTGCTGACCCGCTGCGCGATCAAAAGCACGGTTGCGTCCGCGGTGTAGTCCCTCAGCGCTTTCCGCAAGGCGGCGTCTGTTTTATAGTCCAGCGCGGAAAAGCTGTCGTCGAACACAAAGATTTCCGGCTTGCGGGCAAATGCCCGCGCAATCGAGAGCCGCTGCTTTTGCCCGCCCGAAAAATTGGAGCCGCCCTGCGCCACATGCGCTTCCAGCCCGTCTTCCTGCTCGGCAATAAAGTCTTCCGCCTGCGCTGCCTGCAATGCGCGGCGCACTGTTTTTTCATCCATCGCGTCGTTATCGTATTTGATGTTGGAGAGGATATTGCCCGAAAACAGCACGGTGCGCTGCGGCACAAACCCGATATGCTTTCTCAGCTGCGCCTGTTCCATCTTCCGGATATCCACGCCGTTGATGTAAATTGCCCCGGCGGTTACGTCATAAAATCGTTCCAGCAGGTTGACGAGCGTGGTTTTCCCGGCTCCCGTCGCGCCGATGAACGCGGTGGTTTGCCCCGGTTCCGCTGTGAACGAAATGTCCTCCAGAACGTCTTCTTCCGCGCCGCCGTAGCGGAAACTCACATGATCAAATGTGACTTTCGCTTTGCCGGCGGGGTAGGGGAGCGCCTGCTGCGGATCGAGAATGGTGCTTTCGGTTTCCAGCACTTCTTTGATGCGGTTGGCCGAAACGCTGGCCCGCGGCACCATCACAAAAGCCATGGCGATGAACATAAAGCTGAAGATGATGTTCATGGCGTATTGGATAAAGGCCATCATGTCGCCGATTTGCAGCTTGCTTGCCTCAATTGCCTTGCCGCCGAACCAAACCACCAGCATGCTGATGCCGTTGATCAGCACCATCATCAGCGGCATGAGCGTGGCCATGGAGCGGAAGACAAAGCGCTCGGTTTTTGCCAGGTTGTGCGCCGCCTGCCGAAAGCGCTCTTCCTCATGCTTTTCGTTGCCGAACGCGCGCACCACCATCAGCCCCGTTAGGTTTTCGCGGCTGACCAGGTTCAGCCGATCGATGAGCCCTTGCAGCGCCTTAAACTTCGGCAGAACAACCAGCATCACAACCACCAGCGTGCAGATGAGAACCGCCACCGCCAGCGCGATAATCCAGCTCAGGCCCGGGCTTTTGCGCAGCGCCATGATCAGCCCGCCAATGCCCATCACAGGCGCGAACACCATCATGCGGATGCCCATCAGAATCAGCATTTGCACTTGCTGCACATCATTGGTGCTGCGCGTGATGAGCGAGGCGGTTGAGAATTTGTCGATTTCGGCGTTGGTGAAGCTCTGCACTTTTTTGAAAACGGCCCGGCGCAAATTGCGGGAAAACCCCGCGCTGATGCGCGCCGAAAGCAGACTGACACAGACCGCGCACAGCCCGCAGCCCAGCGCCAGCAGCACCATTTGAATCCCGATCTGATAGATGTAGTGCCGTTGCAGCTTGGCTGTGTTCAGCCCCGCGTCGCGGTACAACAGTTTCGTCATCGCCGTGCCAAACTGTTGATACAGCGCGCTGTCGGCGCCCTGAAGCTGCTCCAGATCGCTTTGCAGCGTTGCCTGGTTAGCCATATAAACCGCGGCGCCCAGCTGATACATCTGCTCCGGCTCAATTTCGGTCAAATCGCCCTGCGCGTTCATCTGCTGCGCCTGCGGCGCGTTCTTCATCATGTCCATGGCTTTTGTGAAGAATACATACACCGCGCGGCCATATATTTCGCCCAGCCGCAACGAAGCATCCTGATTGAAATCGAGCGCCTTCCAGTGTTCCGTTTCGCCGCCCCGGGTATAAGCGTTTTCAAACGCCGTCTTGTCTTCCGGCGTCATGAAGCTTGTCAGCAGGATCATCCCCTTTTGGGTCAGTTCCTTCGGAAAAGATTCTGTAATCCCGCCGCCCTGAACGCCAACATTCACAATGTCGCTCATCAGGTTGGGCATGGTCAGTTCCCCCATTGCCTGCCCAAACAGCAGCGCGATGGCCAGCAATATTGCCAGCGCAAAGGGCTTCAGGTATTTCAATACCACTTTCACAGGCTTCCCTTCTTCTTTCGTTTCGCAAAATGAAGCTCGGCCAGCCGCCGCCCCAGCCTTAAAAGCTCCCGCGTGTCGTTTTCGCCAAGCTCCCGCAGCACCTGTTCCCACATCCCATGAATTTCGCGGTGCTTCTGTTCAAGGGCTTCGCGCCCGGCGGCGCTGAGGCGCACCAAAACCTTGCGCCGGTCGTTCTGATCCGTTTCCCGGGTAATCAGCTCTTTGCGCTCGAGCGCGCCCAGCAGCGCTGCCACCCGCGCGGAGCTGATGCCCGTTG
This sequence comes from Oscillospiraceae bacterium, assembly GCA_031256825.1. Taxonomy (GTDB): domain Bacteria; phylum Bacillota; class Clostridia; order Oscillospirales; family Acutalibacteraceae; genus WRMQ01. The sequence continues at coordinate 22,604 of JAIRPV010000035.1, read as the reverse complement.
CCGCGGCAATCTGCCCGGGCTGCGCCACGCCCTGCATGCAATCGCCCAGAATATGCAAAGCAAACCCCTCGCCCTTCATGTGCCGCTGCATGCGATCGGCTGTTTCGCTGCGTGTATGCTGAAACAGCGCGATGAGTTCTTCTGCGGCAGCGCCATAATCCATGTAGCCGCTCCTCTCTAACAGTATTAATTTCTAACGCTATTAGAGATTATACGCCCATCATATGGATTTCATATGAACGAGGGGTGAAGTTATGGTGAATTTTGGAGTGCGGTTGCGCGCGAATCGGCAATCACACCGTTTTGCCCAATTCCATGCGGATTTCGCGTTTTTCAATATCTTCGTTGCTGTAGCAGCTGCGGTCGAAGCCGTAGAGCTGAAGGCCCTGCGAAAGATAAAAGGCGATGGCTTTTTCGTTGCAGCTTTGCGTTTCCAGCATCAACGCGCGGCAGCCGTGCTCTTTTGCCCAAGCTTCGGCAAAAGCCATCAAGGCGCGCCCGTAGCCCTTGCGGCGGTGTTCTTCCAAAACCAGCAGTTGCGTCACACGGCAGCGCTTGCTCCAGTCCTCGCGCCAAAGCTCAATGCAGGCGATGAGTTCCCCGTCTTCCAACAGGCCAAAGGCCTCTGCGCCCTCCCAGTAGCTTTGGTAGAGCGTGTCGGTGCTGCGCTTTTCCAGCGGCTCGCCGAACGCGCGCACCGTAAAAGCCACGCCCAGCCCGCCGTCGCACTCCATGATCTCCAAATCATAATAATGTTCGGTCGTATAGCTGAATTTTAGCTCATAGCCCTCCCAGTCTTCCCGGGGCAGGGGAACGATCTGCGGGCCGACGGGTTTGCCCCGCGTTGGCACAGCCGCCGCAAGGCCGCGTAAAATTTCTTGCGCAGCCGCCTCGCTCCGTTCGGAAACCGCGACGGGCCGGCCCTCTATGGCCGACTGATAGCATGCCAACACGCAGGCCTCGCCGCGCTCGGGGTTGTTATCTGGGGCCCGGCCCTCTTCCACGCATTTGGCCAGGTAAGTCAGCGCCTCGCGCACCGCCAAATCGCGATAGGCCGGGAACGCCGCGTGTTCGATCTCCGGTTCCACCCAGACCATCAAATCCTCGCCCATGCGCGGATCGCCCGAAGAAAACCGGACAGGCTTCGCCCATGCGTGGTTTTCCAGTATCGTGCCCCTGCTGCCGATGATTTCCATTTCGCAGCATGCCGCCGTCTGCTGGGCATAACAGACCGAAATTTCCGCCATGGCGCCGTTTTTGAACCGGGCGGCGGCAATCGCCGTGTCTTCGCCGCCATCCTGGGATTCCCCCAGCTGCCGCCCTAAAATCGACGTGACTTCCAGGCACTCGCTTTGCAGAACAAACTCCAGCAGCCCAAATTTGTTCGCCGCGGCCAGCGCGCCGGCGCTATTTGGCCGGGAGATCGCGGCGGTTTCGTTAAGCCCCTCGAAGCAGCGCACCAGCATCACTTCGCCGATGAGGCCAGATTTTACTATTTTGCGCATATAATTATAGGCGGGTAAAAACCGCTGCGCGTCGGCTGCCATATATGGGACGCCGCGCGCCGCGCACGCCGCCGCAGCCTGCCGGTATTGTTCCGGCGGCCCGGCCAGCAGCACCGCGCCGACTCCGCTTTCCAGCAATTCGCCCAGCGATTCGCAGTCGCTTTCGCTTCCGGTGGCGTAAGTTGCCGCCAGGCGAACCAGAGGGTGCTCCCGTTCAAACCATGCCAGCGCCCCCGCGCCCACCGCGCCGAGCCGCAGCTGATGTTCGCCGGGCGTTTGCGTAGCCGCCGCGCGCGGCAAAAACTGCGCCTGCACCAGCGCGAGAATCTGCCCGAAGGCCTGTGCGTCCGCCTGCGGGCCTTCCACGCTAAGAAGCCCGCCCTGGCGCGCCGCCATGGGGGCAAGGCTGCCCTGAGCCAGCTTGACGGCCGTTTCGGGCGACAGCCGGAAGATGATCGAGGGGTTGTCCGGATCGCCCTGACAGGCATAGCAGCCGTCTTTGCCGAACCAGACGCCGTAGTGCGCCGCTCCGATCTCCAATTGACAGCCAAAACGGAGCCGTGTGGATGCGCTGCGGATGGCGGGGCTGAGGTTCGCTGTTTGGGCAAACAGCTGGAACGCCTCGGGCAGGTCGCGGGCGCTCAGCGCCGCGTGGGCGAGCTTGCCGCCGATTTCGGCCTGTAAGACGCGGTCGGGGGTTCTTGCCGGGTGCGCCAGAATACTCCGTCCAACACTCATTTTGATGTCCTCATTTCCTGCTTTGATTTTCACATCTATCCAATATACATTGTAACATATTTTTTTGAGATGTCAAGCTGCCGTGCAAAATTTCACAGGGAAAAATTCTGAACAGGCGCGCACAATCAAAAGGAGGCAGGGAATCCCTGCCTCCTGCGCTGTTTTTGCTTTCGATTAATACATTCCGCCGCCCTGGGCCATAGCTGCGGCGTTGGCGGCCGCATCCGCCTGGGGATCGGGTTTATCCGCCACGAGGCTTTCTGTTGTGAGCACCATGCCGGCCACGCTTGCCGCGTTGGTCAGCGCCGAACGAGTGACCTTCGTCGGGTCAAGGATGCCCGCTTCCAGGATATCCACATACGCGTCGGCCGCGAAATCGTAGCCATAGTTCAGGCCGCCTTTGGTCATGATGGCGTTGACCACCACGCTGCCTTCCACGCCCGCGTTTTGCGCGATCTGGCGGATGGGTTCTTCCAGCGCGCGCAGCACGATGTTGATGCCCGTGCGATAATCTGCGTCGTCAGTGGTGTCCAGCAACGCCTTCACAGAGGGGATGGCGTTGAGCAGCGCCACGCCGCCGCCGGCCACGTATCCTTCTTCTACGGCGGCTTTGGTGGAAGCCAGCGCGTCTTCGATGCGCAGCTTCTTTTCTTTCATCTCGGTTTCGGTTGCCGCGCCAACGCGCACAACCGCCACGCCGCCCGCCAGCTTCGCCAAGCGCTCCTGCAATTTTTCGCGGTCAAAATCGGATGTGGAAACCTCGATCTGCGCGCGGATCTGCGCGACGCGATCGGCAATGGCCTTGGCTTCCCCTTCGCCCGAAACGATCGTTGTGTTCTCTTTGGTAACGCGCACGGTCTTCGCGCGGCCCAGCTGATAGATCTGCGTTTCTTTCAGTTCCAGCCCCAGATCGGAGGTGATAACTTCGCCGCCGGTCAGGATCGCGATATCCTGGAGCATTTCTTTGCGCCTGTCGCCAAAGCCGGGGGCCTTCACGCCCACGCAGATGAACGTGCCGCGCAGGCGGTTGAGCAGAATGGTGCTCAGCGCTTCGCCTTCAATGTCTTCCGCGATGATGACGAGCTTTTTGCCGCTTTGCAGGATCTGCTCGAGCAGCGGCAGGATCTCCTGAATGTTGGAGATTTTTTTGTCTGTGATCAAAAGATAGGCGTCTTCAATGACGGATTCCATCTTTTCGGTGTCGGTGACCATATAGGGGCTGATATACCCGCGGTCGAACTGCATGCCCTCGACCACGTCGCAGTAAGTTTCGGCGGTCTTGCTCTCTTCCACGGTGATCACGCCGTCTTTGGTGACTTTCTCCATGGCTTCGCTGACAATGGTGCCAATGGCCGCGTCGCTGCTGGAAACGGTGGCGATGCGGGCGATGTCGGCGGGGGATTCCACCTGGTGGCTGTGCGCGCGCAGGCTTTCCACCGCCGCGTCCACTGCCTTTTGGATGCCCAGCTTCACTGCCATGGGGTTGGCCCCGGCGGCCACATTTTTCATGCCCTCGCGCACCAGCGCCTGCGCCAGCAGGGTGGCGGTGGTGGTGCCGTCGCCCGCCACGTCGTTGGTTTTGGTGGCAACTTCTTTCACCAGCTGCGCGCCCATGTTCTCGAAGGGTTCTTCCAGCTCAATGTCTTTGGCGATGGTGACGCCGTCGTTGGTGATCAGTGGCGCGCCGTATTTCTTATCCAGCACCACGTTGCGGCCCTTCGGCCCCAGGGTGATCTTTACGGTGTCGGCCAGTTTGTCGATGCCGCTTTGCAAGGCGCGGCGCGCCTCTTCGCCATAGATGATTTGCTTTGCCATATTGGATATTCCTCCTCAAATGTTCATTGTGAATTGTGTGTTGCTCAGTCTTCCACCGTCGCCAGAATATCGCCAACGCGCACTACGGTATATTCCACTTTGTCCAAGGTCACCTTTGTGCCGCTGTATTGGCTGGTGATCACCTTTTCGCCGGGCTTTACTGTCATGGGCACGTCTTTGCCGTCTACCACGCCGCCGGGGCCGCAGGCGATTACTTCGGCGATTTGGGGCTTTTCCTGCGCATTGCTAGCCAGCACAATGCCGCTTTTGGTGGTCTCTTCGGCCTCCACAAGCTTGAGCACCACACGGTCCGAAAGGGGTTTGAGTGTCATGGGTCTTACCTCCGTCTTCATTTATATCACGCATAATTTTAGCACTCTTTTTGCCTGAGTGCTAATTTAATTATACCCCCTTGATCTGGAAAAATCAAGAGGGCGGCGCTAAAGTTAACAATCATTTTACAAAAGCGGGGCGCGCGGCGCGCTCCGCCCGGCTTAGCCACGGGTTTGCACCGCGAGTTCGGCCGCTTTTTCCTGCGCGAGCGCGCGGCGCTCTTGCAGTTCGGCTTCCACAAGATCCTTTTGCTTTGGGTCATATTTAAACAGCATGCGCGCGGCGAACCAGATAACGCTGTCGATCACCGGGGCCAGGGTGAAGAGCGCCCACGCCCACTTGGTATAACGGGCGGGCAGCTTGGCGTTGGGGTCGTTAAAGTCCACATTGCCGATGCCGCTCCAGCGCAGGAACTCGTTTTTGGTGAAGCTATCCAGGTTTTTGCTGATGATTTTTTCGCGCAGGCCATTGAACGCGGCGGTTACGCCTTCGCTGCGCAGACCCGTTTTGTATTCCACATAATCGAGCATTTCGTAGTTCAAAATTTCGCCCGCGTAGCCATCCACCGCGCCCAGCGTTTGGGTTGCGGTTTCGCACAAAAAATAGACGGCTATGGCGGGCCAGCTTTTGTAGCCCACAAAATAGCGCACCAGCCCGGAGGCCATGTTGGCCACGCTGTTCCAAAGGTGCGCGCGGCGCGGGCCGCCCAGCCAGCCGGTCATCTGCCGCAGGAAGGGGTAGAGAAACGTGATGGGGATCCCGGAAACCTGCCCTTTGATCATGTTCAGCGCTTCGCCCCGAATGATCCGATCCGAGCCGTCGGCGTTTTTGCCGAACCGAAGGCCCGGCACCAAAAAGCGCCAGATGGGGTAATCGTCGGAAGAGGGGGTGAACATGGTGATGATAGAAGCGCCCGCGTTGAGCAGCAGATATTTGTTGTAGCGCAGCGCGATAAAAGCTTCGCGCAGAGATGGTTTTTCTTCGACAACGGCTTTGCCTTGCGCGCCCTCGGCCTCTATGATTGGATGGAACTGGACGCGGTTGCGGCAGTATGTTTGGATCAGCCCGCCCACCAGCGCCAGCGGCAGCACAATGAGCGAACCAATCACAAAAACGCGGTAATCGGTGAAGGTGGTTTGCCTTGCCCGTTCGCTGACCAGGCCGAAGATCCAGCCGGGAATATTGGCAATGGGGTAGCTCATCTGCGTCCCAACGTTTTTCCAGACGTTGATTTTGCCGCGTTCGTTCGAATACGGCGTCAGGCCGGCGAAATATTTGGTGCTCGAGATCCCGGCGAACGTGCCGAGGATGTCGCCGATCATATTGCGGGCCGACCAGACAAGGATGTGCTGAAAGGGCGTCAGCCCCAGGTTCAGCAGCACGATGATGTTCATCAGCACGCTCAGGATGTGGTTAAAGCGAATGATGTTGCGGTAGGTTTTGTCCTGAAACGGGTGGTGATCCATCCAGGCGCCGATCAGCGGGTCGTTGATGAAGTCCCATGTGTTCTGGATGGCGCTGGAGATGGTGATGTGCCGCGGATCCACATGATATGTATAGCGGAACAGGCGGTCTTGTCCATTGAAGCTGCCGGTGGCGGTGCTGAAGAAGCCGTGCAGGCTCCAGAGAAGCTTTTCCCAGGGGTGAACGACGCCGTCGTCGAGATAGTCTCCCTTGAACCATGTGACCGGGTGGTTGAGGAACATATCCAGTTCTTTTTGCGAGCTGGGCTTGAGCCGTTTGTTCAGCGCCGTTTGGATGTCGCTCCAGATTCCCATGGAAATCCCCCTGTTCTTTCAAAGGATAGCGCAATCAGGCAGTGCCTTGCTGACAAAATTATACAAGATATTCACATGCTTGTCAAGCACTTTTGCGGAATTTACCCAACAAATTCAGTTTGCCCGCTGGTATACCCGCACAAACGCCTGTTCATCGGTCTGTTGGTAGCCGTTCATGTTCAGCCACATCTGCACCGAAGGGTCTTCGTCGGCCTCTTCGGGCTTGCACAAAAAATATTCCGTCGGGCGGGCGGCGTCGTAAAAGTTGGGGTACATATATATGTTGTCGCGCTGATATAAATGCACGCAAAACCATGTTGTGGCGGTGACTTCCGCCTCCTCCGGCAGATCCCGCAGCACCTGATCCACGGCGGCGACGCGGCTTGGATTCAGGCGCATCACTTCGGCGTAATATTGCATGCGGGAGCCGGTGAGCGGAACGATGCTTATGAGGCTGGCCATAACGGCGAAGAGCATCAGCCCCCGGCGCAGGCGCGGGCCCGTTCCTTTTAAGGCCAGCAGGGCCATGGCCAGCGCCAGCGCGGCGGAGCCGTAGGTATACTGGTAGCCCACTTTGTGCTGGTAGCCGTAGTTCGAAAGCAGGTTGATGACCAGCGTTGGCAGCAACAAAAGCCAGGCCGTGCCGCGCCTGTGCAGCAGCGGCGCGAACCCCAGGGGAAGGAACAGCCAGAGCAAAAACTCGGCCTTCTCCGCCGTAAAAACCTCTTTGATCACATAGCCCAGGTTTGCCGCGCAGGTTTTTGCGATATCGGCGAAGCCGTGGGTTCCCGGCCCCGGCAGGTAATAATTGCGCAGCCGATCGACCATCACCCCGTTGCCATACCGCCGGATGATCAGCATGGCGCACACGAACCAGGCAACGCTCATCACTATCATGGCCCAAGCGGTCAGAACGCGCGTTTTGTTTTGCCTGTTCCAGGGCTTGCTCAGCAAATAATATAGCCCCAGCGAAACCACGTAGATCGCCGCGTCCTCTTTGACGCTCAGCGTCAGCAGGCTGAAGGCAAGCAGCGGCAGGGTTCTGTTCTTCAGCATAAAATACACCGCCCAGAGCAGAAACACCGCGAGGAACTTGTTTTCGTGGAAATCGAACAGCACGCCGTGGGTGATGGACGGCTGGAGAACATAGAGCAGGCAGGCCCCCAATATCAGCCGGGGCGACGGCCCGAACAGGTGCTGCGCAATTGCCCGCACGGCGAACACTCCCGCGGCAACGCCGGCGGCCTGCAAGACCAGCAGGGTTTCCAGCCGAGGGAAAAGGCAATACACCGGCAGCAGCAAATAAAAGACCGGCGAGCAGTGCACGCCGAAATGCGTCAGCAATTCGTTGCGCTCCAGCGTCGTCCAGGCGTGGCCCGTGCGCCGCAAGAACTCAAACATCTGCGCGAACAGCCCCAAATCGAAATTCGTCGCGCTGTAGGTGCGGTAACGAAGGATCGAATAATAGCTGAGCAGCAGGGTATAGGCGACGAAAATGCCCCAGGCGGCAAGGCGCGTCAGGCGCATGGCCGATTGGGGCGGGAGGTTCAGCCGCCCCAGGGGGAAACGGCTGTCGTCATTGCCCCAGCGCAGAGCGAGGAACAGCGGAACGCAAAGCCCTGCCGTGAACCAGATATCGCTCGGCCTATCGGTGGACAAAAGCAGCGCAAAACAAAATCCGGCTGCCAGCAGCACGGCGGCCAGGGGCTTTTGGTTGTCCCAGAGCCAGGTGCAAAGCAGCAGCAGCGCCGCGCTGACAAAAATCCAAACGCAAAAAAACGACCAGCTGAAGTTGGCGACAAAATAGAGAGAGGTGAACGAATCGCCCATGGTATAACCCCGGAACAGCGCGGCAATCGAGGCCATCAGCACGCTTGCTGCGGCTAAGGCAAGGCCGCCCCCGCCGCGCAGGGCGGAAGCAAGCGCGCGCGGGGCTTGATCACGCGTTGGCATAGGGCCTCCTAATCATTGCGGAACGATATTTGGCAGCTTCGGCTCCCGTTGCAGCCCTTCGCCCGCTTCTTCCGTTTTTTCGGCAAATACCAAAAATATGGTGATGAGCAGGCAATATGGCAGCGGCGCAAAAATGCCGGGGTTGACCAGAGACATCAGCTCCAGCCCCACCCAAGAGAGCAGCAGCGTCCAGTGAAAGTGCGTGCGGCGGCGCAGATAAACGCGCGCGCGCGCGACGAACAGCCAGCCATAGGCCGCCACGCCCACTAGACCCATGCTGCCGATGACCTGCAACGGCGCGCAGTGGTACCAGCAAAGGGCCCCGGCTTTGGATGGATGGATGTCTCGGTTGCCCATATAGCCCATGCCCGTGCCAAAAACGGGTTGATGCAGAAAATCCTGAACAGCCCGCCTCCAAAGGCCTGTGCGCACTTCGTTTTCGCCTTTCAGCAGCGCCAGCAGAATGCGCTTGATGGGGCCCCAGAAGATGTTGAATACCAGCGGCAGGCTCAGGCCGATCAGGATCAGTATAACCACAACAAGCCCAAGATAAAACCAGCGGCGCTTTTTATCGGCCAAAAGCACATAGAGCACGCAAAGAGCCAGTTCCGCCGTGCCGAAGAGCAGCCCGCCGCGGGAGCCTGTGAGCAAAATCGCCAGATACATCAGCAGGCCCGTGAGCAAATAAGCGGGGCGCTTAAGCGCCTTATAAAACGGGAAGGGCAGCGCCAGCATCAAAAAAGTGGAAACGTTGTTGCGCCACTGGAACTCAAGCACCTGCCAGCCGTGGATCCGCAGCCAGGGCAGGCGCTCTATGTAAAGGTGGAACACCATAAAGCAGGCCAGCAGCCCCATGGTCAGCATCACATTCGAAAGATACCCGGGCAGCCGCCCTTCTTTGTCGTTGGGCACAGCCCGGAACAGGAAAGCATAGGTCAGCAGCATGCCAAAGCCCAGTGCGCCCACATGATAAAGCGAGGTGGCGGAAAAATATTCTTTTAAAGAAATAAAGCCCAGTCCGCCCAGGGTGATCGCCGCCGCTGCCGCCAGCAATGGCCAGAACGCCCGCCCCCGTTCCCATTTTTTTTCGCGCTGGTAGGCGATCAGGTGGAACACCGTGCAGCCCACGGCGGGCAGAATCAGCCACCAGAACGGCAGGAACTTATCAACGGCCAAGTTGCCGTTGACTTGGATGAGGAAGAGCGTGGTGAACAAAAAAGGGGGCAGCGTGGCTAAAATATCGTCGCACAGGGCGAGCAGCGCCGAAAGCAGCATAGCGAACGCCACCAGCCCGGCGGTTTGCGCGTGGAACACCACCACGAGCGAAGCCAGGCAAAATTGCAGGAACAGCCCCCAGGGCGAAACGAAAAAACGCCGCGCTTTTTGCAGCATATCCGCCTCCGATGATAGACGTTAGATTTTCAGGCTCTCTTATCTAACGTCTATTATATCCTATCCCGCGCCAAAAAGCAAGAAAAAAATGCGGGACGCCCGGAGCGCCCCGCGGTTTTTGCCTTTTTGGATCAGGCGGGATTGCCGTTTTCGTCGAGGCCGTAGGCCTGCAAGGGGGAAGTGGTGGGCGCGGTCTTTGCGTCGTCGATCTGCTGCTGCAAATAGGCCGACATAGCGTCGCACATTTTTTTGCTTGAATAGAGCGCCGCCTTCATGCCGAGGCCGTGCTGCACCAGCTTGTTTTCTTTCGTGAGCTGGTTCAGATAAGCGGTGTAGTCTTCGCTCACATGCAGGTTGGTCAGTTCAATCGTCCAGGACCAGTCGCTGCCCTGGCCCACGTAATACAGCACAACGTAGCCCTGCGAAACGGGGAGCGTAACGGTGTCGCCCGCCTTGCGGCTCATCTGGAACACCCAGGTGTCGAGGTTTTCTTCGCCCGCGGCGCCGGGGATGGCGTTGGGCACTTCGCCTGGCTCCACATCGGCGTAGGCGTCTTTCATTTCCTGGCTGATGTTTTCGCTTGCCAGGGTTTTGAACGTCTCCAGCGTCGCCGCGCCGGCCTTCCAGTCGGCGAGCAGTTTTTCGGCCTTTGCTTTTGTCTGCTCGGCCGCTTCTTCGGTTGCCGTTGCGTCTTGCGGCGCTTCCACAGGGATCATGAAATAGGTTGCGGATTTGATCTGATAAGCGGGCTTAAGCACATAAAAAACATAAAAGTTCGAGTCGCTTTCGAGCAGGGCGGGTTCGTTTTGGCCCAGCTGGAACACCGCTTTGGCAATGTCTTCGCTGTAAGTTTCGCTCAGCGAAGCGAAGCGGGCGCGCACATGCAGCGTGCCGGATGCTGCGTCGTAGTTCTCTTCCCCGCTGTTGAGCTTTGTCACAGCGTCAAGAAACGCCTGCTCGGAACGCGAGGCATTGAGCAGATTTTGGGCTTCGGCCTTTGTTTTTGCGTCGGTTTCCGCCTGCCGGGCCTTCAGGGCGTCGTCGGTCTCGTTCTCTTCTTTGCTCAGCGTTTCTTTGGGCAGCCCGAACACGCGGAAATCCACGAAGTCGTAGGCGGTGGGGTCTTTTGTATAATCGGCCCTGAGCTTTTCGGCGGAGTAGTTGCTCTTAAGCTCCTCCTGCTTTTTGGCTTCAAAGTTCTGCACCAGCAGTTCTTTTTCCATCAGGCTGCGGTATTTGGCCTCCGAAAGGCCGGGGGTGTAGTTGGCGCGCAGGAAGGCGGAAATGGACATGGAGTATTGCTGGGCGTCGGTGCGCGTTTTTTCCATCTGGTCGTTGATCTTTTTCTTGTCGTTCTCGCTGAGCGTGAACTTGTCCTTTTTGGCCTGCGCGTAAGCCGCCATCATCTTGTGCAGGTTTTCGTTGGTCTGCTGCTTAAAGTATTCGTCCCAAGTTTGCTTGGGCGCGTCCTCTTCTTCCCCCATGCCGCTTTTGACTTGCCCAAAGGCGGATTTGCTGAAATCCAACCCCAGCAAGCCGCTCAGGCCGTATTGCGCGAACTGCATGGATTGCTCGGCGATCGTGCGGTATTGGCCATAAAAATAGTAGGCCCAAATGGGTTCGCTCACTTTTTCGCTGCCCACGCTCAGCACGGTCATGTAGCGCATGGGTATGCCGTAGCTGCTGGCGTAGACCCAGCCCAGGCCCAGCACCAGAGCCGCTGCGACGACGATGGAAATAATTCGCACAATCAGGGCTGTGGTGTCCAGCTTGGGGATGGCCTTGCGCCGGCGCTTGTCGGCGCTTTCGCGCTTCCAGCGCTTGCGTTCTCTCTCAAAACGCTCTTTCTCTTTCTGCCGCTGCCTGTCTTCCTTCAGCTTCAGCTTTTCGTCGGGGGTAAGCTTCTTATCTGCCATATCAGTTGCCTGTCCTTCCTTACTAAACATAGGTTGCTAACTTTCATATTTTACACTATTTTCGCGCGCAATGCAAGGGGTATCTTAAAATTTCTCTGCGAAATTTTATTTTTTCTGCGATAAATCAAAATCCGGGAACAAGATGTGGACAAACTCAACATCCGGCACGCGCACATCCAGCTCCCCCAGCGTCAGCCGCCAGGAGCACAAGCACTGCCGTTTGCGGCCCAGCGCCGCGTCGGCCTGGTATTGCGCGCGGGGCGCGTATTTGCCGTCGCCAACCAGGGCGTGGCCAATGTGCGCCAATTGCGCGCGGATTTGGTGTGTGCGGCCTGTCAGCAATTCAATTTCCAGCAGAGAAAGTCCGCCGCGCCGGGCCAGCACGCGGTAACGCGTCAGGCTTTCTTTCGCGTCCGCGCGCGGGTTATCATACACTTGCACCTGCGATTTCGCCGCGTCTTTGCGCAGCCAGTTCCGCAGTTCCTTCCATTCCTGCCCGTCCGCGCCCGGAAGCCTTCTTCCCGCGGCGGGTTCGCCGTGCACCGCCGCAAGATAAAATTTGCGCGTCTGGCGGAGCTTAATCCTTTCGTTGATTTCCCGCAGCGCGTCCGCCGTTTTCGCGGCAATGACAATGCCCTGCGTGTTGCGGTCAATGCGGTTGCAAAGCGAGGGCGCGAAGGCGTTTTCGCGCTCGGGCCGGTATTCCCCTTTTTCGTATAAATATCTCTGCACCCGTCCCAGCAGGGTATCCACATATTCGCCCTCGTCCGGATGCGACAGCAGCCCTGCGGGCTTGTTCAGCAGCAGCAGCCGTTCGTCCTCATAGAGCACTTCCAGCGCCGTGCCCGCGCGCAGAAAATCCCAGGCATACGCCGGCGGAGCGAACAGCTCGTCGGGCAGAAAGCATGTGACAATGTCTCCCGCTTCCAGCCGGGCCGCGCCTTCGGCCCGCCGCCCGTTCAATTTGATGCGCTTTTGGCGCAGCGCCTTATAGAGCAGCGCCTGCGGCAGCGCGGGGGCGGCTTTGCGCAGGAATTTATCCAGCCGCTGGGCGGCGTCGTTTGGAGCGATGGTGAATTGTTTCACGGTGTAAGGATTTTCCTCCCTTTTTTCGACTCATATGCAGCAACCATTTGGAACCTGTTGCACACAGGTTCTAGGAGAGGGGCGAACGCAATGCGCAGATATGGAATCGCCATCATCGTGCTGGCGGCTGCCGTGCTGCTCGGCGCCTGTATACAGGAGGCAGGGGACAGGAGGCAGGAGGCAGGGGAGACGATGACACAGGAGGCAGGGGACAGGAGGCAGGAGACAGGGGAGACGACGATGCGGGGGACGACAGGGGATGATAGGACGACGGCGGTTGCGGTGCAGATGCAAATACAGCCCGGCAGCGCAAAAACATTCGCGGGGTATCGTTCCCCGACCGATAAATACAATCTGTTCCTCACAGCGGAGCGCAAAGCGTATCCGCCCGACGAAACCCTCGTTGAAGTGCAGTGGGACAACAGCGCGGGCGGCAGCGAATGCACGTTTGGCCGCCAGTATTTCCTTCAGCGCTGGGACGGCGAACGCTGGGTAGATATCCCGGCTTCCACGGATTTTTTCTGGGCAGACGACCAGCTCATCCAGTCCCCCGGGCAGGTGCGCTCGTTTGTCTATGATATCAGCTGGTTCCCCCGCGTCGAGGGCGTGTACCGCCTTCACGTGCCAATCGTGTATGAGCTTTATCCCGGCGCTCCGGTCAGCCAAAACCGCAGCGCCAACGCGGTGTTTGAAATCACAAAAAACGGCGAACCCGCTCTGGAGCAGCTGAACCCCAGGATGTTTCTCACTCTGTTGTAACGCGTTCTCTTGCGCTGAAGATTCCCGTGCAGCCGCCGCGCTTTAGAACCTGTTTTCATAGCGCTTCCAGCAAAAACCGCTCCGCCTGCGCGCACCAAAGCCCGTTGTTCTTTTGAACAATTTCGTCCAAAGCGGCAAACAGGGGGTCTTTGTCTCCCAGCGCGGCAAAATCGGCAATCGCCGTCAGCGGCAGGGAGATATTGGTGTAGATCAGCTTTTTCCCGCCGGGGAGTTCCGGCAGCCGCAGCGTCGCTTGCGCCGCCGCGTCCAGGCCGCCGATGTGGGTTATCATAAAGGCCGGGTCAAGCTGCCCCTGCTCCATCATAAAAAGCGCTTCCCGCATGTCGTCCGTGTTCCCGCCCGAAGTTCCAACAATATGCGTGCTGGCATAGTGCGCGTTATAAAAATTAAAATAGGCGCGAAAGCCCGGATCGGTTGGCCCGGCGAAAAAGTTCAGGCAGCCATCCCTGCCCAGCAGGGCGTCGCCCAGTTCCGCCGCCTGGCGCACCGGCGCTAAGACGAACACGTCGTCGAAGCCTGTTGCGCCGGTCAGGCTGAGCAAGGATTCGATGGGATCGCCGAGCGCGGCTGTGTTGGCATAAACAAGCGCAACCCCTTTTTCGGCGGCCATCGCGGGGGAGATGAGCGCTTCGGCCCGCTTCAGGCGCGCGCTGTCGATGTCGGCGACGACAATCAGGCGGGGCCGTTCGCCGCAGTGGAGCGCATACTGCACCAACCCCAGTCCCATTGGCCCGGCGCCCCCGAGAATTGCCAGCTTCCCGCCCCGCGCAATCCCCATCTGATGGGCGTAACTGCCGGGCGCTGTGTGGTAACAGGCGTGGAACGCCCCCACGATGCAAGACATGGGTTCCGCGAGCGATCCATAAAAAAAGGCGTCGCCCTCATAGGGCAGAAGGCATCCCTCCTCCATGAACGGGGCGGGGATCACAACATAGGTGGCGTCGCCGCCCAGATAGGGGAAGGAATAGCCGGGTGCGTCGAGGGAGCCATGATAATGGATGGCCGGCTGTATGGCAAACTTCATGCCCGGCCGCCATTTGTGCCGCCAGCGTTCCCCAACGGCAACGATTTCGCCGCAAAATTCGTGGCCAATGATCACCGGGCGCTCGGCAATGTTTTCTGGCACCCGTTTGTGGGCGCTTCCCTGCGAGACCGCTTTGTAAGACGACATGCACAGGCTGTCGGATACCACTTTGGCCAGAATTTCGCTTTCCGTGATTTCTGGCAGCTGAAATTCTTCGAGGCGCAGGTCGTTTTTGCCATATAATCTTACCGCTTTTGTTTTCAACGTACAGCCTCCCAGCTTGCTATCCTGTCTTTGATAAATGGCGATCCCCGCCACAGCTTCCGCGAGTATTGTAACACACCTGCGGTGAGCAGTTCGTCATTGGCAGCTTCTCAGCAAAATTCTTACCTCGCCACAAGTCATTTGCCTATTATAACACACCTGCGGTGAGCAGTTCGTCATCGGTAGCTTCTCAGCAAAATTCTTACCCCGCCACAGCTTCCGCGAGTATTGTAACATGAGCAAGGCGCTTTGTCAAGAAAGGTTGCGCAAACCCCGCGGAAATCAATTTTGCTATCAAAGGCCGGGGCTGCAACCCCGACCTGGCTTTTACAACAATATGCACCAATCTGTGGCGCGGTCAGCGCCGCAGCGCTTCATCCTGCAACTCGGCCCGGGCCGCCCGGATTTCCGCGTTGCGCGCGCCCAGCTCCGCCATGCGCTCCTCAAATTCTTCGCCTTCCAGCTTGAAGAAAAGAATGGGGATGATAGAGAAAATATTCGCCACGGCCGGAAAGACCGAAAACATGAAGAACAGGCCGTCTTTTGTCGCCGGCGTCTGCACAACGTTGCTGCCGGACTGGAACCCGATGTAGGTCAGGCAATAGCCGCTGATGAGCATCGCGGCGGCTATCACAAACTTGGTGAGCATGTTGGTGATCATAAGGCTGGTGGCTTCGGCGCGCCTGCCGGTTTTTGCGGCGGTGTAATCGAATGTGTTCATTGTCAGAATTTTCTTTGCAACGTCGCGAATGCCGTAGGGAATCCAGGCGACCACGGTGAAGATCAGGATCAGGGCGATGCCGGCGGGGGTTTTGTAGCCAACGGCTTTGCCGAGAAAATACAGCGCAAAATAGCAAACGCAGTTGGCCAAATGCGTGCCAATCATCACGCGCGTTGGCCGGAACCGTTTAAGGAACCAGGGGGCCAAGGCCGTGGCGATAAAATTCGGAATCCCGGCCAGCGTCCACTGCAAGCCCTGCACGCTCATGCTGCCCAGCGCGTGCATATAAAACAGCGTGCCCTGCGCGGCGTCGGCAAAGCGGTTGAGATCCGTCGCCCAAAGCAGAATCAGCTCTTTGTTTTTGAAGAACGTAACAAAATTATCCCAAAAGTGCTCCTGCTTTTTCGGCGGGGCAACGCGCTCCTTCAGGTTTTTGGTGAAAATACCCACAAGCCCGATTGCCGCGAAGATAATAGAACACACCGTAAAAAACGAGACGGAATCGTGTTCGCCGCCCACAAAAACATCATAAGCAAAGGGGATCAGCCCCGGAATCATGCCCGAAAGCTTGTTGCCAATGCCGCCGATGGTGCTGTACAACGTCCGCTCCTGCGCGTCGATGCTCATAACGGTGCCAATGGCCTGGAAAGAGATGTTGGAGAACGTGTTGACGGTTTCCCATATGGCGTAGGTGGCAAAGCACCAAATCAGCATGCCTGTGCCATGGAACGGCGGCCGGATAAACATCAGCACCGAAAGCAGCGCCATCACAGGGATCAGCGGCGCGAGATAGGGCTTGAACCGCCCGTGTTTTTTGCCTTTGCCGTTGTCGATGATTGTAGCCGCAATGGGATCGTTCACAGCGTCCCAGGCTTTCGTGGCGGCGATGATGGCGGAGGCCTGGTTGGGGCGCAGGCCGATGGCGGTATAAAACGGCAGGAGATAATCCGAGGCCAGCTTGCCGATGGAGCCGTAGCTCAGTTCCCCCAGGGCAAAGCTGACGTATTCCTTGAGTTTCATTTTGGCGGGGTTGGCTTCGTTTTCTCTGATCTGATCCAGGGGCGCGCGCAGTTTGGCGGGCAGCTTGTCCAGGAGCTTGTCCAGTCGGTTTGCCATAGAATCTCTCCCTTATGTTTCAGGTACGGCGATCTACGCCGTTTCCAATACTTCCCGAATCGCGCCGCGGCATCGCCTTGGCCCGGGGATGTGCGCCGCATCCGGCTGTTCGAGCCATTGGGTATACGCGCGCTTTTTTAAGTTGGTGCCCAGCTGGAACGAACTGATGAGCGCAATCAGCCGCTCGCGCTGGGTTGGCCGGGGCGCGGGCCGGATGTGTTGCAGCCGGATCTCCGCCGTGTCGGTTTGCTGTAGCAGCACGGGCTGCGCGTCGATATCTTTGAACGTGATAACATAATTGCGCAATTGATTCCCCGAAATGGTGAACAGCAAATCGCCGCCCTCTTCTTTCACGGCAAACGTGGTTTCGCCTTCGTCTTCATAAAGCGTAAAGGTATTGTTGCCCCGCCAAACGTCAAGATAAAGCGTGCCGGGCGGCGTGGTATCGTTGTTGGCGTTTTCGCAAGGCGGCCCCATGGGCAAAATCGCCCCGGCTTTGGCGAACACCGGAATGCTTTCAACGCCGCGGTAGACTTTGTATTCCCGTCCGCCCTCATACACCTGCCCGGTGAAGATATCCGTCCAGCGCCCGGCCGGCAGCCAGACGTTTGCGGCGGCCCGCAGGGTGGCCGGGCTGCGCCTGCCAACAATGGGCGCCGCCAGCAGTTCGCTGCCAAAAAAGTAATTGCCCTGGTGCGCGTAAGCGCCTTTTTCGTTGGGGTATTGATAATACAGCGGCTCGCAGAGGGCGGCGCCTTCGGCGTGGGCGCGGTGGGCCATGCTATAAAGATAGGGGATCAGCCGGTGCCGCAGGCGCAAAAAGTCGCCCGCCAGGCGGTTGGCCTCGTCCCCGGCCTTCCAAGGCTCTTTGCCCGCAAATTCGTTGGATGTGCTGTGCAGGCGGTTGATGGGGTTGAACACACCGTATTGCAGCCAGCGGATATAAAGTTCGTCGTCTTTTTTGCCGTAGTGGTGCCCGCCGATGTCGTGGCTCCACCAGCCATAGCCCGCGTTGGCGGCCGTGGCGGTGAAATAGGTCTGGAACTTCAGCACGCGCCAGTTGATGGCGGTGTCGCCCGAAAATCCAAGCGGGTAGCGGTGGCTGCCCGGCCCCGCATAGCGCGACAAAATCAGCCCGTTATCCCTGTAGTGATAGTGATTGAGCGCCCAAAGGGGATCCAGCCCGGGCAGTTTGCTGCTTTTGCCCTGCTGCCAGTCGATCCACCAAAAATCAACGCCATCCCTCTCAAAGGGATGGTGCAGCACCTCAAAATAAGCCTTGCGGAACTTCGGATCGGTCAGATCAAATTCAATGGGTTGCTTTGAGGCGGGGTCAACGCCCATGGCCTTCGCCATGGCTTCGTATTGCGTTTCAAACGCGCGCACGCCATCCGCCGGATGCAGGTTCAGCGGCACATGATATCCCTTTGCGTGCAGGTCGCTTAAGAACTGTTTGTAATCGGGGAACAGATCGGTATTCCAGCTGTAACCCGTCCAGCCGGAACCCTGGAAGGGCCGGCCCTTTTCGTTCTGGGTCAGGGCGCCAAAGCGCGCCAGATCCACCCAGTGCCAGTCCATATCTACCGTGGCTACCGTAATCGGAATATTTTCGCGTTCAAAGCGCTCCATCAATTCCATATATTCCCGCTGGGTATAGGCCTTGTAGCGGCTCCACCAGTTGCCCAGCGCGAAGCGGGGGATCATCGGCACTTCGCCTGTCAGCCGATAGAAATCTTGCAAACAGCCCCGGTAGTCGCTGCCGTAGGCGAAATAATAGCAGTCGCTTTCGGCATGCTCCCGGGGCAAAATGGTTTCTTTGTCTTCGCTGAGCAGCAGCGAATTGCTGTCGTCGAGCACGGCAACGCCGCCGCGCGACGCCATGCCGTCGTCTATCTTTACCTTCCCAAAGGTGAAATCCAGCGTGCGCCGCGTTCCCTTGAGGTTGCCCTTTTTGTAGTTGCTGACCGTGCGCCCGTCTGCCAATGTGATCGAGCGCACGCGCCCGGTGGAGGTATCCACGCGGAAGCAAAGCTCGCCGCTGTTTGTCTGGCTGAGAACGCTGACGGAACCCTTGCCCTCAACGGTAAAATAATTGGCCTCTTCGGTGCAAAAATCCCGGCGCCATACAATTTGCGTGGCCGCATCCTCAAACTGCCCGTTGGCGCTGCGCTCCACGCGCAGCAGCCGCGGCGCAAGCATGCTGATTCGTACTTTGCCATATGTTTGCTGGAACAACGTTATCTCCCCCTGCCTGTTGTGAATGATGGTTCGTGATACCCACCTGCGGTGAGCAGTTCGCCGCAAAAAATGCAGTTTGCGAAACCAGCCTGTGCCACAGAATTTTGTGCTGCCGTGTCACGTTTTTGAGGCAATTTACGAAATTCCGAAATTCCGAAATACTGGATTTTGGCTCTGCAAAGGGGTCAAAAAACGGTTCGCCATTCCGAAATTTCGAACTATCATAAAAAAGCGCCGCAAAAGATTCTTTCGAACGCTGCCCCTGTCGTGGCAATTCGCCATAGAAAATCGCTTCGCAAAATCATACCTCGCCACAAGCGGTGCCTTATTATAGCACACTTTGCGGCGAATTACAAGCACATCTTGCATGAAATTCAAAAAAATGTGCCATACTTTTTGTGAAAATCAAAAAAAGGGAGGAACTGGGATGCGTTTTAATAAAGTTGAAATCTGCGGCGTCAACACCGCAAAGCTCAAGGTGCTCAAAGAGGCCGAGAAGCGCGAACTGCTGGCGCGCGTGCGTCAGGGCGATCGCCAGGCCCGCGAGGAGATGATCAACGGCAACTTGCGCCTGGTGCTCAGCGTGCTTCAGCGCTTTACCAGCCGCGACGAAAATATGGATGACCTGTTTCAGGTGGGCTGCATCGGTTTGATGAAGGCCATTGATAATTTTGATATCAACCAGAACGTGCGTTTCAGCACCTACGCCGTGCCGATGATCATCGGCGAGATCCGCCGCTATTTGCGCGACAACAATGCCGTGCGCGTCACAAGATCCATGCGCGACACGGCCTATCATGCCATGCAGGCCCGCGAGCGCCTGGGCTGCCAGTGGCAGCGCGAGCCAACCGTGGAAGAAATCGCGGCGGAACTGGGGCTGAAAAAAGAAGACGTGGTGCTGGCGCTGGAGTCCATCGTCGACCCCGTTTCGCTCTACGATCCCGTTTATTCCGACGGCAGCGACACGATCTTTGTTATGGATCAAATCGGCGATCGGCGGACAGAGGAAAGCTGGATTGATGAGATGATGCTGCGCCAGTCCATGCAGGCGCTGAGTCCGCGCGAAAAAAAGATATTGCACCTGCGGTTTATGCAGGGCAGGACGCAGATGGAAGTGGCCAAAGAGATTGGTATTTCGCAGGCGCAGGTTTCGCGCCTGGAAAAGGGGGCGATTGAGCGGATCAAGCACCCCGATTAGGCCGCTTCGCCCATTTCCAGCGACAGCAGGTAATAAAAGCCCGCAGGCGGCGCGGTGCCCTCCACGGCGTGGGGTACAACGGCAACGGTTCTGCCCGCGTGTTCCAGGGCAAGCACGGCGTGGCACAGCGCAATGCCCATGTCAATCTGATTCATGCGCGTCAGGTGCCCCAGCGTCAGCAGCGCCTTTGCGCCCGGCTTTGCGCAAAAAACATGCAGCTTGTTCTCGTTGGCAAAAAACCGCCAGGGCTGCGAATTCATGGCGCTGGGGGCCAGGCGCACCGCTTCAAAGTGCCCGTGCAGGCTTTCGTCCGCAATGACTTCCCCGATGAATTTTCGGTCGAACTCGTCGGGGTTTTCCCGGGCAACCGGCTCCGCCGCGTTTCCGACTTTCAGCGCAATACCATAGGCAAGGCCGCCCGCCGCCTTTATGTCTTTCGGGGCGCGGCCCATACCGAACCAGCACCGCCCATATCCTTTATTATAAAGAGATAAGTCGAGCTGCTGCATAACAAAGCCCAGGTTTAAGTTTGCAAGCGGCGCGTCTTCGCAGTAGCCGTAGACGCGCCAGCCCTCTTTCGCGGGAGCGAGTTCGAGCTGAAAGCGTTCGCCGGGCAGCAAGGGAACAACGGCGCCCAGCGCCGCTTTGAGTTCGCTCAGCTGCTCCGGGGAAAAGGGCGCGTTGGTGTATTTACGGATGGATTTGCGATGGAACATCGCAGGATAAAGCTCGGGGTTTAACATAAGGGGCCTCCTCATACCTGTTTTTGGGATTGCGCGCAATGGCTCTTTCGTTATTATTATGTTCATTGTAGCATGGCAAAGGCGCTTTGTCAAGAACGTTTGCGAAAAAGGTGTGGTCAATCCGCGCAGATTACAAAAAATCCAGCACCGAAAATGGTGGCTCACGAAAATAATGCAGATGTTTGCCTTCGTTTCCGGGCTGGTGCTGTGTTGGAATAGCTTATTCCGCGTCAAAGCCGGGTTGGGAGTTCGTGGGCTGGAACACCATTCCGGACGCGGCTTCGGGCTTGTCTTCTCTTGCGATGGGCAGCGGCAACATCGCGCTTTACGCGATTTACAAACGCACGATCACCGCCGCATTTATTGACACAAGCGGCGTCTCAAAAACCGCCAGTGCGACGATTTATAACAAAGCCACCTCCGGTGAAGTGACTCCGCCCGCGCAAAGCAACCTTAACGGCTGGACCCCGGCGGGTTGGAACAGCGAAACTGCCGCCAGCGCCACGCCATTGTCTCAATTTGTAGCGGACGAAAGCGGCACGACGTTTTATGGCCTGCACGGACGGCGGTGGCACAGTCGCAAGCCAAAGCGCAAAACAGCGTGTGAACAGCTATGACGTGGGGGAAATTGCCAACCCGGAGTTCGAGCTTGCCGCCGCGCCGAGCAAGCTGGGCCTCACCTTTGTGGCCTATGAGACCCCGAACAGCGAGCGCTATGCCCCCGGCGACAGGCTCGTGATTTCTGCCAACACAACCGTGAAAGCCCTGTGGCAGGAGGTTTTGCCCGTTTCCTACCTTATTAGCTACGATGCCAACGGCGGCGAAAATGCGCCGATGCCACAGAGCAAAACCGAAGACATGACGCTGGTTTTGAGCGATGTTGAACCCACCCGCGCGGGCTATGTTTTCCTCGGCTGGGCGGACAACGAGACCACCACGACCGCGCAATACCAGCCCGGCGGGAACTATACAAAGAACGAAACTGCAACACTTTATGCTGTGTGGCGGCCTGTCAATTATGAAGTTCGGTTTAACGAGAACGGCGGCACAGGTATTACATTGTCTCAAAAGTTGGATTATGGACAGTCCGCTCATCTCACAACCAACGCCTTCACAAAATCCGGCTATTCTTTCGTGGGCTGGGGCTATACGCCGGACGGCGAGGCGGTGTTTGCCGACGAAGAAACTGTGCTGAATCTGACGATTGCGGACGGTACAGTGATTGACCTTTTCGCCATCTGGCAGGAAAACCCGCCCTTGCCGCCCACGACCTACACCATTGCCTACGATGCCAACGGCGGCACAGGCGCGCCCGCCGCGCAAACCAAAACGCAGGGCATTGCCCTGGCGCTGAGTTCTGTCGCGTCAACCCGCACAGGCCATGGCTTCCAGGGTTGGGCAACTAGCAAAACGGCTGCCAATGCGCAGTGCCAACCCGGCGGCAGCTATACCGCTGACGGAAGCGCGACGCTTTATGCCGTCTGGAAGGAAAATACAGTTACGCCGCTCACGCCCGACCCGAAACCGGAACCGCCGCCAAGTTCTGACCCCCAGAAGCACATTTTTAGCACAAAATACCTGTCGGTTTGGTATAATTGGATTTTGTTTTTCTTGGGTTTTGGGTGGATTTGGATGTGGTTCTAGCAGACTGGTTCTAGCAAACCTACCCCGCTGTTTCGACGGCGGGGTTTTTGCTTGTAAACCGTACAATACCGTCCTTAACCCCACGCCCACTCCAATGTGTGTGCCACCGCCCGTCTGTGCATATAGCGGGCGGTTTGGGGTTGTGCTCTTTGTATCGCTGCTATGAAGAAAAGCCCCTCACGGGGCTTTTGATAAATCTAGGCTGTTAACTTCCGGCGCGGCTGCCTTTTTAGATTTGCATTTTCGATTCCTCCGGTCGTCAAGTTCCGGTTCTATTATACAGCAAACCCGAGGAAAAAGCAAGCGAAATCCCGAACGGGCCGCATCTCAATCGCAGGCCGAAATTGGGGTTGCCGGAGA
>JAIRPV010000007.1 GCA_031256825.1 Oscillospiraceae bacterium | reverse complement strand
TTTTGTGAATCAAGGTGACCGCCCATGTCCAGTAACCCCGATCTCGGCCTACGTCTGGCCCTAGAAGGCGAAAGTAGCTTCAAGCAAAGTTTGCGCGACATCAACCAAGCCTTCAAAGTGTTGGGCAGCGAAATGACCCTCGTCACCTCGCAGTTCGACAAGAATGATCGCTCCGCCGCCGCGCTCACCTCGCGCAACGCCGTGCTGACGAAAGAAATCGACCAGCAGCGCGACAAGATTACCACGTTGCGCTCGGCACTGGAGAATGCCAGCGCTTCATTTGGCGAAAATGATCGAAGAACGCAGCAGTGGCAGATTCAGTTGAACAAGGCGCAGGCCGAACTCAACGGCATGGAGCGCGAGTTGGGCGATAACGAAAAGGCCCTCGCCGACGTGGGCGATGAGATGCAGGGTGCTGGCAAGGCCGCCAACCGGCTGGCCGATGAGGTGGGTAACAGCGGCAAAAGTGCCGCCGACACCGGGGGCAAATTCGAGAAGCTGGGCGGGGTTTTGAAGGGCGTGGGAGCCGCGATGGGGGCGGTTGTGGCCGCCACCGCCGCCGCCGCGATCAAGCTGGGGAAAGAAGTCGTGCAGCAGTTTGGCGAGTTGGAGCAGAATTTGGGCGGCTCGGAGGCCGTGTTCGGCAAGTACGCTGCCAGCATTCAGCGCACCGGCGAGGAGGCCTACAAAAATCTGGGCGTTAGCCAGTCAGATTATTTGGCCACGGCCAACAAGATGGGGGCGCTCTTTCAGGGCAGCGGCGTGGCGCAGCAGAAAAGCCTCGAGTTGACCGAAAAAGCGATGCAGCGGGCCGCCGACATGGCTAGCGTGATGGGCATCGACATGCAAGTCGCGCTGGATTCCGTCGCGGGCGCGGCGAAGGGCAATTTCACCATGATGGATAATCTCGGTGTGGCTATGAACGCCACAAACATCGAGGCCTATGCCCTCGCGAAGTGGCTGGACTTCACATGGAAGTCGGCCACACAAGCCGAAAAGGCCGAGATGGCCATGCAGATGTTCTTCGACAACACGTCGCAGTATGCAGGCAACTTCGCTCGCGAAAGCACCCAGACAATCACCGGCTCGCTGGGGCTTTTGCAGGCGGCGGTCGGCAGTTTCACCGCTGGGCTGGGCAACGCCGATGCCGACATGGTCAACCTGACGGAAAATGTGGTGGACGCGTTTCAGGCTGTGGTCACGAACATCGTGCCGGTTTTGGAGAACGTCGTGGTGGCACTGCCCACGGCTGCGGGCGCGATTTTGTCGGCGGTCGGCGGCCTGTTGCCTATGATTCTTGAAACCGTCACAACGCTGTTCACGCAAGTGCTGAACACAATTTTGACCTTGCTGCCGCAGTTGATCCCCGCTGCAGTTGATGCCGTCATGACCATGGCCCTGCAAAATTCCACCCGACTTTTCTTCCATAAAAACAAACCACTGGCAGCGCGCTTCTTCAGAAGGGCATAACTGTGAATTTTCTCACCAAAGAACGCATCAAAAACACGGGCCAGGCTCCGCAATTTTACATCGAAAGCAGCCATCCCGGCATCATCGAGCCGGAGGTTTTTGACATGGTACAGAGCGAAATCGCCCTGCGAAAACGCGCCGGAAAGCAGACCAAAACACCTCGTGGCTGTCGGGGAAGCTCTTCTGCGCGGGCTGTGGTGCACCTTTCGGACCCAAATTATGGCACAGCACTTCAGCGTACAAACGCGTGATTTGGCAGTGCAACGACAAGTACCGCAAAGCGGTGCGTGAACATGGTGTGAACGATAGTTCACAGGGTGTTCACGAGCGACAAGGTGATGAGCGGTGCCGAATCCCGCATGTGACGGAAGAGCAAGTGCAACTTGCATTTTTGCAGCAGTTCAACGCGCTGTTCGGGCAGAAGGACGAGGTGCTTTGGTTTTCGCTGGTGGACCATGTGCGGGTTTCGTCTCCACCCTAACGAGCCTGCGGGCTCGCCGGGGACCCCGGACCGATGCTGGAGGTCGTTTGGCGCGGCTGTGTCGAAGCGGCGGCGTAAAAAACGGCGCAACATTGGCGTTTTTGCCGAAAAACGAATCGCCCAAAGGTGTAACCCCTACGGTTTGGTAGGGTTACAAAATGGGCCGGAGGGTTACACAATCGGGCAATGCCCCCGCGCTTGGTTACAAACCGCCTCCCGCACCGCGAACCCTGTACCTATAATCTGGCCCGCAGTCCTGGTAAATCAAGGGCTGCGGGCTTCTCCAAAATTGTATTCCTTTTGGAGTCTTTAGATGGAGCTTTCAAGCAGATTCGAACTGCTGACATCATCCTTACCAAGGACGCGCTCTGCCTGCCCATTTGCATCCGCAAACCCTTGACTTTACTGGATTTCTCAATTTCGCTTTTGCTCAAAATCGGGTTTTGACCTCCATTTTGACCCCCGCGGCGATAAACTTATACTATTCCGCAATTAACCCATAGACAAAATCCAATCGCGGCCGGCAATGCTTTTGACGGTATCGCGGGACAAGGAACGGACGGTTAGCGTAAAGCGCTCCAGGACGGCG
>JAIRPV010000030.1 GCA_031256825.1 Oscillospiraceae bacterium | reverse complement strand
TATGGGTTCTGGTTAATTATACCATTGCCGGCGGCGCGTGTCAAGCATTATTTTTGCTCATTTTTGCGCGGCGCTTCCCTTGCACCCCGCCCCGCAGCCGCTGCACTGTTCGCGGCAATGGGGCGTGGTTGCCCCGGCATAGGCGCGCTCGCGTTCGCGCCAAAAAAAGGCCTTGGTCACGCCGCAGCTGATGTGATCCCAGGGCAGGGTTTCGTCTTTGCCGCGCGCGCGGCTTGTATAAAACGCCGGATCCAGCCCCCGCTCCGCAAAGCATTGGCTCCAAAGTTCGGGCTGAAATTGCTCATCCCAGCCGTCAAAGCGCGCGCCCCGGCGGAAGGCCAGTTCCAGCACGTCGGCCAGGCGTCTGTCGCCCCTTGCGAACGCGCCCTCGAGCAAGCTGGTTTCGCAGTCGTGCGTGCTGACGCTGATTTTGCGCGACGTAACGCAACTGCGCAGCAGCGCCTGCTTCGCGCGGATTTCTTCCCGGCTGGCCATGGGTTCCCACTGAAAGGGCGTAAACGGCTTTGGCACAAAGCTGGCGACGCTGACAGAAACCTGAACGCCCTTGCCTTTGGGCTTGTTTGGGTTGCGGTAGAATTCGTCCACAACAGCTTGCGAAAGCCGCGCGATCCCGCGAATGTCATCCTCTGTTTCCGTTGGCAGGCCCAGCATAAAATAGAGCTTCACACCGGTCCAACCGCCGCCAAAGGCCTGCCGCGCGGTGGCAAGCACCTGTTCTTCCGTGATATTTTTGTTGATTACATCCCGCAGCCGCTGGGTACCGGCCTCCGGCGCAAAGGTCAGGCCGCTGCGCCGCACAAGGGCCAGGCGCTCCATCATCTCTTGGGGAAAGCGATCAATGCGCAAACTCGGCACCGACAGGTTGATTTTCCCCGGCGCTGTCCAGCGCAGCAGCGATTCCATCAGCTCCGGCAGTTTGCTGTAGTCGCTGGTGCTCAGGCTGCAAAGCGAAAGCTCGTCGTAGCCGGAGGCTTCGCAAAGCGCTTTGCATTGGAGATTGGTTGTTTCGGGCGATTTTTCGCGCACGGGGCGGTTCAAAAACCCCGCCTGGCAAAACCGGCAGCCACGGATGCATCCACGGAACAGTTCAGCGCAGGCGCGATCGTGCACCACTTCAATCAGCGGCGTGAGGAACTCCCCCGGAAAATAACACGCATCCATGTCGCTGATCCAGCGCTTGCGCACCACTGCGGGCGCGTTTTCTTTGGGGGAAATTTGTTTTATCGTGCCGTCGCTGTGATACGTCACATCGTAAAGCGACGGCACATAAATGCCGGGCAGCTGCGCGGCGGCGCGCAGAAAAGCTTCTTTGCCGCCGCCATTTTTTTTGTGCGCCGCCAACAGATCCAGCAGCTCGTTGTTGACCTCTTCGCCCTCTCCAATGATAAAAATATCCACAAACGGCGCAAGCGGTTCGGGATGATAGGCGCAAGGCCCCCCGGCAATCACCAAAGGGGCCAGGCTGCGGCGCTCGGCTGCGCGCAGCGGCAGCCCTGCCAAATCGAGCATGTTCAACACATTGGTGTAACACATCTCGTATTGCAGGGTGAAGCCAATCAAGTCGAACGCGCCCAGCGGGTCGCCGCTTTCTAGTGCCCAGAGCGGCACGCCGCGTTCGCGCAGCTGCCGCTCCATATCGCCCCAGGGCGCAAAGGCGCGCTCGCACCAGCAATCCGCCCGGGCATTGGCCTGGCGGTAAAGGATTTGCAGGGCAAGGTTCGACATGCCTATCTCATAGACGTCGGGGAAGCAAAACGCAAAGCGCAAAGCAACGGCGGCCGGGTCTTTTGTTACACTGCCAGGCTCGCCGCCGGTGTAGCGGCCCGGTTTTTGCACCCGGGCCAGCAAAGGTTCTATCTCGTGAAACGGCATAGGCTCTCCTCAGCGCAATTTAGAACCCGTGTTCTTTTTTGATCATTCAAAGCGTCTTCCCGAACCAGCCCAGCACCGTCGCAATCCAGGGTTTATTGATGTTCGCGAAATCGGTGGCCGCCTTGATGTGCGGCTCAAAGGCGGTGTTCTGATAAACGCGCACCCAGTCAACCGAAAAAACGGCGGGTTCGTCTTTGGTGGCCGTCATATCGCCCAGCGTGTAGCCATAGGGGCCAACCGTGCCCGCAGGTCGGCTTTCAACGGTCAGCCGCAAAAAGTTGGGCGTGCGGTTGATTCTGTCGGCATTGGTCTCAAACGTGGGCTTGCCGTCCACGAAGAAAACATAGCGCACGGGGGTCCAGAGCACGCCATAGGTGTGCCAGCCCTCATAAAGATTCACGCCCGTATCATAGCGCGTGCCGTGCGATTGATAAAAGGAATGGTAGCCATCCCAGTTGAGCGCGGAGCCAACCAGCGTGGGGTCGTTGGCAAAGACAGACTCGAACACGTCGATTTCGCTGCCGTCGCGCCCCTGGTTGCCGATATTGCCCTGGGTGGGGCTTTGCAGCCAAAAAGCGGCCCAAAGGCCTTCGCCCTTCGGAATCATGACGCGGCACTCAAAATAACCGAACGCCTGCTCAAAGAGGTTGACGCTCTTGCCATCCACCATCTTGCGGGTTTCGATGCCGCCGGTGAATACGCCCTGCGCCGGGCAAACGCCTGCGCTGCAAACGTGATTGTCTTCTTTGTAGCAAAGAACGCTGGCCTGGCCCGCGCCAACGCTCACCGTGTCCGCGCACCACCACTCCGTGTTGCGCTTGGCGTGGGGCGAGGTCGTCCAATTCTCCGGCAGCGCGTCGCCGTCAAAATTTTCATCCATGGTAACATACCAGCCGCCGCCTTTCGCCATCGCCTCATCGCGCGTTACCGCGGCGGATTCAACCGGCGGGCGGGCTTCTTTGATTGCGTCGCCCAGTTTGTCGCTAGGCTTGAGCGGGATAAATGACACCAGCATCATAACCCAGGCCACCAGCCCGGCAAAGATTGATTTCATCGTGTACCCTCGTTTCTATCTGTATTGTTTGGATAGCAAAACGCAACATTCATCGCCGGAACAAAGCCGCGAGCCCGCGGCATATGCGCCACAAAAACGATTTCCGGTTCCACACCATCGGAATGGTATGCGGAAAGAGCGCCGCCATGCGCACGGCATAGACGGCAAAAAACAGCGCGCAGGAAGCGATTAAGAACACCGTGAACCAGCGGTTGGATCGGCCCCGGCGCAGGCGTTGAACGGCCCACACGGCCAGCATCAGCACCGGGTACCAAAACAAAGGGTGCATCGCCAGCGCTTCCAGCCATTGGCCGCGCCACGCGCAGCCCCAGGCCCGCGACAGGCCGCATCCCGGGCACGGCAACCCCACAGAGGCATAGAGCACGCAAATGCCGCCGGTATAGCCCCACGCGAGCGCCAGATACAACCCCAAAGGGATGGCGAACCCGGCAATCCCTTTGGCGGAACGATACCAGACGCGGCGCCCCGGCTGATTACTGCCCATAGGGCGGCGGATAACCGCTTTGGACGTTGTCGCCGCGATCCCAGATCTGATTCAGATAGCTTTGCACCTGCACCTCCGCTACGAAGGTGCCCACGCCGGCGAGCACGGTGAGAACAATCCACAAAATAAAGTTTGAACTATAGGGCAAGCCGCGCTGGCCGCCCAGTTCCACCAAGGCCTGATCCAGGGAGTACCAGTAATAGAAGATAACCGGAAAACAGAGGATGGAAATCCACACGAGGTTTGGGTTCACCGCCTCGCGGTTCAGGGCAAGGTTAACGTCCTGCGCGGTGCGGTACATCCAGTAAAGCCCATAGATGCCGCACGTGACAACGGTGAGCAGCAGCACCTTCCCAACATCCTGCTTTGTTCCAATAAACACAAAAAACGCCTCCTTTTGTTGCGTGGTGTAACCATTATAATGATTTTGGGCGGCGTTGTCAAGAGGGTTTTTTGCGCGGGGCGCGCTGCGGGCAAATCCCGGCGGGGCGCGCTGCGATTCTTTTTTCGCCGCCGCGCATAACCGCCGCCGCCGCGGGGCAACCTAGCTTCGGTATACGTAACACATTGAAAGGAAGAGATGCATGAACACCAACACCAAAAAGCGCCGGTTCATCGTGCCCATCGTGGCGGTTCTGTGCGTGGCGGCTGTGCTGGCCGGTTTTTTATCCGGCTGCAACAACCTTGCGGGGCCGGGCGGCAGCGACGACACCACCGCCCTGCCCCCGGCGGAAGATACGGGGCTGACCATCCGGATTTATCAGCCCAACGCGGGGCAGGCGGCGCTCTGGCAGGAACTTGCGGCGGACTATAGGAACCTGACGGGCGTGAGCGTCGACGTAAAATCGCCCGAGGGCGGCGAGCCGGGCAACGAGCTGAAAGACATGCTCAAGGCCGACGCGGGCGCGCCCGGCATTTTTGTCTTCACCAACCCGCGCGAATACGGCATGTGGAAGGAGTACGCCGAGCCGCTCAGCGACACACAAGCTTATCAGCACCTGATCGACACGCGCATGGCTCTGACGGCGGACGGCAAAGTGGTCGCGCTGCCCCTGAGCGTGGAGCCATTCGGCATCATCTACAACAAAAAAATCCTCGCGAACTATTTTGCTCTGGAAAACAAAGACACCAGCTACGAAGCAGTTTCCGATATCACCACCTACCGGCAGCTGACGCGTTTGGCGGAAGACATGAACGACTTGAAGGATGAATTGAAGATAGACGGCGTGTTTGCGGCGCCCGCGCTGAAAGAAGGCGAAAGCGCCGTTTGGACCACGCGCCTGATGAGCGTGCCGCTGGGCCACGAGATTGCCGGGCGCAAAACGGAACTCACCGGCGAAACCCTCGATGAATTGACCATTCGTTATGCCAATGGGTACCGCAGCCTGCATGACCTAATGCTCAACAACGGCACAACGCGGCGCTACCTGGATGAGCGCTCGTATGCCGACGCGGTCAAGGAGTTTGCCACGGGCAAGGCCGCGATGATTCCGGGCGGCAGCGAATTTTTGGGCCACCTGAATTCCGCCGTCGGGCAAACCGTCAGCGCCGACGAAATCGCGTTCCTGCCCGCCTTTATGGACATCGAAGACGTGCCGACCCAGGGCCTGGCGTTTGACGTAACCGGTTATTTGGCCATCAACGGCAAGCTGAGCGAAGAGGAGCGCAAAGCCGCAGGCGAGTTCCTCAACTGGCTGTTCACCTCCGAGCGCGGCATGGACTTCCTTGCGACAAAGCTGAATGTTCTGGCGCCTTACGACACAGAAACGGAAGAATCCCTGCCCCGCAACCCGCTGATTGCCGACGCGTTCGCGTGGCTAAAAAAGAGCGAGGCCGGCAATGTGCTCACATGGAGCTCGCTGACCCCCGGCGAAGAGTTCCGCGACAAAGTGTTTGGCAAAGGGCTGCTGGCCTATTCCACGGGCAAAACCGACTGGGAAGATTTTAAGAGCGACTTGCGCGAAGGTTGGGGAAAGCTGCGCGGCAAAATGGAGTAAGCAATAAAAACAGCGCTTTTGGCGGCGGCGTTTCCCTGCGGCGCGGGGGAACGCCGCCAAACCGATTTGGCTTTTTCGCGCGCGGGGCGGCGCTGCGCTAAAAATTTGGAACGCATCCCTCAAAAATATCGGAAACCCTCTTGACGCTGCGCCCAAAATCCGCTATAATAAAAAGCACTATGAAAGATGAACGCAGCGCGGTAAGGTTAAGACGAAGGCATTCGCTGATCAATTTGATCGGCGCGTTTTTGTTGGTTGTCGCGGGGGTGTTGATCGCTGTGCTGTTTTACAGCAATACACCGAAGCTCATCGAGTGGTATGGCTTGTACATAGACCGCATGTATGAGCTGGAAAATTATGTGCTGGATTTGAGCGACGTTTGGCTGATTCTGCTGGTGGTGCTGCTGCTTTACGCGCTCAAGTGCGTGCTGCCGTTGATCCCCATCCCGGTGATGTGCTTTATTACGGGCGCGGTGCTTCCCATGTACCTGAGCTTTGCGGTGAACATTGCGGGCATTATGATTCTGGTGTCGCTGAAATACGTGTGGGGCAGCCACCTGGGCGGCGGGCAGGTGAAGCGCATGCTTGAACTCAACCGCGATCTGCGCACATTTTTGGGCAGCGACAGCAAGAGCAAACCCTGGCTGCTGTTCATGTTCCGCCTGGTGCCAAGCTTCCCCATCAATCCCGTCAGCCAAATCTACGGCGCAATGGGCTTCGATTACGCCGACTATGTGCTGATCTCGCTGCTGGGGTTCCTTCCAAAACTCGTGTCTTATATCATCGTGGGCAAAAACGCTTTCCGCCCCCTGTCCATCCCCTTCCTGATTCCGCTCATCATCATATTTACCCTGTCGGGCATTTCCGTTATCGGGATCAATCTGGTGCTTTCTAAGCGGCAGCGGGGGGAATAAACCAACCCGCGCCCCGTTGGGGAAACTTAGCATATTATGGAAAAGAGGAGCTTCTATGCGTCTGGAAGAACTGCGGGAGGGCCTGCGCTGCGGCCGGTACCGCGAAGCGCTCGCGCGCGTTTATGGCGACGACATTGCACGGCAGGAGGACCGCCTGCTGGCGCTTTGCGACGATTTTGCCGAGCGGTTCGCCGCCTATGCCGAACATGTGGCGGTATTCAGCGCGCCGGGCCGCAGCGAAATTGGGGGAAACCATACCGATCACAACCACGGCAAGGTGCTTGCCTGCGGCATCAACCTCGACGTGGTGGCCATTGCCGCAAAAACGGACGAGCCGCGCGTTCTGCTCAAGTCACGCGGGTATCCGCTCAACGAAGTGGAACTGGACGCGTTGACCCCCGTTGAAAGCGAACTGGGGCACTCCAACGCGATGATCCGGGGCATCTGCGCGGGGATGCGGCAGCGCGGGCACGCCGTTGGCGGTTTTTGCGCCGTCACCACATCCGAGGTGTTGGGCGGCTCCGGGCTGTCTTCGTCGGCGGCGTTCGAAGTGCTCGTCTGCACCATTCTGAACGAATATTATAACGAAGGCAAGCTGCGGCCGCTCGAATTGGCAAAAATTTCGCAGTATGCCGAAAATATTTTTGTCGGCAAGCCCAGCGGGCTGCTGGATCAAACCGCCTGCGCCGTGGGCGGCTTTGTGCAGATTGACTTTGAAGACACCGAAGCGCCCGTGGTCAGCCCCGTCGCCTACGACTTCACCCAGAGCGGGCACGCCCTTTGCATTGTTGACACCGGCGGCAGCCATGCCGACCTGACCGACGACTACGCCGCCGTGCGCCGCGAGATGGAGGCCGTGGCCGGCGTGCTGGGCAAGCGCGTGCTGCGCGAAACCAGCCGCAGGGAGCTGCTGCACTACCTGCCTATGGTGCGGGAACAGGCGGGCGAGCGGGCGGCGCTGCGCGCGCTGCATTTCTTCGCCGAAAACGAGCGCGTAGAAGCCCAGGCCGCGGCGCTGGAACACGGCGACTTCGCCGCGTTTTTGCGGCTGATCAAACAAAGCGGGCAAAGCTCTTTTATGTATAACCAAAACGTCTTCACGCCAAAACAGGCCGAGCAGCCGGTGGCTCTCGCCTTGGGGCTGAGCGAAACTATTTTGGGCGCGCGCGGCGCGTGGCGCGTGCACGGCGGCGGCTTCGCCGGCACCATTCAGGCGTTTGTGCCGCTGGATATGCTGGAAGAATACCGGCAGGCCATCGAGTCCGTGTTCGGCCCCGGCAGCTGCTATGTTCTGCGTGTGCGGGAATGCGGCGGGGTGCGGGTGCTCTGAGCCAATGGCGAACCCGCCGGCGGCGCGGCAAACCGCAAGATCCAACGTCTAAAAGCCGGGCCTTTTGCATAGATATGTCCCAGAATGGGAGGGATATTCTATGGCAGAAAATAGAGCCCCAGGCGTCGCGGTGCCGCACAATATCATTTTGGAGGATCGGCGGCTGCTGACGGTCTCCGGCGTGTCGGATGTGGACAGCTTCGACGAAAATATGGTGACGGTATTCACCGATATGGGCGAACTCATTGTGCGCGGGAGCGATTTGCACATCAATCGCCTGAGCGTAGAGGTGGGCGAATTGCTGCTGGAAGGCAAGATTGTGTCGCTGACCTATCAGGAGCCCGCCCCAAAAACAGCCGGCGGCTTTTTTAGCAAGGTGTTCCGCTGATGGACTATCTGCCAAACATTGCCGCGCAGACCCGGCAATTCCTGCTGTGCCTGGGCTTTGGCTTTGCCTTGGGCGTGGTTTATGATGTGTTCCGGGTGCTGCGGCTGCTCATCAATCGCCGGGGGGCGCTGGCCCTGGCCGTTCAGGATGTGCTCTACTGCCTGCTGTGCACAGCGCTGAGTTTCTTCTTCTTTTTGAGTACGGGCGACGGCGTGCTGCGCTTTTATTCGCTGCTGGGCGAAATCATCGGCTGGCTGATTTATTATGTTTCGCTGGGTACCGTAGTGCTGCGTTGCAGCGAATGGGTTGTGAAGCAATTGCGCAAATTTTTTGCCGCGCTGGAGCGCTTGCTGCGCGCGCCGTTCCTCTGGATGCTGCGCTGTGTTGAAAAATGTTCCGCAAAGGCGCGGCAAGCGCGCCTGAAAGCAAAAAAATTTGAAAAAAATTTTATTTTTGGCTTGCATTCTTCCCCCAAAGTGTTGTATAATGAGAAGCGGGGCACCGCTGAAAGAAAAAAGGAGAACCATCGTGCAAGAAAACCGCGAAACGCGCGCCGCCGCAAAGAAGATTCTGCGGCTGAGCCGTCTGGAAACGCTGCTGCGCCGGACGGCCTCAAGAAAAAACCGCGTGGTCAGCATTATCGTGCTGGCCCTGGTTCCGGCGTTCGTGCTGTGGATAGGGGTGCAAGTTTTACGGGCCCGCGAGGCCACGGCAAAAATAGAAACAGAAAATAAGCGCATTCAGCAGCAAATCGTAGAACTGAACGCGCAGAGCAAAGAATATCTGGCTGTGCTGAGCGACAAAGACCCCGAGGCCTTTCGCGACTATGTGATCCGCATCGCGCGGGAACAGCTGGGGCTTTCGCTGCCGGGCGATCAGGTTTTTGTAGACCGTTCGTTCGTGCAAACGCCGCAAAAATAACGCCGAATGGGACGATATAACACAAGATAGGGGCTGGGACAAAGTTATGGCGGCTGAAGTGGGCGCTGTCATCGACGGCAAAGTCACGGGCATTATTGAATACGGCGCGTTCGTCGATATCGGCGGGGGCAAAACTGGCATGGTGCATATCTCTGAGGTCGCGCCAACCTATGTAACAAACATACGCGATCATCTCTCCGTTGGGCAGGAGGTGCGCGTGAAGGTCGTCAGCGTTTCATCCGAAGGCAGGGTGAGCCTTTCCATTAAAAAGGCGGAGCCGCCGCAGACGGCAGGCGGGCAGGAACCAGGCGGCAAAGAACCCGCGCCCCGCGCCCCGCGCCCCGCGCCAGCGCGGCGTGGTCCGGCGCCGAACGTTTGGCAGGGCGAGCGCCGCGCCGCACCGGGAGGAACCTTCGAAGACATGATGAGCCGCTTCAAGCAAACCAGCGAAGATAAAATTTCCACCCTGCGCCGCGGGGGCGACACCCGTTACGGCGGAAGCAGTTCCCGCAAAGGAGGCAGAAAGTAGGCAGCAAAAACGCGCCCCCGGCAGGTCATCGCGGCGATCTGTTTTTGCGGCCGAATGATATCTATAGTCAAAGGACGCCAAACCCCATGCGTGAAATCACTGCGGAACAAATTACCGAAACAATAGCCCGGCTGTGCGTGGAAGCGAATTTGCGCCTGCCGGGCGCTTTGCGTTGCCGCCTGGAGCAGGCGGCCGCCGAAGAAACCGCTCCCCTTGCCCGGGAAATCATGGACGATATAGTGGAAAATTTCCGCGCGGCGGCGGACATGCGTCTGCCCATCTGCCAGGATACCGGCATGGCGGTTGTGTTTGCGGAATTGGGGCAGGACGCGCATGTGACCGGCGGCGGGTTTGAAGAAGCCATCCACGCGGGCGTGGCCAAAGGCTATACCGAAGGGTATCTGCGCTGCTCTATCGTGGCGGATCCCCTGCGCCGCGTGAATACCGGCGACAATACGCCCGCGGTGATTCATCTGCGGCTTGTGCCGGGCGATCAGCTGCGGCTTACCGTTTGCCCAAAGGGCTTCGGCAGCGAAAATATGAGCCGCCTGAAAATGCTGACCCCCGCCGCAGGAGAAGACGACGTTGCCGCGTTTGTAACCGAAACCGCGCGGCTGGCCGGGAGCAACCCCTGCCCGCCCATGGTGCTGGGCGTTGGCCTGGGCGGGAATTTCGAGCGCTGCGCGGCGCTGGCCAAGCGCGCCCTCCGGCGCGAAGTTGGGAACCATCATCCCGATCCCTTTTATGCCGCGCTGGAAAACCGGCTGCTGGAGGAAGTCAACGCGCTGAACATTGGCCCGCAGGGCTTTGGCGGGCGCACAACGGCGCTCTGGGTGGCCATTGAGACCGCGCCCACGCACATTGCCGGGTTGCCTGCGGCTGTGAACGTTGGCTGCTATGTGAACCGCCACGCGCAAGCGCTTTTATAAAACGCCGCAACGCCAAAGCGGCTAAAAAAAACCGGGGCACGGCCATCCGTGTCCCGGCAATTGCATTCTGTTATTCCCTGGGCTGAATGTTCACCCCAACGGCCAGCCGCCCCAATACATCCGTGCACATGCGCCCGCACAGCAAATCGATGATCAATTCGCACTGTTCCGGGTCGGCGGATTCCATCTTGCCGTCGCCGCCAATGGTGATGCCGTAGGCCGCGAGAAAATCAATGCGGGCTTCCACAGAAAGCGACGCGATGTGATCGAGAATCTCTTTGTCGAAGTCGAGGAACTTTCGGGTATGTTTGCCGGCGGCCAGCTCCAGCTGCTCGTAGCTGCCCACAACGTCGGCCTCGGCAATTTGCTCGAGCCGCCGCGCGCAAACCGCAGCGGGCCGGCTCTCCAGGTCAAGATCCTTCACAGCCGCCTCCGACACCAGATAGCACACGCCCCCGATGAGTAAAAAGTCCGATTGCGGCGTGAACTTCAGCAGGGGCGTTGGCGCTTCGGCAATCGCGCCGCCCTTGCCCACGCAAAGCAGCGCCTTGCCGCCGCTGATAAACGGGTTCGCGCGGCGCAGGAACAGCACCTCTTTCGGCGGCATGGAGGTCTCCCCGTCTTCCGATTTTGGCGGCTCTTTTTCTTTGCCATAAAACACGTAACCCACGGGCTTGTTCACCACGCCGTTGGCAAAATCTTCCGGCGCGTGCCGCTCGCAGCCGTGCACGCCCATCAAAATATCGCCAATCTGGCCGCGGATGCGTTCGTCGCCCTGCGAAAGCGCGCCCAGCTCCTCTTTCGGCAGCAGCGGCGAGTATTCGGTCACAACGCGCTCGGTCAAGGTTTTTTCCAGCAACAGGCGGGTCATCTGCTCTATCCAGAGCGGTATGCCTTCCATATCGCAGCCATCAAAGCGCAGCTGCACGCCGTCGCGGCTCTTCGAGCTGCTGTAGAGGCAGAATTTCCAGTCATAAGCCTTCGGGCTAAGCCCCTGCAAAGCGGTTACGAGGGTATGCGTGTCCAAATCAGTGTCCTCCTGCATTCATAATAAAGAACGGTTGCCCTTTCAGGCAGCCGTTGATTTGCCGGGCAAAAAATCCAGCAAGTCTTCTTCTTATATTATACCCCATGCGGCGCTCGTTGTCAATAAAAACTTCGTCATTTTCGCGCGCGCTGCCGCGCCCTACGCCAACCGCAGCCGGAACCAAAAGCAGCTGCCCTGTCCCGCACAAGATTCCACGCCGCATTCGCCGCCGTGGAGTTCCACCACTTTTTTGACGATCGACAAGCCCAGCCCCGTGCCCGCAATGGCCCGTTTGTGGGCTTTGCCCGATTGATAGTAGCGCTCCCAGATGCGGGGCAGCTCCTCCGGGTCAACGCCCGCGCCGTGGTCGCGCACTTCCACCGCAACAAACCCGTCCTCCGCGCGCAAACAGATCTCCACCGTTTTGTCCGCGCCCGCGTAATGCACCGCATTGATCAGCAGATTATAAAACGCCTGGGTGATTTTTGTCTCGTCGGCAATGACCATGACAGGCTCCCCCGGCGCAAACACAAAGGTGTAGCCGTCTTTTTTCACCAGCGCCGCCACACGCTCCACCGTTGCGCCCAGGCTTTCGGCCAGGTTGTAGCGGCCCAGCGTCAGCGACTGCGCGCCGGATTCCAGCTGCGAGACGTCCAGAATATCCGTTACAAGCAAGCTCAGCCGCCGCACCTCCTCCAGAATAACCCCCGTCTGCTCCGGCGTCACTTCATCAGGAAAATCGCGCATCAGCTCCGCGTAACTATAAATCAGAGCCAGCGGCGTGCGCAGATCGTGCGAAATATTCGCCATCAGCTCCCGGCGCAAGCTTTCCGCTTTCGCCAGTTCCGCCGCCGTCAAATTTAACGTGTCGGATAATTCACGGATCTCTTTGAACCCGCGGCCGCTAAAACGCGTGTCATAGCGCCCTGCCGCCAGCTCCTTCGCGCCGCGGTTGAGCTGCTCAATGGGCCGGGAGATCCAGCGGGAAAGCACCACCGCAAACGTCACCGCCACAAGAATCATGATGGCGATCACAAAGCAAAGCTGCCACAGCAATGTGGACACCGTGGCCCCCGCCGGAGAAATCACAGCGTAAAACGTCAGCGACAAAGCTTCCCCGTTTTGCAGCGCGTAATTTTTGGTCAGCGTAACGGTTTCCGGCGGGCGCTCCCAATGGCGGCGTTTGGGCAGGGGCGGCGGCGTGAACTCCGCCGTTGGCATAACGATGATTGCCTTGTCCTGCTCCAGCGCGCGAAAAATTTCGTCCAGGCCGCCGCTGTCAATGTTTTTCGCCACCAGCGCCATCGCCTGCCGCAGCTCCGCCCGGCGCACCGTTTTATACATGCCGGCAAGCATCACCGTTTGGAACAGCCCCAGCACCACAAACAGCATCACGCAAAAATACAGCAAAAAGGCGAATACCCGCCACTTCAATTTCAGCTTATCCATCGAACCGGTACCCCAATCCTCGCAGTGTTGTGATGTAGCGGGCATACGGCCCCATGGCCCTGCGCAGCAGCTTCATGTGGGTGTCAAGCGTGCGGTCGTCGCCATAATAGTCATAGCCCCAAACCTCGGTCAGAATGCGCTCCCGGGGCACGGCAATGTTTTTGTTGCGGATCAGGAAAAAAAGCAGGTCATAGGCCCGGGGCGGCAGCGCGGCCTGTTCGCCGTCGACGAACACCATCCGGGCGGTGAAGTCGGCCTTAAAGCCCTCTTTCTCAAAAACAAGGCGCTCCCCCTCCGCCGGCTGGGCGCTTTTCTTGGCCCGGCGCAAAATCGCATCCACCCGCAGCATGATTTCTTTCGACGAAAAGGGCTTTACCACATAATCATCCACGCCCAGCCCAAAGCCCAGCACCTTGTCGTATTCCTCGCCCCGGGCTGTCAGCATGAGCACCGGCGTGTCGGCAAGCTTGCGGATCTCTTTTACCGCGCTGAAGCCGTCCAGCTCCGGCATCATCACATCCATCAGAATCATATCGAATTCCTGCGCCCGGCAAAGCGCCAAGGCCTCCCGCCCGTCGGCGGCCTCGGCCACTTCATGCCCCTCAAACAGGGCATAGCGCTTCAGCACCGCCCGCAGGCCGGGTTCGTCGTCGCAGATCAGCAATTTTGCCATGGTCGTTTCCCCTCCCCTGTTCGGCGTTCTGTCCATAACATAACAGCCCGGGTTTATTCGTAGCGCAGCGCCTCGATCGGATCCAGTTTGGCGGCCTTGTTGGCGGGATAAAGCCCAAACCCAACCCCGATCGCCGCGGAAAAGCCAACGCTGCCCAATATCGTCAGCGGCGAAACCGAAAGCGGCGCGCCCAGCACCTTCGCGGCAATCGCCCCCAAGCTGACGCCCAGCAAGGTGCCCAGCACCCCGCCGATTGCGGTAATGATAACGGCTTCCGTCACAAATTGCAGCTGTATTTGCCCATTGAGCGCGCCCAGCGCCTTGCGCGTACCAATTTCGCGGGTGCGCTCCGTAACAGAAACCACCATAATGTTCATCACCCCAATCCCGCCTACCAGCAGCGAAATGCCGCCGATGAGCGCGAACGCAAGCTGAATCACGCCCAATATGCTCGTCACGGTGTCCAGAATGGAAGACAGATTGGAGACGTTGACCTGCCAGTCTTTGTTGCCCAGATAATAGTTGGCAAAAAACCGCTCCAGCCGTTCGGTTATCTCTTGCACGTCGCCGTCTTCCGCGCCGATGACCGTAATAGAAGCAAAGTTTTTCTCCAGCACATCCTGCTTCGCTGTGGTCAGGGGAATATAAAACGCCGTCGTTTCGTCCCGCTCCGAAGCTGTGCCCGCAAACGCATCCGAGCTTTCGTATTCGCCAATGATGGTATAAATCTCAATCCGGTCGGATCGGTATACCTTCACTTCTTTGCCAATGGGGCTGCCGCCCCCGGGGAACATGTTTTTCACAAATTTGTCGGACACAACCGCAACGTTGCCCTTGCTGTCCAGATCGCGCTGCGCGATAAAGCTGCCCGCCAGCATGGTAATATTATTTGCGCCCTGGTAGTCCGCGTTTACGCCGGAGACCGCCACATTGGCATAGCGCGCGCCGTCGCGTGCCTGGGCCTCGCCGCCGGAGTAGCTCATAGAAACCCCCGCAACATCTTCCCCGAACGCGCCGCGCATATCGGCAATCATCTGATCCGTCAGCAAGTCGTCGGTTTCGGGCGTTTTGGCGTTCTGGCTGCGCCTGCCGGGGAAGTTTGCCATCATGGCCGAGCCGCTTGTGCCCCGTTCGCGCACGCTGATGGTGATGTTATTTTTGCCCAGCGCGTCAAAATTGCCCGAAACAGAATCGGTCAGCGCGTCGCCGATCACCACTATGGTAATAATCGACATGATGCCGATGATAATGCCCAGCATCGTAAGGAACGCGCGGGTTTTGTTCGCCTTCATCGTCAGCAGCGCCAGGCGGATATTTTCAAGAATCATAGTCTCACCCCCTGGTAGGAGGGAGGAGGCAGGAGGCAGGAGGCCGGAGAGGAGGGAGGAGACAGGAGGCAGGAGGCAGGGGCTGCGGTGGGAGAGACAGGGGATGCGGTGGGGGGGACTGGCGTTGCGGCTTTGTTGCCCGTGCTTTGATCCCCAACAATCTGCCCGTCTCGTATGGTAATAATCCGGTCGGTTTGCTTCGCCAGTTCCTCGTTGTGAGTGATGAGCACAATCGTGCGGCGCTCCTCCCGGTGAATGCGCCGAAAAATATCCATCACCATGTTTCCGGTCTCGGTATCCAGCGCGCCGGTGGGTTCGTCGGCCAGCACGATAGAAGGATTATTGGCCAGCGACCGGGCAATCGCCACGCGCTGCTTTTGTCCGCCGGAAAGTTCGTTTGGCTGGTGCTCCATGCGATCCTCCATCCCCACCAGCCGCAACAGTTCCATCGCGCGCTCCCGCCGTTCCCGGCGGCCGGCGCCCTTATAAAACAGCGGCAGTTCCACATTCGCCAAGGCCGATATGCGGGGAATCAGGTTGAATGTCTGGAAGACAAAGCCAATTTTCTGGTTGCGTATCTGCGACAGCTCGTCATCCTGCAACTGCGCCACCGCCACGCCGTCCAGCAAATATTCCCCTTCCGTGGGCCGATCCAGCGCGCCCAGGATATTCATCAGCGTGCTTTTGCCCGAACCGCTCTGCCCAACAATCGAAACAAAGCTGCCCGCTTCAATCCCCAGCGTCATGCCCTTCAGGACGCTAAGCTCGTTCGGCTTGCCGATAAAATATTTTTTCACAATGCCCTTGAGTTCAATCACCATCAGCCCCTGCCCCCCATCGGAAACATCCCCCTGGACTGCCCGCCCTGCGAAAGCTTTTGTTCCGGATCGGTCAGAATCTCCATGCCGTCGCGCAGGCCGTCGCCGGAAATCACCACGGCGGCGGAGGTCTGAAGCCCCAGCGTCACCGGGATTTCTGTTGGCTGCGCCGCCCCTTTCGCCAGCCTGCCCTTTGCGGGCGCGGCTTGCGCGGCATAAACAAAGCTGCCCTTTTCGTTTGTCACAACCGCCGAAAGCGGCACGGAATACACATCCTCCGCCGTTTCGGTGACCATATTGATGAAGGCGTTCATGCCAATTTTAACGGCCTTGTCCAACTGCGCGAGCTTCGCCTGAATCTCGAATTCCACGCTGGTGGATCCCGCTTCACTCACCGCTTTGGGCGAAATATAGGTCAGGGCCGCGCTGAACTTTTCGCTGCCCGTGGCCTCGGTGGTCACAGTCGCGCCTTGCTCCAGCCGCAGAGACGCCAGGTCATATTCTTTTACCTTCGCCGAAACATACAGGCTGTCCGCATCCTCAATCACAAACGAAATCCCCGTGGGCGTGGCTCCCACCTTGCAATTGACTTCTGTCACAATCCCGTCGGCCGTGGCAAGAATTTGCCCGCGCCGCCACTGCTCTTGCAGTTTTTCCAGGTTGAGCGCCTGCAACTGTTCAGAAGAACCCTGGTTCTTTGGCTTCGCCTTCGCCTGCCGCAGCGCGTTTTGCGCGCTTTCCAGGCTATTGCGCGCCAGCTCCAGCTGCTTTTTGCTGTCTGCAAGCGTGTTTTTGGCGGCGGCCAGTTTTTTTGCCGCGCTGTCTTGCGCATCCTGCTCCGCCTTCGCCTTATCCTCCAGGGCCTTGTCATAAGCCCGCTGCGCGTCGTCTTTCGCTTTTTTGGCGGCGTCCAATTGATCGTTTTCCGCGTTGACCGCTTCCGTTTTTGCGCGCGTCAAATCCGCGCGGGCCCGCTCCTGCGTTTGCCTTGCGTCGTTGAGCGCGGTTTTCGCGGCGTCCACCTTCTTTTTCGCGGCCGCAACGGCGGCGTCCCGCTCCTTTTCCGAAGGGTATTCGGCGCCGGCCGCGTCGCTGTAGTCTTGTTCCGCCTGCGCCAGCTCGGTTTGCCTGCGGCCAAACGCGGTGACCGCATCCGTGATTTTATTCTGGTATACTCTGTCGTCAAACCCAATCAGCGTTTGCGCCAGCTGCGCGAAGGCCTCGTCGTAGTCCGCGCTTTTGCGGCTGAGCGCCGTTTTCGCGTCATCAATCAGCTGATCGTTCTTGTAGCTGTCGTAAGGCGCCGCGGCGTCTTTCTCGGCGTCGGCAAAATCCTGTTCCGCCTTGCTCAGGGCCAGCTGCTGCCGCTCCAGCGAAAGGCGCGCGGAATCCAGCTTGTTCTGCGCATCCGCTATCGTGTTTTCGCGGGCGCGGTTTTCTTCCGCCGCAACATTGGCCGCGTTGGTCTGGTTCACCTTCGCCTGCGCAATGTCGTTTTCCAGCCCGTAAACATCTAACTGCGCCAGCAGATCGCCCGTTTCCACCGCGTCGCCCGCCTCCACATAAATTTCCTTCACCGGCTGACTGAGCGTGGAATAAATATTTTCCGAAGCCCCGCTCTTCACAACGCCGGAAACGGAAATAGACTTTTCTACCTTCGTTTTTTTCAGTGCAACCGTCTGCGTGCTGGCCGCGTTGGCGGCCAGGGTTCTCGCGGCTCCGCGCGACAACGCAAAAAACACGCCGCCCAACACCAGCACCGCCGCCGCCGCCGAAATCAGAATAATCGTTTTCTTGCCCGGGGCCTTCCCTGTTTTCCCAGCCGTCATGCACACTGCCTCCCCATTTTTGTCAATAGGAAAATGATAACATCCTTTTGTGATACTGAATTGTCGGTTATCTGAACTTTAGATGAACTTGTCCGCAGGCCGCCTTGCCCGGGCAAAAAAGGGCGGCCAAACAAAAAAACAGCCTTTCGGCTGCTTATTTTTTCAAAGTAAAGGCACTCACAACACAAAGCCAGCGCACGCGGGCGCAAGGGGGGGGAGCCGCGCCTTCAAAACCGAACAAAGAACAGATGAAAACAGCGGGCAACCAGCAGGGAAGAAGCTACAAAAGAT
>JAIRPV010000020.1 GCA_031256825.1 Oscillospiraceae bacterium | reverse complement strand
TTGCGGCTTCATATTCCGCTTCGCTCATGTGGTATACTTTCATTTTCTTCACCCTCTGCTATTATACCACATCTTCGCGCTGTTGTCTATAGGTTTGTCGGGGGATAGTATAAGCAGGTGCGCCCCGCAGAGAGGCGCACTACTAAAGCATTTGCTACTTCCGGCTTTAGGCTGCTCCATCAGGAATTAAAGTTTGTATTATGTGGTGTCTATTCTCTATAGGGTCTCCTGTTTATACTGGTACAAGTATAGTAAACACTGGTCAATGTGGCGACTAGGGATTAGCCCCATCTGCCGCGAAGCTTAACGCCGTTTTTCTTCAAGTAATTTTGTATGCTACTGGCGCTAACTCCCTTTAGTTTCGCAATCTCCGCTGAGGTCTGTCCGCGCTCATAAAGGGCAATAATCTCTTGTACCCCTTCCTCCGTTTTGATTTTGCTTCGGGAAACCGCTATTCCTTGCGCTTTCAGTTGGGCGCATATAGTCTTTCGGTCGCATCCATATTCAGCGGCAATGGCATCAGCGGATTTGCCGCTTTGATAGGCTATAACGACTTCGGCAAGCTCTTTTTCAGTTAGCCGCTTCTGCTTTTGCCGGATTGCCCGCGCGACTGTTTCGCCATCTTCGGAAATATATCTTGACAGTTCGGGGGCTTTCATGGTATTATTTGAGCAAGGCGCAACCCTAACTTCCGCTATATCGGCGCTTTGTTTATAGCGGATTATCTTGGAATATTTGTTTTCGTCAAGGTCGGATAGTTCCACCATCTAGACAAGCCTGTTTTTCTCGACCCATTGAGGGCCAAGAACAAGCAGGTTTATTTCTTTTTTAGCCGGAAAATGCCAACAGCAGGGCGAAATAATTCTCTATACGAAAATAAAGCAACCAGCAGCCAGATGAAACCCAAGAATGTATGGGTTTCATCTGGCTGCTGTTTATATATAAACCCAATGGCAGATACGTTCCGTGGATTATCACGGAGGATCAGTTTTGGCATGCGCAAATCGAACGGGAGCGCCGAAGCAATCTGGATCCTAACAATAGAACACGCAAGACCGCGCGGTACAGTTCGCAGAACGTACTGAGCGGCCTTTTGGTTTGCGGGGATTGCGGGCGAAACTTTCGCCGCATCACCCGGCCGTCCGGCGAGGTTGTTTGGGGGGAGGCGGTTGAGGTTGTCGA
This sequence comes from Oscillospiraceae bacterium, assembly GCA_031256825.1. Lineage (GTDB taxonomy): Bacteria > Bacillota > Clostridia > Oscillospirales > Acutalibacteraceae > WRMQ01. Next base: position 11,700 of record JAIRPV010000020.1, on the reverse strand, counting down.
GGTTGGCGCGGACGGGGTTGCGGTTCAGATGAAGGCTTCGCAGACGTTTGGCACGATGGAGATGTGAAAAAAGGCTTGCAAGTCGAAACCCTCGACCGCGCCATCCTCAACGAGCTGATCAACCGCATCGACGTGCACACCGGCAAAGGCAAGCGCGACAAGCGCCACCAACCGATTGAGATCCATTGGCGCTTCACCGGCGCGGTGGAACCGGTGGTTTGCCAGAAATAACTGCGGCAGGCTGCCCGCTATTTTTTGCGCGGTTTCTTCGTTATAAACAAACTACCGATTAACTTGTTTAGAGGAAATAGCGCTTGCCACGCGCCGCGCATTGTGTTATAATGATCATGAGTTGTTGGGGCACTGCGGAGAAGGGAGGGCGCCGTCATGGATAGTGCGCTGCTGCAAACATTCCGGCCGCTCACGGATATGGAGTGGGGAATTCTTGATCTGCTTGAAAAAGAAGGCTTGGATTCTGTTGCCTCAAAAGATTATCATGATTCTGTTTGGGATACCGTTATGGATCACATGAAGTCCGGCTGGGCTATTTCGCTGCACAGGCACCCCCGCTTTTTTCGGGCATTTGAACATGAACACAGTTGGAATCCCGGCCGCCCCGTAGAAATGGTCTATGTTTGTGCGGGGCAGCGCTCGACCATCGTCAGCGGCAAGTCGATCGACCAGCAGGCCGGCGAATTGCTCATCGTTGACCAATATGCGAAGCATGAGGATTTTCCATTGGGAGAAAACGATATCTCACTTGGTTTTCTCGTCCGCCCGGAGTTATTTCTGGCGCCGCTGGGTATGATGGGCAGCGACAACAGCGAGTTTCGAAGTTTTTTGGCAGGCAGCCTGCGGCAAGATCAACAGGCGGGCCGCTATATGCACTTTCAGGTGGCGGAGGTTCCACAGGTGCAGAATTTGATGGAAAACCTGATTCGCGGCCTTTTGACCGGCGAATACAGGAGCGGCGTCAATCAATACACGATGGGGGCGCTGGCCTTCACCTTGCTTGAGCACCAGGACAAGGCCATAGCGGGCGGGTTATCGCAGGGCGACTTAACCTGTAAAATCCTGCGGTATATTGAAGCGCACTGTGCAAACGGCAGTTTGGAAGAACTGGCAGGAAGCCTCCACTATAACATGAATTGGCTGTCAACGGAAATCAAACGGCTGACGGGCAGCTCGTTCAAGGAATTGCAGCAGGGCAAGCGGCTGGCCAAAGCAAAAATTCTGTTGAGCACAACGGATTTCACCATTGACACAATCGCGAAGCTCGTTGGGCTGACAAACCTGACGCGCTTCTATCAGCAATTTCGGGAACAAAACGGCTGCTCTCCCAAAGAGTTCAGGAAAGCAACGAGATAAATGTAAACGATGAAAAAATGATACTTTCTAGTGGAATCGTGTCTATTGTTTTGCTTGCCGTTTTGCTCTATAATTGATTATGGTGTTATCTTCTGGATGCGGGGAGATGCTGACGCATAGATTCCGTCTCATTAGAGGTGGAAAGCGAATGGCCAAATTGGGCCCGCCTCAAGACGCTTTCGCAATTAATTTTAGAATGAGATGGGAGGATCTGCCAATGAAAATCACTTTTATGGGTGCGGGCAGCACCGTGTTTGCCCGCAACGTGCTGGGCGATGTGATGTGTACCCCCGCCCTGCGCGGCGCTGAGCTCGCGCTCTATGACATTGACGCGAAGCGCGCACAGGAATCGGGACTGATTCTGGCGGCCATCAATCACAATGTAAACGAGAGCCGCGCGCGGATCAAAACCTATGTGGGCACGGAAAACCGCCGCGAAGCCCTGCGCGGAGCCGACTTCGTGGTCAACGCCATCCAGGTGGGCGGCTACGAGCCCTGCACCGTAATCGACTTCGAAATTCCCAAAAAATATGGCCTGCGCCAAACCATTGCCGATACCCTCGGCATTGGCGGCATCATGCGCGCGCTGCGCACCATTCCCGTGCTGGAGGACTTTGCGGAAGACATGCGCGCCGTGTGCCCCAAGGCCTGGTTCCTCAACTATGTAAACCCCATGGCCATGCTCAGCGGCTACATGCAGCGCTATGCGGGGATCAAAACCGTGGGGCTGTGCCACAGCGTGCAATGCTGCTCCGGCGAGCTGCTGGACGCCTTGCACATGCAGGACAAAAAAGAGGGCCGCCGTGAACTCATTGCGGGGATCAATCACCAGGGCTGGTTGCTGGAGCTCTATGATAGGGAAGGCAACGACCTTTACCCGGAAATCAGGCGGCGCGCGGCAGAAAAAAACACAGGAGAAAAACACGGCGACATGGTGCGCTACGAATACATCCGCCGCCTGGGCTATTATTGCACCGAGAGCAGCGAGCACAACGCGGAATACAACCCCTGGTTCATCAAGGCGCGCAGACCTGATTTGGTTGAGAAATTCAACATCCCGCTGGATGAATACCTGCGCCGCTGCGTGGCGCAAATCAAGGGCTGGGAAAAAGAGCGCGATGATATCCTGGCCGACGGAAAAATCACGCACGCGCGCGGCGGCGAATACGCGAGCCACATCATGGAGGCCATCGCCACAGGCGTGCCCTACAAATTCGGCGGCAATGTGCTCAACGAGGGGCTGATCGACAACCTCCCCCGCGAGGCCTGCGTGGAGGTGCCCTGCCTGGCCGACGGCTACGGCGTGCTGCCCTGCCATGTGGGTGCGCTGCCCCCGCAGTTGGCCGCGCTCAACACCACGAATATTCTGGCGCAGCTGCTCACCATTGAGGCCGCGCGCACGCGCAGCAAGGAGGCGATTTACCATGCCGCCATGCTGGAGCCCCGCTGCGCGGGCGAACTTGCCTTGGACGAAATTGTCGCCATGTGCGACGAACTCATCGAAGCCCACGGCGGCTACATGGCAATGTATCGGTAGCATCCAAATTTTTCTGGTTCTTTCTTTTCCTGAAGAACGAACAGAAAGGAGTCATCATGCGGTTTTCGATTCAGCTTTATTCCCTGCGGGAAATTTCGGAGAAGCCGCAGGACTTTTTGGCGCTGTTCCCCAAGCTCAAGGAGATGGGTTTTGACGGCGTGGAATTTGCGGGCTACCATGGGCTCGGCGCGGAGGAACTCCGCAGGGCTCTGGATGAAGCGGGCCTGGTCACCACCGGCACGCACCTGGGCTTGGATGACCTGAAGCCCGAGCGCCTGGCGGAGACCATTGCCTTTTGCAAAACCCTGGGGATGACCCGCATTGGCGTTGGCAGCGCGCCGCATGGCAGCCCTGCGGAAACCGCCGCAACCTGTGCGGCGCTCGCGGCGGCCTTTGAGGCCGCAAAGCCGCAAGGAATCACCATTTATTACCACAACCACGAGGGCGAGTTCCGTCCTTTCGAAGACGGCGCCTGCGCCATGGATCAGCTTCTGGCGGCGTGCGCGATCCAGCTCGACACCTACTGGAGCTTTTGCGCCGGGGTGGATAACGAAGCGTTTCTTCACCAGCACAAAGATCGCGTTTGCAGCCTGCATATCAAAGACGGCATGGGGCGCGAAGGCCGCGCGCTGGGCGAGGGCAACTGCGACCTTGCCGCCGTGGTGCGCGCCGCCAAGGCCATTGGTCTGGAGTGGCTGGTGCTGGAAGACGAAAGCCTTGGCCAGGGCCTTGCGAGCGTGGCAAAGGGGATTGCGTGGCTGAAGAGGAATGCGGTCTGAATTTGTGTATTAGGGGGGGAAGCGAATGGCCAAAATGAGCCCGGAGGCCAAAACCCGGGCCAAAGAAGCGGCGCGTCACCCTGTCAAGTGGTGGCGGGGCGTCGGTTTGCCCGAAGAGAACATCCGACCCTGGGAGAGCGGCATCCAGTTTCTGGCCGAAGCCCTGAAGGGCTTTATGACCGGGTTCACGGATCTGCGGCAGCGGCTGTATATCGGCAAGGGCGAGGGCAAAGTCCCGCCGAATATGAAAAGCGTTTCGGACGTGGTGACCACGACCTGGGATGCGGTCAACGACTTCCCTGTGGGGCTATGGATGGACCGCAGGAACTTCAAAGAAAACATACACCGCTGGATTATGCGGTTCAACGCGACGTTCAGCCCGCTGTTTATTTTGATTCAGTGCTTCAATTTCAATCTGACGCCGCTGCAGCGCATCATCGAGTGGACCCTGGTGAGCATGTTCGCGGACATCATGAGCACCGTCAATGCCGTAAGCGAAACGAAAATCAGCGCCGGCATCTCGCCGCACGCCCAGCAGCGCAGCGCCATACAGTTGTTCCGGACGCTCGGCGGGCATGCGGGCAATTTTTTCGCGGGGTTCACGATCGTGCTCATGGGACTCAAGGACGTGTTGGGCGTCACGGACTACCAGATCATGATTTGGGGCGCGATCATGTTCGCGCCGCTGACGATATTCAGCCGCTGGCTGCCCTCCTTCGCGAAGCAGCGCGTGGATTTCACCGTGAAGGTGCAGGGGGAAGAGGGACCGGAGAAAGAGAAACGCTTCACCCTGCGCGAAAGCTTTGCCGTTGTAAAGCACAACAAGTGGTTCATGATGTGGCTTGTGATCAATATGGTCAAGGTCGTTATGCCCACGACGGATGAGCTGTTTGTGTACCGCTTTTTGATGCCGAAGCTGCATTTTCGGGGCAAAGAGCTTGGCGGCGAGCTTTTGTATACGCTCAAAAGCACGCTCAGCATTACGCCCGCCATCCTTTTGTCGCCCTTCGCCCGCCAGGCCGTGAAGAAGTTTGGCGGCGAGATGAACTTTTTGAAAGGCCATGCCTTCGCGCTTCTTTTCGTGTATTTGTCGGTCTATCTGGTCGGCTACAATACCTTTGGCAAGTTTGCGTTTATGATTGCCATGTATGTGATCCGGGCGGTCATGGATTTGTGGGCGCCTGTTCCCCACCAGATGATGGAATACAAGATGTACGACTACGTGGAATGGAAAACCGGCCTGCGCAGCGAGGGCATGACAAAGTCAGTTGACGGCCTGCTCAATAAGCTCGTCAAAAACAACCTCAACAGCGTCATCGGCAACGCCGTGCTCGACTGGACCGGCTTTTTGGGTTACGACGTCCCGGTGGAACAGCAGCCCAGGCGCTTCCTGCATACCATCTGGCCGCTGATGCATTGGGGTATGATTCTCGGCCAGGTCGTGACGCTGATCGCCCTGTTCGTGGTCAAAATGCCGCATAATTTTGACCAGGTGGAGGCGGATTTGATCGAGCGCAGGGCGCGGGCGGCGAAACTGAAAGAGGAGGGCAATGTATGACGCGCCGTGCCCGCAAAGTGTTCGCGCATTTTATGCCGGCCCATGGCGACGGCGGCTCCAGCGCCCACCACAAATCGCTGATTGGCCCCCACGATTTGCATGACCCCGATGTGATGGAATACCAGATTCTGACCGCGAAAGCGGCGCACCTCGACGGGTTCATCCTCAATCCCACCCATTTTCGAGGCGATGACGACTATGATTTGAACGTCTGCACGCTGCACATTATCGACAAAATCTGCGCGCTGAACAAAAAACGCCCAGGCTTCGATTTCAATTTTATTTTCTCTTACGACGACAACGGCATCGCGAAGGGCGACAAAACCGTCATCGACGGCAACTATCCGTGGATACGCGACAATATTCTGTTCCATCCCGAGCGAAGCAAGGCATGCTTTCGCGACGACCTGACCGGCAAGTTGGTGATGATGGTCTGGTCGGGCTGGTCAGGCGAGGGCCGTGCCGCGCACTGGGAGGCCGTGGGCCGCCATCTCGGACACGACAAAGTGATGCTGCTCGTGCACGACGGGATTGGCAGGGATCCGGCCGACGGCTATTTTTCGTGGTTCTTCGGCGTGCCGAACCGTTCCCCGTTCAAGACCGACGAGGAGCGCGCACGCCTGTGGGGCGGCGAGGAGTACGACGCGTTTCTCGCGCAGACGAAGGAATATCCAGGCAAGGTGTTCGTTGGGAGCGTGTATCCCGGCTTTGACGACCGGCTCGCGCCATGGAACGAGGGCTGGTGCTATATCGCCAGGGATGTGCCCGAGGGCGAAACCTTTGCGCTGACGTGGCAGAAAATCATGGATTACAACGCCGCCAATGACGGGTCGGAATTCCAGATCCCATGGGTGCAGGTTGCGACTTGGAACGACTGGCCGGAGGGTACGGCCGTGGAGCCGGCCGATTTCAGCGGCTATGGTTTCCGGGCTGTGGAAAGTTGCCGCAGATACAACGCGCTGTTCAAACAGCTCGCTTTGTCTGCTGACGACGGCATGGGCATCGATATCCCATATAAAATCCTGCTGCTGCGCAGGGCGGACAAACACGATATTGCCGACCAGGTGCTTGACTGTTTCCTGGACAGGCGCTATGCCGATGCAAGGAACATCCTATGACAAAGGAGCGATCCCCATGGTCAACCGCAAACTTCTGATTGCCGCAGGCCTGACCGCAACAGCCGTCGGCGCTCTTTTCCTGGGCGTCGGCAACGTCCTCTACAACCAGTTGCTGACCCGAAAAGCCGCCCTGAGCGGCACCGGCGGTCAGCGCACGGAGGACATCCTCGCGGGGAGGCCCTCGCCGCCGCCGGAAAACAATTTCCTGATGCGGCTGGCAATGAAGCTCGCCGGAGTCGAGGACAGCCATGGCGCGCCCCCTTCCCCCGAGCTGCAAGAGGACGTCCGGTGGTATGTGGATCAGAACCCGCAAAAGCTCGTTGCAGTCTCCAGAGGCGAGCGTATCCATGCGGACGCGTTTTTGCGGAAAAAATATTCCGGTGTGTGGATTATCTGTATGCACGGATTCTCCAGCTGCCCGCGGGATTTAAGCCCCACGGTGCGTGAATTCCGCGAATGGGGCTGGAATGTGCTTGTGCCGCATCTGTGCGGGCACGGGGACAGCGAGAGCAAATTCGTCAGCATGGGCTGGCTGGATCGCCTGGACGTCGTCGCCTGGATCGAGCACCTCAACCGGGAATATTCTTGTCCGCAAATCATTCTCTATGGCGGCTCGATGGGCGGCGCGGCGGTGATGCTGACCCTCGGCGAGCCCCTGCCGGGCAACGTAATCTGCGCCGTGGAGGACTGCGGCTATAGCACCCTTTGGGACGAATACGCCCACCAGGCGAGGGAATTCCTGCGCCTGGGCGCGTTCACCAGGCCCGCGCTTTGCGCCCTCGACGCCGTGACGCGCCTGCGCGCCGGGTTCTCGCTTCGGGAGGCTTCGTGCGTGAGGCAGCTGAAAAAATGCAAAACGCCCACCCTGTTCATCCATGGCGATGCGGATCACATCGTGCCTTTCCGCATGCTGCAGCAGGTCTACGACGCCTGCCCCTGCGAAAAAGAAATGCTCGTGGTGCAGGGCGCGGGGCACGGCGAGTCACAGCACCGGGAGGAGCTCTATTTTGGCACAATCAAGCGGTTTTGCGAGAGGTATTTGGAGTGAAGGACTGCGGCTGCGGCGGGGTTGTGCAGGTGATTCTTTATGGCTTCGGCGGCGACCTGACCTACGGCAAGGGTTCGCCCGAAGAGCGCCGGATCGGCTTTGTCGACAAAAAAAATAGAACTGCGCCGATCCGGAAAACGCTGATCCAGATCGGTCTTTCGGCGCTTCTGCCGTTCAACGGGAAACGCGCCGCGCACAGGGCAAGCGAACTGCTCGACAGCCTGATGGGCCACCTGCGCATGGACGAGGAAGGCCGCTCGATCGAACCGCTTTCGAACCCCTGGAAACTTGACAGCGCGCAGGATCATCAATTGCGGCCGCAATACCAGTTCGACTACGACTGGCGCATCGGCCCATTCGAAGCCGCCACGCAGCTCAACGCGTTTATCGAAGCGCTGTGCGAAAGCACAGATCACACAAAAATCGCGCTCACGGGCTTCAGCGAAGGCTCCGCCGTGGCGATGGCCTATCTGAAGGAGTACGGTAGCGCGCGGCTCGAGACCCTCATTCTGGCCAACGGCGCGTGGCAGGGGCTGACCCTCGCGGGGGAGCTGCTGACCAGGCGTATCGGCATGGCAGGTGCCCGACATACCAGCTTTTTGTTGGAATTGCTGCGTCCCCTGGTTTGGGGCGCCATGAAATATAAAATCGGCCCGTTCTATGAGCAGGCGCTGCTTCCGCTGTTCGCACACATGCCCGCCTTCTGGGCCTTCGTGCCGCCGGACGATTACGCGCAAGCGCGGGCCCGTTTCGCGGGGCAGGAAAAATATGAAAAATTGCTTGCGAAAGCGGACAAATACCACGATGAAGTGCAGCTGAAAGCCGAAGAACTCCTGCGCCAGGCCCGCGCGAACAGCGTCAAGATCGCCATTGTTTGCGGCTACGGCCACCCGTCCATCCCCGTGACAAAGGCGAAAACCTACCATACGGACACCCTCATCGATACCGCGCGGGCCAGCGGCGGGGCAGCGGTGGCCCGCTACGGCAGGAAGCTGTCACGCAGCGATTCTCCCTACCTTTCTCAGGACAGGATCATCGACGCGGCAACCTGCATGTTCCCCGATTACACGTGGTTCATCAGGGGCATGCGGCACGAGGATGGGCCGTCGGAGGCGCTGCGCAAGTGGGTGATCGAGAGCGCGGGGCAGGTTACGGTGTTCGACGACACGAGATTTCCGCAGTTTATGCAGTTATGCCCGACCAAAGCAATCACCTCGGCTCGCTGAAAAGCGGGCTTTTTCAATTCAGCAAAATGAAAGGATGAACCCATGCACTACGCAAACAAGAGCCACGCGCGCCGCTACCGCAGCGCCGCGCGCGGCAAAAAGATCGTCTGGCGGTGCATCAGCAGGCTGGATTACGGCACGAAATATTGCAAAAAGTCGCCCACGCTGGAAGAAGGCGCGGTGCAGGCGGCACTGGTCAAAGTGTTTATATATCTGGCGACTCGACCATACTGTTTACAAGTACGCACAAAGGGGGCAAAGCTTTGGTCGCCATCCTGCGGTTCAACAGCTCGCACACCACATTCAATTCCCAGTGCGGGGTGCTGATGGATCGTGGGCGGACGCCGCAGCGCTGGCCATCCTCAGCGTGAAGGGCCTGCGAACGCACTTCCCAACGCAGTTCAGCAAGAATATTTCCCCATGCTTCGCGCGATATGTGCGCGGGTTGATTGAAAAAGAAAGAGGCGGGCATGGGTAATAACAATCGCGTCTGCCCAAACTGTGGGCACAAAATGCACCAACAATTCATATGCTTGCAACATTGTTCCTGCGGTATAAGCTGGCTGAAAACCGAGGGCGTTTTCGAGCGAACGCCCGACATGGTGTTTGCGCTGGAGCGCCGGACGGTTGGAAAGAAAGTGAAGCAGGTGCCGGTGATTCGATATCGTGGGGAGCAGCCATAACAGCCATCACAGAATTTTTGAAAAGACTTGCAATTGTGTTGCTTTTTTGGTAGAATGGTTATGGGAACGAATGAAGCGCTTGCATCTTTTTTGTTGTGGGTAGCTTATATGCTCCGCGCTGACCGTCGCAGTGCCACGCATGGTTTTCTCGATTTGGTACACCCGAAACCACTGGTCTGCCCCGATATCATTGGGTTTTGCGACAATCCAGCAGTCGTTTTCGATCAGCGGAAACTGCGCGGAGGCCGTTGGCAGCACGAGGTACAACTCATAGATGCCGTTGCGTTCCTCCGTGACTTCACAGGTCGTGGCATCAGACAAATAGGCCAACAGTGTTGCGCCATCGGTAGCGTACAACTGGGGGATCATATTTTCCACCACCTTGGCCAGATTTGAATTTGTGTCACGTTGCCTGTTGCGCTGACGGTGCCCCCGGTCAGTTCCGGGAAGAACGGCACTGCGATATTCGCGCGGGCGCCATCGGCCCGCTGCAAGTAGGCCACTTTTGCTTCGCTGTCAATCACAGCGGTTGCGGTCAGGCCAGCGAGGGCGATACTCCCCGCGCTGCCGAACGTGACGGTCACGTTGCCCGTGCCGGTGATTTGTACTTTGGGCGTTGCTGTGCAGCCGCCGGGGTTCGTGAGCGCCACACTGGTAGTGCCGGTGATGCGCTGCTCTCGGTCGGCCCAGCGCTGGGGCTTGCAGTCGAACACCACGCTGAAGCGATAGGCCCGGTTGATGATCAATTCATCGAAGTCCAGCGCGGAAGCGAACAGCGCCATGCGCTGCCACGGGGAATAGCTGTCGGTGAGCAGCCGATAGCCGCCGCCAGCGGTCAGTGCGGAACGCAACAACTCAAGCGCATCAACACTTTGCGCTGCGCAGTCATACGATACCCGCACATTTTTGTAGCTGCCGTGGTCGATCAGAACATCGCCGCTGCGGCCCGGCACATGGATTTTCTCCACGTCACGTTCTGGGAGACCGTAGGTCTTTTTGCGTTCCACCAACAGCCCGGCATCAGTCGAATTGAAGCCGTCAAAGCTAAAATAATTCATGTCGCTGCCGCCTTCCTGCGGATGCCGTCGGCCATGAGCGTTGACAGTTCATCAGCCAACTGCCGCAAATCCTGCGCCGTGTTGTTATAGAAATTTTCGATGCGCAGGGTGAGCGAAAAGCCGCCAAAGCCGCCTGTGTCAAGGCTCCCGCGCGTTGCGGTGGCGATATTCGCGTTCAGGTTCGCATCAAAATCGAAGTCGGTCGGCACGGCCCGCTGCATTTCTTTCGTGACGTTTTTCATGGTATCGGCGAAGCCCTCGCCGAGGCCCAGCGCCAAGTTCGCCCCGATTTCGTCGCGGAAAACGGTGCTGGGGCTGTGAATGCCCAGCACACTTTTGATCGCCTCTTTCACCACGTTGCCGAGTGAACGCAAGCGGTCGATCAGCCACTGGCGCATATTTTGGATGCCCTCCCACAGGCCGGTCAGCAGGAATTTGCCGATGTCGCGCACCCGCCCCACGCCGTTTTTGAAGCCGTCCACCAGCCCGGTGATGATTTTCGGCACGGCGGCCACGATGCGCACGATGATATCGGGCAGCAGTTCGATCAGCGCAACGAGCAATTTCGCGCCCGCTTGGGCCAACTGCGCTTGCATCCCGGCGAAGGCCGTGACGATGCCCGTTATAATTTCCGGCAGCACAGCTACGATTGCCACAATAATATCCGGAAGCGCTTCAACGAGTGAAACCAGCAGCGCGATGCCCGCATCGATGATCATCGGGATCGACTCCAGCAGGAAATCCACGATGCCGTTGATTATGGTGGGCAGCGCGGCGATCAGTTCCGGGATCGCATCAAGCAGCCCCTGCGCCAACCCCAACACGAGTTGAAGCGCTGCATCGAGCAGCATTGGCAAGTTGTCGACCAGGTCATCCACCTCGTCGGCCAGCCGGTCGGCGGCCTTGCCCGCGCCCTGCATCTCATCGCCCACGTCGGCGAGGGCCTTTTCGTTATCGCCCAACTCGCGTTCCATGCCGTTCAACTCGGCCTGCGCTTTGTTCAACTGAATCTGCCACTGCTGCGTTCTTCTATCATTTTCGCCAAACGAAGCGCTGGCGTTCTCCAGCGCCGAGCGCAATGTGGCGATCTTGTCACGCTGCTGGTCGATTTCCTTCGTCAGAACAGCGTTGCGCGAGGTCAGTGCGGCGGCGGAGCGGTCGTTCTTGTCAAACTGAGAAGTGACCAGCGTCATTTCGCTGCCCAGGACTTTGAAGGCTTGGTTGATGTCGCGCAAACTTTGCTTGAAGCTACTTTCGCCTTCTAGGGCCAGACGTAGGCCGAGATCGGGGTTACTGGACATGGGCGGTCACCTTGATTCACAAAA
>JAIRPV010000006.1 GCA_031256825.1 Oscillospiraceae bacterium | reverse complement strand
CCAAATATCTAATATCTAGCAGTATAGGAGGATAATCAATATGGCATCCGAAGCGATTCAAAGCATCATCGAGACACTGAAGGGCCTGACCGTCCTGGAACTGAGCGAACTGGTACACGCCGTGGAAGACGAATTCGGCGTTTCCGCCGCCGCCGCTGTTGCCGTTGCCGCTCCCACCGAATCCGCCGCCGTTGAAGAAGAGCAGACGGAGTTCGACGTGGTGCTGGCCGAAGTTGGCCCCAACAAGATCCCTGTGATCAAGGTTGTGCGCGAATTGACTGGCCTGGGCCTTGCCGACGCGAAGAAGGTCGTAGACGGCGCGCCCGCCCCGGTCAAAGAAAAGATCAGCAAAGACGACGCCGAAGCCGCGAAAGCCAAGCTCGAAGAAGTTGGCGCCAAGGTGGAAATCAAATAAGTTTCACAAACCCAGCCAAACAGGTCTGCCGGAAGGCGGGCCTGTTTTTTTGCCAGTTCCCCCAAGAGGGGTTCCGCAACAAATTTGCCCGGCTTTCGTATAACCCTCCGCCCTTTCCGCATACTAAGCCTGACTGCAACGCGAAACGCGGCGTTTAGCGCGGATGAAAGGGGAACGAGGATGAAAGCAGTGATTATGGCGGGAGGCGAGGGGAGCCGGCTGCGGCCGCTGACATGCAGTTTGCCAAAACCGCTCGCGCGGCTTTGCGGCAAACCTGTGCTGGAGTATATTTTTGACCTGCTCATCCGTCATGGCGTGACGAAGGCCTGCGCGACTTTGGGATACCTTTCGCATATGATTTCGGGGCAGTATCCCGCAGGGGCCTATCGGCAGCTGGAACTGGAGTTTGTGACGGAAGAGCAGCCGCTGGGCACGGCGGGCGGCGTGGCGCTGGCTGCGCGCGGCTGGCAGGAGCCTTTTCTGGTTATCAGCGGCGACGCCATGTGCGATTTGGATCTTTCCGCGCTGCGGCAGGCGCACGAAAGCAGCCGCGCCGCTGTGACAATTCTGGGCCTGGAAGTGGAGGATCCCCGCGAATATGGCCTGATGCAGACGGATGGCGCGGGGCGGATCTGCGGGTTCATCGAAAAGCCCGCCTGGGGGCAGGCGACGACGAACCTGGCCAATACCGGCATCTATATGCTGCGGCCGGATGTAATGGAACTGGTGCCGGAAGGGCGGCCATTTGACTTTGCGAAAGATTTGTTCCCGCTGCTGATGCGGCGGGGGGAGCTTGTTGCGTGCAGCCGCGGGGAAGGCTATTGGTGCGATATCGGCGATTTGGAAGCGTATCTGCGCTGCCAGCGGGATATGCTGGATCACAAGGTGCAGTGCGCCATGCCGCGCAGCTTTTTGCCGCCCGGGGATTATCAGCTCATCGCCCCCTGCTTTATCGGCGACGAGGCGGAAATTGCCCCGGGGGCTGTGGTTGGCCCCTATGCTGTGATTGACGACGGGTGCCTTGTGGGCGGCGGCGCAAAAATCCGCGGCAGCGTGTTGCTGCAAAACGCGGCCGTGGGCGAAAACGCCTGCCTGACCGGGGCAATCGTCTGCGCCGGCGCAACGGTGCGCCGTGCCGCGCAACTGTTTGAAGGCAGCGCCGTTGGCGAAAAGGCGGTGGTTGGCGCGGGCGCCGAGGTGCAGCCCAACGTGGCGGTCTGGCCGCAAAAAATCGTGGATGCGCATAGTGTTCTGTGCAACAATCTGAAATATGGCAGCCAGTCCGCCGCGCTGTTCGACGACGGCGGCGTTGGCGGGGGGGATGGCCTGCTGCTCACGCCCGAAAGCTGCGCTGCGCTGGGGGCGGCCATCGGCAGCGTGAAAAGCTGCAAAAAAGCGGGCGTCGCCTGCGACGGCACGGGCACGGCCAAGGCGCTGATGCTGGCGCTGACGGGCGGGCTGATGAGCGTGGGGAGCCACGTTTGGAGCTTTGGCGAGTGCTTTGAAGCACAGTTGAATTTTTTCACGGCCTTCTGCGGGCTGGGCGTGGGCATATTCGTTATGGGCGGCAAAGAGCCTTGCGTAAAGATTTGCGGCGAGGGGGGGCTGAGCGTGCCGCGCTATCTGGAGCGCGAAATTGAGGCCAAAATGCGCCGGGGCGAGTTCCACCGCTGCGGGGCCGACGCCTGCAAGGAACCTGCCGACATGAGCTCCATCCGTATGATGTATGCCCGCGAGATGCTGAAGCAAACGCCGGAAACCCTTGAGGGTGTGGCGGCGCGCGTGCGCAGCGCTAGCCCGCAGATCCAGAATCTGCTGGAAGATACGCTGAGCCGCGCGGGCTGCGAAACGACCCATGGGCTGTTGCTGGAATTGGACGAGTCCGGCACAGAGCTTTCCGCCGAAGAAGAAGGGCAGGTCTATGCCCCGGAGCGGCTGCTGGCCGTTTGCTGCCAATACGAACTGCGGCAGGGCAACGACGTCGCCCTGCCCTACGACGCGCCGGAAATGCTCGACGCGCTGGCCGCGCACGAAGGGCGCTCGGCGCTGCGGTTTTTGCTCAGCCCGGCCGATCAATCGGATTCCGCCGCGCGGCGGCTCTCGGCAAAGCAGCCCTGGGTGCGCGATGCGCTGTTCCGCGCGGTCAAGCTTCTGGGGATTATGAAAGAAACCGGCTGGAACCTGGCACGGCTGAGCGGGGAACTGCCGCCGTTTTATGTGGAAAAGAAGAGCTTTGATTTGCCCTGCCCCCCCTCCATGCTGCAACAAATTTTCACCGAGGCGCAGGATGCGGAAACGAAGGTTGACGCAGCCCGCGAAGGCATTCTGCTGCGGCGCAGCAACGGCCGCGTGCTGATCACGCCCAACAAGAGCGGCCGCCGCGTGCGGGTGTTTGCGGAAGCGGAAAGCATGGAGATTGCGCAGGAAATGTGCGAGGGCGCGGAAACGCTGATACGGGGTTAGCGCGGGCCAAAAACGCGCTTGACAGGCCTCTGATTGTGTGCTATAATAAGAATGGAAATATGATCCGCTGTTATCATAGCATTCAATTGAGAAGGAGCGTGTCGCATGAAATCCTATGAATGCGCCTGCGGCTATGTCTACGACCCGGCCATTGGCGACCCTGAAAATGGCATTGCCCCCGGAACTGCCTTCGAAGCGCTGCCCGACGATTGGGTTTGCCCGGTTTGCGGCCTGGAAAAAGGGAGTTTTACGGCTCTGTAAGCTGACTTTCGTCCGCTTGCGCGGAGAAAATCCGGCGGGAGCGCCGATGGTATGCCTTGTGTTGCCCCTCCGCGGTTGCGCGGGGGGCCTTTGGCTTGCCCGGCGAACCGAATGCTTTGCCGCGCGGCGCGGCCTGCCTTTGGGGCGAAAGGAAGGGCCGATTCGCGCACCGTTTTTCTGTGTAAAAAAATCGCAAAAAATTTAAAAAAAAGCTTGCAATTTATTTCGCGTTGTGATATAATCTTTTAGCGCGTGTTTGAGCAGCGATGCTCTGGCGTGCGGAATGCGTTGATGCGGGAGGTGGCTTTGCGGGGGCGGCGCTCAGGGGAAGGGGTATGCCCGGAACTTGTAAGCCGAGCCTGACAAGGGGAATTTCCGCGGAGTATGTCCGATTCAAAAACCGGGCGAACAGATTTGGCCGAATGGCTGGGTTCCCGGGAATATGCCGTTCCCGGTTTTTCTTCGCGGAAAACCAGGAAACACCCGGAACCGTTGCGGGATTTCGCTAACAGCAAATCGCCGCGGGCCATGCCGGCGGAGTATCGCCGAAACAAAAGAAAGGCGTGAAGAGTAACATGGCAAAAGGTAACATCCGCATCCGGCTCAAGGGGTACGACCATACGCTGGTAGACAAAGCGGCCGAGCGCATTGTGGAAACCGCGAAGGCTTCTGGCGCGCAGGTATCCGGCCCTGTGCCGCTGCCGACGGAAAAAGAGATTGTGACAATCCTGCGCGCGGTTCACAAATACAAGGATTCGCGCGAGCAGTTCGAGCAGCGCACGCACAAGCGGCTCATCGACATCCTGCGGCCCACGGGCAAGACTGTGGAAGCCCTTTCGGGGCTGGAGCTGCCGGCGGGCGTGGAAATCGAAATTAAGCTGTAAGGCTTAATGGTCAAGTTGGCCCTGCGGGTCAACCAATAACCAATAAGGAGGAGACTTATGGAAAAGGCGATCATCGGCAAAAAGCTGGGCATGACCCAGGTGTTCGATGAAAAAGGGAACGTTGTGCCGGTTACGGTTGTGGAAGCCGGACCCTGCCCGGTGGTGTTTTTAAAGACCCGGGAAAACGACGGATACGAGGCGGTGCAGCTGGGCTTTGGAGACATCCGCGTGAAAAAAGTGACAAAGCCGTTGGCGGGGCACTTTGCGAAGCAGGGCGTGGCCCCGAAGCGCACGCTGAAAGAGTTCGCGCTCAGCGGCGTGCAGGTGGGCGACATCCTGAAGGCCGATGTGTTCACGGCGGGCGACAAAGTGGACGTTGCGGGCACGAGCAAGGGCAAGGGGTACGCGGGCGCAATCAAGCGCTGGAATTTCAGCCGCCTGAAAGAGACCCACGGTTCCGGGCCTGTGGCGCGGCACCAGGGTTCGCTGGGCGCGTGCTCAACCCCATCGCGCGTTTATAAAGGAAAAAAGCTGCCCGGCCATTTGGGCCATGAGCGCGTAACGGTGCAGAACCTGACGGTTGTGCAGGCGGACGCGGACAACAACTTGCTGGCCATCAAGGGAGCAATCCCCGGGCCAAAGGGCGGTATCGTCCTGATTACCTCCGCTGTGAAAGCGGCGGCGAAAGCATCGTAATGAAAGGAGTGCAAGCTTATGCCAAACGTAAATGTGTATGACGCGGCGGGTGCTGTCACCGGCGAAATTGCGCTGAGCGACGCTGTGTTCGGCATCGAGCCGCATGTGCCTTCGATGCATCTGATGGTGCGGCAGTACCTTGCCAATCAGCGGCGCGGCACCCAGTCCACCTTGACCCGCGGCGAAGTCAGCGGGGGCGGCAAAAAGCCATGGCGTCAAAAAGGTTCCGGCCGCGCGCGGCACGGCAGTACCCGCAGCCCGCAGTGGATCCATGGCGGCGTGGCGCTGGGCCCAAAGCCCCGCGACTACGGGTTTTCGGTGAACAAAAAGGTGAAGCGCCTGGCCATGAAGAGCGCGCTTAGCTCGAAAGTGCGCGACGGCGAAATGAAGGTGCTGAGCACGTTCGGCCTGGAAGAAATCAAGACCAAAGAGGCGGCGAAGGCGCTGCGGGCCCTTGAGACCGGGAAGAAGACGCTGATCGTAACCCCGGAGGCGGATCGCGTGGTATACCTGAGCGCGCGCAATATTGAAGGCGTGAAGGTAAGCCCGGCCAACAGCCTTTCGGTTTACGACATCCTCAACTGCGACACGCTGCTGCTTTTGCAGGGCGCGGTTGGGAAGATTGAGGAGGTGTTCGCATGAAACTGGCACAGGACATCATCCTGCGGCCCATCATCTCGGAAGCTTCCATGGCAGGGGCCGCCAACGAAGAAAAGCGCAAGTATACCTTTGCCGTTGCGAAGAGCGCCACGAAGCCGGAAATTGCCAGGGCTGTGGAAGAGCTGTTCCGGGTAGAGGTCGAGAAGGTCAACACGCTCAACATGAAGGGGAAGCCCCGCGCGTACCGCCAGTTCCACGGATACACTTCCGACTGGAAAAAAGCGGTTGTAACACTCAGGGCCGATTCCAGATCCATCGAATTCTTCGATGGCATGATGTAGGAAGGGAGGCAGCGGAAGAATGGCAATCCGTGTCTATAAGCCGACGACCAATGGCCGCCGGAACATGTCAACGACCGATTACTCCGGTTTAAGCAAGGGCAAGCCGGAACGCAGCCTGCTGGCCCCCCAGAAAAAACACGCGGGCCGCAACAGTTATGGCCGCATTACCGTGCGCCACAGAGGCGGCGGCAACCGCCAGAAGTATCGTATCATCGACTTCAAGCGGCAAAAGTTCGGCGTTCCCGCCCAGGTCAAAACCTTGGAGTACGACCCGAACCGCTCGGCGCACATCGCGCTGATTCAATACGAAGACGGCGTAAAGAGCTACATCCTGGCCCCGGCGGGGCTGAAGGTGGGCGACGTTGTTATCGCGGGGCCGGGAGCCGACATTAAGCCCGGCAACGCGCTGCCGCTGAGCGCTATCCCAACCGGCACAGTGATCCACAATGTGGAGCTTTATCCGGGCCGCGGCGGGCAGCTGGTGCGCGCGGCGGGCAACTCCGCGCAGCTGATGGCAAAAGAAGGCAAGCTGGCGCTGCTGCGCCTGCCTTCGGGCGAACTGCGCAACGTGCCCGCCAACTGCATGGCAACCGTGGGCGCGGTGGGCAATGGCGATCACGAGAACGTAAAGATCGGCAAGGCGGGCCGCACGCGCCACAGGGGCATTCGCCCAACCGTGCGCGGTTCGGTGATGAATCCCTGCGATCACCCGCACGGCGGCGGCGAAGGCAAATCGCCGATTGGCCGCCCGGGTCCGGTAACCCCCTGGGGCAAGCCGGCGCTGGGATACAAAACGCGCAAACACAAAAAGGCATCGAATAAGATGATTGTCAAACGCCGCAACGGCAAATAAGAGGAAAGGAGCACATCGATATGAGCAGAGGCGCGAAACTGCTGGAGCGCGGACCCTTTGTGGCGCCGGAGTTACTCAAGCGCGTGCAGGCGCTCAACGACGCGGGCCAGAAGCAGGTGCTCAAGACCTGGAGCCGGGCGTCAACGATCTACCCCGATTTTGTCGGCCACACCTTCGCGGTGCACGATGGCCGCAAGCATATCCCGGTTTATGTTACGGAAGACATGGTGGGGCACAAACTGGGCGAGTTCGCCCCAACCCGCACCTTCCGCGGGCACGCCGGGAGCAAGACATCAAAACGATAACGGCTGAAAGGAGTGTATCCCCATGGAGGCTACCGCAAAGGTAACGTATGTGCGCATCACGCCCCGCAAGGTGCAAATCGTGCTGGATCTCATCCGGAACCAGCCGGTGGAGAAGGCCCTGGCCATTCTCAAATACACCCCGAAGGCCGCGTGCGAACCTACGCTGAAACTGCTGAAATCCGCGATTGCGAACGCGGAAAACAACTTTAACTTAGATCGCGAGCTGCTCTATGTGGCGGAAGCGAACGTTGGGCAAGGGCCAACGCTCAAGCGCATGCGGGCGCGCGCCAAAGGCAGCGGAACGCGCATCAACAAAAAAACATCCCACATTACCCTGACCGTCAGGGAAGCGGAATAACGAAGGAGGAGGTTACACGATGGGACAAAAAGTCAATCCGACCGGTTTGCGCATCGGGGTCATCAAGCCTTGGGAATCCCGCTGGTACGCGAAGGATCAGGTGTTTGGGGATACGCTGGTGGAGGACTATAAACTGCGCCAGTACCTGCTGAAGACCCTGGCGTCAGCGGGCGTGCCGAAGGTGGAAATTGAGCGCGACGCGAAACGCGTTTATGTGAAGGTGCACTGCGCCAAGCCCGGCATGGTCATCGGGCGGCAGGGAGCGGAAATTGAAAAACTGCGCGCGGCCTGCGAAAAACAGCTGGGCGGCAAGAAGGTTTCGCTGGACATCATCGAGATCAAGCAGCCCGACTTAAACGCGCAGCTGGTGGCCGAGAATATCGCGCAGCAGCTGGAAAAACGCGTGAGCTTCCGCCGGGCGCTGAAACAGGCCATTGGCCGCACGATGAAACTGGGCGCGCGGGGCATAAAAACGCAGGTTTCGGGCCGCCTGGGCGGCGCGGAAATCGCCCGCACCGAGCATTATCACGAGGGCACCATTCCCTTGCAGACCATCCGCGCAGACATTGATTACGGATTTGCCGAGGCGAAAACAACCTATGGCCGCATTGGCGTGAAGGTATGGCTCTATAAGGGCGAAGTGCTGCGGCAGGCCGCAGGGGCCCAGCGCCGCGACGACAGGCCCTTGCGCCGCGACGATCGTCCGCGCGAGCGCCGCGAAGGCGATCGCCCGCCGCGCCGCGACTTTGGCGACCGCAATGGCGGCGGCCGGAATTTCGGCAATAACCGCAGGGAAGGGGGTAACCGATAATGTTACTGCCCAAGAGGGTGAAGCACCGCAAACAACAGCGCGGGCGCATGAAGGGCAAGGCGACCCGGGGCAACTTTGTGGCCTACGGCGATTTTGGCCTACAGGCGCTGGAACCCGCGTGGATTACCGCCAACCAAATTGAGGCGGCCCGCGTGGCGCTGAACCGCCACATTAAGCGCGGCGGCAAGGTGTGGATCAAGATTTTTCCCGATAAGCCTGTAACGGCGAAACCGGCCGAAACCCGCATGGGTTCCGGTAAGGGCGCTCCGGAATATTGGGTGGCCGTTGTGAAGCCCGGCCGCGTTCTGTTCGAAGTGGCCGGGGTCGACAAAGCCCTGGCGACAGAAGCCATGCGCCTGGCGGCCAACAAGCTGCCCGTTAAGTGCAAGGTGATTGCAAAAGAGGAGACTACTGGAGGTGAGCAAGTTGAAAGCGAGTGAAATCAGAGCGCTTTCCCCGCAGGAGCTGGATGCTAAGCTGCTTGCGCTGAAGGATGAGCTGTTCAAGCTCCGCTTCCAGCAGGCGATCAACCAGCTCGAAAACCCCATGCGCATCAGCGCCGTGAAGAAGGACATCGCCCGGGTGAAAACCGTGCAGCGCGAAGCCGAACTGACCGCGGCCAACTCGTGAAGAAAGGGAGGGCAAGCGACATGAGCGAACGTAACCTAAGAAAAACGCGGGTTGGCGTGGTGACCAGCGACAAAATGGACAAAACCGTCGTGGTGGCCATCAAGGACAAAGTGCCCCACCCGCTTTACAAGAAGATCATCAACCGCACGCTGAAGGTGAAAGCGCACGACGAAGAAAATGCCTGTGGCATTGGCGATCGCGTGCTGCTGATGGAAACCCGGCCGCTGTCGAAAGACAAAAGATGGCGTGTGGCGCGGATTATTGAGAAAGCCAAATAGGCATTCAGGTTTTAGGAAAGGAAGGGCGAACGCCCCTGCTTCCTGGCTCCTGAACCCTGACACCTGAAAGGAGGGTATCCCTGTGGTCCAGCAACAGACTTACCTCAAGGTGGCCGACAACACGGGCGCGAAGGAAATTATGTGTATCCGCGTGCTGGGCGGCACCCGCAGGAGGTATGCCAATATCGGCGACGTCATCGTGGCCTCCGTCAAAAAGGCGACGCCCGGCGGCGTAGTAAAAAAAGGCGACGTCATCAAAGCGGTGGTTGTGCGCACCGCCAGCGGCCTTCGCCGGGGCGACGGCAGCTACATTCGCTTTGACGAAAACGCCGCCGTTATCATCAAAGACGACAAGAGCCCCAGGGGCACGCGCATCTTTGGGCCCGTGGCCCGCGAGCTTCGTGAAAAAGAATACACGAAGATTCTCTCGCTGGCCCCGGAAGTGCTTTAGGGGGAAGGTGACATGATGAAAAATGAGCAAAAAGCGCACGTGCATGTGCGCACCGGCGACGAAGTCGTTGTGATCAACGGCAAATACCGCGGCAAGCACGGCGAAGTGATTGAAGTGAGCCCCAGCGAAGGCAAGGTGATCGTTAAGGGCGTCAATATCGTCACAAAGCATGTGAAGCCCCGCAAACAGGGCGAGCAGGGCGGCCTGGTGAAGGCCGAAAGCGCGCTTTATGCGAGCAAGGTGCAGCTGG
The DNA here is from genome assembly GCA_031256825.1 of Oscillospiraceae bacterium. Taxonomy (GTDB): domain Bacteria; phylum Bacillota; class Clostridia; order Oscillospirales; family Acutalibacteraceae; genus WRMQ01. The sequence continues at coordinate 87,495 of JAIRPV010000006.1, read as the reverse complement.
TCTGCCCCAAGTGCCACCGGCCCACCCGCATTGGCCACTCGTTCCGAGACGAGAAGGGCAAGCGCGTGAAATACCGCCAATGCAAGCATGCCGACTGCCGGCACGAATTTAAGTGAAAGGGAGGAACATGACAGTGGCAAGGCTGCAAGAACGATACAAAAGCGAAATCGCCCCGAAGCTCATGGAAAAATTCCAGTATAAGAGCGTCATGCAAATCCCGCGCATGGAAAAAGTCGTCATCAACGTTGCCTGCGGCGAAGCGCGCGACAACCCGAAGATGCTCGACGCCATCGTGGCCGACCTAAAAGCGGTCACAGGCCAGAAGCCGGTGCTTTGCAAGGCAAAAAAGAGTGTGGCAAACTTTAAGCTGCGCGAGGGCATGACCATTGGCGCGAAGGTGACGCTGCGCGGCGAGCGGATGTATGAATTCATCGATCGCTTTTTCAGCTTGGCGCTGCCGCGCGTGCGCGACTTCAGGGGCATTAACCCCGATAGTTTTGACGGGCGCGGCAACTATAACATGGGCATTAAGGAGCAGTTGATTTTCCCGGAAATTGACTACGACAAAATTGATAAGGTGCGCGGCATGGATTTGTGCTTTGTAACCACAGCCGCCAACGACGAAGAAGCGCGGGAGTTGCTGGCATTGCTGGGCGCCCCGTTCGCGAGATAAGGGAGGGAAATTCGCATGGCAAAAACATCGCAAAAGGTTCGGCAGGCGCGCCCGGCGAAGTTCTCTTCGCGGGAATATAACCGCTGCAAGATCTGCGGGCGGCCCCATGCCTACCTGCGCAAATACGGCGTATGCCGCATTTGCTTCCGGGAACTTGCCCACAAGGGGCAGATTCCGGGCGTACGCAAAGCAAGTTGGTAGGAATTGGGGAGTAGGTGCAAAACCCACGGCGCCGAATACCTGGTCCCTAATCCCTAATTCCCAAAAGGAGGAACGACTGTATGCAAGTGACGGATTCCATCGCCGACATGCTGACCCGTATTCGCAATGCCAACGCGGCAAAACATGATTCGGTGAAAATCCCCGCGTCCAACATGAAGAAGGCCATCACGCAGATTCTTTTGGACGAAGGGTATATCAAAAGCTACCGGGTGCGCGAAGACGGCAAGCAGGGCGAAATTGAGATCCTGCTCAAGTACGGACCCAACCGGAGCAAGGTTATCACCGGGCTGCGCCGGGTGAGCAAGCCGGGTCTGCGCATCTATTCCAGCTGCGAAGAGCTCCCGAGGGTCATGCGCGGCCTGGGCGTGGCGATTCTGTCCACCCCCAAAGGGGTCATGACCGACAAAAAAGCCCGCAAAGAAAATGTTGGCGGCGAAGTTTTGGCGTTTATTTGGTAAGAAGGAGGTGCTGCAACTATGTCCCGAATCGGAAGACTGCCGATTGCAATCCCCGCAGGTGTGGACGTCACAATTGACGGCAGCACCGTGACGGTCAAGGGCCCGAAGGGCACCCTGAGCCGTCAGTTTCACCCCAATATTGTGGTGGCAAAAGAAGAAAACACCCTTTTGGTCACCCGGCCCAACGACGAGCAGCAAAACCGTGCGCTGCACGGGCTGACCCGCAGCCTGCTGAGCAATATGGTCACAGGCGTGAGCACGGGTTTCAGCAAAACCCTCGAAGTCAGCGGCACAGGCTACCGCGCCGTTAAGCAGGGCAGCCAGCTGGTGCTCAACGTAGGGTATTCCCACCAGGTCATAATGGATGAAAGGCCGGGCGTCACCATTGACGTGCCCGCGCCGAACCGGATCGTAATTTCGGGCGCAGATAAACAGCAGGTAGGTCAGTTTGCCGCTGAAGTGCGCGAAAAGCGCCCGCCGGAGCCTTATAAGGGCAAAGGCATCAAATATGCTGGAGAGGTCATCCGCCGCAAAGAAGGCAAGGCCGGCAAAGGCAAATAGGATCAAGGCGTTGGGCGGTAAGAATTGGGCGTCGTCCTGATTCCGGAACCCGGAAGCCTGAATGGAGGTTCGCATGGTAACCAAAAAAGACAGCAACAAAGAGCGGCTCAAGCGCCATAAGCGCGTGCGCGGCAAAATTTCGGGCACAGCGGCCCGTCCCCGCCTTTGCGTCTTCCGCTCGTTGCAGCACATTTACGCGCAGCTGATCGACGACGCGAAAGGGGTCACCCTGGCGGCGGCCAGCAGCCTGGAAAAGGACTTCGGCGCCTACGGCGGCAACAAAGAGGCGGCCGACAAAGTTGGCAAGCTGATTGCCGAGCGCGGCAGAGCGCTGGGCGTTGAGCAAGTGGTATTTGACCGGGGCGGCAATGTGTATCATGGCCGCGTGCAGGCGCTGGCGGAAGGCGCGCGCTCCGGCGGACTGCAATTCTGATAGGAGGAGGGAACCCAACATGGCTCGATTTGACGCACCGGCCGCGACGGAAATGACCGAACGAGTGGTTTCGATCAACCGCGTATCCAAAACAGTAAAAGGCGGCCGAATCTTCAAGTTTTCCGCGCTGGTGGTTGTGGGCGACGGCAATGGCACCATCGGCTTTGGCCTTGGCAAAAGCGGCGAAGTGCCGGATGCGATCCGCAAGGGCATCGACGACGCGAAGAAAAACCTCTTCAAGGTGGCCCTCAAAGGGACGACGATTCCCCACGAGGTGCTCGGCAAATACGGCGCGGGCCTTGTGGTATTAAAACCCGCCGCTCCCGGTACCGGCGTTATCGCCGGCGGCCCGGTGCGCGCGGTGGTGGAAACCGTGGGAATCCGCGATATCCGCACAAAGGCGCTGCGTTCAAACAACCCGTGCAACGTGGTGCGCGCCACCATGCAGGGGCTGCTGCAACTGCGTAATTTGGATGAAGTCGCGGCGATCCGCGGCAAGACTCCGAAAGAGATTATAGGTTAAGGAGGGCGGAATCATGGCAGAAACCGCAACGCTGCGCGTCAAGCTGGTTAAGAGCTTGATTGGCGGCAAGGAAAAACAGCTGGCCACCGCCCGTGCCCTGGGACTGCGGAAAATCGGCGATGTTACGGTGCAGCCAGACATTCCGGCAACGAGGGGCAAACTGCGGGTGCTGGCGCATCTGATCGAGGTTGCGCAAGGAGGTGCCGACGAATGAGATTGCATGACTTATCCCCCGCCGCAGGCTCGGCCAAAGAGCGCAAGCGCATTGGCCGCGGGCACGGCTCGGGGCAGGGTAAAACGGCGGGCAAGGGCCACAAGGGCCAAAAGGCGCGCGCTGGCGCAGGCCCCCGCATCGGTTTTGAAGGCGGGCAGATGCCGTTGCAGCGCCGCATCCCAAAGCGCGGGTTCAACAATATCTTCCGCAAAGAATACGCGATTGTGAATCTTTGCACACTGGAAGAGAGGTTTGAAGCGGGCGCTGTTGTGGATTTTGGCGCGCTGGCGGAAGCCGGGCTGCTCAAGAAGCCCATGAGCGGGCTGAAGATCCTGGGCGAAGGCGCGCTGACCAAAGCGTTGACAGTCAAGGCCGCAAAGTTTTCGGCGGCGGCGAAAGCCGCGATTGAAGCAGCCGGCGGAACGGCGGAGGTGGTATAATGCTTCAAACAATCATCAACGCCTGGAAGATAGCCGATCTGCGCAAAAAAATCCTGTTTACGGCGTTTATTCTGCTGGTGTTCCGCGTGGGCAGCGCCATTACCATCCCCTTTGTGAACATCGGCGACGGCGGCATCATTGCCGACACGATGAACGACAGCTCCTTTTTGGCATACCTGAACATGATGACGGGCGAGGCGTTCAACTACGCCACCATATTGGCCATGTCCATCACGCCCTATATCAACAGCTCCATCATCATGCAGCTGCTGACCGTGGCGATTCCCGCTTTGGAGCGGTTGCAAAAAGAGGGCGAAGAAGGCCGCAAAAAGATTGCCACAATCACCCGCTATGTGACCATCGGCCTGGGGTTGATGCAGTCAACTGCGTATTACTTCTATCTGCGCAACGGCGGGCAGCAAGGCAACCAATTGCTGCTGGCGGCGAATGCCGCGGGCGATCCCTATACCGGCTTTTGGGCGGTGCTCCAAGCGATCACCATCATTGCGGTGCTGACGGCGGGCGCAGGCCTGACCATGTGGCTGGGCGAGCGCATCAACGTCAACGGCATCGGCAACGGCGTTTCGATTTTGCTGTTTGCAGGCATTGTGGCGCGCATTCCAACATTGGCCACGCGCCTTTATAGCCCCGATCCGAAGGTGGGTTATATCAGCCGCGGCGGCGTCTGGATTCCTTTGGCGCTGCTGGCCGGGGTGGCATTGCTGGCCATTGTCGCGTTCATCGTCTGGATGGACAACGCCGAACGGCGCATTCCGGTGCAATACACAAAGCATGTGGTGGGCCGGAAGATGTATGGCGGCCAAAGCAGCCACATCCCGATCAAGGTCAACATGGGCGGCGTAATGCCCGTTATCTTCGCCAGTTCCATCTTGAGCTTGCCGCCAACGGTGCAGCTGTTTATCCGGGAACCCAGCGCGGGACTGAAAAAGTTTTTCGACGTTTTTTCGCAGTCGAACCCGTGGTACCTGTTGATTTATTTCGTCCTGATCATCGGCTTCGCGTATTTCTACTCGAGCATCCAATATGACCCGGTCGAAATGAGCAACAATATCCGCAACAACCATGGCGCAATTCCGGGCTACCGGCCCGGCGAACCCACCGCGAACTATATCCGGAAAATCCTGAGCCGGATCACGCTGCTGGGCGCGCTGCTGCTGAGCGTTGTAGCGCTTTGGCCCATTGCCTTTTCGTTGCTGAGCACCCAGATCATCGCCTGGGCGAAGGCGAGCAGCGCGGCGGGCGAATCGATGACGATTTCGATGGGCGGCACGTCCGTTATCATTATGGTTGGCGTGGCGCTGGAGACGGTGAAGCAGCTGGAAAGCCAGATGATGCTGCGGCACTATAAGGGCTTTTTGGATTAGGATTCCAGGATTTGGGGGGCAACGCCGTGATTACGCTCAAAACCGGCAGGGAAATTTCCCTGATGCGCGATGCGGGGCGCATTGCCGCCCAGGCGCTTTTGGCGGTGGGCGAAAAAATCCGGCCCGGCGTTACCACATGGGAACTTGACCGCGTCGCCAATCAGTTCATTAAATCCTGCGGCGCGGAGCCAACGTTCCTGGGTTACAACAACTTTCCGGCCAGCGCGTGCGTCTCCGTCAACAGCGAGGTGATCCACGGTCTGCCATCGAAAAAGCGCGTGCTGCGCGAAGGCGATCTGGTGAGCGTGGATTTGGGCGCGACCTACCATGGGTATATTGGCGACACGGCGTACACCTTCCCTGTGGGGCAGCTTCCGCAAGAGGCCGCGGCGCTGCGCGAAACCACCTGGGAAGCCTTGCTGGCAGGCATCGCGAAAGCGCTGCCCGGCGGGAAGATAGGCGACATCGGCGCGGCGGTGCAAGACCTTTGCGAGGCGCGCGGTTGCAGCGTGGTGCGCAGCTACACCGGGCACGGCGTGGGCAGGGCAATGCACGAAGACCCCAGCGTGCCAAACTTTGGCACGGCGGGCAAAGGGCTGAAACTGCGCGCGGGCATGACGATTGCCATCGAACCGATGGTGAACGCGGGCCGCAACCATGTAACCGTTTTGCCCGACGGCTGGACCGTGGTGACCCGTGACGGTTCGCTTTCAGCTCATATGGAGCACACCATTGCCATTACCAACAACGGGCCCGTTATTCTGACAGAAGCTTAGAGGCTGGGAGGCAGGATGCAGAAAACAGGCTGGGAACGCGGCACAATTGTGCAATCTCTTGCCGGGCGAGACAAGGGCTATTACCTTTGCGTTGTGGGCGAAGAGGGGGGCATGCCCCTGGTCTGCGACGGGAAAGAGCGCCCTCTTGCGCGCCCGAAGAAGAAAAACCCGAAGCATTTGGCTCCTGTCGCGTGCGAGACTTTTACCTGGCAGCTGCGCGGCAACAACGCCCTGCGCCGTGCGCTGAATCAATTGGCCGCGCGCGGAGCCGCCTGAAAGCGGGCGGGGCAAAGCAAGAAAGGTGACCGATATGTCAAAGTCCGATATGATTGAAGTTGAAGGCGTCGTACAGGAATCGCTGCCCAACGCCACGTTCCATGTGGAGCTGCAAAACGGCCACCAGATCCTGGCGCATATTTCCGGCAAGTTGCGGATGAACTACATCCGCATTCTGCCCGGCGATAAAGTGACGGTTGAAATGTCGCCATACGATCTCACCCGGGGGCGCATCATCTGGCGCTCCAAGTGATCTGAGGCATTAGAAGCAAGGCGTTCGATCATTGGGTAGCCACCCTTTGAATCCAACCCCTTCCCTCTAAGGCCTATATAGGAGGTAGCAATATGAAAGTCCGTCCGTCCGTAAAGAAGATCTGCGAAAAGTGCAAGATCATTCGCCGCAAGGGGCGCATCATGGTGATCTGTGAGAACCCCAAGCACAAGCAACGCCAAGGCTAAACAGGGGGGGCAGGAGGCAGGAGGCAGGGTTTCCTGGCGCCTGATTCCTGAATTCCTGTAGACTAAATGGAGGTGTACAACACATGGCGCGAATTTCTGGTGTGGATTTGCCCCGCGACAAGCGCATTGAGATTGCCCTGACCTATATTTTGGGCATCGGCCATACAACGGCCGGGGAGATCATTGCGGCAACGGGAGTAAACCCCGATACCCGGGTCAAAGACCTTACGGAAGAAGATGTTTCCAAGCTGCGCGATTACATCGACCGCCAGGTGAAGGTGGAAGGTGATCTGCGGCGCGAAACGCAGTTCGATATCAAGCGCCTGATCGAAATCGGCTGCTACCGGGGCATCCGGCACCGCAAAGGGTTGCCTGTGCGCGGGCAGCGCAGCAAAACCAACGCCCGCACCCGCAAGGGCCCGAAGAAAACCATCGCCAACAAGAAAAAGTAAGTCTGTTTGAGACAGGAGGGTTCCCATGGCAACGAAAGCCACCGGCAAAAAAACCAGCGGCACCCGCCGCCGCCGCGAGCGCAAGAACATTGAGCGCGGGGCCGCGCATATCCAATCGACGTTCAACAACACCATCGTGACGCTGACCGACACAGCGGGCAACGCGCTTTCGTGGGCCAGCGCGGGCGAAATGGGCTTCCGCGGTTCAAAAAAATCCACGCCCTTTGCCGCGCAAACCGCCGCCGAAACCGCTGCCAAGGCCGCCATGGAACATGGGCTGAAATTCGTGGAAGTCTATGTGAAAGGGCCTGGCGCTGGGCGCGAAGCCGCAATCCGCGCGCTGCAAACCGCAGGGCTGGAAGTCACACTCATCAAAGACGTGACCCCCATCCCCCACAACGGCTGCCGCCCGCCGAAGCGCCGCCGCGTATAGCTGCCAGGAGGCGGGAGCTTTGGGCTGTTGTTCGTCCGCTCCGTTTTTCTGCGGCTAACCCCGAATCCCTAAGTACTATTAGGAGGATAAACTATGGCAAGATATACAGGCGCGGTGTGCAAGCTTTGCCGCCGCGAGGGGCAAAAGCTCTTCCTGAAGGGCGATCGCTGCTACACAGGCAAATGCGCCGTGGAACGCCGCTCGTATGCTCCGGGCCAGCATGGCCAGGGCCGCAAAAAGCCCACCGAATATAGCCTCCAGCTGCGCGCGAAGCAAACCGCCCGCCGCTATTATGGCCTTTCGGAAAGCCAGTTCCACAAATATTACGAAATGGCCGCGCGCAAACAGGGCGTCACCGGCGACCATCTGCTTCAGCTGTGCGAAAGCCGCCTGGACAACGTGGTCTATCTGCTGGGTTGGGGCGCCTCCCGCGCCGAAGCCCGCCAGTTGGTGACCCACGGGCATTTCCAGGTCAACGGCAAAAAAGTGGATATTCCCTCTTACCTGCTGCGCGCGGGCGAAGAGGTATCCATCCGCGAAAAGAGCCGCGACAGCGAAAAGATCAAGCAAGTGCTTGAAAGCGGCGCATCGCGCCCCGTGCCGGCCTGGCTCGATCTGGATCGCGAAAACTGCCGGGGCAAGGTGGTGGAACTGCCCGCGCGCGACATGATCCATGTGCCGGTGGAAGAGCACCTGATCGTGGAATTCTACTCCAAATAATCGCACCGCGTTTGGATGATGTCTGGTGTGACCTATTTGGGTTTCGACCCTATCCTGTTTCGAAAGGGGAGAGTTTATGCTTGGCATTGAAAAGCCGAAAATCGAGATTACCGACGTAAAGCCGGACGGAACATTCGGGAAGTTTGTGGTGGAGCCTTTGGAGCGCGGCTTCGGCACCACGCTGGGCAATTCGCTGCGCCGTGTGCTGCTGAGTTCGCTGCCAGGGTACGCCATTACTTCCGCCAAAATCGACGGCATCCTCCACGAGTTTTCCACCATTCCCGGCGTGAAGGAGGATGTGACAGAGATTATCCTCAACCTCAAGAGCGTTGTGCTGAAAATGCAGGGCGAAGAGGAAAAACGGCTCTATATCGACGTGGACGAATCGGGCGAGGTGATTGCTGCGGACATTCAGACGGATTCCGAAGTGGATATCATCAACAAAGATTTGCACATTGCCACATTAGAGGAAGGCGCAACGCTTTCCATGGAGCTTACTTGCAACCGAGGCCGCGGCTACGTTTCGGCCGAGCGCAACAAGGATCTGATCCGCCCGCCCATTGGCGTTATCGCTGTGGACAGCATCTATTCGCCGGTGCTGAAGGTCAACTATTCCGTGGAAAACACGCGCGTTGGCCAAATCACCGACTACGACAAACTCACGCTCGAGATTTGGACTGACGGCACCACCTCCGCACAGGAAGCCGTTTCGTTGGCCGCCAAGATTCTCAATGAGCACCTCGCTTTGTTCGCGGATCTCAGCGACGAGATCTTCGACACAGAAATCATGGTTGTAAAAAGCGACAGCCGCAAAGAAAAAGTGCTTGAGATGACCATTGATGACCTTGACCTTTCCGTCCGCTCATACAACTGCCTTAAGCGCGCGGGCATCAACACCGTGGAAGACCTGATCACCAAATCGGGCGAAGACATGATGAAAGTGCGCAACCTCGGGCGCAAATCGCTCGACGAAGTCATCGCGAAGCTCAGTTCCCTCGGATTGGAACTGCGCCACGAGGACGAATAATAGACTTTAGACATCAGATGTTAGACGACAGGATCTTCTAATGTCTGGCCTGGAAGGAGTGACTGACATTGCCCGGAAGCCGTAAATTAGGGCGCACCAGCGATCACCGCATGGCCATGCTGCGCGGGTTGGTGACGTACCTTTTGGAAAACGGACGCATTGAGACGACCGTGACCCGCGCCAAAGAGCTGCGTTCGCTGGCGGAGCGCATGATTACCATTGCCAAGGTGCCCAGCCTTGCCAACAAGCGCAAAGCCTTTGCTTTTATTACCAAAGAGGATGTTGTGAAGAAGCTGTTCGATGAAATCGGGCCGGAATACAAAGATCGCAACGGCGGCTATACGCGGATTATCCGCACGGGGCCCCGCCGGGGCGACGCCGCCGAGATGTGTATCATCGAGCTGGTGAAAGATGAAAAAGAGGCCAAAAAGCCCCGCGCCATTGCCGGGAGAACCGCTCGCGGCAACCGCGCGCGCCGCGCCGAGGCCAGCAAGCGCACGGCGGCGGAAGCCGCGCCCGCAGCAGAAGAAGCGCCTGCGGAGCCGGTGGCCGAAGAAGCTGCGGCGGAGTAAATCCGTAACGACAAACAATCCTAAGGCAATTTATGCCTTGGGATTGTTGGCTTTGAGAGGAGATCAGCTATGAATGTATGGGAAAGGCTCTGTCAGGCCGGCGTTGTGCCGGTGATCGCGATGGAGGATGCGGCGCGGGCCCCCGGGCTGGCGCGGGCATTGCTGGCCGGTGGAATTCCCGTCGCGGAAGTCACGTTCCGCACGGCGGCAGGCGAAGCGGCCATCCGCGCGATGGCGGCGGAAGCACCGGAGCTGCTGGTTGGCGCGGGAACCGTGCTCAGCGTGGAACAGGCGCGGCGGGCTGCGGCGGCGGGCGCAAAATTTATTGTATCCCCGGGGCTGAACGAAGATGTTGTGGCATATTGCCTCGCGCGCGAAATACCGGTGATCCCCGGCTGCGCCACGCCAACGGAGATGGAGGCGGCCCTGCGCCTGGGGCTGACCCACCTCAAATTCTTCCCGGCGGAGCAGGCGGGCGGGCTGCCCTACCTGAAGGCGGTCAGCGCGCCTTATCCCCAGCTGCGGTTTATCCCAACAGGCGGCATTGGGCCGAAAAATCTTGCGCAATACCTTTCCTTCCCAAAAGTTTTGGCCTGCGGCGGCAGCTGGATGGCCCCCAAAGCGCTGATTGACGCGGGGAACTTCGAAGAAATCGCGCGGCTGTGTCAGGCGGCGGCAGCAGCAAAATCGCCCGCTCTGCCGCCCGAAGCGCCTGCCGTGCCGCAAACGCCGCTGCGCGTTGTCACATTTGGCGAGGTCATGCTGCGCCTTGCGCCGGAAGGCTACCAGAGATTTGTGCAGGCCGAAACGTTCGGGGCTTCTTTTGGCGGCGCGGAGGCGAATGTAGCGGTGGATCTGTGCGGGCTGGGCATGAACGCGGCATTTGTGACAAGGCTCCCCGCTCATGAGATTGGCCAGGCCGCGGTCAATGCCCTGCGGCGGTATGGCGTGGATACATCCCACATCCAGCGCGGCGGCAGCCGCGTGGGGCTCTATTACTGTGAAAAAGGGGCGTCGCAGCGGCCTTCGAAGGTGATCTATGACCGCGCGGGTTCGTCGATTGCGCAGGCAGAGCCAGGTATGTTCGACTGGGATGCGGTCTTGGAGCATGCCTCGTGGTTCCACTTCACAGGCATTACCCCGGCGCTGAGCGAAAGCTGCGCGGCGCTTTGTTTAGAGGCTTGCCGCGCGGCGCGGCGGCGCGGGCTGCCGGTCAGCTGTGATCTGAACTACCGGAACAATCTTTGGAGCCGCGCGCGGGCGGGCGAAGTGATGGGCGGCCTGGCGCCGAATCTTACGCTGCTGATTGCCAACGAAGAGGATGCGGCGGATGTGTTTGATATTCACGCGGCCGGGACAGACGTTGACCGCGGCACTCTATCGCGCGAAGGGTATGCCAGTGTGGCGCGCCAGCTCAGCGAGCGCTTCGGTATCCCGGAAATCGCGATCACGCTCCGGCAATCCATCAGTGCCAGCGACAATCTTTGGTCGGCCATGCTCTTTACCGCCGGGGAATGCTATTTTTCCAGGGAGTACCCGGTGCACATTGTGGATCGCGTGGGCGGCGGGGATTCCTTTGGCGCGGGGTTGATTTATGCGGCGGGCATGCCGCCGCAGGAGCGGCTGGAGTTTGCTGTGGCGGCCAGTTGCCTGAAGCATTCCATTGAAGGGGACTTTAACCTGGTCAGCGCCGAAGAGGTGCAAAAATTGGCGGGTGGCAGCGCCAGCGGTCGAATCAGCAGATAAAACAAGAACGCCTCCCGGCCGGGAGGCGCTTTTGTTGCCCGGGTCAATACCCAAAATTGTCGTAAGTGATTGATACGCTGCTCGTGCCGGTGTTGTCTTTGTAGGTGGTTTCCCCGTTGAGAATCTTGATTTCCCGCAGGTTCACCAGTTGGCTGTAACTGACGTTCAGCGAGCGCAGCGCGCCGCCGCCGTCGAGCTTTGCGACAAAGTTCACCGCGCTGGTGTTTTCTTGCACATCAATGGGGTCAATGTTGAGCAGCCCCAGCTGCGAGGATTTGATGAGGGCAACCAGGCGCCCCGCGTCCATATGGTCATAGATGTTCCCTTCGCCTGTGGCCATCTGCAACGGGCCTTTGTCGATGGGCGAACTGCCGGAAAAACCGCTCTGCCGCTGCCGGGTTTCGCCATTTTTCACGCTCAGGGTAATCGTCCACTCTCCGCCTTTCGTGCCGGAATAGTCCGCGCTGTTCAGGTCGCTCATGGTGAGCCTGCTGGAGGCCAAAAGGCTGTTACTCGCGCCGCGGACGGCGCTGGCCGTCTGGATGCCTTTGCCCAGCAGGGTGTTCAGCGCCTGATCCAGCATGGCGTCCACGCTGTCGAACAGGGCAAAATTCAGCCCGTTAGAAATTGCGGGGTCATAACTCCAGGCATTCCAGGTGATCTTGTGGCTCTTGTCAAAACTTGCCTTGCCATTGAGCGCCCCGTCAACTGCCGCGTTAAAAGCCGCAAGCGCGCCCTCTTTGCTGGCAATGCCAAAGCTGCTGCCGGTGGGATAGGACGTTGTTTGGGTGGTGGTTTTGGCTTTCGTTGTGGTGGTGCGGGCCGTGGTGCGCGTGGTGGTTGTTGTGCGGGCCGTGGTGGTGCGTGTGGTGGTGCGCTGCGTGGTGGGCACGGCAGTGGTTGAGACGGTGCTTTCTTCTGTGGTAGTTTCCTCTTGCGTCGTTTCTGTTTCCCAGAGGTCCTCCGTCGTTGGTTGTTCCGTAACGTAACTATAAGAGGCCGTTTCTCCTGTGGGGGCGGCAATGTCCTGCGCGCTGTCGCCGCAGGCGGCCAGCAGCGCTAAGAACAGCAGCGCCGCGAACAGTATGGCAAGCGACCGTTTCATCTGGATTTCCTCCTTTAAAAGATCACATTTCTTCCGCAGTCTGCGGCTTTTGCGACGAGGGGATCAGGGCCTGGATGGCCTGATCCAGCATCATCTCTTCGTTGCCCACAGGGTGCGTTGGTTCCACGCGGGCCCAGTCGGCGTTGCCAAGGTAGGGAACCACGGTTCCCACCGTGAGCAGCGCCGCGCCCTCCACCCGGCGCAGGGGGAACACCTCCTGCACGGTATGAATGCCGGCGGTCGCCTGCCCAACAAGAATCAGCGGGGATTTGCCCAGCTGATCCGCCGGGAGCGAATCATGATAGAACAGGCGCAAGTCGTAGGCAAACAGCTCCGCCGGGCCGCTGGTGGCGCTGTTGATGAGCAAAGCCATGCCGCCCGTTGCGTAAGAAAAATCGTTGTAGGCGTCTGAAATATAGGTTTTCGGCTCGAGCGTGTTCTTGCTCCTGACTTCGGCCATGACCTGATTTTCGGCCAAAATGGGCAGCAGCTTGTCCAGCGCCGCGCAGGCGTAGCCAATCGTGCCTTCCGAGCAGCCGCGCAGATCGATAACATAGCTGGAAGCGCCTTTGGAGCTGAGTTCTTTGATGGCGGCGTCTAGCTCGTCGGCAGTGTTTTTCATGAAATAAGAAATTTTAATGTAGCCCACTTCCTGTGATGGCGCGTCGATCACAGCGTCCGCTGCGTGGATGAGCTTGCTGGAAAGCGAAGACACCGAGTTGCCAATCATCACGTTGGTGGGCGGCTGCGTCGTCCCGTTTCGCTGAAAGGTGAAGTTGACCGACACCGAAGGGGTGTTCGACGAAGAGCGCTCTACATCCATAATTTTAGAAATCTGATCGTTGTAATTGGTGGGGCTGAGATTTTTTGCTTCATAAAGCACATGATCGCCCGTGTCGGCCTTGAGGATAACGTCGCCGACTTGCAGGCCGCTCACTGCGGCAGGGGAACCGTTTTTCACATCAACAACATATACGGAACCGTTTTTGTTGTCGTCTTTCGCGTCGACGGGCGGCGGGGAATAATCAAGCTCCAGCCCCATTTCGGGGCGCTCGCCGCTCAGGCGCTGCTGATAGGCAACATATTCATCCTGCGTCAGGTAGCGGCTGCGTTGATCGCCCAGGCCATTGATATAGCCTTGCACCATGGCGGCGGTGACCGCGTCAGAATCGATTCTCTCGTAAAAATTGGTGTCTACAAGGCTGCGCACCTCGTCCATGGCCTCGTATTTTTCCGCGCGCGCGGGCAAATTGTCGATCAGCTTGTTTTGCGAATTTGTGGCGAAGAGCATGGTCAGCGGGATGGAGGCCGCCACCAGCAGCAACGCCAGCGCCAACGCCGCGCCAAGCGTGATTTTCCGGCTCATACGCGTATCCCTTTCCGTGGTTTCATTTCTCATTAGAAGCTTATTATAGCACAATTCAGAGGGGAATGCAAGTAAAGTTTTTGTGGATAAATCAACGGGCACGGCCATGGCCGCGCCCGCATTGGTATGGCGGAGGGTTTACCACACGAACAAAACTGTGTTGCCTTTTTCGAAGCAGGTAACGCCGGCTTTGTCTACGGCAGCCTTAAAGGCGGCCTGCATGCCCGCATCGTCGAAGGTGATGGAAGATTCCAGCGTCATTTCGTTCAGCGCAATCATGGTGCCGGGCTGGAAGGCGCCCGCCCACCAGGTGCGGCGCGGCTCCTGCGTGATAAACTTGGTTCCCTTATGATAAAGCGCCATGCTCATGGGCAGTTCGGTCGAAGAGCAATCATAAAATTCAATCTTGCGGCTCTTCGGCTTTTCGTAAATCCCAATTTCGCCGCCGTTGGCCATGTTGCTGTAATTGCCTTTCCAAGCTTCAATCATCCAGTCTTTCCCGTCATAGGGGAACTTGAAGCGGACATTCTTGATGTTCATGCCCAGCACCGGGGCCATGGCGTCATACAGCGCACAAAAGCCCAGTTTGCGCTGGAAGGTGTTGTTTTCCATGGAGACCAGGAAGTCATCCATCTGCCAGTTGAAGCTGGTGCCCCAAATGCCTTTTTCGTTGATTGTCGAGATTTGGCCTGTAACGGCATTATAAAAAATGCCGGAAATGGCGCGCATCTGGGTGCCGTTATACATCGCGTAGTCGCCCGCGATTTCGTAGATATCTTTTTTATCCGTCGGGATAAGATAAATAAACAAGTCGCGGTTGCCTTTGAGGAACATCGGAAGAAGGCCGCCCGCGTTGTCGGGCATGGTGCCGGTGCCTTTGCGGTTATCCACATTTTCGCGTTCCTTGATGGGCATGGCGTCCATGGCGGCGCGCAGCACGGTTTTGTCTACCGCTTTGCCGTTGATTTTGTCAATGACCGTATGAACAAACACGCCGACCGCGTTATAGGTGTCTTTTTGGAACTGCCTGCCCCACCGGTTGGATTCCCGCGGGGCCATAACAGCGGCCGTGGGGTTGGCGATGGAGCGGTAGCTGGGCGCGGGGTTGGGCAGCTGCCCCATCGGTATGACAGCGAGCAACAGGGCCAAAATGGCTTTTGCGAACAGCTTGAAGAACATGAATAATCTCCTTTTCTCTGTGTTGTGGTATCCTTTTCACATCCCCAATGTCAGTCAATCACCACCTTAAGCGTTTTAATCTCGAACGGCCGGAAGTCCAGCCGCAGAGCCGCCCCTCTGGCGGCTAGGGGAATGTCGTTTTCCTCCATCAGGTCGCATTCAAAAACGCGGCCAATTTTCCCGCCGAACGTCAGCGTTGTTTCTGTGCGGCGGTTCCAGCATTCATACAGGCGGAAGATCAGCGCGTCGCTGTCTTCGGCCTTCTTCACCGTTTCAATGACAATATTGCCGCGATCGGCGCGAACCAGCTCATAAGCACCGGGCAGTGCCTCCCTGCTTTCTTGGATTCTGGCGCACCGCAGGGGAACGTTGAGCGAATAGCCTTCGCGCACAACATTGCTTTGGCTGGCTTGCCCCGCATGGGGATACATCGCGAAGGTAAAGCGGTGCTCGCCAATGTCCTGCTCGGCGTGGTGGCCATTGGGCGCGCGCAGCAGCGTCGGCGCCAGGTGTCCGTCTTTGGCTGTCCAGCCGTATTTGCAGTCGTTGAGCACGGCAAGGCCGCGCCCGTTGTCGCTCAGGTCAACCCATTTATGCCCGCAGGCCTCGAACTGGGCAAAGTCCCAGGTGCTGTTTTCGTGAGTGGGCCGCTCGATAGAACCAAACTGGATGTCGAAGGTTGCCGCGCGGGCGTTCACATCCACAGGATAATCGCACTTCAGGCAAACATTTTTCTCGTGCCAGTCTATCGCGTAGTCTATGTCGACGCGGGGCGTATGGGGATAAAAAATGAGATCCTGCCGGATAGAGGAGCGGCGGAAGCGGCGCTCAATGCGCAGCACCGTGCGCACAGGCCCTTCTTCTATGATTTCAGCCGACTGCACGTCGTCAATCCACCAGCATTTCTCGCGGAAAAACGCGTCAAGGTTCCAGGCGTCGTATTCGCGCGGGCGATCGTCGAAGGCAACCAGGCGGTTGGCCGTCTGCCCCTGCGGAATCAGCTCCCCGCCGCTGGTCAGTTCGATCAAACTGGAAATATTGTAATTTTCGTCGAACGTGATCTGTGCAAACGGCGTGCGGATGACGCGCCCGGCAACGCGGATGGGGCTTTGGAGTTCCGGCGCGGCGGGCCCTGCGGCAAAGCGCCGATACCCTTTGGCGGGAATGTCTTTTGCCAGGAACAGCAGCTGGCCGTCGTAACTGCGCTGGCTGGGCAAAATGCCTTCGTCGCTTTTGAGCGTGATCTCTTCCGGGCTGTCCAGCGCGGCAATCTCCGTGCGGGCAAACCCCAGCGTATTGAACACCGCAACCCCTTCGCCAAGCCGCGCCGCAATCGCCTTCATGGCACGCCCCGCAAGGTATTCGCCTTTTGCGATCACCTGTTCGTATTGCGCTTTGGAATCCTCGTAAACCTCCGCGATGGATGACCCGGGGATAATGTCGTGGAACTGGTTGAGCAGTATGAGCTTCCAGGCCTCCGTCATCTCTTCCGCCGGGTATTCCGCGCCGGTGAGGTGCCGGGCCAGGGAGGCGAGGGTTTCCGCGTCGTGATACAATAGTTCCGCCTTGCGGTTATACCGCTTATTGCGCGCCTGCGAAGTCAGCGTGCCCCGGTGGTATTCCAGATACAGCTCCCCGGACCAGACAGGCAGGTGCGGGTTGCCCGTCACTTGCTGCTCGAGCTGTTCAAAGAACTTGCGCGCGGGCTGCTGCACCACCAGCGGGCAGCCCTCAATCCCGCGCGCCATGCGGCGGCCGTGCTCCAGCATGTCCACCGTAGGGCCGCCGCCGCCGTCGCCAAAGCCGTAGCTGATAAGAAATTCCTGATTCAAGTCTTTGTTGGAATAGCGCTTCCAGCCGCCAATGATCTGGTTGGGGCTAAGGTAGCTGTTGTAGGTGGTAAAAAACGAGGGGATGCGTTCTTGCAATGCGTCGGCCCCCGGCGAAAAATGGCTGAGCACGCGGGTGCCGTCGATGCCCTGCCAGAGGAACGTGTCGCAGGGCAGCTTGTCGTATTCGTTCCAGCTGATCTTCGTCGTCATAAAATAATCAAGGCCCGATTTTTTGATGATCTGCGGCAGCGCGCCGGAATACCCGAACACATCGGGCAGCCACATGATTTTTGTCTGCACGCCAAATTCATCGCGGAAAAAGCGCTTGCCAACAAGGAACTGCCGCACGAGCGATTCGCCGGAAATCACGTTTGTGTCCGACTCCACCCACATGCTGCCTTCGGCTTCCCAGCGTCCCTCTTTGATGCGCCGCTTGATGCCTTCATATACTTCCGGGTAATCCTTTTTCACAAAATCATAAAGCTGCGCCTGCGGCGACATAAAAACGTATTCCGGGTATTCCTCCATATATTTGAGCACAGTTGCGAACGAACGGCCCGCTTTGTCGCGCGTTTGCCGCAGCCGCCAAAGCCAGGCCACATCAATGTGGGTATGCCCCACGCAGCTGGCCGCAATGCCGCTTTTGTCCCCGGCATAAATTTCTTGCTTCAGGTAGGCGATCGCCGCTTTCGCGCTTGCGGCAAAGCCTTCCGGGGTCAGTTCCAGCAGGTTGCAGGCCGTGTTGAGCGCCTTGAGCAAACGCACCCGGGGTAAATCGTCGGCCCCATAAAGGTTTGCCGTTTCCAGCGGGGTTTTGAGGTCGTAATACAGCTCCAGCGCAAGGCTGTCGATGGTGCGCAGCCGCGCGCGCATGCGCACCGGGCCGCGCCATTCGTGCTTGTCGGTATAGGCGTTCAGGGCAATATCGAACGTTTCGCCGCCCTGGGCCTTCTCCAAAAGCCTGACATAGGTATGGTTGCTGTCCAGCCCTTGCAGCGCCTTGCCGTTGGCGAAGAGGATAAACTGCGGATTGCATTCGTTCCAACCGCGCTCGTGGGGCATAACTTCATACAGAACCGGGCTGCCCGCAAATTCTTTTGGCACTGTAATGCGCTGCCGAAACCAGCAGTAGCACTCCGGATAGCCCCAGAACTCCGTTTCGGCGTGGAATTCCCGCCATTCGCCCTGATCGATTTGGCCGATGGAATACTGTCCGTCGCGCAGGAGAAAATCGCCCGTGGGCACGGACAGGGGATATAAAAAATCGCGTGCGATATGGTCGATGATGGTTGCTACGCGGCGGCTGAGGACATAGCGCTCGGAATTTTTGTCCGCAAAAGGGACGTCGAAGTTGGCCATGCGGTTGCTCCTTATCTCTGATATCAGATGAATTTTTGGTTGCTATGCCGCGCCCTAGCTTCTTCCTAGACCGCTTCCATTTTGTAAAGGAACAAGGGCAGGGGGAACCACGCCAGCACACAGGGGTTGAAGGGCAGGCAAGCGCTGCGCTCGTTGCTTACCGGGGCCAGGAAAAAGCGCACGGCGGCAAGATGATCCAGTTCCAGCCGGGCTTCGCCCTGGTATGGCTCCACAGCAGCCTGGTTGCCCTCTATGCGCAAGCGAAGGGTCTCTTCGCCGTGGTAGCCGTTGATTTTAACGGTGAGTTCGCCGTCGGGCTGAACGCCGCAGGCGCATTGCAGCCGCAGCAGCGCGCGCAGGGCGCGTTCCCAGTTCAAAACCGTAAAATTCTCCGCAATTTCCAGCCGCTGCCATTCGGCGGCCCGTTCGGCAAGCGCAAGGAACTCCGTTTCCCAAAGGGGGATGCTGACCTCCAGGCCTTTGATCCGCACCGCCTTTGACATGTTGTGATAAATGGCAAGCAGCGCGCCGGGGGCCTTATCCCAATCAAAAAATTGCAAATCGTGAATCCCGATCACGCGGGCGGGCTTCTCCGCGTAATACGCCACAATCTCCCCTTTATATTTGACTACCAGCGGCCGGGCGGCCCAGGAACGCAAAATGTCGCCAAAGGCGGCGGGGTTGTGGCGGATATGCAGCGGGGCGCGCTCGATGAGCGCTTGCAGCTGGGGCAAGTCGGCGGCCGTGGGCGCAGCGATGGTGTAACCGCCGGCCTCCGTCTGGCCCAGGCCGTGCCGCAGACTGGAATAGGTGAATGCCGCGCGCACCTGCGTGCCAGCGCGGTCAAAGCCCCAGTATTCGTAGCGCTGGCGCTGGCCGCCCAGCTGCGCGATGTCGCAGCCCGCCTCGGCCATAGCGGCCATGGCGTCGTTCATGGCTTGCTTCATGTAGCCCTTGCGGCGGCTGTCGCGCGCAACGGCCACATTGCCGATGCCACCAACGCGCAGGGGCAGCCCCGCGCAGTCGGCTTCCGCTATGTACATCCCAACGGCGGCCTTGAGCGCGGCGCCCTCGCGCACCACATAATTGCGCTCCCAGGGCTTGTATTTCGCCTGGTAAAGCTTGGGCAGCAGAATCCGGAAGTAAAAGCGCCCGGATACGTCAACAGGGCAAAAGACGGTGTTGATCAGTTTCATCAGCGCACGGTACTCTTCCGGCTTGGCAATTTCTGGCATATTTTTTCCTCCCATTCCGGATCTCTTTAGTGATTATACATGATTTTCACGGAAATTGCAATCTTTTTTCTAAAGATTTCGAAAGAATTCTATTGTTTTTCTTGACAAATTATGAAATAGTTAGTATTCTAAAAAGAGATGGATTCTGGGAGGGATTTTGCATGCCATGGGTTCGGATCGACGCCCTGCTGGCGTCCCGGGGATTTGGCTCCCGCAAAGAGGTGCTTGCGCTGATCAAATCGGGGGCTGTGACCATCAACGGGCAGCGGGCGCTGAAGGGCGGGCAAAAATTCAATGACGAAAGCGCCGCTGTGACCATCAACGGCACGGCGGTTGACCTGCGGGAGCACGCATATCTGATGCTCCACAAGCCGAAGGGCTGCGTTTGCGCGGCGCGCGATCCGCGGGCCGAAACCGTCATGGCGCTTATCCCGGAACCGCTGCGGCGGCGGGGGCTGTTCCCCGCCGGGCGGCTGGACAAAGACACCACCGGGCTGCTGCTCATCACCGACGACGGCGCGCTGGCGCACCGGCTGCTTTCGCCCCGGCGGCATGTGGAAAAAGTGTATCTCGCGGCGCTGAAGCTGCCTGCCCGGGAAGAAGACGCTGCGGCGTTCGCGGCGGGCATGCGGCTGCCCGCGCAGGAGGGCCGCCCGCCGGAAGACTGCCTGCCCGCGCGGCTGGAGCTTTTGCCGGGCAATCGGGCGCGCGTGGTTTTGCACGAGGGAAAATATCACCAGGTCAAGCGGATGTTTCGCGCTTTGGGCAACGAAGTGACACAGCTGCACAGGGAGCGGTTTGGACCGCTTGCGCTGGATGAATCGCTGGCGGCGGGGGAGTGCCGCGCCCTGACGGAAGCCGAAATCGCAGCGCTGAAAAACGCGTAAAAAACCTGGCTCCCCTGCGAAAGGGAACCAGGCGCTGCGGATATGCGCGGTTTATTTGAATGCCATCCAGATCCAGCCAAAGGCGACAATCAGCAAGAAGTAGTTCAGCGGTGTTTTGTCGTATTTCGTCACTTTTCCCCACAACTCAATGTTTTCCGTGCCGTTGCCGTCTGGGTCTTTTGGGTTGGGCTGGGGATCAGGATTAGGCTGGGGATCAGGATTAGGCTGGGGATCAGGGGGCGTGCCTTCGCGTTGCGGGTAGAAATAAACAATACCGCCCCGCGCGCGAACATCCGCAAGGCCGGGCACGCTGTCCTCGGACGGCAGCCAATTCATAGGACAGTCCAAATATTCCAACTCAATGTTTTTCGAAACATCCAGCGCGGTCAGTTGGTTGTCGGAGCAGTGCAACCACTCCAACGCGGTGTTCTTCGAAACATCCAGCGCGGCCAGTTGGTTGTAGTCGCAGTCCAACGAAATCAGCGCCGTGTTCTTCGACACATCCAGCGTGGTCAGTTGGTTGTTGTGGCACCACAACTCGGTCAGCGCGGTATTCTTCGAAACATCCAGCGAATTCAATGGGTTGTAGCCGCAGTACAATAAGTCCAGCGCCGTGTTCTTCGAAACATCCAGCGCAGTCAGTTGGTTGCTGTCGCACATCAAGTCTAACAGCGCGGTGCAACCCGAAACATCCAGCGTGGTCAGTTGGTTGTCGTAGCAGTAAAATATCTCCAGCGCCGTGTTCTTCGAAACATCCAGCGCAGTCAGTTGGTTTCCCTGGCACCTCAACTGCTCCAACGCTGTAAAATATTCAATCCCAGCAAGGCTGGCGATTTGTTTATTTGCAACATCGACTCCTGTCACGTTCTCAACTTCGCTTTTTTGAATTGCGCCATCGCTGTTCGCGTCGAAATTCTCCAGCACATAGGCCTTAAAATTTGCGTCGGTGAAGGCTGCTGTAATGTCGTCGTTGTCTGCCGCGCTCACGCCCACGACAAAGCCGCCGCACAGCAGCAGGGTTGCCAGAAACACCGAGAGCAGGCGCTTTAAAGTTTTAAATTGTGGGTGGTTGGTAGGTTTCGTGCGTTGCATGGAAAAACCTTCTTTCTTCGCTAAAATTTAAGCAACTGTAGTTTAACATATTTTAGCAATAAAGTCAATGTTTTCTTACGGAATCTGCCATATATATATATATATATCGTGTTGATAAGTTTTGTTGAATATGACGAAATTGCGGCGCGCGGGGAGCTTTTGGAACTTGTTTTGAACCAAATGGCCCGCCTGGCTCGTTATATAAGACGAGCGCTCAAAAAGAAACGGGAGGAGGCGGCGGAAATTGCGGACATAAACGGCAAAGACGCCCGCTTCCGGGATCTGATGCGGACACACCAGACGCTTGTGTTTAACCTGTGCCTGCGGCTGGTCAAGGATTATTTCGCGGCCGAAGATCTGGCGCAGGAGACGTTTTTGGCGGCATGGCGGACGCTGGATCAGTTCGACGGCGCAAACCCCGCCGGGTGGCTTGCCACGATTGCCGCCCACAAGAGCCTGGATTATCTGCGTGGTGCGGCGCAAAAGCGCACGCGGGCGGCGCCCGACGAAGAGCTGCTGGAATTCCCTGCGCCGGCAGCCCGGCAGCCGGAGGCGGAATTTTTTGACGGGCATTTTTCAGGCGTTTTGCGCGCGGGCTGCGAACAGCTGCGGGAGCCTTACCGCACGGCGGCGCTGGGGTACTACTGCGAAAACAAAACCATGGCGGAACTTGCCCGCGAAACCGGCGCGCCGCTGGAAACGGTGCGCACGCGCTGCCGCCGCGCGAAGGGCATGCTGCGCAACATATTGGAACAGGAGGTGCGCGCTTGAATTGTCTCAACGAAAGCCAGTTATATGACCTTCTGCGCGCACCGGAAGCGGACGCGCTGGGGCATGTTGCGGCCTGCGAAACGTGCGCCGCGCGGCTGGCGGAACTCACGATGGAACTGCCGACGACACCGCCGCCGGCCGGCCTGCGCGGGGAGATAGCGCGCGTGGTATATGCGCCGCCGACCGAATCGTTTGGGCACTATGCCCTGCGGGCGTTTGCGGCAATGGCGGCGGCGTTGGTGCTGCTGTTCAGCGGCGCGTTCGAACGCCTGGCAACCTTGCCGCAAAAAGTGCTGACCCACCAAATTGCGGCGTTTTTTGAAAAGGAGAGTGACTATTTTGCACAAGAATCCGAATAAGTTTTTATGCGCACTGTTTTCGTTTATCCCCGGCGGGGGGCACATGTATTTGGGCCTGATCAAGCGCGGCACTTCCTTTATGGCGGCGTTTTTTGCCTGCATTGCCTGTGTGGCGTTTTTTGAGCGCTACGGCTACGGGAGCAGCATCTACATTGTCTTCCTCTTTGCGCTGCCGGTGATTTGGTTTATTGCTTTCTTCGATTTTTGGCGCTACCCGCGCATGACGGCGGAAGAGAGGCTGGCGGTCAAAGACGAGTTCCTCATGGTGAATCGGCTGGTGCTGCCTGCCGTTTCGCGGCAGGTGCGCATGATCGCGGGGGCTATGCTGATTTTAGCGGGGTTCTCGGCGCTTTACGGGAACTTCTTCTTGCGTATTATGATGGCCACCTCGTTTTTTAATCGTCATCCCACCCTTTCGAGTTTGCTCGAGAATATTCCGAATTTTGTGGCCGCAGCGCTGATCATCGCCCTGGGCATTTTGTTGCTCTTTTGGAAGGGCAAACAGATCCGGCAGGATGCGGCAGCGGCGCGGTGGGCGGCAGAGATAGCGGAGGAAAGCGAGGCGGCGGCTGATGAGGGGTAAAAAAATCGGCGTGCTGACGCTGGGGGTTTCGCTGGTTCTGTTCGGAGTGCTGTTCCTGCTGCGGCTGGCGCTGCCCTGGTTCGATTATATCCGCGTGCTGCAATTTTGGCCCGTTGTGCTGATTTTGCTGGGGGTTGAAGTTTTGCTGGCGGCGCTGCTGCCCCGCAAAGAAGGGCAGCCTATGAAAGTGGATGCGGCGTCGGTGGTGCTGTTGTTCCTGACGCTGTTCCTGGCCTGCGGCCTAGCGGCGGCGCAGTTTGCGCTGGAGCGGCTGCCGGCATTGCTGGAGCGGCTCGGGCCGATAATATAGCGAACAAAAGAGGGCGTTCGTGCAACGCCCTCTTTTTGTGTTTTTTCAGTTCCGAAACGAATGCACCGGCGGGGGCACGCGGCCGCCGCGGGCGATGAACGCCTCGCAGGAAAAACGGTTGACGGGCATCACCGGAGCAGAGCCGAGCAAGCCGCCGAATTCCACCACATCGCCCACCTTGCGGCCCGCGGCAGGGATGATCCGCACGGCGGTTGTTTTGTGGTTGACCATGCCGATGGCCATTTCGTCCGCGATGATACCCGAGATGGTGCTGGCCGGGGTGTCGCCCGGCACCGCGATCATGTCCAGCCCAACGGAACAGACGCAGGTCATGGCTTCGAGCTTTTCCAGCGTCAGCGCGCCGCACTGCGCGGCTTCGATCATGCCGTGATCTTCGCTGACGGGGATAAACGCGCCGCTGAGGCCCCCCACGTAGCTCGAGGCCATTACGCCGCCCTTTTTCACGTTGTCGTTGAGCAGCGCAAGGGCGGCGGTTGTGCCCGGCGCGCCCGCGCGTTCGAGACCCAGCTCCTCAAAAATTTCGGCAATGCTGTCGCCCACGGCGGGCGTTGGGGCCAGCGAAAGATCGATGATCCCAAAAGGCACGCCCAGCCGCTTTGCGGCTTCAAGGGCCACCAGCTGCCCCACGCGGGTGATCTTAAATGCCGTGCGCTTTACGGTTTCGCAAACCGTTTCAAAATCCGCGCCGCGCACTTCTTCCAGCGCGCGCTTCACCACGCCGGGGCCGCTGACCCCCACGTTGACGACCAGATCGCGCTCGCCCGCGCCATGGAAGGCCCCGGCCATAAAGGGGTTGTCTTCCACGGCGTTGCAGAAGACCACCAGCTTCGCGCATGCCATGGAGCCATGATCTTTTGTCAATTCCGCGGCTTCTTTGATGATTTGCCCCATGCGCGCCACGGCGTTCATGTTGATGCCCGCGCGCGAAGAGCCGACGTTGACGCTGGCGCATACGCGCTCGGTTTCGGCCAGGGCGCGGGGGATCGCATGCTGAAGCGCGCGATCGCTTTCGGTCGAACCCTTTTGCACCAGAGCGCTGAAGCCGCCGATGAAGTTCACGCCCACGTTGCGCGCCGCGCGATCCAGCGTGCGCGCGATTTCCACATAGCCTTCTTCGCCGGCGCGCAGAGCGGCCGCGGCCTGCGCGATGGGCGTAACGGCAATGCGCTTGTTGACGATTGGCACGCCGAATTGCAGCGCGATATCGTCGCCGGTTTGCACAAGACGCGCCGCGCTGCGGGTGATTTTTTCGTAGATTTTTTCGCAAAAGCGCGGCAGCGATTCGGCGGCGCAGTCGAGCAGGCCGACGCCCATGGTGATGGTGCGCACGTCGAGGTTTGCCTCGGCTATCATGCGATTGGTTTCCTGGATTTCGACGCGTGAAATCATGTTGTTTCCCCTATCTGATGATAAAAGTGGCTGCCTGTCAGGTACCTATTATACCACAGAGGGGCGGGCTGCGCAAGCAGAATTTTTGAGGCGGAAACCGTCAAATGCAACAAAAAGTGAAGTCAATAAAACGAAATGTTTGTATAACATTGCCGCTTGCATTTTCTGTCAAATTGGTTTATAATGAAATCCAGATATTACATATTGACGAAGGGAAGCGGAGCTGAAATGGGAAATGACAAATTATGGCAACGGGGGGGGTCTGTCTAATACTGTCACATTAGCGGCCCTGATTCTCCTTGTGATAACCTTGCTGACCACGCCGTTTGCGATGTCGAAGTACTACGCAACCGGAACGGGGTCGGCTACTGCGTATATTGCGAAGTGGGATCCGAAGTGGGCCAACCAGGGAACGAACGAAACGGGCAGCGCGGCAAATACGGGGCAAATCGGCGTTTGGAATCTGGGGTTGGCGAACCATATTGGCGCTTCGTCCAGCGGATACCAGACATTTGCGCTCGAAAACGGGAGCGAGGTTTTGGCGGATTTTGACATTTGGGCCACGTATGTGGACGGCTACAGCAGCAGCGCGCCCACGGCAACGGGCACCAAGCTGACGCTCATCGTCATGGGGCTGGACAATGACGCTGCGGGCTATGGGATTAACCGAACCGACGAATATTTTTACTCATTTGCCTGCAGAGATTATGTGCGCGGCAAGCTGGACGCAAACGCGACGATCACCAACGTGGGCGGCGGCGTTTGGCGGGTGCGCATTGCCCCGGGGAAGTGCGCCGTCGTGATTTTGAATTTTGGGGACAATATGATAGCCGGGAGCGCCGGGAGCTATGTTTATAAGTGCAAGCTGTTTTACACCGCCACGCAAGTGGACTGATTTTAGGAAGGGGAATGAATGATGAGACGAAATCCGATTGGCCGCGTGCTCAGCTTGCTCACAATGCTTGCCGTTGTGACCTCCGCGCTGTCGCTGGCAAGAGCAAAATATATTACCTCCAACGTTGCCCACTGGAGCACTTGGTATATGTTGCAAGAAGATTTGATTCTGCTGAACACGGCACAGGACGCAACCAAAAAAACGCTGAAAAAGGGCTGGTGGGCCATTTTTGTGCGCGGCGCACAGGGCGGGCACCGCTGGGGACAGAACGCGACTGCTAGTGACCATAAAACTGGCGATGGCGGTGCGGGCGGGGTTGTCATGTTCGCCCGCTACTTTTCTGCCGCGACAGATGTCTATTGCTGGGTGGGAGGTGGCGGCGGCGCTTATCGTTTCAAACCTGCCAATCCATCTGTAGGCGGCGGAAAATGCAACACCAACGATAATGGTTCGAATGATGCTGTTTGGGGCGGCGGCAATGGCGGCGGGGCTTCCGTATTGGCGTTTACAAATACACTTCCAACCAATGAAGATAATCTTTTGGTGGTTGCGGCGGGCGGCGGCGGCGGCGCTGGCGGAAATGGTGCAAAGGCAACGGGCGCAAGCGCAGGAAGTGTTATATGGCCCTTTACACCGGACGACTCGGTGTCTGCTTACACATCGACAAGTGCTCAGACAACAGATACTCGGTTTAAGGGCGGTGGTGTCATATGGCGGGGCTACAGAGGAAATGGCAATACGGCCAGCTATCAGGGGAATAATGGCGATGGAGGCGGCGCTGCGTTGAATGGTGGCGGGGCCTCTGGTGGAACTACCCCAGTAGATGCGGGATTTTTAAGTGGAGCAAATTCTAAAGCTGGGTGGGCTGCTGGCGGCGGCGGCGGGTTTTGGGGCGGCGGCGGCGGATACGACAACAACGGTTCTGGCGGAAGCGGCGCTTGTTATCTGCGGTTGGTGAACAGCAAAACGTTAGCAACCAAAACTACAGATACCAATTATGCATACACAATAGGGATTCCAACCGGTGGGCCATATTCGTATGCGTACAACTATTTTTATAATACTTTCGGTGGCGCAAACAGTTACCAGGCCGTTAATCATGCAGCTACAGCGGCGGAAGCAACGGCTTCGCAGTATTACAACGGAACCATCTGCATGATTTATATGGGCGACTTCGACATTAACGGCAGCGGATTTGGAACGGCGGGCGGCCCGATGATTAACACCCAGGGCAACCCCTATTAAGCCTTCCCCTCTCCCTTTGGGAGGTCAATAAGCTACGAGAGCAATCGCCCGCAAGGCGGTTGCTTTCGTCGTTAGCCAGCTTCCGGCACGCCGCGCGGCAACTTGCGCTGCGCAATCAGCCGCGCAACGCAGAAGGCGTCCCAGATGAGGGCCAACGCCGCCAGGCACCAGAGGAGATCGAAGCAGCACAGAGCCACAGGGATGCCGCACAGCAGCGCGCGTTCCACCGGATGCTCGCGCAAACAGGCGCGCAACCGCGCCCAAGGGACTTCGTCCCACGCGAGGTAGATCAGGAGCATGGACAGCGCCGAGACGGGCAAACGGCCAAACAGCGGCAGCGCGCCGCCGAATTCTTCCACGGTGGAGCGCAGGGGGTTGGGGTTGAGCAGCAAGTTGAGCAGCGTTACGGCAACAATGCCGACAAACCCGGCGGGCAGGGCCTTTGAGAGGCGCTTAAACTTGCGCGGCCAGGCGATTAAGATCACGAGCATAATCGTGGAATAGAGCACGGTGCGCCAGTTGGGATGGAACCCCAGGTTGCGATAGCTGCGCAGCAGGGCGGCCAGGCCCGCGCCGTGCGCGCCCACGGCAAAGTAGCCGCTGCCCTGGTAAAACGTCATTAAAACCGCTGTGCCTGCGCACAGCGCCGGGTAAAGCGCCTGCGGCGGCCGCGATTTTTCGCAGAAGCGCTCGAGGCCTTCGTTTTTTTTGCGGGCAAGGAACAGAAGCAGCAACTCCAGCGCCAGCGCGAGATATACGGCGGAAGCGAGCAGGCCTTCGGCGGTTCTGTGCCGCGCCGCGATATCTTGCAAAATGATCACCGAAAGGCCCGCAATGGGCAACCGCGCGGCTTCCATGGGAATCCACAGCACAAGCAGCCCGGCGATCATGACAGGCGAAAACGGCTCCACCACACGCAGCGCCAGCAGCAGGGAAATCAGCCGCAGCGCGCTGCCGAGATAAAGGGGCCAATTTTCTTTTTTTGGGGCAAAAATAAATTTTTCTTTCATAGGATGTATTATAACCGCAATTGCGGAAAAAAGCAAGAAAAATATCCGTGAATGCACAAAAGAGGCGGAGCCGCAGCCCCGCGCGAGTGCGGCGGGCGGCGTCGAAGACGCTCTGGGTGCTTGCGGAAACATCTTCGCTGACCGCCAAAGAAAGGGCGCTTCGCTATGAAACTTTGCGATTTGCACTGCGACACGCTGACCGAATGCAGAAAAAAAGGGGAGGGGATTGCCCGTGCCACGGGGCATATTTCGCTGGAGCGGGCGGCTTGCCTGGAGGAATGGGCGCAGGTGTTTGCCGTTTTTGTGCCGGATACGCTGCGCGGGCGGGACGCCGCCAATGAATGCGACAGGACGCTGGATTTTTACGATGCGCAGCGGGAGGAGTTGGCGCGCCACTGCACGCCCATATTAGCGCTGGAAAACGCGAACGCGCTCAATGGCGATTTATCGCGGCTGGAGGAACTGGCGCGGCGCGGGGTCAGGCTTGTTACGCTGACGTGGAATGGCGCGAATGAGCTGGGCTTTGGCGCGCGCTGCGATCCCGAACGCGGGCTGACAGAATTCGGGAAGTTGTGCGTGCGGCGCATGTGGGAGCTGGGAATGGTTCCGGATGTGTCGCACTTAAACGAAGCGGGGTTCTGGGACGTGGCGGGCATGGGCGGCCGCATGGTTGCGTCGCATTCGTGCTGCGCGGCGCTGCAACCGCACGGGCGGAACCTGAGCGACGCGCAGATTGAGGCTGTCATTGCCGCAGGGGGGCTGATTGGCCTGGCCCTTTATCCGGAATTTTTGGGCGGCGCGGGCGCGGCGGCGGACGCGGCCCGGCATTTGCGGCACATCATTGCGCTGGGAGGGGCGGACCGCGCGGCGCTTGGTAGCGACTTCGACGGCTGCACGCTGCACCCGAGCCTGGCGGGAATCGAAAAAATGCCCGCCCTGGACGAGGAACTGGCCGAGCTTGGGTTCAGCGAAGAGATTCGACGGAAGTTTTTCTGGGAGAACGGGGCGAATTTTTTTGGCATCCCTGCACTGTGAATCTTTTCAACAAAGAAGAAGGCCGGCAAAAAAAGCTTGCATTCCTGCCCGAAATCTGATATAATACTTGCGTTGGCAAATGGAGAGTTGTCCGAGTTGGTCGAAGGAGCACGACTGGAAATCGTGTAACGGCCTCAAACCGTTCGTGGGTTCGAATCCCATGCTCTCCGCCATTCACGAAAAAAGTGGACAAACCGTTGTATATCAATGGTTTGTCCACTTTTTCTCTTTGCTCGACATAAACAAGCCGTACAAGGATTATGGCAAGCAAAGCCACACGATTTTTCGGGGTTTTCGGCAAATCGTGTGGGTGTCAAAATGGAAAAACTGTAATTATTTCTGTCTGCCTGAATATATTTTGAGGGATATTATGGAAAAATTGCGTATTCGCTAATGTTGCCCCCGATACCATCACCTACTACCGCAACTGCTTCATATGAGGCGGGCTGTTTTTATTCCTCTGTAGAAAAAATAATTACTGTATTGCAATAAATAATTCTTGCAATTTTCTTTCGGACTATGATATACTGTTAGCAGCTCATTCGAAAGGAGTGTCTCTATGTCATCCAAAACCTTGGGAAATCTTATGCGTGTTTCTACCATTACCGCCGCGATATGCGGTTTGTTCCTCTGCTTGTATGTCATTCCTGTTTGGGGGCAGGACATGATCGCGGCTAACCCAGAATGTGAAGGGTGGTACTGGCCGTGGCTGATTTTCGCGTGGGCGTTTTCTCTTCCTTGCTTTGCTATTCTCGTTTACATCTGGAAGGTGGCTGGCGCGGTCATCCATGAGACTGTGCTCACTATGAAAACAGCGAAATGGGTAAAAACTGGCGGTTTTCTGCTGATGGCTGACGCTGCATTCGTATTTGTCGGAAATGTCGTGCTGCTTCTGTTGAACATGAATCATCCCGGCGTATTGCTCATGTGCGTCATTGGTGATATCTCCGCCTTCGCACTCGGCGTACTGGCGGCGGTGCTGTCGCGCTATCTGACCAAGGCCGCCGTGCTTCAGGAGGAAAGCGAGGGGACGCTATGATTGTCGTAAATGTGGATGTCATGCTGGCCAAACGCAAAATGAGCGTGACCGAGCTGGCCGAACGTTTGGAATTTACGCCTACGCCCTGTTTTTTGAGTATATGACCGAATTTTTCCGTGCATTGGGAGGGGAAAATGCCAGCGAAGATTGGTTGCTCGCAGGCGGAGCGGATTTGTTTGAGGGTTGGCTTAAGGCATGCATGGCTGCGGCGGATGCGATTGTTGTGGGAAAGGGGTACCGCGCGGGCGCTTTGCGGTTTTTCTCCAACCGCGCCTGAACTTTATCGAACAAGTCCTGCGGCACAATCGCCGGAATCCCGCTGCCATAGGTATGATTAGACGTGAGGTAAATAGACGCTTGACCCCGCGAAATTTCACGGAAAGTCAAGCGCTGTTTTGCTGCCAGGGGCTGTCTGGTTTGTCCTTTTTGGCAAAAAGGCAAGCGGGCAAGCCTTGTGTATCAAGGACTTGCCTGCTTGCCTTCTGCTGCTTGGTGCGGCCAAGAGGACTTGAACCTCCACCGAGTTGCCCCGACTAGAACCTGAATCTAGCGCGTCTGCCAGTTCCGCCATGGCCGCAAGTAAAACTCAGTGTAGATATTATAACGTATACGACGGCATTTGTCAAGGGGTTTTTAAAGAAAATTTCTAACAGATTCTCCGTGTGTCAATGATGTGGCCCCAAAATAGTTTTCCCCCAGACTGGAGGCGGCGTGTTACAATAGCAAGTGCAAGAAAGACAGAGCATAACGGCTCAAAATGTGGTAGAATTGGAGTGTCAGCAACAATTCAAACAAAGGAGAAGCATCATGCCCAAGAGATTCCGTCGGCAATTTTGCGAATTGCTCCGGTTTTTGAAGCCTTTGGCCTGCGAACACCGGGGATCGTTGCTATCATTGGCTTCGGCGTTCTAGGCAACAGCACCCCTCTCCAGCCTATATATTCCTGTCTTTCGCTCTGGTATCATGTACAATCCCTCCCGCATAGCAATATGCGGGAGGGATTTTATGCCTACAAAACGCCCCTATCAGGTTCAGGAATTTCAAGATGCAAGTTGTACATATGAAATTCGCGCCGTGTTTGGCGATCAAATAAAGCTCGAAGAAATCCTTTCGGCCCGCGCCCTGCGCAATTTGCATGCAGAGGACATGGGGAAAGAATCTCCTGAAAAACAGGAAGAAACGATTTGACTGTCTGTCCGTGAAGAGGTATCATGGGCAGGCAAATCAGCCGTTTGCTTGTTTGCGAGAGGAGCGATGGATTGAAACGACAAGCAAACACGGCGGCGCTTTATTGCCGCCTTTCACGGGATGACGGCGGCGACGCCGAATCCAATAGCATCCAAACCCAGCGCATGATGCTCCAGCGATATGCCAAGGAACACGGCTTGGCGGCCAGCGAGTATATTGACGATGGGTACTCAGGCACCAGTTTCGATCGCCCGAATTTTCAGCGCATGATTGCCGACATTGAAGCGGGCAAAATCTCAACTGTGATCTGCAAAGACCTCAGCAGGCTTGGCAGGAACAACGCGATGGTGGCGTATTATACCGAGATGCATTTTCTGGAAAACGACGTGCGTTTTATCGCTTTGAACGATGGAATCGACACGGCCCACGGCGAAAATGAGATTATGCCGTTCAAAAGCGTGATCAACGAGTACTATGCACGGGATATCAGCAAGAAAGTGCGCACAGCCAAGCGCACCCGCGCCCTTGCCGGTGAACACTACGGCGGACGCGCGCCCTACGGCTACATCAAAGACCCGGCAGACCGGCACCGGTTGGTGATCGATGAGGAAACGGCGGATACGGTGCGCTGGATGTTCCAGCTGGCGGCGGACGGCATGGGGGTGTACCGCATTGCGCGGCAATTATATGAGAAGAAAATCCTCATCCCTTCCGCGCTGGAATTTCAGCGCAGCGGCAGTTTGCAAAGCAAGTTCGACCCGGACTGCCCCTGGGACTGGAGCGACAAGACCGTCGCGGGCATTTTGCGCAACCCCATGTACCTGGGCCATATGGTGAACCACCGATTGGCGTCAAAGTCCTTTAAAATGCAGAAGCTCGTGCGGGTGCCGCAGGAAGACTGGATCATTGTGGAGAACACCCATGCCCCACTGGTCAGCCAGCAGCTGTTTGACCGCGTGCAGCCCCTCGTAGCCGTGAAGCAACGGGAAAACCAGATTGGCCACGAAAATATTTTTGCCGGGCTGCTGGTGTGTGCCGAGTGCGGCAAGGGGATGCGGTTTCTTTCGTGCCCCACCATGCGCGGCGGCGAAGGCGCGTTCAACTGCGCCACCTACCGCAGCGGCAACCGCAATGGTGCGGAAAACCCGTGTTCGTCGCACCATATCGGCTACACAGCCCTGCGGGAAGCCGTGCTGTCGAACATCAATCTGGTGCTGCAAGCTAGTTTTGACCGGGATGCTTTTGTCGAACTTTTGAAGAACGGAACAGAAGACGGTTTGGCAAACGAAGCGCGGGAGCTGGCCCGCTGCAAACGCCGGGAAAGCGAACTGCGGAGCCTTGTGCGCCGTGCCTTTGAGCAAAATGCCAGCGGCCTGCTTTCCGATGGGATGTTTGCGGACTTGTGCGGCGGCTATCAAACGGAGTTGCAGCAGCTGACAGAGCAGATCGCGCAGTTGGATGCAAAGCTTACCGCAGGCGCGAAAGGCGAAGACAACGCCGCGCGATTTTTGCAATTGGCGCAGCAGTATGGCACGGTGCAGGAACTCACGCGCGAAATATTGCTGGACTTCGTGGAGAAGATTTTCATCCATGAAGCAACCGGCGCGCCCCACAGCAAAAACCGGCGCAGGGTGATCGAAATCCACTACAGGTTCATTGGGCGGCTGCCCGGCGAAGCAGTATCCTTATAGAGGTGTGGTGCAGACCATGCACCGCATTCTCATGGAGCTGCGCGTGACGATTGCCGTTATTTTGCCCGGCGGGGCGCAGCAGACGAACGTGGATCTCACTGTTTGCCTTGCGGAAACGGTGATTGTTGGCTCGGTGCCCGGCGGAATGGGGCTGATTACCCAAAAGTAAAGGGGCAATATAAACAAAACGAAGACTTCATTTTTGTGCAAATGGGAGAAACTGAATTTTGTGCTTCCCTTTTGTCGGCGAATGTGGTATTATGAAGCTATAGAACTAAAAGGAGGAATCTGTTATGAAGCGAATAGTTAGTATTTTAATGGCTTTGCTGTTTGTGATCGGTTTAGGGGCCGGTGCGCTGAACGCCATTGCCGCCGACGACATTTCCGGGCAGATCACAGACGCCAACTTCAAAAAAGCGGTCTATCTTGCCTTGGGAAAGCCCTATTCTCAGAATCTGCCCATCACGGAGGAAGAGGCGCAGGGGCTAAGCGCGCTTGATTTGGCCCGGCAGGATATCTCGAGCCTGGCCGGGATTGCGCTCTTCACCGGGCTGAAGACGCTCAACGTTGGCAACAACGCGCTCACCAGCCTTGATGTGAGCATGCTGGGCGGCTTGGAAACGCTGAAATGCAGTTACAACAAGCTTTCCGCGCTGAAGATCCCGGCAGGCCTGATCCAGCTCGAAGCGGGCCACAACGAACTGACCGCCCTGACGCTGACCGGCTGCGAAGCGCTGGCGAGTTTGACCGCTAACAATAACAAGCTGACATCCATAGACGCGACACCCTGCACGGCGCTGAAAGAGCTTAATGTGAACGACAACAAGCTGACGGCATTGAATGTTGCGGGGCTGGCAAACCTGATGTATGTCGAATGCACACACAACCAACTGGCGGCGCTGGATGTTTCTAACCTGCCCCAGCTGCTCAGCGTCAACGCGCAGAGCAACAAGCTGACAAGCGTTACCCTGGCCGGGAGCCCCAAAGTGCGCTCGATCCATGTGGGAGACAATCAGCTTGCCGCGCTGGATCTTTCCGCCCAAAAGCTTTCGCTGGTCGATCTCAATTGCAGCTTCAACAAACTGGCTTCGCTGGAGCTGAAGGGCTTTACCGCGCTGGTTTCGGCGAATGTTTCCAACAACCAGCTGAGCACGCTGGATGTTTCCGGCGATACGGCGCTGGTGAAGCTCGACGTGAGCGAGAACGCGCTGACTTCGTTGGATATTACCAACACCCCGAAGCTCAATGAACTGAACATTACCAACAACGGGCAGAAAAACAAGGATTTCATCAAGGGCTGGCACGATATTGAGAATTTCTATAATAGAGTGGATACCGTTGTTACGCCCAGCGGCAACGAGAAGCACCATCTTTGGGAAAAGTGGCCCTTCTGGCTCCAGTTTATCTGCCGCCACTTCCTGTTTGGATTTTTCTGGATGTGGTGGTTCTGATAGGAATTAGGGGATAGGGGCTAGTAGGCAGTAGGAGATTAGGGATTAGGAAGTAAAAACCGGGGAAGATACCAAATCAACCTTCTCTTTCGGCGAAAGGGAAGGTTGGTTTTTTGTTTCCGCAACTATCAATTTAGATTCAGTCCGCTTACATATCCATCCGCAGCACCTTGCGGAACACCGCCGCATGGGTGCTGGCAATGAGCTTATCCACGTGCATGGAGCCGAAAAACCAGCGCCGGAAACTGCACAGCTTGCCGATTTCTTCGAAGAACGTGTTCAGGCCTGTGACGTCGCTGGTGTTGGCGTTCTGCTTGAGCTGGAGGAAGCTCTTGACGCGCATGGGCGGTTCGTGGGTAACAATATAATCCACAGTGCCCGCGCGCCGCAAGTTGTCGAGCGCCCGGTTCAGTTCCTCTTTCGAGGGGATTTCCCAGCGCAGCCGGTTGTCGTCCGGCGCGCGGAAGTCGTCGTCGGGGCTGACGCCGCCGCCCATGGTGAAGATGCGCTTGCCTTCCATGGTATAAATTTCCCCGCGCATTAAGTGCCAGAGATTGCCGGATATTTGCCGCGCCTGCCCGCCGCAGAACTCTTCTGCCGGGAACTGGTTGAGCAGGCTGAAGTTTTCGTGCACCCCGTCGATGAAACATACGCGGTACTTCAGCTTGCCGATTTTTTTCAGCAGGGTTTGCTCGGCCTTCGTGCCATCCCAGAGAAATCCGAAATCCCCGCAGATCAGCAGTGTGTCGCCTTTTTTTAACTGCCGCGTTTCCGGCGACCGGAAACGGCCAAAATCCCCGTGGATGTCCCCCGTGACATAAATCATAGCGGTGATCCTCCCATAAAATTTACAAAAGGGGCTTTTCTTTTGTATGATTCAGTGATATAATAAATACCGGACTGGATGCGATCCCGTAAGGAATCGTATGGGATTGCAGACGGCGTCTGAAATCTAACGTCTAGTATACTACATTTGAGGCAGGTTGTCTATGGGTTACCCGAAAAAAACTAAAATTTTTGCCGCGTGGCTGGCGGCGGCGTGCGTTGCCGCGCTGCTGCTCTTTGGGCAGGCTGTGCCTGCGGGGGCCGCCTTTAACAATTTATTGCGCGACGTCCCAAATCTTTCCGGCGTGTCGGAAATTTTGCTGCTGGAAAGCCTGGACGACGGCAGCGTGATCTTTAGCCAGAACGACACGGTGCGAACAGCGCCCGCGTCGCTGACGAAAATTGTCACGGCGATTCTTACCCTGGAATACTGCCGCAACCTGGAGGAGCCGATCACCGTAAAGCCCTATTGCATCAGCATGTTCTACGGCACCAACAGCTCCAACGCGGGCATCCGCATCGGCGAGGTGCTCACTGTGGAGCAGCTGCTTTATTGCATGATGGTGCCCAGCGCCAACGAAGCCGCCGCCATTCTGGCCGATTATGTTGCCGGCAGCCAGGAGGCCTTTGTGGCGCAGATGAACAGTTTTGTCAGCCGGTTAGGCTGCAAGGACACTCACTTCATGAACGTTCACGGCATGGACGAGGAAGGGCATTACACAACGGCCAAAGATATTGCGGCGATCACGCGCTACGCGCTCAGCCGCGACTTTAAAGGCAACGCGCTGTTTGAAAAAATCTGCGCTACGCGCACCTATGAACTGCCTGCCACAAACAAAAATCCCCGCCCGCGTAACCTGATCAATACAAATAAAATGATGAGCCGCGGCTACCGCGACTATTTCAGCGCCGACGTTTCCGGCGTGAAAACCGGCACAACAAAAAATGCGGGTGACTGCGTGGTCACGCGGGCCTCCCGCGGCGGGTTTCATTATCTTTGCGTGGTGATGCGCGGCGACAAAGTGACGCTGGGCGCGGATACCTACCTGAAAAACACCGCTTTTGTGGACGCGAAGGCCCTGCTGGACTGGAGTTTCGCGCACATCAAACTGCGGCAGGTGACCGATCCGGCGAAGGCCGTTGCGGAACTCCCTGTGGAAATGGCGCGCAATGTGGATCACGTACAGTTGATGCCCGCCGAGGCGCTGGCCGCCTTTGTGCCCGAAGGCGTTGGCAGCGGCAGCGTGCTCATCGAGCCGATCCCGGATCTGACGCCCCAGAGCGTTATGGCGCCTGTGAAAAAAGGACAGGTGATTGGAAAAGCGCGGATTTTATATGCCGGGGAGGAGTTTGCGCGGGTTGATTTGGTAGCGGCCGAGGCCGTTGGCCGCAGCGCCGCCATGTTTTTGGTATCGCTGGCAAAGCAGGCCGTTCGGTCAACCCTGGCCAAAGCGATGCTTGCGGCGGTGCTGATTGCCGGGGGCATCTATCTTGCGGTTGTATTTTTGCAAACCCGCGCGAAGCGCCGCGAGCGGCAGCTGCGGGTGCTGCCCAACGCGGAGCGGGAGACCCGGCGCAGATAAAAGGAACGGCCCCGGCGGTTGCAACAGCGAACCATCCTCCATTGGGGATGGTTCGTTTTGTTACGCGTTATTTTCCAACGTTGCCATCACCGCCGCTGCGGCTTCTTTTGCGTGCGTGTGCACGATATCGTGCATGCCGCCGGGGATCACGGTTTCGCTGAGCGGTTTGCCGAACAGGCGCTCCCAGCGGCGGCGCACGCGGATGCGGCGCAGCATGGGATCGGCGCTGCTATAGACCAAGCGGATGGGCGCTTGGACTGAAACGTGGCGACGCCGCGCCAGCCAGCGCAAAAAAAAGGCGGCGTCGGCGCGGAGGTTCGCGATTTCGCGCGATCCAAGATAAATGTTTCGTCCGCTGAGCCGCTGCAGCGCCCGGTTGGTTTGGCGGGGGCCGCGCAGCAGCCAGGGATTGTACCAGCGGCCATAAAGCTGCGCCAGAGGGGGCGGCGCGGAAGCGGCGATCACCAGACCGGCCAGGCAGCCTTCGGCTTCCAGCCGCTGCGACAGAACCACGGCAAGCCCGGCGCCCACGCAGCTGCCCATGACAATAAACGTTCGCTGGGGCAGAGCGCGGATTTCTTCCAGCAGCCGTTCCGGTTCCACATGGCCGGTCTGCGCGGCGTATACCGGAATGGGCAGTTCCCGGGCAACGTCCGCCCAGGCGCTGAAGCTGCCGCCGCCGTAGGGGATGCCAATGCAGGCAACAGAGGACGGGGCTGGGGGAGAGCCGCCCGGCAATTTGACCAGCAGGGGCAGTTGTTCTGGCGTTTTTGCTTGCAGCGCCAGCGCGCGAAAATCTTCCGCCGCGTAAAAATCGCTCACGCCAAGGCGCAGGCCGTGCGCTTCCAGCGCGATGGTGACCGACACAATGTCGAGCGAACTTAACCCGCAGCGGCTGGGCGCTTCAGATAAGCTGACATCTTCGCCGCCCAGCTGCGCCCGGACAGCCGCAATGATTTGCCGTTCGGTCTCTGATTCCGGCGGAGCAATCTTCCGCTTGCCGCCACCTGTTTCCCGCTTGCCTTTGAGCTGCTTTCTGTCCAGTTTTCCGTTGGCACCCAGCGGCAGTTCAGCCAAACGAAACAGCCGATCCGGGATCATATAAGCGGGCACCTGCGTGCGCAAATATTGCAGCGCGGCAGCTTCGTCGTAGTTCTCGTTTGCAACGCAGAAGGCTTGCAGCCGCTCGTTTTCAAAGAGCGCCGCCGCTTGGATTACGCCGGGGGCTTGCTCGAGCTGCCGCTCGATTTCCCCCAGTTCCACCCGTTGCCCCCGGATTTTGATTTGGCTGTCATTTCTGCCGTGATACAGGATTTGCCCGTCGCCGCGCAAACGGCACAAATCGCCGGTGCGATAAATGCGCCCCAAACGGGGATGCCACTCAAAGCGGCCGTCGTTCAGCGCGGGGTTGGCATAGCCCCGCGCCAGCTGCACGCCTGTGACGCAAAGTTCGCCAACCTCGCCCGGCGGCAGCAGAGCGCCGCCCGCGCCCAGCACATAACAGCCGGTATTCCAAACCGGTTTGCCGACTGGGATTTCGTCGTCGCCCGGCTTGCAGTCATAAGAGAGCACGTCGACCGTGCATTCCGTTGGGCCGTAAAGATTGATGAGCCTGGTTTTGGCGTGGGGGAATATCTCGTGAAAGCGCCGATTGAGCGCGGGCGTGAGCGCTTCGCCGCTGACAATGATCCGCCGCAGCGAGGGCAATTTTGTTTTTGAGGCCGCGATTTCTTCCAAAAAAAGGATGAGCATAGAGGGCACGAAGTGAATGGTTTCGATGCCGTGCCGCCGGATCAGCCGGGCCAGGCGGCGCGGATCGCGCTGCGCGCCGGGTTCGGGCAGCAGCAGTGCGCGGCCTTGCATCAATGGCCAAAACAGCTCCCAGGCGGAAACATCGAAGGCATAGCTGGTTTTCTGGATCAGCGTTTCGTCCGGCGACAGCGGATAGGCCGCATCCATCCAGAGCAGGCGGTTGCAAAGCGAATCCTGCCCCACGCAAACGCCCTTGGGCTGCCCGGTCGAGCCGGAAGTGTACATCACATAGGCCAATAGCGACGGATCGTCACTGCTGGCGGCGCTGCCGCAAGGCAAATTATGAAGTTGCTCTGTTGTGATGCAGTGAAATTCTTTTGCTTCGCAGCCCGGCTGACAGAGCAACAGCGCGGCCCGCGCGTCTTCCAAAACAAATTTGACGCGGGCTTCGGGCCATTCGGGCAGCAGCGGCAGGTAGCAGGCGCCCGCTTTCATGATTCCCAGCAGCGTGGGCAGGAGTTCCAGGCAACGCTCCATGCGCACGGCAACGACGCTGCCAGGCACGATATTATTTTCGCGCAGCAGCGCGGCAATGCGATTGGCCCAGGCGTTGAGTTCGCCGTAGGTCAGGCGCTCCTCATGGAACATCACTGCGGGCCGCCTGGGATTGGCAGCCGCCTGATCTTCGAAAAATTTGTGCACGGGGCGAATTGTCACGTCGTGATCGGTTTGGTTGAGCTGATCCCAGGCAGCCTGATCCTCTTCGCACAGCAACTCCAGCTGATCCAGGGAGCGATCCGGGTGCGCAAGCGCATCCCGCAACAGCGTTAGCAGCCGTTTGTGGATCTGTTCAACTTCGCGCTCTGTCAGGCTTTCGGTATGGTAGTCATACAAAAAAAGCATGCTCCCGTTGCCGGCGCGGTCGCTGACGTTGATCTGGAGCGTTTCCGCCTGCACATTGCAGGGGTAGGTCCATATGCCTTCCAGGTTTTCGCCCATGTTGGGCATGACCGCGTTGACGTAGGTGAACAGCACATCATAAAATCGGCCGCTGAAGCCGCTTTGTTGTTTGAGCTGCGCCAGAAGATCCGGATAACCAAACCCGTCGTGCCGCAGCAGGCCAAGCAGGATGCCCTTCAGCGCCCGGGCGTTCTGCGGCAGGCTGGCGTTGGGCGCCAGATGGATGGGCACGGGCGCGGTGCCCGCGAACATGCCAACGGTTTTTTTCATCGCCGCGTTGGAGCGGCCCAATGTTGTGGTGCCAACGCAAAGATCCGTCTGCCCCCGCAGGCGATACAGATAGGCCGCCAGCGCGGTAATCAGCAGATTATAGAGCGAAAGGCCTTCCCGCGCGGCGAATTCCCGCAGCGGCTGCGCTTCCTGCGGGGAAAGGAGTGTTTCGCAGCGCGCGACGGCCAGGGAGCTGGCCGGTTTGCGCGCCAGAAGACATGGCTCCGGCGGTTGAGCAAACTGCTCGAGCCAAAACGCTTTGTCGCGCGCGCGCCGCTCGCTTTGCAGGTATTGCGCCTCTTTTTCGGCGAACAGGCGGTAGCTCGGGCACTCTTCCGGCTGCGGGTTATGGTAATAGGTATGGAACAGATCGGCGAGGCGCGCCAGCGACCACGCGTCGGAAATCATATGGTGCAGCTGCGCGAACAGGCCCGCGCTTTTCTCCCGCGGGGATTCAACCGCCACAACCGCAAGGCGATAAAGCGGGCCGGCTGGATCCATGGGTTCCCGCGCCTGCGCCGCCGCCCATGCGCGCAGTTCTTCTAAACTGCCGAAACGCCGCACGGGAAAGGCTTCTTCTGCGTATGGCGCTACATATTGCCCTTGCGGGGCAAGGCGCAGACGCAGCGCGTCGTTGGTTTGCAAGAGCAGGTTCAGCGCCCGCTGCAACGCTGATTCATCCGGCGCGCCGCTCCAGAGAGCGAAACCGCTGATTGTTACGCTCAGCGCCCCGCCGGAAAATTGTTCCAGGTCAAAGATATTCCGCTGCGGCCCGGTTAGCGCGAAACAACCCAAAGGTTCCTCCCCCTCTGCTATGGCGTGTGGGCTTCGATGTAGTTTACAACATCCCCGATCGTTAGCATGCTCAATAAATCCCGGTCGGTAATCACGATATCAAAGCGCTCTTCCGCTTCGCCCATCATGCAGGCCAGGTCATAAGAATCCAGGCCAATGTCTGTGGCGAGCAGCGTTGTTTCGTCAATGGAGATATCCGGGATTCCCGTATAATCGCGCAGCAGCTGCTGCAATTGCTCTAAAATGCTTTCCATGTGGGCTTCCTCATTTCCGCAGAATTTTTTGCGAGGTGGTTTTAGAAAACTCCGTTTCCCGCAGAATTGTCTTTGTGATGCGCTGGAAGGGCGGCAATTGCCGGTTGAGCGCTTCGAGCGCTTCGGGCAGCCGCGCGGCGGCGTCGGCCTGCTCCGGGTCAAGATAAAGCTCCGCCGCGATTTCGCCATCCAGCGCATACACAAGCGCTTCTTTCACGAAATCAAGCGCCATGAGCTTTGCTTCCAGCGGCTCGGGCGACACGTTTTTGCCGTTGCTGAGGATAATCAGGTTTTTCATGCGGCCGGTGACGAACAGGTGGCCTTTTTGATCCAGTCGGCCCAGGTCTCCGGTTTTGAACCAGCCGTCGGGGGTAAAGGCTTCGGATGTGGCGGCCTTATCATTATAATAGCCTATGAACACATTGTCGCCCTTGATTTGGATTTCGCCCACGCCCTGCGCGCCGGGCGCGTGGATGCGCACCTGACTATAAGGCATTGCTTTTCCGTTGCTGCCGGGGCGGTATTGCGCCAGGGAGGTGAGGAGGGTGCTGGCGGCGGCTTCGGTCAGGCCGTAACTCATGTGGATGTTGACGTCCATGCTGCGGAACCGCCGAATGATAGCGGGGCTTAGCGCCGCGCCGCTGGCGGCAATGGTCGATAAGCTGCCACCCGTTGCCGCTATCACAGGGGCAAAGAGCTTGCGGCGCAATTTGCGGGAGGGCAGGCACCGGCTGAGGGCAAACAGCAGCCGCAGCTGACGTTCCCGCCCCTGCTGCCTGGCGTTTTGCCACATTGCCTCGTCGATTTTTTCGATCATCAGCGGAACGGCCAGAACGATGACGGGATGCGTTTTTTTCATGTCGCGGGCAATGTGGCGCGCGCTGTCGCAGAGAAAAAGCGGGCAGTTATCGGCCAAGCCGATGCAAACGCTCAAAAATCCGTAGATATGATGAAACGGCAGCACGAGCAAGTTGTTCTTGCCATTCAGGTGCTGGAAGGCGCCAACAATAGCGTAACTGACGGAGAGAATGTTCCACTGCGAGAGCATAACGCCTTTCAGCTGCCCCGAGGTGCCAGAGGTGAATACGATGGTGGCAAGCTTGTCCGGCTGCGCCTGGGTCGGCCAGCCTGCGCTGTCTTCCGGTTCCCCGGCGCGCGCGGCAAAATCTCCCATGAGGCGGGAGGGCAGGCCGCTTTGTTCCGCGATTGCTTCAAAACCGGGGGCAAAGAGCAGCAGCTGCGCATCGCATTTGCGCAGCAGGGGCAAAAGCGTTTCCGCCGGCAGCGTGCTGTCCAGCGGGACGGCAACGCAGCCCGCGCAAACGGCCGCGAACCAGCACAGCAGCCATTCATACGAGTTGCCGCCCAGCAGGGCGATGTGCGCGCCGGGGGGGCATTGGCCCGCCAGGGCAAACGACAGCGCCCGCACCTGCCGGATAAACCGATCAAAGCCAACGGAGCGATCTTCTTTTCCTTCGGTCCAGCGGAAGACTTCGCGCCCGTTGTATTGCTTCAGGCAAAACTCCAGCAGCGCGGGGAATGTGTTTTCGTTTTTACTTGGCAACATAGCGGTTGATCTCCTTGATCTATATTCTATAGTATAAGACCAAAAGTAGTATACCATTCCTGCCGCAGGATGTCAAGTGATTTGTAACAGCGGGGCCGGGGGAATCGGCCAATTGTGACAAATCGCGCATTCCCTGTCTTCGGCAATTTTACCAATTTACTACAATAAAAATTAATTTTTTTTGAATAAGTGCTTGACTCTTCTGTTGCCTTGTTGTATAATCAAGAAGATAAAGAGGGGTATGCCCCGAATTAACGATGTGCATAGTCCTTTGGCAAATTAATTGGCAAATCACCCCGAAACAGCAAAGCATAAAGCAGGCAGATCAGGCGAATGTTCCATTATTAGCAAGGAGGTTACCCAGTATGAAGACTCGAACCGAACCCCGTATATTCAGGAAATGTCTGGGGTTCCTGATGGCGGCTCTGATGGTAGTTACGGCCATCCCCTTCACAGCGCTGCCCGCCGGGGCGGTGGGCATTACAAACGACGTCGTTCAAAACACCCCGATGTGGAAGGCACTAGCAAACGTTAACGGTGTTTACACCGCCGACACCAACGGTATTGCGGCAACAAAGTACAAAAACGCTGACGCAGACGGCACTTCGCTGCTGATCCGCGAACTGGCGGCGGCCATTCGCACGTATATCCATGAGGATACCGATGGCCGCTGGAAAGCCACCTACGACAAATCTGCCGCCGGCTCGGATGGCGCCGGATACTACAAATGGGAAGCGTATGGCAACGGCAATGGATCCCCCATTAACCGGGCAAACAAAATGAACGGTACCCCGCGGCCAAACCCCTATGCTGTGGCGGAGTTCCAGGGTTCCAGCGCGGCGCTGACCGCAGTGCTGGATAAATATTTCGCGCTGCTGCCGCGCATGGCGATTCAGCTGAAGAACCCCAACACCACCAACACCGGGGCGGGCCATATTGCAAGGGCGATGGAAGACTTCACCGGCAACGGCAGCGGCTCCACTAACCTGAACACCCTGCCGGCCAACCAGCTCATGGCTCTGCCGCCTTCGGCCGCCTGGGCGATCCGCAGAATCTTGCAGGAATCTTACCTGCTCAACGAAGAAGAGCTGAACAACCAAAAGGTGATTGACCTATTCGGCGCGCCGAAGGAATGGAGCGCCATGCACACCGATGCGGCGACGCCTGTTTCCGCGACCACGGCCAGCGGAACCACCCACAATTCCAACGCCGGGGACCTGCGCGAAAGCAACGGCCTGGAAAACGGCGCCGGCCATGTGCGCTTTTCAACGAGCATCCCCGGCGGCGCCGACGGCAAGGGATCGGGCGGGGCGCTGAGCGGATTCACCTTCCTGAAAAACTTTGGCGCGTTCGATCACGCAGGCTACGAAACGAAAAACAGCTGCGGCACGGTTACTGGCACATACCCGGGCTTTGCGCGGGGCGGGAAAGTGAACTGGGCCCGCGCCGCTGTGCGGATTGTCTCCAAGCCGGAAGACATAGCGCTGACCCTGGCGACGGTGGACGACCTGGCGAGCGGCTCCGCGCCCGGCACCATTAAAGAATACTTCATGGACGTTGGCGCTTACTGCAAGCTTGTGAACGGCTACTGGAGCGAATGCGACTACATGTTCGCGACGGATAGCCAAGGAACCTCCGTCGCGCCGCATAACAGCACGATGGGAGGCTTTGGCACCCGGGAGATCGCGACGACCATTACCACGGCGGATCTCTACGCGGGCTTGAACGCCTACCGCACAAGCGCGACCAAGGGCGCCGGCAGCGGCTGGGCACACTATGGTCTGGGCGACCTGATTGGCCTGAGCAGGGCTGAAATGTTTGCCCTGCGCGACAGGCTCGAGGGCGCGCGCAGTGCTCTTTCCGGCAAGAACTACTTCAACGAAGCGCAGCTGATTCAGCACTTTGGGCTGCCTACTTCCAGCGAAATCAGCGTTGTTCTGCGCGGGATTGAACTACTCACGCAAGAAAACCCCTGGAATTATCAGGGCGCTGTGGATTATTTTGGCGACGTCGCGACCGGCAAGCTGACCACGGATCCTTGGTTCGGCGCAGAAGAAGCCGATACATTGGATCCCACGGCGGGCTACAATGGCTACGACCTGAAGGGGCTTGAAGAGCTCCTGGCCGAGGCCACCGGCTATTACAGCCAGCTTTCGTTCGCTTATAACGATCCGGCTTTTGATGTGGCCGCGGCCTACGGCACGCAGTTTGACGACATTCGAACCTGGATGGGCAACTTGCAGAAGGTGGTTAACCTCTGGAAGCTC
Source organism: Oscillospiraceae bacterium (assembly GCA_031256825.1). Lineage (GTDB taxonomy): Bacteria > Bacillota > Clostridia > Oscillospirales > Acutalibacteraceae > WRMQ01. Next base: position 42,810 of record JAIRPV010000006.1, on the reverse strand, counting down.
AACGAGCAAAAGGCAAAAATTGAAGAGTTCCTTGCCAACCTTCCGGATTATCGCGGCGGGCTGGTAGAAACCACCCCGGGCGATCCCGCAACCGCGGCGTATACCCCGGAAAAAGTGGTGGAATGGTATACGCAGGCGCAGCAGCATTATCAGTTTGCCAGCGCCCTGCAAAAAAAGAACTACGCGCTGACGAACGCAGTCTATGCCGGGTCGGCTGTTGCGAGCGATCCGGCGAACACGCCGCTCGACGGCACAGTGGGCCTAGTGCAGGAACTGGCCATCCAGGTGCTGGGGCTGTTTAGCGAGCTGAAAAACGCAATGGACGCTGGCCGCACGGATATCCCCGCTGTCAGCACCGGCAAGGGCAGCGATGATCTGTCTTATTTCACTGATCTTTATATGAAGGATCTGGTGAAGTTTGTGGACGCCGAAGGGCGTTACCGCTTGGTGACCGAGGGTCTTTATGATATGCTGACCGAGGCCGTGAAGCGGCTGCAAGCGCTGCCCGCGGGCACTGCGGAAGAAATCGCGTTCAAGGCCGACATTGCGGAACCTGCCGTAGAGCGCCTTTGGCCGACGCTGGCTTCTGTGTTCTCGCGCGCGGTAACGCAGGCGATGGCCGAAATTCAGGCGATGGCGGATGCGGGTCTGCTGGTGCTCAACAAGACGGCACCCCAGTCCATTCTTCCCACCTTTGCCAACGGAACCGGCGGAACCTTGACCACCGCCCAAAAAGAAGCCGCCATGCGGGCGGTCAACGATCTGCAGCGCATCTATTATACCATTGAAGATCAGTCGATCTATCATCTGTTCAAGGATCAGGGCCAGACCGGGCGTCTGGCGGCGGGCGTCATGAAGGCGTTCGAGTTCCTGTCGCAGTCGATGCCGGAACTGTTGGGGTGGCTGGCGCACAATCCCACCCAGTATTACACAGGCACCACGCTTGCTCCGCTTTCGCGCGAGGCAAAAGCGGAAGACATCCTTCCGGATCATGACTATACAGACAGCAAATCCGGCACGAACGATCTTTATCTTGGCCAGGCGATCAACAAGCTCGATCGTTTCCTGGGTTCGAGCGGCAACCTTGCCCCGCTGCTGAGCGCGTTGAAGAGTTTGTCGCCGCAGCTTGCGCAAACCCTGGAGGACATGGGCGTTGACTTCACGAAGACCACCCAGAGCGGCGGCGAAGTGCTCGACAGCATTGTTGGCGGCACGATTTTCACCGACGAAGTGGTCAACACGATCGTTGGCATGCTGTATCCGCTGATCTGCGAAAGCTTTGAGGACATTTGGCTGACCAGCATCGCGGCTATGGCCGCCGACAACGGCGGCAAACTGGATGAGCGGTTGAATCAGGGCTGCAGCACCTTCGGCATAACGACTAACATCCGCATTTATGGCCGCTTCTTCTCGCTGTATTCCCGGCTGGCCAACGCGGAAAACAGAACCAACGACACGTTTGCGCAGCTGAAGATTTACCCGAACCTGCTGGGCGACATGATCGCGAGTTCCGGTTTTGCCTCGAAGTTCCCGAATGCTATCAGCGCGCTGCGGAATTTCCGCGGCGGCGTGGATACCGAAGAGCAGAACTGGATCCAGTCGTGGAAGAGCCCGTACCAAAAGGTGAACGGCGCCTGGACGTATACCGCCTCGGCAACGAAAAGCTATGACGGCGGCAGTTCCTACACCAACCGGAGCTATCTGGCGTTCTGCAATCAAGCCAACCTGTGGCTTGGCAACGCGGTTTCAAGCAAGTTCAGTGGCAGCGGCGGGGGTTACGCCTACGGCGGCAGCACGATTTCCAATACGGATCAATCGACCAACCATTCGCCGGAAGCTGCGGCAAACTATCTGCCAGAGCTGAACAACAACGAAACGTCCGATCAGTACCTGAAGCGGATTGGCCCGAAGGCCAGGCCCGGCAGCCCGGAAGCCACCCCCGATGACCCGAGATATAACCCGAATATGGGCAAAGACCATATCTACCCAACAGGCGCGTGGAGCGAGGCAACCGCCCCGGCCCTTTATAAAGACGGCAAGTTCTATCTGGATTGGGGCATCAACGATGCGACCAGCCTGAGCGAAAAGCGCGAGCGCTTCATGGACGCGATCGCGATTGCGCTGAAGGGCTTAAGCCCCATGCTGAGCAGCTTGCTCTTCGGAAAGAAGCAGGAAGTGTATTGCTACAGCATCGGCGTGGTCAATACAACTTCGACCGGCAGCACCGCGATTACTGTGTCTGACACGCAGGGCGTGGGCGCGCTGGATATGCTGCTGCAATTCGACGGCGGCAAGGCGTTCGGCACCATGCTGGTTCCGCTGTTTGAAGCGCTGCTGGGCGCGGATTCGGCGAAGACATGGAGCCAGCTGGATCCGACGATACTGGGGGCGAGCAATGTTTCGCTGAACGGCGTTGTTTATTCAGGTTCCAGCCCAATCATCCCGGATGACACAACGGCGCAATCGTATCTGCCGACGATACCGGCACATTCGGGCGGCGCGGTGCACAGCGATTCGGTTTACACGGGGTATCAGAGCGGGGACATGATGCCGGCGCTGAGCGACGCGCAGGCGAAGAATTTGGTGAACACAATATTTGGCCCGCTGGATGCGTTCCTTTATAAGATGGCGAAAGCGCCGCTGACCGAACTGCTCAAGCTGCTGCCGAATTTGGCGTTTGCCATGTCTGCCGACCGGATGCATTACCTGATGGACAAATTGGGCATGAATATTTCCTACGAGGCGTGGGTAGTGTTGACGGGCGTCGGCGGCCTGGGGGCCAGCTCATTCCCGAAGGCCAGCTTTGGTAAGGCGGATGCGCTGCCGCTGGATGTGAGATCGATGTTGATGTCCGGGGATGTGGGCGACACCGTGAACGGATTCCTGGGTTCCACAAAAGATCTTTCCAACTTCCTGGGGCAGTTCCTGAGCCAGGATACCGTGGCGTTCCTCGACGAAATTCAGCTGGCCAGCCTGGGCGAGCTGCATACCGACTATCCGACGCGCCGCGTGGCAGAAAACAACGCGTTCCTCAACCACAACCAGGATAAGCTGATCAATGGGTACCGCGACACGCGTTATTATGTGGAAGCCAACCCCACAGACGTGTTCAAGTTCATGATCAACTGGCTCATGCGTTCCGGCATGATCCCAGTGGGCTACACCGTGTTCGACACTTCGCTGCGGCCAACAGACATTGGAACGGCCAACCAGAAGGAGCTGGACGAAGCGCTGATGGCGCTGACAGAACTGCTAGCGCCGAACGGATCGAAGTATGCGCAGCTGGAATTCAAGCAGTCCGCGCCAACGATTATCCCCCATATGCCCTTCGCGCCGGATTGGTGGGGCGAAGGCGGCCAGCACAACAAGCCATATGGCGACGTTGCCGGGGAGTACGAAGGCTTATCTGACGCGGATTATCTGATCAAGAACTCCGGGCCTGTGCTCGACATTGTCTGGAAGGTTCTCTTCGGCGAGCCGTTTGTTGACGGCGCGAAACGGATGGCGCAGAAGCTCTCTGATTCCGCCAACCAGCAAACCTTCAATTCCCTGGTGGATATGGTGCACGGCCTGCTCGACAAAGAAGTTCTCTTCCAGGGGCAGCAGGTGTCGATCTATAACCTGCTCAGCAGCATGTCCGATCTGGTGAACCACGCGCTCATGATTGGTGGCGCCAATTCCGGCGACTGGATCTCCATGAACATGATGGACGACATCGTGGACAAGATCTACAACTATGCCCAGAACGGAACCTACTATGGCACGGGCGTGGGTACCCTCGACAACTTTATTGCCGCAGTGACGGATCTTTTCGAACCGATTGCGCCGATTCTGGATTATCTGCTGGCGGGCAAGACCCTGGGCATTTACCAAATCGACAACAATGTTCCGGCAACGCCCACCTATTCGCCGCTGCTTGAGCTGCCCGGCTTCCTGGGCTACGAAAACGCCCTTTGGCCGATCCTGAACGTTCTGGCCATTCCGCTTGGCCTGAAATTAGATAAACCTGCGGATTATCTCGCCATGAGCGACGCGACGGCCCGGCTGAAATCCATTGTCGGATCGCTTGCGGAAATTGTAACCGCGCTTCTGGGCGACCCGGTGCAGGGCCTGCTGAACGTTCTGCCGAACCTTCTGGCCTTTATCATGACACCGGCGAACGGCGAGGATTCGGGGCTGCAAAGCGCGGCAAGCGCCCTTGTTCAGCCGCTTTATGTGCTCATCGATACCCTGCGCCCGATGGTGGACGTCAGTTCTATCTTCTCGTTCGATCTGAGCAGTGTGCCCGGCGTTTCGTTCGATACCAGCGATGGCTTGCGGATCGACACAATGACATTGCTGCAAGGCTTGCTGAAAGGCAACACCATTCAGTTCGGCGGCCGTGAGTACGACCTGCCGACCATGATGGAGGAATTGCTGGCGGGCGAATGGAGACAGGATCCCGATACGGGGCTGAATTATGTGGAGGCCGACGGCGTTACGATCATCTTCAAGCTGCTCGATGCGATGGGCGTGCTCGAAACGGTCAACGACTTCGCGGAACTGACCAAACTGATTCAGTATAACAAGTTCCCGGATTTCAACCGCATTGACTACGCGAAGGGTCCGAAGCCCGGCGATGAAGCAACGCCGCTGACGAACGCGCCGACCTGGTTTAGCAAGGACAAGGCGAAGTTCCTGGCGGATAACACCGACGCGGTGATCAACTGGGCGTGGCGCGCGCTCTTTGAGGGCAACGCCGACGCAAAAACGTGGGCGCAGAACGCGTTGAACAGCTTCACTGCCGATGTCAACGGCGCGAAAGACGCTCTCATTGCCAAGCTGGATCCTTCGGGCCAGATGTCCTATAACCCGGCGCTGGATCTCAATATTGAAATCAAGGACACCCTGGACGCAACGGTGGACGCCCTGTTCGGCAACGACTTCTTCACAAAAGAAAATCTGTTCCTGCTGGTGCAGATTCTCATGGGGCTTAACACGAAGCTGACGGAGTGGGAAATCAATCTGGAGATCCCCGATCCGATGAACGGCGGCGTTCTGGTGCCTGTTACGCTCAAGCCGAAAGAACTCATGGCGCAATTGCTCAGCGTTGACGGCGTGCCACTGGATTTTGACCAGATGATTGGGGGCGTTGACCCCGGCTCAGGAATGCCCTTCGGGCCGTCCATGCTGTTCTATCTCCGGTACACCGATCCCACAACGGCCAGTTATATGGGCTTGCAGTCAATCAACATTACGGGCAAAGATGATTTTGTCGCCGAGTTGTTGGCCATCCTCGCGCCGTTCATGCAAGTGCTGAACCTGTTCCTGGCCGGCAAAGACCTGAAGATCATCATGGATGACGAGGTCAATGACAACGAAGGGTTCTTGACCATTTATGGCTACGATGGCTACAACAACGGCCTGTTGCCGCTGCTGGCGGCGCTGGGCGCGGATATCGACGGCTATGTGGATTCGCTGGTTCTGCCGGAAGATTACAAGGCGGCTGACACGGCGGGCCAGGCGGCGGCCATCATCGAACCGATCCTTTATCTGCTCAAAGCGTTCGTGACCTCGCCGACGCAGACGCTGCTGAAGATCATCCCCAATGTGGCGCACATTCTCAGCAATGTCAACGGCGAATCCATCGCGGAACAAGCGCTGATGCGGTTGCTGGCTCCGTTCACGCGGCTGATCATCGAAATCGTACCTGAACTGGATGCGCTGCGCAGAGAAGACGATGGCGCCTATCCGGATGACGGGAACGGAAATATCGATCTTGACGAATTAAGCAACAGAACCAGTGCAATCCGTCTGGTGGCGGGCGACGACTCGCTGGTGAACGCGCTGCTGCTCTCGTATCTGCCACAGTTTGGCCTGACCATCGAGTCGCCGATGAACGTTGGCCTGGGCGAATATATCAACGGCCTCCTCGCGGCAAAGATTCCGCAGATTGCCGCGGCCCCGCTTTCCCTGAGCGCCTTCACGCTGGAAGACCTCATCACAGGCGTTGTCACAGAGTTCACCAGAGACGAAATAGCGGCGCTTGACCTAAACAACAAGGCCACCTATGTGGATGTTGACACGGCGGATATGCTGACCGAACTGCTCCTCATCACCGGCGTGTTCGACTTGCTCGATGAGAAGGACATGGAGAGCCTGTGGAGCCTGATCAACAACGATCCGCTGGCCGATTTCAGCAAGATCGATTACCAAAAGGCGCCGCTCCAGGGCACGCAGCCCGCTGCCCCGAATTGGTTCGACAAGACCAAGGCGCAGTTCCTGGCGGATAACGCCGACGCGGTGATCAACTGGTCGTGGGCGGCAATCTTCGAAAATCCCGACGCGAAGCTTTGGGCGCAGAATGCCCTGATCGGCCTGACCAACGGCGCGGTGAGCGTTACCGTCGAAGACACGCTTCAGGATACGGTGGCCGGATGGCTGGGCGACAACCTCTATACGCACGCGAACCTGACGGCGTTTGCGCAGATGATATTCAATCTGAAAGCCCAGGTGCAAGGCCCGATCGAGATTCAGGTCACCGATACAATCAAGGTTCCGCTCTATCCGATTGAGATGCTGAAAAAGCTCATCACAGTTGGCGGCGCGACGGTTGATCTCGATGAAATGTTCGACACGGTGGAGGCCTATCTGAGCAACCCAACCCAGGTCAGCGGCGCCGACGATTTCATCAACACGCTCGCGGATTTCGTCGCGCCTCTCATGCCGGCGCTGAACCTCTTCCTGGCAGGGAAGAATCTGAAGATCATCGACGACCAGGATGTGGCCGACGGCGAAGGCTTCCTGCGCCTGTATGGCTACGACGGCTACGAACGCGGCTTGCTGCCGTTGCTGGCGGCGCTGGGCGCGGATGTGGAAGGCTACCTGGAGCCGGGCGTGCTGGTTCTGCCAGAAGATTACAAGAACGCGCCTACCGCGCAGGATCAGGCCAAGGCGATTTTGAACCCGATCCTCTTCCTGCTCAACGCGCTCGTTGAAAGCCCGGTGCAAACGCTGCTGCACATCCTCCCGAATATGGCGTATATTCTCAGCAACGGCACTGGCGACTCCGTTATGGAGCAAGCCATATTGCGCCTGCTCGCTCCGCTGACGCTTGTGGCGATCGACGTTCTGGGCATTCAAGACAGCGGTTTCCAGGCGATTCCGAAGGATGAGATTCGCCTTATCGCGGGGCAAAATTCCTTCCTCGCAACCGCGCTGCGCGTGGTGCTGGCGCGCATGGGCAAAGATCTTGGCGACTATCCGGATGACATTGGTCTGGGCGGCGCGCTTGATCAGGTGCTGGAAGATGTTCTGCCGGTGAGTATCATCAACCCGTTCAAGGTAGAAGACCTCATCACAGGCGATATCACAAAGTTCGAAGCTCCGTTCGACGCGCTGGGCACAGAGGCCTCTTATGTGAAGGTGAACAAGGGCGATTTGCTGACCGAACTGCTCATCATCACCGGTGTGTTTGATCTGCTCGACGAACAAGATATGGCGAGCTTGTGGTACTTCATCAACAACGCGAAGCCGGAGGAGTTCGACAAGATCAATTACCAGAAGGCGCCGCTTCAGGGCACTGCCGTGGGGTATCCCAACTGGCTGAAGCCCGCGCAGGCGCAGTACCTTGTGGACAATGCCGACGCGGTCATCAACTGGGCCTGGGATCAGCTCATCGCGGGCAACGCCGCAGGCAAGAGCTGGCTGGAAGGCTTGCTGGGCAACGCGTTCACAGTGGAAGACACGCTCCAGGATACGATCAACGGCTGGCTGGGCGATAATCTCTTCACCGCGGATAACCTGAAAGCCATCGCGGGAACGATTTACGGCCTGAAAGCTACGATAGAAGGCCCGATTCTGCTCGACGTGAGCAGCGGTCTGCAACTGCCGCTATATCCCCTCCAGATTCTGAAGAAGCTCATCACGATTGACGGCCAGGCGCTTGACCTGAACCAGGTGTTCGAGCCGCTGGGAACATTCCTGAACGGAACGGTTTCGGTCACTGGCGCGGATGATTTTGTGGAACAGCTCTCGGCTCTGGTAGCGCCGCTGATGCCAATCCTGAACGTCTTGCTGGCAGGGAAGAATCTGAAGGCCATTGACGACGCGACTGTGGCCGACGGCGAAGGCTTCCTGCGCCTGTATGGCTACGAAGGCTATGCGGATGGTTTGTTGCCGCTGTTGGCGGGGCTTGGCGCCGATTTGCCCGGCTTCCTCAATACGCTGGTTTTGCCGGACGACTACAAGAACGCCGCCACCGCTCAGGATCAGGCCAAGGCAATCCTGAACCCCGTCCTCTTCCTGCTCAACGCGCTGGTGGAAACCCCCGTGCAAACCGTGCTGCATCTCCTGCCGAACGTGGCCTATCTCCTCAGCAACGGCAGCGGCGATTCTATTGCCGAGCAGGCAGTGATCCGCCTGTTTGGAACATTCGCCACCGTTGCCACGGATATCTTGAAGATCCAGGATGGCGACTTTAAGTATGCCGTGGAATCCGGCGGAATCGGTGAAGTACAGCTTTTGAAAGGCCCCAATTCCTTTGGGGCGACTGTTTGGCGGGTGCTTAGCAAGCATCTGTTGAAGTTCTTCCCCGATCTGCTGAGCGAACTTCTTGCCGCATTTGGCGTTGGCTTTGCGCCAGACGAGTCCCCGTTGCTCTACTACACATTGGGGCTTGGTGAAAGCATCAACAAGTTACTGGCTGCGATGCTGGAAGAAGTGCAGCAATTTGCGGATATTCCGCTGAAGACCATCACGCTGGAGAGCTTGATTGTTGGCAAAGTGAAGGTATTCGACGGCGACGACTTCAAGGCGCTTGGCTTGAACGGCCAAGGTTCCTATGTGGAGGTGAACGTTGCCGATCTGCTGACGCAGGTGATGAACTTGCTGGGCGTGTTCGATTTCCTCGAACAGAAGAACATGACGGGCCTTGTCGAGTTGCTCAACACCGGTTTGATGAACAGTCTGCCCGGCCACATTAGCTATCCGGATTACAAGCGCAACGAGAAATTATACAAGTATATCTGGTGGTGTAAGGGCTCGGCGAAGACTCTGTCGAATAACCTCGACAAATATGTGAACAACCTCTGCCAGATTATCCTTGGCAAGCCGCTGGGTTCCGTGCCGCTGAAGAAGGGCGGCGGAACCGCGAATGGGTTGCTGTATGACCTGTTGGGCAGCGCGCTTTATACGAAGGAGAATCTGGAATCCATCGCGAAGCTGCTCAAAGACAAGATCCCGAACATTCTGGGCACGCAAATCGGCGGCACGGGCAAGACCATCGATGATTTCCTCTCGAGCATCATTCAGGTGAACGGTGTGGACTTCGACGCGACTGCGGCGTTGCAGCACATTTACAGCTGGACCGCCCCGGAGGTCACCGACAAAACCAGCTTTGTCAATGGTTTGAAGGACTTCCTGATTCCGCTGATGCCGGTTCTCGACTTCATGCTGGCGGGTTCCGATATCACTATGGTGCACGACGAGACCATCAACAACAACCTTGGCTTCCTGAAAGCGACAGGTTACGACGGTTATCGCTACGGCTTGCTCCCGATTTTGGAAGCGCTGCTGATGCCGCTCAACGCCAAGAGAGCGATTACCTCTGTTGAGAAGTACAGAACGTTGGACGCCAACGGCAAGCTCGACGCGATTTTGAACCCGGTGCTTTACTTCATGGAGCAGTTGGCGACGGGCTCCACAAAGACCGTGATGCAGATTCTGCCCAACGTGTGCTACTTCCTGAGCGATTCGCTGGGTCAAACAACGCCCGAGAAAAAGTCCGCGATGCAGCAGAGCCTCGACCGCGTCCTCTACGCGCTCAACCACGTCTATGGCGCTGCCACCGGATCGAAGCTGCTGGAGGTTGACGTCAACGCAGAGATCGACAAACTGCTGAAATCCCTGGATCTGGGGCTGAGCGCGAAGACGCTCGACGAGCTGATTCTTGGCAATGTTGCGGATTACCGTTCCTTTGCGGACGTGACCGGCAAGTATATTAATCCGGGCATCCAAGATCAGGCAGATGCGCTGACGGTATTGCTGCGCGCGCTGATCAACACGGTGAAAGACAGCGCGGTGCGCGACAAGCTCATTGCCCTGCTGGGCGACAGCCTCGGCCTGAGCGGCACTCCGTTGAAGCTCCTTACCTGGGCGCTGAACGTGGCCGCCTGGATCGCGAAGACGTTCAAGAGCGGCACGGACTATATCATTCACTGGATCTTTGGGCTGCTGCGCGTGATCAACTTCTTTACCCCGATGATCCTCTGGATCAAGAAACTCGTTGCCAAATAATTTGGCATGGCAAAACTCCGCAACAAAGCGGGGGCCGGGAAAATTTCCTGGTCCCCGCTCTTTCTTTCCTCACGGCTGAAATTTTTCTTGCTTTTTTCTACGGAATGTGTTATGATATTCTTAGTAAACTTTGGATTGGATTTCACCATGGTTTTTATAATTTTGGATTTGGAATGGAACTCGGTCTACGGCGCGAAAATACGCGGCTATATCAACGAAATCATCGAAATTGGCGCGGTTATGCTCGACGAGGAACTGCGCGAGATAGATGAGTTTTCTGTATTCGTCAAATCGAAAATTGGGAAACGGCTGCAATCGCGCGTGAAGGAAATGACCAATATCAATAAGCAGGACCTTGAGAACGGCTACCCGTTCCCGGAGGCGATTGGCATGTTTCAAAAATGGATTGGCGCGCGCGAGCATGTGGTGCTCTCCTGGGGCGACGGCGACATCCGGGTGCTGCTTTCCAATACCCGCTATCTGACCGCTGGGCGTAAATTGAGCTACATTTCCAATTACGCGGATTTGCAGAAATATTTTCGCTATCGTTGCCATACGTCCAAGGCACAGCAGACGGGCCTTGCCGCTGCGGGCGAAATTTTGGGGCTGGATCCGGCGGGCTATTCACTGCATCGGGCGCTGGACGACAGCCGGTTTGCGGCGCAATGTTTCCGCGCCATCTACGATCCAGCGGATTTTCCGTCTTTCATGCACGTATGCGACGCGCAATTTTTTGGTGAACTGGAATACAAGCCTCGCATCATCAGCGACATTCACAGCCCACTTGTTGACCCGCGCCAGCTCTATTACCTATGCCGCAACTGCGGCAAGGCGGCCAAACAGCAAACGGAGTGGCGCTTTGCCAGCCGGGGATTTCAGGCGGAGTTTTATTGCGAGCGCTGCGATTTGCGCGCAAAGGCATGGGTGACGTTCAAGAAAATGTATAGCAGTGTGGAGATCAAACGCTCATCCCGGGAGATCCCGCCGGAAGGGTCTGAAGGGAAAAAATAAGATGACACAATATCCATTTCTGGTGCCGTGCCTGTTGGGGCTCGAAGGCTTGATTGCGGAAGAATTGCGGGGCATGGGCGCGGCACAAGTCCGGGCCGAGAACGGCCGGGTATTCTTTTCCGGCGGGCTGGAGATTGCGGCGCGGGCCAATATCCGCAGCCGGTTTGCCGAGCGCGTGCAGATTGTTTTGGGGCAGTTTGAAGCGCGCAGTTTTGAAGAACTCTTTCAAGGCGCGAAAGCGCTGCCTTGGGAAGAATGGCTGGGGCAAAGCGATGCGTTCCCGGTGAAAGGCTATTCGCTCCATTCGGGCTTGTTCAGCGTCAGCGACTGCCAGTCGATCCTCAAAAAAGCTGTTGTGGAGCGGCTGAAGGGGGTCTACCGGCAGGATTGGTTCGACGAGACCGGCCCCGTGCACCAAATCCAGTTTTCGATTATGAAAGATAAAGTTACGCTTGTGCTGGATACCTCCGGCGTCGGATTGCATAAGCGCGGTTATCGTTTGCAGGCCGGCGGCGCGCCGCTGAAAGAAACCCTCGCCGCAGCGCTTTGTCACATTTCAAAATTGCGGCCCTATCATACCATGTACGATCCCATGTGCGGTTCCGGCACGATCTTGATTGAGGGTGCGCTCATGGCGCGCAACCTGGCGCCGGGGCTGCGGCGGAATTTCAGCGCCGAACGCTGGGATCAAATTCCACGGGGGATTTGGCGGGAGGAGCGCGAACTGGCGGAAGGCCTTGCCACAGAAGCCTCGCAATTTTTGGCCTTTGGCAGCGACGTTGATCCGCAGGCGATAGCAATTGCGCAGGAAAACGCCAGGCGGGCCGGGGTGGGGGATTGTTTGCGCTTTACCCAGGCGAAGCTGGAGGATTTTTCCCACCCAACAGAGCGCGGCACATTGATCACGAACCCCCCTTATGGCGAACGCTTGCTGGATGCGGCACAGGCCGAAGAACTGACCGGGCTGATGGGGAAATTGTTTTCGGCGCGGCGCGGCTGGAGCTATACGATCCTCTCGCCGTCGGAGACCTTTGAGCAGACCTTTGGGCGAAAGGCCGATGCCCGGCGCAAACTCTACAACGGCATGCTGAAGTGCCAGGCGTTCATGTTTTACAAAAGCTGAGGAGGCGGAGCGGCATGAAATCGTCTTTCCCCCAGTTGCAAACGCCGCGGTTATGTTTGCGGGAAATGACAAAAGCCGACGCGCCAACGCTGGTGGAATTGCTGCGCAATCAAGAGGTGTCGCGGTGGCTCACTGTTGATTTATCGAGGATGACGCGCAGAGAGGAAGAAATCAGGATTGCGCGAGCGCGCAAGGCCTTTGCGGCGGGCCGCGAGCTGCACTGGGGAATCGGCGAACGCGACAGCGACGGATTGGTTGGGATGATTTGCTTGGTGGGCCTCAACCGGCGCGATCAGCACGCGATGGCGGGGTTTTGGCTGGGGCATGCCTACTGGGGCAGGGGCTATATGACAGAGGCGCTGTGGGCTGTGCTGGATTACAGCTTCCGAGGGCTGGGCCTGAACCGGGTATATGCCGGGCACTTCGCGGACAATAGCGCCAGCGGGCGTGTGATGCAAAAATGCGGTCTACAATATGAGGGCACCCGGCGGCAGGCTTTTTGCAAGAACGGCCAATATTACGACGAGATGGCCTACGCGATTCTGAAATCAGATTATGAGCACCTTTTCTTATAAAATATAACGATAGAATTGGAGTGATTTCATGCGACATGTATTCGCGATCAATCCCTATTCCGGCAAAGGCAGCGGGATTACGGAATTGCCCGCTCAGATTTCCGCCGCCTGCGCCGAAGCCGGCATTGTGCCGGAACTCTACAACAAGCCCGACAAAGAGGGCATGCTGCGGTTTGTGCGCGAGGCGGCACGGACGGCGACCGAAGAAGAGCCTGTGCGCGTTTATGCCTGCGGGGGCGACGGCACGCTTTATTGCGTGGTGAACGCCACTTGGGGCTGCCCGCATGTGCAGATTGCCGCCGTGCCGTTTGGCTCGGGCAACGATTTTATCCGCCTGTTCGGCGTGAAGGAGGAATTGCAGGATATCCGGCTTCACATCAACGGCACGCCGCACTGGATTGATGCGATTGACTGCGAAAGCATCCTGCCCGAAACGGGCGAGAGCGTTCACGAAATTGCCATCAACCAGTGCTCCATGGGCCTAGATGCCGAGGTCTGCGCGAAGCAGGCCGCCTTCAAAAAACTGCCGTGGATGACCGGCGAGTTCGCTTATACCGCGTCGTCGCTTTATTGCATTACACAGCGCTTCCACAGTGAGTTCACAGTGCAGATTGACGATCAACCGCCCGTTAAGGGGCCGTTCCTGTTTGCGCTTGGCGGCAATTCCCGCTGGTATGGCGGCGGATACAAGGGCTGCCCCCGCGCGCTGCCAGACGACGGTCTGCTCGACTGCATTGTTGTGCGCAAGGAGTTTGGAAGGCTGAAGCTTTTGTCGCTGCTGGGAAAATATAAGAACGGAGAGCACCTGAGCTGGCCCTTCACCAATTTCCAGCGGGGCAAAAAAATGCACATCCACTCCGACGAACTGGCCGCAGTGAATGTGGATGGCGAATGCCGTTATGTAAATGACAGCACCTTTCAGCTGGTGGAAAAGGCGGTGTGCTACGTGATTCCAAAAGGCTCGGCCTATTTGGCGGATCGGGAAGCGGGAAAGCTTTGAGCGCGGCTCTTCAATGCTTTTCGCCGGCTGAAAACACCGGCACCTCCAGCGTGCTGCGTTCAAACGCCTCTAAGTCGAACGACGGCGCGTAGCCCTGCGAAACGGCTGACGATTTGCTTTTCTTTCCGGCGGGCTGCTTGCCGCGCGCGGCTTTTGCGGCGGCTGCCTGCTCCGGCGTAGCAACGCCCGCCGAGTGCCAGGTTTCCAATACTTTGTTCATGTACGAAAAGCTCAGCTTGCCCGTGTGGTTGGCCATTTCTTCGTAGGCCATAAAAATCATATCGACGCCAAAGTTCCACTCCCGCTGCCAGCGACGCAAGTAGTCGCACTGCGCGGCAGTGGGCTTTGGCGCATGCAATCCTGCCAGGCGGCGCAGCTGCCGCCAAGCGGCCATATTATCTTTCAGCGCGGCGATTTGATCGGCTGCTTTGTCGATGGTGTCGATTTCACGCTGACCCCAGTCGCGTCCAACGGATTCGATGTATTGATTGTTGGTTTTCTCAATTTCAGCACAATATTGCAGCAGCATAAAAATAACTTCCACAGGCAGGCCATAATTGTCGTATAAACCCAGCAGTACGCACTGCCCCTCGTAACCGATAGTGCGCCCAAGAACGCTGTCGGCGGTCCGGAACAGCGAACGCAGGTCGGGCTGCTCATCCAGGCGGGCCAGCAGCTGCTCGTTGGTTGGCCTTGCGGGCGGCCCCGCGGAAGGCACGGGACGCGGGGCAGGGGAGGGGGACGCCGGCACGGCAACGGGTGCCGGCGCGTTTTCCTGCGCCTGCGTTTCCCCGGTTCGGATTACCCCTTTGTCAATCCAAAATTGCAGCGCATCAACAACATCGCCCTCCGGCTTGCCAAGCCAATGCGCCAGCGCGGCAAAGCCTTCCGCCTCTCCGCCCCGCCGCAGCAGCCAGAGCAGGGTTTTTAGATGCAGTTCCCGAGCCAGTTTCAGGTGCTCATCCACCACAGCGTTAGGCACGGCAAACATGCCGGGCAAATTCAACAGATAACTCACGAGAACCCCTTCTTCTTTGTTTGATCAGTGCCTGCCCGCGATACCGCATAAAAACGGCGCAGCCACAAAGCGCGGCTGCGCGAACGGTTGGCGACAACTCGCCGCTGGAGCGGGCGATGGGAATCGAACCCACAACCTCAGCTTGGGAAGCTGATGTTTTACCACTAAACTACGCCCGCAACCGTAGTATAGTATACCACAGATCGCGCTGGAGCGCAAGCTTTTTTTTGAAAATTCGGGAATAATTTTTGCCTTCTTCTCCGGCGGTTTTCGCTCCTAGTTCTTCCCGAACGCAACTTCTCATACCTGCTTGCTTTTCCCGATCTGTTTTCACAGGAAAGTTGCGAACAAATTTTATCGCCTGACGACGACGTTTTCTTCCCCCAGCAGACGAGTTAGCTCCCGCTCCAGCACGGGATTCCATACCGCGCTGATGCGGGCGATGCGGCGCTGGCCATCCGCTTCGCAGACGATGGTTACCGGCAAGAGGCTGCGCGGGTTGTCGGTTTCAGTAAAAATATCCAGAAGGCACAGGGCGGTCTGGTGCGCGGGATGGGGTTTTGGCGGCAAGCGCAGAAAAATTTGCGAAGAAGTTCTCTGTGCGGGCGGCAACCCCCTGTCCTTTAAATTCTCCCTCCTCCTTCCTGAAGGGGTTTCGCTTGCGGGGATTGGCGCAATTGGCTGTGCTTGCCCATTCTCCGTTATTTCTTCTATTGTATGGCACAGCAGCTTGGCCTCCTTGTTTTCCTGCAAACTCAGCCGCCCGGTAATCAGCACCGTGCGGCCCTCCACGCAAAGGTTCGCGCAGCGCTCCAGGGTGCTCGGGAAAACCAGCGCTTCCATTGCGCCATATAGGTCCTCCACGGCCAAAAAAGCCATTGTGTTGTTGTTTTTAACCACTTTTTTCTTCACGCCGGTGATCACGCACAACAACCGCACCTCGTCGTTGTCGCGATAATTCCCCTGCCCGGTTTCGTTTGCCGGGTCGAGCAGATCGACGCTGCGCGCCGATTGGAGCCGCCGCGCAGCCTGCTCCAGATGCGACAGCGGATGCCCGGAAAGATAAAAGCCAACCGTCTCTTTTTCAAAAGCCAGCAAGTCCGTGTGGGAAAACTCTTGCTGCGGCGCGGCCTGCGGTTCGGCGGAGTCTTTTGCTCCCAGCAGTTCAAAGAAGCCTACCTGCCCTTCCACATTACAGCGGGCGGCGGTTTCAAGCTGCCCCAAAAAGCTGGGCAGCGCCATCATCATTTCGCGCCGGTTATTGCCGAGGCCATCGAGCGCGCCCGCTTTGATGAGCGATTCCACGGCGCGTCGGTTGAACTCGGCACGCGCTTGCATGCGCTGGAGGAAATCATAAAGCGAAGTATATGCCCCGTTGGCCCCGCGTTCGCTAAGAATGGCGCAAATAAAGCCATTGCCCAAGTTTTTGATGCCCAGCAGGCCAAACCGAATGCCCTCGCCTTCGGTGACAAACTTAACCCCGGAACGGTTGACGCTCGGCGGCAGCAGGGCTATGTTTTGCTTCGCGCACTCGGCGGCATATTCGGCCACTTTTCCGCTGGACTCGATGACGGAACTGAGCAGCGCCGCCAAAAACGCCTTTGGGTAATGGCACTTCAGATAGGCGGTCTGGTAGGCGACGAAGGCATAGGCCGCAGCGTGGCTTTTATTGAACGCGTAGCTGGCAAAGCTGGTCATGTCGTCAAAAATTTTATTGGCGACAACAGGAGGGATGTGGTTCTTGCCGCAACCCGCAACGAACGTGCCGCGCTCTTGTTCGAGCACCTTGTGCTTTTTTTTGCTCATAGCCCGACGGACGATGTCGGCCCTTCCCAGGGAATAGCCGGCAAGTTCCCGGAACACCTGCATCACTTGCTCCTGATAGATCAGAACACCGTAAGTCACTTCCATGATGGGCCGCAGCTGCGGCGCGGCGTATGCGATCTTTTCCGGATGGTGGCGGTTTTCGATGTAGGCGGGAATGGATTCCATCGGCCCGGGGCGGTAAAGCGAAGTAACAGCCGTCAGGTCTTCGATGCTTTGGGGGCCAAGGCTTTGCAGCACACCGCGCACGCCCGCGGACTCGAACTGGAACACGCCTTCGGTCAGGCCCTGGCCCAGCATGCGGAAGGTCGCCGCGTCGTCCGTGGGGATATGCTCGACAGAGAAGCCGGGGCATTCGCCCCGCGCCATTTCTTCCGCGTCGTGGATAACGGTCAGGGTGCGCAATCCCAAAAAATCAATTTTCAGCAAGCCCAGCTCTTCCAGCGTTGTCATGGGGAATTGCGTTACGATGCTTTCGTCATTGCGCGCAAGGGGCACATAGGTGTGCACGGGGTCGCGGGTGATGACGACGCCCGCCGCGTGGGTGCTGGCATGGCGCGGCATGCCCTCCACTTTTTTTGCCATGTCAACCAGTTCTTTTACCTGGGGATCGCCCTCATACATCTGTTTCAGGTCAGACGATTGCTCCAGCGCTTTTCCCAGCGACATTTTCAGCTCGTAGGGCACGAGTTTTGCGATGGTATCCACCGTGCCGTAGGGCATGCCCAACGCGCGGCCTACGTCGCGCAGGGCGGCCCGGGCCGCCATGGTGCCGAAGGTGACGATCTGCGCCACGTGATCTGCGCCATATTTTTCGATGACGTAATCGATGACCTCGCCGCGGCGCTCATAACAGAAATCAATATCAAAATCGGGCATGCTCACCCGCTCGGGGTTCAAAAAACGCTCAAACAGCAACTGGTATTGCATCGGGTCAACGTTTGTGATGCCAACGCAATAAGCGGCCAGGCTGCCGGCGCCCGAGCCGCGCCCGGGGCCAACGGGAATACCCCTGGATTTTGCGTAGGCAATGAAATCGTGCACAATGAGATAATAATCCACATAGCCCATGCGACGGATTACATCCAGCTCATAGGCAAGGCGGTCTTGATACGCCTGCGGCACATCGCTGCCGCAGCGCGCGACAAGGCCGTGCTCGCACTGGCGCCGGAAATAACTAAAATGATCCTCATGAGACTGGATGTCCACATAGGGCAGTTTGGTGTTGCCGAACTCGATTTCCACATGGCAGCGTTCCGCAATCTGTTCGGTGTTGGAGAGTGCTTCGGGGATCTCCCGGAAGAGGGCGGCCATCTCTTCTTCGCCCTTCAAATAAAACTCTTCCGTGCCAAATTCCAGCCCCGTGGCTTCGCCCAGCACATGGTTGGTCTGGATGCAGATCAGCAACTGCTGCACTTTTGCGTCGGCCCGCTCAATATAGTGCACATCGTTTGTGGCAACCAGCCCAACGCCGGTCTCTTGGGCAAGGCGTATCAACTGCGGCAGGATGCGCAGCTGCTCTTCCATGCCGTGGTTTTGCACTTCAACGTAAAAATTTTCCTTTCCAAATAAATCCCTGTACCAAATTGCCAATTCTTTTGCCTGGGCATAGTTGCCATTGAGCAGGGCTTGGGGAATTTCGCCGGCAAGGCAGGCGGAAAGGCAGATCAATCCTTCGTGGTATTGTTCCAGCAGCGCGTGATCAATGCGCGGCTTGGTATAGAAGCCCGTTACCCAGGCCTCGCTGACCAACGCCATGAGGTTCTTCCAGCCGGTTTCGTTTGCGCACAGCAAAATCAGGTGATAGCGCTTGCTATCGAGCGTTTTGTCTTTCTCTTGCCGCGTGCGTGCGGCCACATAGCACTCGCAGCCGAGAATGGGCTTGATACCGCGCTCCCGCGCCGCGCGGTAAAAATCGATTGCGCCGTAAAGATTGCCATGGTCGGTAATGGCCATCGCATTCTGCCCCAGGGCCTTCGCACGATCCAGCAGCGGCCCTAGCCGGCATGCGCCGTCGAGCAAACTATATTCGGTATGGACATGGAGGTGGGTGAAGGGCATGGCGGCCTCCCTCGTTTTTTCTAATTATACCGCATCTTCCCGCGCAATGCAAGGAAAAATTAAAAGCAAAAAACAGAGACCGAATCAGCTCGGTCTCCGCTTTTTTGGACATCCGGCGCGGTTCGCCCCGTTAGGCATCCTGTACCCCGAGGAGGTAGTCGGTGAAGCCGACCTTGAACACCCCGTTAGAGGATACTTTATACAGTACCACCACCGCATCGTCCTGTTCCATGATACAGTAGCAGGCGCTGTCGCGATAGAGTACGCCAACTTTGGTGGAAAACTTGCTGTCTGCATAGATCACCAGTTCCCGTCCTGAAGTGTTTACAAATCTTTTCATTTTTCTTCCTCCTCTTTGGTAATCGAGCGATTTCACGAAGTAGTCTTTCAACGCGTGTCCGTACTACATATTATAGCATAAAATCGGAAGAATGCAAGCTTTTTTCAAAAAAATATAAAAATTTTTTTCTTAACATTGACATATTGAGGATTTTATTGGGAAGTTTCGGGATTGTATTCCGATTTTTGGGAACAAGATCCCTGAAATAGGATGGCGTATTGGTAACATATTGCAACAAATAGGGAGTTATTCCCAATCATTTGCATTTTGAGAACTTTCGTCACTTAAAAGAATAACAAACCGGCAATTTCTAATTTGTGGAAAATTCACCTTGTTTTTCAGCCTGTTTATCCCATATATCTCTACCATTGGTAATTAAAGTAAATTATACGATGAATTTTTTCCTTTTCCGTGAAGAAGCGAAAAGAAGGCCCAACGAACGCGTTTGTAACAAGTGTTACATTATGTAATCGGATTGAATTTCTGAATCAGAAAAATATCGATTTTGAATGCGCCTGTTTTTCAAACGACTTTGAGACATTTTTGATGTTGATATTTCTAAATTCGCACAAATATCTGTCATTCCTTTGTTGCGGATTCCGGCCCTTTTGCTATCTTTTTGCAGGCGAATTTTCGTTTTGCAACGAAAAAAGCTGCCGCGGCCCGCGCAGCGGCAATATTTCAAAAAACGGTTGACATTTGCAATGAATTATGGTATAATATAGATAGTGCTTTAGCGCTTTTAACCGCTAAAGCAAACGGGTTCAAGCGAAAGGTGATGATTGGGATGACGGCAACTTGGGTTACCATTGGGATTTACATTGCGCTTTTGGTGGCAATCGGCATTTTTACGGGACGCAGCAGCAAAAGCGTGGCGGATATTACTGTTGGCGGGCGGAAGATGGGGGCCTGGCTTTCAGCGCTCAGCTACGGCACCGCCTATTTTTCCGCCGTAATGTTCGTGGGCTATGCGGGTTCCACAGGCTACGGCTTTGGGCTATGGGGCATCATAGCGGGGCTGGGGAACATGGTGTTCGGCACGTTGCTGGCATGGCTGCTGTTGGCCCGGCGCACGCGCAAAGCGGCGGCGGAGATGGGGTTACATACCATGCCTGAATTTTTGGAAAAGCGCTACGGCAGCCGGGCGATGCGGCTATTCGCGTGCATTGTGGTGTTCATCTTCCTGATTCCCTACTCGGCTTCGGTTTACAAGGGCCTGGGGAGCATTGCGCGGGTGCTGCTTGGAATCGACGACACGGTGTTCATGATCATTATTGCCGTTCTGGGCGCGTTGCTGCTGCTTTTCGGCGGATATCTTGTGCAGGCCAGGGCAGATTTTGTGCAGGGCATCATCATGATGGCGGGCGTTGCGCTGCTCCTCTTTTTTGTGGTGCGCAGCCAGGCCGTCGGCGGTTTGGCGGGGCTGGCGGCCTACGCGAAAACGGCGGAGGGCTTGCCGTCGCTTAACGGCAAACAGTGGTGGGCGCTGGTTTCGCTGGTGCTAATGACGTCTTTCGGCACATGGGGGTTGCCGCACATGATCCAAAAGTACTTCGCAATCAAAAGCGATGAACAGGCTCGGCGGGGTATTTGGATCTCGACGCTCTTTTCGCTGCTGGTGGCGGGCGGCGGCTATTTTATCGGATCGCTGTGCCACTTGTTTTTCCGTCCGGGGGACTACGAAAAATTGAGCGATGCGTTTGGGGCAACCTTTAAAGATTACATTGTGCCAACCATGCTGAAGCTGGCGAACATACCATCGATATTGCTGGGGATCGTCATTGTTTTGCTGTTGGCGGCCTCTGTCAGTACGCTGTGCTCGGTGACGCTGACGGCGGCCGCAACGCTGGTTAAGGATTTCTTCGCCACGCTGGTACCCAGAACAAAAGAGAAGTCGCTTTCCTGGGGTATTAAAATAGTATGTGTTGTATTCGTTATTGTCTCTTATTTTGTGGCCAACAGCCACACGCCGATTCTCGATTTGATGAGCTACAGCTGGGGGATTCTCTCGGGCTCGTTCCTTGCGCCCTACGCGCTTTCGCTCTACTACAAGGGCGCCAACAAGACCGGCGCTTGGGCGGGCATTGCCACAGGTTTTTGTATCGCGCTGGTGCCGGCCGTCAGCAAGCTGATGAACGTGTTCGGTTCCACAAGCGCGCGCGTGGCCGCTCTGATGGGGTATGGCCCGCAATACGCCGTGGTGGCGATGGCGAGTTCCGTGGCGGTGTGCTTTCTTGTGAGCGCAATTGCCGGCAAGGCAAAGCGGCGGCAGACGGCTTAAGGAGAGCAATCTGTTGGATTTCCGATTGACATACCGGCGAAGCGAGTGTATAATAATATTATGTGGGGGCGGCCTGCGGGCCGTCCTGATTTTATGGCGCAAGAAGGAGTGAGAGCGATGCCAACAGCAAAAGAGGCAAGGCTGGCGCGCATTGAGGCGCTGGGGCTGCCGGTATATACTTTGAGCGAGGAAATCTGGAACAGCATAACGCATGGGCTGGGGGCCGCGCTTTCCGCAGCGGCGCTGGTGCTGCTCATTTTAAAAGCGAAGGGCGCCGTTGCGCTGCTCAGCGTTATTTTGTTCGGGCTTTCGGCAATCCTGCTCTATACCAACTCGGCGGTGTATCACGGCATAAAAGTCTGCAAGGCAAAGCGCTATCTGCGGGTTATGGATCATTGCTCGATTTATCTGCTGATCGCCGGGACATATACGCCGTTCGCGTTTATTGTGCTGCACGGCTGGCTGCGCACGGCCATCACGCTGGTGGTTTGGGGCACGGGGATATTGGGCATTGTGCTGAGCATGGTAGATCTGAAGCGTTTTTCGAAGCTCGAAATGGCCTGTTATCTGGTGATGGGCTGGGCTGTGGTGATGGCGATTCCCACCATGCTAAAAACGATGCCCGCCATGTGCATGGTACTTCTGGCATTGAGCGGCGTGCTCGATACGGCGGGCGCGGGGCTATACGCGCTGGGGAAAAAGTGGAAAGTGCCATATATCCACACGGTTTACCATGTGTTTGTTGTGGCGGGCAGCGCGCTGCAATGTTTGGCAATCTATCGCTATGTCGTCTGAATGGAGAAACAAGCATGAATGTTCTCTTCCTTTGCACCGGCAACACCTGCCGCAGCCCCATGGCGGCGGCGTTATATGCGAAGCTGGCTCCGCACGACCACGCGGAAAGCGCGGGGCTTTGCGCCGCGGCGGGACTGCCTGCTTCGCCGAATATGCTGGCCCTTGCCGAAGCGTTCGGCGTGGACTTATCCGGGCACAGGAGCCGACAGCTCACGCCGGCGCTTTTGAAGGCCGCCGACCGGGTGATTTGTCTTTCGGCAAGGCACGCGCGGCGGCTGGCCCTGCCGGAAGAAAGGCTGCGCGTGCTGGGCGGTGGCGTAGCCGATCCGTATGGCGGCGCGCCGGAGGAATACCGGGCCTGCGCGGAACAAATGCGGGCGGCCATGCCGGGGCTGAGAAAGGATCTGCACGCCCGTTGCCATATCGCCCCGGTGGAGGATGCGTTTTTGCCCGCTATGGCGGCGCTGGAACGGGCTGTGTTCCAGCCGCCGGCGAGCGAGGTTCGGCTGCGCGAAAAGCTTGGCACGGGCCACGCTCGCGCGCTTGCGGCGCTGACGGGCAGAGAAATGGCCGGGTTTATTATTGTGGACGAAATTGCGGACGAAGCCTTTGTGGACGATGTGGCGGTTTTCCCCGCGCGGCAGCGGCAAGGCATTGGCAGCGCGCTCTTGGCCCGGGCTGAGCAGGGGGCAATCTTGCGCGGTTGCGGGGTCATTCACCTGGAGGTGCGCGAAAGCAGCCCGGCGCGGGCGCTTTACGCTGCGCGGGGATACCGGGAAGTGGGCCGCCGCAAGGGATTTTATTCCTCCCCGACGGAGGACGCGATCTTGATGACAATGTTTGTTGAATAGATTTGCCCTGAAACGCCCTCGCTGTGGGAATTCTGGAAAGGAAGCTGATATGCGCATTTTGGGAATCGAATCCTCCTGCGACGAAACAGCCGCCGCCGTTGTGGAAGACGGGCGGCAGATGCTTTCTAATATGGTGGCAAGCCAGATTGAGGCCCACAAAATTTATGGCGGCGTGGTGCCGGAAATTGCTTCGCGCATGCACGCGGAGGCCATCAGCGCTGTGACGGAAGAGGCGCTGCGGCAGGCGCAACTCAGCATGGCGGAAATTGACGCCGTGGCCGTTACGTTCGCGCCGGGGCTTGTTGGTGCGCTGCTGGTAGGCCTGAACTTTGCCAAAGGGCTGGCTTTTGCGGGGCAAAAACCGCTGATTCCCGTGCACCATTTGCGAGGGCATGTTGCGGCGAATTATCTCACAAACGAGGAACTTGCGCCGCCATTTTTGAGCCTGATTGTCTCCGGCGGGCACACGCATATTGTGGAAGTATTGGATTACACTACGTTCCGCGCTGTGGGCCGCACGCGCGACGACGCTGCGGGCGAAGCGCTCGACAAAACCGCCCGCATGCTGGGGCTGCCCTATCCCGGCGGGCCGCACCTGGATGCGTTGGGCCGGGGCGGCGAAGCGGGGGCGTTCCGATTCCCAAGGCCCAAAGTGGCCGGCCACCCTTATGATTTCAGCTTCAGCGGCCTGAAAACTGCCGCTCTCAACAAGCGGCAGGAAGCCAACGGCAGGGAGCGGGATTTCGCGGCCTCCTTTCAGTTTGCCGTGGCGGATTATCTTTGCCAAAATACGCTGCGGGCGGCGGAGGCGCTGGACTACCGGGTTATTGTTTTGGCGGGCGGGGTCAGCGCGAATTCTGTTTTACGCGCGGAAATGCAGCGCCGCTGTGCCGAACGGGGGCTGGAGCTTTATCTGCCTGAATTGCGCTATTGCGGCGACAACGCGGCGATGATTGCCGCGCAGGGCTATTATGAGCATCTGGCGGGCCATGTGGCCGGGCTGGCGCTCAATGCCGTGCCGAGCTTGCCGATTGACGCCGGATAGTCCAGCTATAGTGCTTCGTGCGCCTGCAAATTTTCATTGGATGCGGGTTCTTCTGTTATGTCCCTCATTTGTAATAGATTGCGGGCGTACTGTCGTTTACGCCCCGAAAAACATGTAATCCGCTACCGGCGCTTTGTAGACGTTGGTAATCGGAATCGGAGAGTTTTTTTACGAGACCGCCTCTGATCCTAGCTCTGTTATCTTCTTTTATCCAATAGATATCAATGATTGGTATACTGGCACCCGTGCTAGAGTGGCTGCTATAGTTACTGTCAAGTAGCACTTGAAACATCCCTTCCCACGCCCCTAGCTGCTCATCCGAAGAAACGCGACCCTGTAAAGCCTGTCGCCATTCCCAAATGTCATCTCCATTTTCGTCAGTATAGATATCCGCATAGGATTCTTCTGGTTTGTTTGGATCAGCACGACGGAGTTTGATGATTAGCTGCTTTCCTTGGTTGTTGGTAATTGCAAAAGATGGTGAGTCTGTGAAGCGATTATAGTCGAAGGATCTGTTGAATTCACTAACGCCCTGCGGGACAATAAGATCTACATGCGGGTTAGTCCAGGTTTCGGGGTATTGAGACGCCGACAGGGATGTCTCGTTTTTTTTCGTCATGATCGTGACTTTTTGGGTAGTGGTGGCAGTTGGTTTTATGGTTGCAGCAACGGCGGAGATAGACGGAGCGGTTTTTGTTGTGGCACCAGTTGTGCTGGTTGCGGCAGCAACGGCGCTTTCATACCCCCATTTTTCCAGCTGCGCGCTCACCTGCACGGCGGCTTCATCGAGCAGCGCGGCGCGGTTTTCGGGCGTAATAATGCCGTTCACAGGCACGGCGATGGTGTCGCTGGTTTCGAGCGCGGGCGTGCCGTTGACAGCCACGACAAAGTCTACCTCTGGGTAGGCTTCGCCCAGCCGCGCGCACAGGGCCTCGGCCACGGCGTTCGCTTCGGCGATGGAGTTGTCGCTATCGATGGCAAGGTCAATGCCAACGGTAGCCGCGCGCCGCTCGGCGGTGGTGGTCTCGGCGTTAGCGGGCGCGCCGCAGGCACACAACAGCACCAAAACAAATACAAAGCAACCAAGTAAAATCTTTTTCACAGGAACACCCTCTCTTTTGCCTCATTGAATCCTTGCTAACATTCTACCACGTTTTTTCCTCTTTTGCAAGAGCGGCATTAAAAATTGCTTCGCATTTCAAGCAAATTTTTATGAATCAAGCCTTCGCGTTTGGCATCGAAAAATTCATCTTGATCTCCTCGCAGGAAAGTGGTATAATGGGCAAAAAGAGCGGAGGGGTTCACAATGCAAAAGGAAACTTTGTGCGTGCACGGCAGCGCGGACGACAGCCACTGCACGGGGGCGGTGACTGTTCCCATTTATCAGTGCTCAACATTTGCCCACCCCGGCGTGGGGCAGAGCACGGGCTACGACTATTCGCGCGTGCAAAACCCCACCCGCAGGCAGGCGGAACAGACCATTGCCGCGCTGGAAGGGGCGGCGGACTGCCTTGCGTTTTCCACGGGCATGGCGGCCATCGCCTGCCTGCTCGAACCGTTGACCGCCGGGGATCACATCATTGCCACTAGCGATTTGTATGGTGGAACCGTGCGGCTATTTTCTCATTTGGAACAGACGCGCGGTATTGACGTGACCTATGTTGATACTGGCGACGACAACGCCGTGCGCACCGCGCTGCGGCCTGAAACAAAGCTGGTATTCATGGAAAGTCCAACGAACCCCATGATGCGCCTGACGGACATTTCCAACCTGCGCGGGTTGATTGGGGCGGTTTTACTTGTGGTTGACAATACGTTCCTGACCCCCTATCTTTGCCGCCCGCTGGAACTTGGCGCGGACGTTGTGGTGCACAGCGGTACGAAATATCTCAGCGGGCACAACGATACCCTCGCGGGTTTTCTTGCGGTGAAAGACAAAAATTTGGCCGAAACCCTGCGCTACTATCAAAAAACAACGGGGGCGGTGCTCGCGCCCTTTGATAGTTATCTGCTCATTCGAGGGATTAAAACATTAGCGCTGCGCATGGAAAAAGCGCAGCAAAACGCCCGCGCCATCGCCGCCTGGCTCAAAGCGCAGACACAGGTAGCCCACGTGTTTGATCCCGGCGTGGGCGCGATGCTCAGCTTTGAACTGCACAGCGCGGAAGCGGCGCAAGCGTTGCTGGGGCGGCTGGGACTCATTTTTTTTGCCGAAAGCCTAGGCGGCGTTGAGTCGCTCATGACCTATCCTGTGACGCAAACACACGCCGACGTGCCGGAAGAACTGCGCGCGCGGTTGGGGATTACCGATCGGCTGCTGCGATTTTCAGTGGGCATTGAGGCGGCGGAGGACTTGATTGCCGATTTGCGGCAAGCGATGGAGGGGCTTTGATGGGGTATGATTTCAATTTTGCGCCCGATCGCCGGGGCACAGGCAGCCTGAAATACGACTTCGCGCTGGCGCGTCAGCGCCCCGAAGACGTGTTGCCCCTTTGGGTGGCCGATATGGATTTCCCCGCCGCGCCCGAAATTTTGCACGCCATGCAAACGGCTCTGAGCCATGGGGTGTTTGGCTACAGCGAGGCTATGCCGGGATACTATGCAGCGCTAGCGCGCTGGTTTGAAGAGCACTTCGGATATGCCATCGATCCGGGCTGGGTGATAAAAACCCCGGGCGTTGTGGTGGCTTTGGCCATTGCGGTGAAGGCTTTCACAAAACCGGGCGACGGTGTGTTGATTCAGCCGCCAGTCTACTACCCCTTTCGCATGGTAATCGAAGACAACAGCCGCCAGGTTTTTGAGAACAATCTCATTCTCAAAAATGGCGTATATGAGATTGACTTCGATGATTTTGAGCGAAAAATTCAGCGCGTAAAAGTGTTTTTGCTGTGCAGCCCGCACAATCCTGTGGGGCGCGTTTGGCGTTCGGACGAACTGCGGCGCATGGCCGAACTTTGCTTGCGGCATGGGGTTTTGGTCGTGTCGGACGAGATCCATTGCGACTTTGCCTGGCACGCGCACACTTTGCTGCCAACGCTGCGGCGCGATATCGCGCAAAACACAATCCTGTGCACTTCAGCTGCAAAAACGTTCAATCTGGCGGGCTTGCAGGCGTCTAATATTATCATCGAAAACGAACGATTGCGCCGGGCGTTTGTGAAGGAACTTGACGCCATCGGCTACAGCCAGGTGGGAGTTTTCGGGCTTGCGGCTACACAGGCGGCTTATGAAAGCGGCGGGCCGTGGCTGGCGGCGCTGCGGGAATACCTGCTGGGTAATATCGCGTATGTGCGTTCGTTTTTGCAAACCCAATTGCCGCAAATCCTGCTCATTGAACCGCAGGGCACATTTTTGCTCTGGCTGGATTTTCGCGCTACCGGCATGGATGCGTCGGCGCAGCGGACGTTTCTGGAGCAAAAAGCGAAGTTATGGCTCGATCCGGGCAGAATGTTCGGCGCGCCGGGCGAAGGCTTTCAGCGCATCAACATCGGTTGCCCGCGCGGGACGCTGGAGCGGGCGTTGGGGCGGCTTAAGGCGGCATTTGATTTACTTTAAGGGGGCGAAGGTTATGCTTGACATCCAACTGAAAGTGACGCTTGGCGGGCTGTCGCAGCGCATCCACATCGCGGGGGACGATCCGCGCAAGCCAGTTCTGCTGTTTTTGCACGGCGGGCCGGGCGCGCCCAACCGGCACTTGATTTTCACCAAACACCGCGACTTGCTGGATGCCTTCATCCTCGTCGGTTGGGACCAGCGGGGCGTGGGCGGCAGCTTTTGGGGCAGC
Source organism: Oscillospiraceae bacterium (assembly GCA_031256825.1). Classification (GTDB taxonomy): domain Bacteria; phylum Bacillota; class Clostridia; order Oscillospirales; family Acutalibacteraceae; genus WRMQ01. Next base: position 14,827 of record JAIRPV010000006.1, on the reverse strand, counting down.
GACCCGCGCAAGATGTCCCTCAGACGCATGATTGACGACGCGGGTGAACTCGTTGCGTGGCTGTGCAAAACGCTCAAAAAAGAGAAGATCTTCGTCATTGGCGGCAGTTGGGGCAGTGCGCTGGGCGTGGGGCTGGCCTATGCATACCCCGAACATATCTCGGCTCTGGTGGGCTTTGGGCAGGTGGTGGACGGCGCGGAAAACGAGCGCCTAAGCTGGGAGTTTACCATCGAAAAAGCTCGCGCCGCCGGCAATGCAAAGGACATTGCGGCGCTGGAAAAGGTGGGGCCGCCGGTGAACGGCACATACAAAAATGGCACGCGCGGCATGATCACACAGCGCAACCTGCTCGAAAAATACGGAGGCTATTCGCCGTACCCGCAAAAAGGGAATTACTTCACATCCCTTGCCGGCCCTATGATCAAGTCCGGCGAATACAGCGTAGCCGATCTGTTCGGTCTGCCGCTGGGTGCGCTCGTTACCAGTTGGGCAAAGCAATTCGTGGACGAGATTGCCGCTGCGGATTTGCTTGCCCTCTGCCCAGAGCTGCAAGTGCCCTTTTTCATTTTCCACGGCGCGCACGATTTCAACACCCCCGCGCCGCTGGTGGAGCCGTTTTTCAACGCAATTCAAGCGCCGCGCAAGGAGCTGCACTGGTTCGAACACAGCGGACACAACCCCATGAACGACGAGCCAGAAAAGTTTAAAGCGCTGCTGCGCGAAAAATTGCGAGAGGTGTTCTCGTGCGCTGAAAGCCCGCCAAACGTTCTATGAAACGGCAGCGCCCCAGCTCAGTCTTAAACTGTTCGGCGTGTCGCCAATCGTCATAGAAAAAGATCGGTATCCGGTGTCGTTCAGTGCATGAAAGACGCCGATATCCTGCGGATTATTGTTCGAGGCACGTTCCCACAGGTACCCGCCAAAATTCACCTGAAACGAATCGCGGAAGGGATCCTGGTAATCCAGAGGGCGGCACATCATGAAACAGCAGCGTGGAACCTCGTAATCGTCTTCTCGGCCGGTGGTGCTGCTATAGTGAAAGGTCAGATTGCCCATCGTGGCGAATATGCCCAGTTCCGCATTTGCGGGCTTCCAGATTGCTCGGTTGACGCTGCTTTGGTAGTGGTTTGTTTGGCGATACGGTTCGTCGTTCACCGAACTGAAAAACCAATCTCTCACGCCGAGACTGCTGATGTGTTCGGCAGGAAACGACAGCGTATCCTTGCCGGAATAGGTTTGTCCAACGACAAGCCCGTGCGCGGCGTCGCAGGGCACGCTGTAATCTTTCAGCAAATAATCGACCTGAAGGATTTCGACTATCCCCTTTCCGGGCAAAAAAACAATGTCGTTTATCGGTATTGCTATTATTTTTTCCGGAAGAACCCGAATAGGGACGCTGTCGCCGCAACTGCTGCTGACGGTTTCCACGCTGACGGAATCAATATTGACGTTGACCCCATTTTGACAAGACATCCTGATCATCCTCACTTTGTAACGATTAGTCATTGGCGCATCATAGATGGATGGCGCTGCTGCATTATATGCATAACCACCGTAAGCATGTTCAAAAAAATGTAGAAACTCTCTTGACTTTCCAGAGAGGGCGTGCTATACTTTTTTAGTTCAACAGTGTTTCGACACTTTCGTGTGAATTAGCGCACAATATAGCGTCTCATTTGTTTTTGCGCTGGCGCGTGAAATTACCGCCAATTGCCGCGCAACAGGAAGCGTGTTGCTCTCAAAGAGTTAACAGATAAACAACTCGAATTGTCAAAAGGAGGAGAATGGGCATGAAAAAACGGGCAAAGCGAATTTTGGCGGTACTGTTGGCAGCCGTTCTGGTTGGCGGAGCAACTCCGCTCGGGAGCGCGGTCGCAACGGCGCAGGAGGCGCCCGAAGCAGCTCCGGCGAAGGTTGCGGCGGCGAGACAACTGTTTGAATCACCAGACGAAGGCGAACTCCCAAAGGGCTACGGCGACGACGTGGTTTTCCCCTCAAAGGCAGAACTGCTCGCGCTTGAAAAGCACAACGAAATCCTGCGGAACATGCACGGCATGTTCCCCGCCGCCGATCTTCCGGATCGCGACAACGACGGCCTCCCGGATGACTGGGAAATCCATGGCGTGGACTTTGACGGCGATGGCGTCATCGATCTCGATCTGCCCGCGATGCACGCGGATCCCGATGTACCGGATATTTTTGTTGAGATCGACTGGATGGAGGGCATGCACGACAAAACAAGCGCTGCATTGGTAAACGGTTCTTGGATCAGCCTGTCTGAACAGGATTACCTCGACAAAACGGCGCAGGAGTTCGCCGCAAATGGGATTAACCTGCACATCGACTTCGGGCCCGACAGCATTGACTATGTATCCGGACAGCCGTGGAGCAGCTATCCCGGCGGCAGCGGCAGCAACCCGCTCCCGTTTTATGCGGAACCCGCATGGACTGCTCTATCTCCGATAACAAACCCATCTTCTTGGTATAACACGCAACTTTCCCCCTCGCGCCGGCCCGTGTTCCATTATTTCGCGCTTGTTGAAAACACAGACATCAATGCCGGGGGACGCGCCGGGATTACCGCCATGTACGGCATGATCAACTATACGGCGGCATTTATCCATGAACTCGGGCACAACCTGGGGCTTGGGCACGGCGGCCGCCCGGGGGGCGTGTATGACGATACGAACTACAAGGCCAATTATCTCAGCTGCATGAATTACACAATCAGTTATCGGTTCTACACATATTCGAATTGGCAGCTGCCGGATTTGGATGAGAACCACCTGAACGAAGCGATCGCGCTCGACCCCTCCGGACAGCTGGAAAACTATGTTCCGATCATGGGGGAAACGGCCAACTATTTTTACCGCGATGGCGCCGACGTTAAATTAAACGCGGCGCAGCTGAAACAGCCTGTTGATTATAACGGCAACGGCACAACCGAAACCGATCTTGCGATGGATATCAACAAGGATGGCAGGCTCACGGTTTTGAAAGGAGCGCAGGATTGGGATAATCTGACCATCAAGAACAGCACCACAGGCACCACGCTCGGCACGCTCAATACCATCAGCTATGACCCCAATCGTTCCGGCGTGACGAATATGCCAACAACGCAAACAAAGCTGTGGAGCAAATCCATTGCGCTGAGCACCCTTGTTCCCACTCATCCGAAGTATGATTTCGTGGGCTGGGCCACCAGCAGCAACGGGCCTGTGGTTTACCAGCCCGGCGACACCTACAGCGCGAACGCATCCATTACCCTCTACGCCATCTGGGCCACCGGCGTGTGGACAGCGCCCGCTCCCATCCAGATCACCTACACCGCAAACATGAAGCTCTCCGATGTTCCGCTGCCTGCGGGCTACGCCTGGAAGAACGGCGGCACAGCGCTGAGCGCAGGCAATAACCAAAGTTTTGCCGCCATCTATACCGATCCCAGCGGGAACTACGCACCGGGAACCATCACAGTCAATGTTGCCAAGGCCGCAGGAACCTTCCCGGCCGTGGCGGGTATCAACGTGACTTATCGCGCGGGGTTAAAGCTTTCCGCCCTTGCCCTGCCACCAAACTACGCCTGGGCGAATGGCAATACAGCGCTGAGCGCGGGCAATAACCAGAGTTTTGCCGCTGCCTACACCGATCCCAGCGGGAACTACAATGCGGCCACTGGCAACGTGACAGTGAACGTCGCCAAAGCCGCCGGAACCTTCCCGGCCCATGGCCCCCTCAGCGCCACCTATACCCCTGCGCTCCGCCTTTCTGATCTCGCCCTGCCAACAAACTACGCCTGGGCGAATGGCAGCACCGCGCTCAACGCGGGCAATAACCAGAGTTTTGCCGCTGCCTACACCGATCCCAGCGGGAACTACAATGCGGCCACGGGAACCATTACTGTCAACGTTGCCAAAGCCGCCGGAACCTTCCCGGCCCACGGTCCCCTCAGCGCTACTTATGCCCCTGCGCTCCGCCTTTCTGATCTCGCCCTGCCAACAAACTACGCCTGGGCGAATGGCAATACAGCACTCAACGCGGGCAATAACCAGAGTTTTGCCGCCATCTACACCGATCCCAGCGGGAACTACAATGCGGCCACGGGAACCATTACTGTCAACGTTGCCAAAGCCGCCGGCGCCTTCCCGGCTGTGGTGGATATCAACGTGACTTATCGCGCGGGATTAAAGCTTTCTGATCTTGCCCTGCCAACAAACTACGCCTGGGCCGCGCCGGGCACCGCTCTGAGTGTGGGCGACAACCAGAGTTTTGCCGCCACCTATACCGATCCCAGCGGGAACTACAATGCGGCCACGGGCAGCGTCATCATCAACGTGAAGGAGCTTCCGCTCAGCAGCGACAGCGAGGTGACAGGCGTCACTTCCCCCGCTGGGGCGGCACGCAGCGGCAACACATACACTGCCAGCGTGGCCTACTCTGTGAGCAGCTTGCCGATTCAAATTTCCGTCAGCGCGGGCGCAAGCTGGGAGCTTTACAGCGACGCCGCCTGCACGCGGTTGATCGCCGCCAAGACGATAAGCCTCCAGGTGGGCGAAAATAAGATTTACATCAAAGTTACGGCAGAAGACGGCTCCACGTCCGTTTACACGCTCAACATCATCCGTGCGCAAGATCCGACAAAGTACATCAGGCTCTGGGGCAAAGACACCAAACATGCGTCGAACCCGCTCAACTGGTTCCTGTGCATCGTGCTGTTCGGCTGGATTTGGATGGCATTTTAGCAAAGCCCGCTCCCAAACAGCCTCTCTTCATGGGCGTTCCCCGCAATCACCAAACCCGCCGTTCAGCGATGAGCGGCGGGTTTTTCTGCGCTACAAAGCAAGCGCCTTTCCCTTGCCGGGCGTTTCGCTCAGATATGCAGATCTTTTTTGCGAAACACCCCGATTGCTGCGGCAAACAACGCACATGCGCCAACAAAAAGCGCTGCCATTCCGATGATGGCCGAGGCTTCCCCCGCAACAATCCCGTCGGGATTAAATAACGTGAAAAAGGTGAAATATTTCGCTTTTTCGGCGGCTTCTCCGGTATTGGACAGCATTTTGAGAATGAACATCAAGGCTGGGACGCCCGCGCCAACGGCTATACTGTATTTGGTTTCATTGAACAGGCAGGACGCGAAAAAGCAGATTCCGCCAATGAACAGGTGCAGACAAAGCAGCCCAAGATTGAGCCGCAGCAAATCGCCAACGGCCAGCGCGCCGGGAAATTTCGCCGCGCAGGCAAGCTCAATCACAGTGGCGTAGACGACAAGCGCAATCATGCCCGTGGCCAAAACTGCCATCTGCGTGAAGGCAATGGCCCGCCGCTTGACCGGCGCGGCGGCCAGCGATACCATGGCGTTGCTGTCAACATATTTCGCCACGAGCGCGTTGGCGCGCAATATGATAAACACCATTGGGATCACCAGCAGAATGAACCCGTAAAGATAACTCGACATAAAGCCGATCAGCGTCGTCGCGCCCGCCGTCATACCAATAGCCGCCATCATCTCCGGCAAAATATCCACCCATTCATCCAGCGAACCCATCAGTTTGGGGTCAAACATACCGATGATGACCGATAAATAGAGCGTCATCAGAGCGCCGAAGATGCAGAGCGTTAGCAGACTGCGCCGCATTTCCCTCTGATATAGCGTGAAGTTGAACATTACTTGTCACCTCCGTAGTAGTTCAGGAAAATTTCTTCCAGCGTCTGTTTTGTGCTGACCGTTACCTGAACGCCGTTTTGTTTGCCGCCAAAATCTTTGGCGAACGCGGCGGCGGTTTGCTCGCTGCCCAGCGTTACGGTGTAGGGATGAACGTGTTTTTCGCGCAGCGCCTCCGTTGTGTCCATCGCCACCAGTTCCCCGGCGCGGATAATGCCAATCCGGTGGCAGGTGCGCTCCACTTCGTCAAACATATGGCTGGACATCAGAATGGTTTTGCCCCGTCTCTTTTCTTCCGTCACAAGGTCAATGAAGCGGCTCTGCATCAGTGGATCTAGCCCGCTTGTGGGTTCGTCGAGGATGAGGATTTCGGGATCGTGCATAAACGCGGCAACAATGCCGATTTTCTGCTTCATCCCCTTGCTCATTTTCTTGATTTTTCCTTTGGGGCTAAGCTCAAACCGCTCCAGCATTTCTTTCGCCCGTTTGTTGCCCGTCCCGCGATATTTGGCGGTGAACTTAAGATAATCCTCGCCGCTCATATCATCAAAAAACGCGATTTCGCCCGGTATGTAACCAAGTTGCTTCTGGATTTTGTCGCTCTCGCGCCAGCAATCCAGGCCGCCGATGGTTATCGTGCCGGATTTCGGCTTGATGAAGCCCATCAAATGGCGGATGGTTGTAGTTTTGCCCGCGCCGTTGGGGCCTAAAAAGCCGAACGCCTCGCCCTCGCCAACGGTGAACGAGAGATCGAACACCCCGCGGCGGCTGCCGTAGTCACGGGTCAAATGGTCGATTGTGATTACGCTCATAGATATTCCTCCCTGTAAATTGCGGTTTTGATGAACGCCAGATAGCGCTCAACTTCCGCGATGATTGATTCTTTGCTCTTGCCCGCGTTTTCGCGGATATACCCTTCGCTGATCCAGTTGACCATCTTCATTGCATCCTGCGGGGATACGCCGTCTTTCAGCTTTGCCCAGTTCACATTGGCAAACATCGTTTTTGCGGCGTTTGTTACCGCTTGCGCGTTTTCGTCGCGCAATACGTCGAACCGCATCTCGCTGCTCTCCAGCACGGCAGACACCAGAAACTCGTACATGCCCGAATACTGTTCGATCGCACTCATTTTGATTTCCGTAGCCAGCGCAATGCACTCGAAGAAGTCGTCGCCGCCCGCCGTAATCTTCGAGCCAATAACGTCGCACGAAAAACGGAACAGATACAGGTAAAAATCGCGTTTTGTGCCAAAATAGAGGAACAGCGCCGATTTGCTCACGCCCGCCATGGCCGCGATTTCGCTCATCGCCGTTTTCTTGTACCCATCCCGCGCAAAACAGACGAACCCGGCGTTGAGAACGGCCTGCTGTTTTTCTGGTGGCGATTTGTTAAAATTTTCCAAAACCTCCACTGGAACCACCTCCCAAGATAATAATCGCTCCGGTCACTGACCTTTACGGTTAATATTATATCACCACTGACCGAAGAAGTCAATGGATTTGTTAAAAATTTTTTTGCGCTTCGCAAAACCACCCCGTCGGCCCAAAAAGGAAGCGGAGCGCAGCCCCTCAAGCGCAGCCCCTCAAAAACAAACCCTTGACAAAGCTGACGATATTTGGTATGATAATAGAGCTGAATGTGAGGAGGGATCGCTTTGCTATGGAATTTTATCAGCGCAATGCGCGCGGGCGATGGAATAGAGATGGCGAACCTGATGGCAAAACTGGCCGGCATGGTTTTTGTGCTGCTGTTTTGCCTTTCGGTGCATGAGTGCGCGCACGCCTGGGCCGCAAAAAAGCTGGGAGACAGCACGGCCTACAACCATGGGCGCTTGACGCTGAACCCCGGCAAACACTTGGATCCCATCGGTTCGCTGATGATATTGCTGGTGGGGTTTGGCTACGCAAAGCCCGTGCCTGTGAATCCACGCAATTTTAAGCACTACAAAAAGGGGATGGCGCTGACAGCCGCCGCGGGGCCGCTTTCGAATCTGTTGATGGGGATCCTGTTCGGCATCGCCGCCTGCGCCGCCTATCTTTTGAATTTGCGCTTTCCCAGCGATTTGGCCGGTCTGCTGGTGCGGTTTTTCGGCGCAATCTTTACTTCCAACATTGGCTTGATGGTATTCAATCTGATCCCTATCCCGCCGCTGGATGGAGCGCGGCTACTCGATCTTGTTCTGCCTGCCCGGGTTTCGGATTTTCTGGCGCGCTATGAGCGTTATATGATGTACGGCGTGATGCTGCTGCTGTTTTTCCGCGTGCTCGATTTACCGCTGAGCTGGCTGGTGCTCAGTATTTCCAAGCTGATCGTTTGGCCGTTCGCTGCGCTGTTTGGCGTGGCGGCTTGGCCTATGCTATACGCGCTTCTGTGAGCCGGCAGCGCCAATGGATAGAGAATAAAAGGAGAACCACATGTCATTTTATGAGGAGCGCGCCCAGCGCACTAGAGCCTTTTGCGCCGATCGCTTCGGCATGTTTATCCACTGGGGGCTTTATGCTATCCCGGCGCAGGGCGAGTGGATCCGCAGCAACCAGCGCATAAGCGCCGAGGATTACCAACCCTATTTTGAAGAATTTAACCCCGTGCGCTACGATCCCAAAGAATGGGCGGCGCTGGCAAAAAAAGCGGGTATGAAATACGCCGTGATGACCGCAAAACACCACGACGGCTTTTGTTTGTTCGATTCCGCGCTCACCGAATACAAATCCACAAAAACACCCGCCGGGCGCGATTTGATCCGCGAATACGTGGACGCCTTCCGCGCGGAGGGCATCAAGGTGGGGTTCTATTATTCCCTCTTGGATTGGCACCATCCGGATTATCCCAAATACGGCGATCCGTTTCATCCCATGCGGGAGAACGAAGCCTGCAAAGACGAAAAAATCCGCTTTGCAAATTATGTGGAATATGTGCACGGACAAGTGCGCGAACTGTTGACCAATTACGGGCGGATCGACGTGATGTGGTTCGATTTTTCCTACAAAAACATGAGCGGCGAAACATGGGAAGCCACCAAGCTGGTGAAGATGATCCGCGAGCTGCAGCCCGGCATTGTCATCGACAACCGCCTGGGTGGCGACGGCAAGGCGGCCGAACCTGTGATTTATGCGGGGGATTTCGAATCGCCGGAGCAGATTTTGCCCTCCGAAGGCATTGCCGACGTTTTGGGCCGCCCGGTGCCCTGGGAAGCCTGCATGACACTCAACGACAACTGGGGCTACCACGCCAAAGACAAAAACTACAAAAGCGCCAAAAATGTGATTCACATGCTCATTGAGTGCGTGAGCAAAGGTGGCAACCTGCTCATCAACGTTGGCCCCAATGCCAAAGGCGAAATCCCCGGCGAGTCCGTCGCTATACTGGAACAGGTGGGCGGCTGGATGCGCGAAAACAGCGCAAGCATCTATGGCTGCGGCCGGGCGGATATGCCCAAGCCCGAGTGGGGGCGTTACACACAGCGCGGCAAGCTCCTCTATGCCCACATTTTTGAGCGCGGCGTGGCAACCTTCCGGTTCAATGGGTTGGAAGGCAAACTAAAAAAAGCCCGCCTGCTAATGGACGGCAGCGAACTGAAGTTGTTGCGCCCGTGGATGGCCCGCGACGCTTACGAAGCAGACGCCTTTGTTGACCTCGGCACGGCGGATTTGCCGGAACCGATGGGTACCGTAATTGAACTGGAATTGCTGTAACGGTCTGAATTTTTCATATAAGGGGTTCCATGGAAGCGATACAATTTAAGCTCGAAGCCTTTGAGGGGCCGATGGATCTGTTGCTGCACCTGATCGGGCAGCGCAAGCTCAGCATTCAGGACGTGCCTATCATGTCGCTCATCGAGCAATATCTGGAGCTGATGCAGCGTCTGCGGCAGGCCGATCTGGAAATTGAAGCCGAATTTTTAGAGATGGCCGCGCGGCTGGTCTACATCAAATCCGTTGCGCTGCTGCCCCGGCACAAAGAGGAACCCGACCCCGGCGAACAGCTGCGGCAGGAACTGCTCAACTATCGCGACTGCCAATTGCTGGCGGAGCAGCTGGGCAAACGGGCTTCGCTCGATTATTATACGCGTGAGCCAACCGTATTAGAGCGCGACGAAACTTATACCATCCGGCACACCAGCCGGGAACTGTTTTCGGCCTACCTTGCCGCAATCGGCAAAGGCAAACGCCGTTTGCCGCCGCCGGTGGAAGCTTTTTCGGGCATTGTGGCTCACGTGATTGTATCCGTCGCTTCGCGTTATCCCTTTTTATTCGATCGGCTGCGCGCGCGGGGATTGCTGCCGCTGCGCACGCTGCTGGAAGAATCTGGTTCGCGCTCGGAGCTGGTGGCAACGTTTCTGGCGGCGCTTTCGCTGGTAAAAGCAAAACGCCTTGTGGCGCACGGCGCGGGAACCGGAGTGACCCTGGAACTGCAAGAAGACGAGAAGGAGTGGCGCGCGCTTGACGAGGAATGATCTGCTGCCTGCCGCCGAGGCAATCTTGTTTGCCGCCGGGGAACCTTTCGAGATCAGCCGCCTGGCGGATGCCCTCGCGCTCGAGCCGGAAGAAGCGGCGGAGCTTGTGGATGAACTTTCGGCCCGGCTGGATCACCGCGCGGGAGGGATTTGTCTCTTGCGGCTGGGCGGGAAAGTGCAGTTGTGCGCCCGGCCGGAATATAGCGAGGCCGTGCGCGCGGCGCTGGAGCTGCGACGCAACGCGCCGCTTTCCACGGCGGCGCTGGAAGTGCTTGCGGTGGCGGCCTATCATCAGCCTGTGACAAAATCCTATATTGAGCAGGTGCGCGGCGTTGACTGCAACCACGTTGTCAATAGCCTGTGCCAAAAGCGGCTGCTGGAAGAAAAAGGCCGACTGGATCTGCCGGGCCGCCCGCTGCTCTACGGCACGACAGATGATTTTTTGCGGTGCTTTGGGTTCGAGTCGCTGGAGGATTTGCCCGCGCTGCCGGATGACAATGCGTGATTCCCGTTCCCGGATTTCCGCATCCTGAAAGGAGGATTGCATGCTGGCGCTCTGTCTTATTTTGGGCTTCTTCGCGTTGATTGTTGGTCTGCTTTGCGCGCCGGTGATTGTGCGGGCGGAGTACGACAAAAAGCTAACCGCAAAAGCGCGTTGGCTGTTCCTCGAATTTGCGCTGATTCCCGGCGCGGAAAAGAAGCCAAAGAAAAAAAAGCAAGAAAAACAGGAAGAAGAAAAGCCAAAGGAAGAAAAGCCAAAAAAAGAAGGCCCCGGCGCGCTTCAGCGCTTTTACCAAAATCAGGGCATTCCGGGCTTTGTCGAGCTATTGGAGCGCACGGTCGAAGCGCTGAAAAAATTTCGCCACGGCCTCTGGCTTTGCTTAAAAATCCGTGAGCTGCGTCTGTTGATGGTCATTCAGGGCGGCGAACCGGACAAACTGATTGAAAAATACGGGAAAACCTGCGCGGCGGTGTTCCCATCGCTGGGTTGGCTTGCATCGCATCTGCGCACAAAAAAAGGCTGCGTGCGCGCGCAAATTACCCCGGATTTCACAGGCTTTGCCGAAAAAGAGCTTGCTGCCGCAGCGGAACTTAGCGTCTGCCCGCTGCTGCTGCTGGGCGCCCTGATTGCGCTGTTGGCGCGGCTGGGAATCAAAGTATTGCTAAAGTTCCTGAATGGCGCCAAACAGCCGCCCAAAAAACAGAAAGCGGCAAGCGGAAGCTAAGAACGTTGCCGCGCGAACCCGCTTTGTTTTTCATCAAAAATACAACCAAAAATCAAATATTTGGAAGAGGAGAATGCTCCCATGAAAGAAAAATCCGCATCTGGCATCCTTGGCACCGCCATCGAAAAGCTGCGCGAACTGGTGGATGTGAACACCATCATCGGCCAGCCCATCGAACTGGGCGACGTAAAGGTGATCCCCGTTTCAAAAGCCGTCTACGGCTTTGCTTCCGGCGGCTCCGATTTCCCCTCAAAAAACAACCAGGAGCTCTTCGGCGGCGGCGGCGGAGCCAGCGTTTCCATCACCCCCGTGTGCTTCCTGATCGTTTCCGGCGGCGAAATCACGGTCAGGCACATTTCCACCGAAGAAAGTTCTGTGGAACGAATGATCGGCATGGTGCCGGATCTGGTGGACAAGGTATCTGGCACGGTCAATAAGCTCGTCGATAAGTTTGGCAAAAACGACGACGCCGTGATTGCCGAAGCGGTCGCGCAATTCCAAGAGAAAGAGCAGTAAGCCCATCCACATTTCCTGCCAATTTGGCATATTTGTCCGGCCCGTCCCATAGAAATGGGACAAAGGCAGGTGGACAAATTGCGGATACGTAAAATGATAACATGCCTGGCGCTGTTGGCGGCTGTTGCCGCAGCGGCGCCTGTGGTGTTGGCGTTGCCCGCCGCGCCGAAGGATCCGCTGGGGCTTTCGGCCCAATATGCCGTGCTGCTCGACGCGGAGACGGGGCGGGCGCTTTACGCCAAAGATTGCGACGCGCAAACCCCCATGGCCAGCACAACAAAAATTATGACGGCCTTGCTTTTGCTCGAAGCGGGGGAACCCGAACGCACCTTCCGGGTAACGGATGAGATGGTGCGCGTGGAGGGCACATCCATGGGCCTTCGGGCGGGCGACACGGTGAGCCGCTACGCCCTTGCCTGCGGCATGCTGATGTCCAGCGGCAACGACGCCGCGCAGGCCGCAGCCATCCATCTGGCGGGTTCGCTGACAGACTTTGCTATTTTGATGAACGAACGCGCCCGGGCGATTGGCATGACCCGCACCCACTTTGTTACCCCTTCCGGGCTGGATGCGCAGGGCCACTATTCCACAGCCTACGATATGGCGCTCCTCGGCGCGGAGGCGCTGCGCAACCCCACGTTCCGCGAAATCTGCGGGCAGGAAATGGTGCGCGCGGCCTATGGCAGCCCGCCCTATCAGCGCTCGCTTTATAATCATAACCGCCTGGTGCGGGAGCTGCCGGGCTGCGTTGGCATAAAAACAGGATTCACAAAGGCCGCCGGGCGGTGCCTGGTCAGCGCCGTGGAACGCGATGGCCGCACGCTTGTGGCCGTGACGCTGAGCGCGCCCGGCGATTGGCAGGATCACCGCAAGCTCTATGATTATGGCTTTGCGCAGTTCCATCCGGTGGCGCTCGATGACCCCGCGCAAACCATCGCGCGCGTGCCCGTGGCAGGGGGAATGGCGCGCTGCGCAGATGTTGTTCTGGCCGAAACGCCCGTTGCGAACGTGCGCGTGATGCCCTTCCACATCACAAGGGTGATTCTGCTGCGGCCCTTTGAATACGCGCCGCTGCAAGCGGGCAAAGTGATTGGTACGGCGCGGTATTACGATGGCGAAACGCTTCTGGCGGAAGCGCCGCTGATTGTGCGGGAGACAGTTGAACTGGCGCGGCCCGGGCAACCGCTGAAAAAGCCCAGCCTGTGGGCTCGCTTTTTGGGATTGTTCCGGAAGGATCCCTGTTCGTAACAGGCGATCAGTTATGTTGGCGCAAGTTCCCGTTCCTGCTCCGCTTTCGCCTGTTCCGTGGCCGCGCGCCGCTCGGTCAGCGCCCGCTCCGTGCGCAGGCCGTCTTCCGGCTTCCACTTCACAAAACTGCGCGCCAGCATCCAAATGGAGCTGTCCAGCACAGGAACGAGCGTGTACATCGGCCACATATAGTTCAAATAGCGCTTGGGCGGGCGCGTTCCCGCCTCTTTATAGCCGCCTTTGTAGCCTGTCCAGGCCAAAAAGGCGTTGCCCGTTGCCAGCCCGATGTTGTTGGTGACAATTTTTGTGAACAGATTATCCACAGCCGAGGTCACGCCTTCGGTGCGCTCGCCGGTCTGCAATTCCACATAGTCATAAAATTCATAGGTGAGCATATCCTGCGCCACGCCATCCCAGTTCACGCCGCAATAGAGCAGGGATTCGCACAGCATCACAAGGCAAAACCGCGGCCATGTTTTATATCCCGCAAAAAATTTCACCAGGTTTAAAACAATATCCATCCCGGTTTTGATCTGCTGCGCGCGCAGCGGCCCGCCCAGCTTATTGATGAGCTGCCGGTTAAACGGGCGCAAAATGGTGCTGGGTAGCCCCGCCAGCATCTGTTTAAACACCAGCAGCGCCTCGCCGCCCATATCTTTGCCGAACAGCTTCATGTGTGGCATAAGGTAGCGGTAAATCATGGTTTCGTCGCCCATGTTGGGGGAAAACACCGTGATAAAATTGGCGACGGTGTTGGCAATAAAATATCTGTTGTATTTGAGCACCTGGAACGTTTCCGCAAGGGAGCGCTTTTTGCCCCGCGCTTCTTCCGTCTGCGCTTCCTGCGAATAATCCACCCGCTGGCGTACAAACGTTGGCAAAAAAGACGAAAGAATGCCGAAGGGCAACAAAATGGCCGCGCCAACAAAGATGATCTGGTAGTCCGTCAGGTGAAAGACGCTGCTGAACCCCATCAGAACATTGGCCGCGTTGGCAATCGGCCAGGCCACCTGCCCGCCCATGGCTTTCCAAACGCTAACGCGCCCGCGCTGCTGTGTAATGGGGCTGATGCCCGCAACAATCTTTTTGCCGGCTACCATGTCCATGGTGCCAATGATATCCTGCGCCATTTTGCATGCCGTCAGCAGCACCACATGCTGCAAGGGGCTCATTCCGCCGTCGATCATCTGGATGATGTTGAACACATGCCCGGTGACAGCAGAAATACGCATGATCGTGCGCAGCGCTTGGGAACCAAAGCGCTTGCGATCCATCCAGGATCCCACCAGCGGGTCGTTGACGCCGTCCCAGATAGACGAAATGACGCCGCCCAGCGAAATCAGGTTGGGCGGAACATGATAGACTTCTTTGAACAAAAAGTCCTGTTTGCCGGTATACCCGTCGGACGAAGTGCCGAACGCCTGCGACACAGCGTTGAGCAGCAATTCCCACGGCGTCACATGATCGCTCGGAATCCCTTCGCCGCGCAGCCAGCGAAGGGGATGGCGCATGCCTTCCCGCAAATGCCCCATGGTTTCGTCGGGGACAAACCTGCCCACGAGCGTTTTGAACCAGCCGATCGAGCATCCCTCCCGTTCTTGTTTTTATACTATCCCCCGACAAACCTATAGACAACAGCGCGAAGATGTGGTATAATAGCAGAGGGTGAAGAAAATGAAAGTATACCACATGAGCGAAGCGGAATATGAAGCCGCAAAGGCG
>JAIRPV010000039.1 GCA_031256825.1 Oscillospiraceae bacterium | reverse complement strand
CTGTCGCGTACTGCGCCGGGGCTCAAGCAGAGAATCAGTCCTGTCAAGCGCCAAACCGGGCGAGAAATCGGCCCCGAAAAGCCAAAGAACCCCCGTTATAGGGGTTCTTCGGTTACTGTTCTGACAGTATATGTGACGTGCAATCATGCCTCCCCACTACAAAAAAGATACAAGCGCGTTACCAAGGTTTACATACACAAAATACAACACCGTATCAGACGGTATTTATTCCGGGGCAAATCCTCAAAACCATCTTCATGCTCGTGGCCATTAATTTAGAAAACTTACTCCGCTCTCAGTCACATAAAACTGCCCCAAAGCTGCATAGCATACTTCGTCTTGAACTCAAAATATTTTGCGCCCAGCTCCGCGATGAATTCCTCGGTTATTTTCCAAGGCTTTTCGTTGTCGAGCCGGCCTTGCAGCAGTGCCAGACACTCGCTGAACATGCGTCGGAGATCCGATCCGAGCGACATATCCTGCGGGAATAAAGTTCGCAGCAGCTTCGAGCGGGATCGCGTGTTGTTCGCGTCTACGCAGGTCAGCAGGGCCGCCGCCACCATGGCAAAGGCGGCTTTTCCGTCCCCGCCGATCACGGCCGCGATTTCAGGCACAAATTCTTTCGCATAGCCTGTCACATCGGCGATGCGGTAGTCCTCCGGCTCCGTGAACAGCAGGGCAAAAAATTGCGCGATGAACTCCGACCAGATGGCGTGCCCGGCCACAAGAAGCCCGTCATATTGGCGTTCCTCGGGGGTCATATCGGGGTTTTCGGGCGGGGTGCCACTGCCGTAAATATCGATGAAATGCTCGCCGTCCATCTCCGATTTGGCGCAGAAAATATGCGCGAGTTCATGGAACAATGTCTGCCGAAGCCCCGGCGGCGTCTCATCATCCTCCAGGCAGCAGAGCACCGCCGACTTTTCCCTGCCAATCAGGGCGTTGGCGGCGATGGTGTTCGCGAGCTGCGCCACTTTCACCTATATTATAGCACAAAATCTCCCCAAACACAACCCATATTTTCAGCTCATCGCGACCTCCTTCTCCAGCCCGCTCCTGAAGATCACCAACAGCTTCTCGCCGGAAACCACCTTCACACATGCGATCAACTGGCGCACGATTTTATCATCAAAGGCCATGGCAAGAAACTTCACTTTTTCCGCCGCTTCGATTATGCCCTCCAAGTCGGCGATGGCCCGTTCGTTGTCTTTCCGGGCGCCGTCCAGCTCATCCGCCCGCGCTTGCAGGGCCTGGATTTCCGCGCTCAGCCCGGCATATTGCGCATCGTCGCCCTCGTCGTCAACGCCGCCCACCGTGTTGGCCGCCACCAGTTCCAGCATTGCGCTGGTCAGCTCGGCGATGCGCAGGCGCAGGGCCGCGCGCTCGTCCGGGGCGTCGCCCCGCATGCCCGCCTCGATGAGCAGCCGCAGATTTTCCATGGCCCCGGTTTCGTCCAGAGCCAGGTGGGTCAAGGCTTTGACCACCGCCGCCTGCACCGCATCTTCTTTCAGCGTTGGCGACTTCTTGCAATATTTCGTGCCGTAGTCCAAGCGGTTGATGCAGCGCCAGACGATTTTCTTTTGCCCGTTGCGGCTCCATGTTACACGCCGATAGGGCGTTCCGCAGTCGCCGCAGACGAGCAGCTCGGTCAGTGCATACTTCGAAGAATACTTACCCTGCTCGGTTTTTGTGCCGACTTCCTTCACTTTTCGCTTGCCCGCGCGCCGGGCCAGCTCCTCCTGCGCGCGATCCCAGATGGCCCTCTCGATGATCGCGGGGTGGCTGTTTTCAATATAATATTGCGGCAGCTCGCCGTGGTTGACCCGCACTTTTTTGCTGATGCAGTCCTCGATATAGGTCTTCTGGAGCAAGGCGCAGCCCTTGTATTTCTCCGAGCGCAGGATGCTGCGGATGCTGGTGATCGCCCAGATTTCGCAGCCGCGCGGGGTGCGAATGCCTTGTGTGGTAAGGCTTTGCGCGATTGTCAGCAGGCTGTCGCCGGAGAGAAACCGCTCGTAAATTTCGCGCACCACAGCGGCTTCCTCGGGCACGATTTCGGGCTTGCCGTCCGGCCCTCTGCGGTACCCGAGGAAGCTCGCGTAGGGCATGCTGACGTTGCCCTGGGCGGCGCTCCATTGCTTGCCGCGCTTGACATTTTGGCTGATGGACTCGCTTTCGGCCTGGGCCAGGCTGGCGAAAATCGTCAGCAGAAACTCGTTGGTGGCCTTGCGGGTGTCGATGCCCTCTTTCTCAAAAATCACGCCGATGCCCATGGCCTTCAGCTGTCTAACGTAGTGCAGCGCGTCCACGGTGTTGCGGGCGAAGCGCGAAATGGCTTTCGTGAGGATCAAATCGATCCGCCCGGCCCTGCACTGCCGGATCATGCGGTTGAAGCCGTCGCGTTTCATGGTCGAGGTGCCGGTGATTCCCTCGTCGGCGAAAATGCCCGCGAAGCGCCATTCTGGGTTTTTCTGGATAAAATCCGTGTAAAATGCGCACTGATTTTCGTAGCTGAGCTGCTGCTCGTCCTTGTCCGTGCTAACGCGGCAATAGGCTGCCGTGTTGTCCTGGTGGTGTGCCCGGCGCGTTTGCGGCTCAGGCTTCGCCGGGATCATGCGCACCGTTTTCTGTGGCGCTTCCATCGTCGTCATCCTTCCCAACAACTTGTTTATTTTTCAGTTTCAGAAATATCCCGCCGCCGCCCAGCACGATTTGCAGGGCCGCCGCCTCCAGCAGCTCGCGGGAAAATGCATCGAGGGTTGCTGATTTCTCAAACAACCCTCGGAGCAAATATGTGGTTGCGGGGCCGCTGGGCAGGGCCGCGAATTTTGCCGCCGCCAGCGCGAAAATATCCTGCTGCACCGCGTCTCGGTCGAAGTCGAAGCCCTCCATTTGTCGGCCAATTTCGTTTTGCAGCCGCCGGATCCCGAGCTGCCTGGCCTCGTCCGGCGGCTCTTGCTGCTCTGAAATCAGCGCCGGGTTGGCGATCAGCCGGTTTAGGATTTCCGTAATTTCACGCAGCAAATCGCTGTCGGCCAGCCAGATTTTCGCGCCGCAGGGGCATTGCCAGGACTCCTGAACGGGCAGCCGCGCTTTGTGCTGCCGCTTCATCACTTCACCGCAAGCGGCGCAGTACACTGGCAAAGTGAGCTGGCTGACATGGCTTTCCGGGATCGCCCTGCGGTCGTTGCGCTCCTGCTTTTGGTTCTGCACAGCGTGAAAGTCTGCTTCGCACACCAGCGCGGGAAACTCCCCGGCGCCCAGGTAACGGGCGTCCTCGAGAACGCGCTTGACGCGGTTTTTGTTCCATGCAGATTCCCCCGGCAGGTACTCAACCCCTTGCTGCGCAAGGCTTTCGGCGATTTGCTTCAAAGACTGCCCTGCGAGGTAATCGGCGAAAATCTGCCGCACAATTTTGCTCTCGCCGGGATGTATGGCCAATCGACCCATCTCGATGGCATAGCCGAAGGGGGCCGTGTAACGGTTCTTCAACGTTTCCACCGCCTTTCCTGATTGGGGATCGCTTCGGTCAGCACAAGGCCGCCGGGCAGGGTAAATTTCAGCTCCGTAGGCCCCGGCACGATGCGCTGCACCACCGCGCGAAACAGCTCGGCGTCAAAATCGCCCTGAAATTCCAACTCGGCGAGCCGGTCATTCAGGGCGCGGAGTTCGTTCAGTTGGTCGTCGTTGTCGTTGATGCGCAGGGCGGCGCGGCGCTGGGCGCGCAGCTCCGCGATCTGGCCGCTCAGCTTGCCGGTCTGTGCCGTGAAGGCCGCGCCGTCCAGGATGCCCTTGTTGTACAGGCGCGTGATCGCGAGGTTTTGGGCCGTCAGCCCGGCCAGCTGCTGGTCGATCTGGTAGACCTTTTTCTCGGTGCCGTTCGCCTTGACGGACAGGGCCTCCAGCTGCTCGATCAGCGGCGCGAGGAGGTAAGCGCGGTGGGCGATCAGCTTGTTTATCAGCAGGAGGAAGGCTTCGTGGGCCGCCGACTCGAAGATCCGAAGGGGTGTGCAGGCCGTTTTTCCCTGCAAATAATTTGTGCACATCCACCGCGCTTTTCCGTTGATGACTTGCCTGCGGAAGGTCGCGCCGCAATCGGGGCAGCGCAGTTTGCCGGTCAGAGGGTAGGTTGTTGGGCGGTAGTTGGTTTTGCTGCCCGCTTGCAGGCGCTGGGCGGCCTCGAATGTGGCCTGGTCGATGATGGGTTCGTGGCTGTTTTCGATATAGAACTGCGGCTGCTGGCCCTGGTTGCGCATCTTTTTGTAGGGCAGCGTGTCTGTTGTGAAGGTTTTCTGCACCAGCGAGTGGCCAATATATTTTTCGCTTCTGAGGATGTGGCGCAAACTGCTGGCATCCCATCGGCGGCCTGCGGCCTGCTCAGCGTTGAGGGCGTCGCAGATTTTCTGCCGTCCCAGGCCAGCGAGGTGCATCGCGAAAATCCGACGCACAACTTCGGCTTCTTCCGGAACAATTTCCAGCCCCGAGCTGCCGACCAGCTTGTACCCGAACGGCGCATTGCAGGTGAGGAACTCCCCGGCCTGCATGCGCCGCTGGTAGCCCCAGCGCAGGTTTTGGGAGATCGACTGGCTTTCGCCCTGCGCCACCATGCCCTGCATGGTCAGCCAGAATTCGTCCTTCATGTCGGCGGTGTCGATGCCCTCATCCTCGAACAGGACGGTCACGCCCAGGCCTTTCAGCAGCCGAACAGCCGTCAGGCAGTCGGCGGTGTTGCGCGCAAAGCGCGAGACGCTTTTGCACAAAATCCGGTCAATCTTGCCCCGTTTGCAGTCAGCCAGCATGCGCTGGAAGTCGTCTCGCTTGTCGGCGCGGGTGCCCGTCAGGCCTTCGTCGGCGAAAATGTCCGCGAGGAGCCATTCGGGCTTTGAAGCAATGAACTCCGTGTAGAACTTGACCTGCGCGGCGTAGGAGTTTTTCTGGTCGGCGCTGTCGCTGCTGACCCGGCAGTAGGCGGCCATGCGCAGTTGGTTTGGCGCTTGCGCGTCGGCGGGGATCGTTGTGACATTCATAAGCATTTTCCTCTCAGTTTTGTCGCCGCAATCGGCGCAAGCCAACAATACCACAAACGGCGGTTCGAATCCAGCCCAAAACCAGAAGTTACAATCACAACACAGAACACAGCGTGGGCTGGTAGTGCTGGGTGGTCAGAACAAGAATGCGCTCGTATTCTTCGGGCGTGATGATGCGCGTCGCGCACAGGCGCCGGAGCATTTGCAGGCTCCAAATGAAGGCGGCGTTGCGGTTGAGTTGATCGTTCATTGTGACAATTCCTCCAAATCTGTGATTCCCAAAATGGCGCAGGCGGCTTGCTCCACCTCGCGCAGTTTGGCCCGGCTGATTGTGCCGATGTAGTCGCCCAAGCGCCGCTTGTCCACCGTGCGGATCTGTTCGAGCAGCGCGATGGACGGCGGCGAGAGAAAGCGGGCATTCAGGCGCACATGGGCCGGCAAATCTGGTTTGCTCTGCCCGGTGATGGGTGCGATGATCGTGGTCGGGCTGGTGCGATTGTGATCATCTGCTTGCAGCACCAGCACCGGTCGCCGCCCGCCCTGTTCGCTGCTTAGCACGGGTTCCAGGTCGGCGTAGTACACGCCGCCGCGTTGGATTTCGTTCTTCATGTCAGTTCTTTCCTCTATAATAGATAGCAGGGCAGCTCAGCGGTGCCAAACCGCCCTGCATAGTCGTTTTGCGTTTGTTCAAAATTCGCCCTCGGCTCCCTTGAACGTGCTATAGTTTAGAAGTCTAATGTCTAAAATCTAACATCTAAAGTCTAGCAGGGCATCTAGCAAACGGCTTGGCAGCCTTCATCGGAATTTCACCGGCCCCTTCACGCGGCCCGCAGTCTGGCCCTCGGGCTCGACTCTGCGGAAGTATCATTGTAACCTTTGCTTGTCATGGCCCTGCCGATTGCTGATCGGCTGTTGAAGCTCTGGCCGTGGTCGCTCGCCTTTCTATTATAAGAAGGGGTCGTGGCGCGGTCGCTTCTTCGGCTCGCCCAGTTTCTTGTGTGTCAAGGCGGCAAAGGCAACGTATTTGCTAAACGGAACTATTCGGTTTTCAAGGTGGCCGCAACGCGGAGTGTGGGGAGGATTTACTCCCTCGCTAATCCTCATTTTTGGGGCCGTTTGAGAAGGCGTTTTTCAAATAAATTTTGATGCGCCGCTCAGATTCATGCAAACTGCCCATAACAGCGTGCTGAGAAACCCTATCCGCTTGTGCAATTTGACGAGTGGTTAGACCGTCCCGGACGTGCAGCAGATAGCGGCGGCGCTGGGTTTCGGTGAGGCAGCCGAGCGCTGCCATCGCGTTTTCGATGGTTCGGGAATTTGGCGACGGCTCATCGAAAACGGGGATATCTTCAATGGCGGCTTCGCGATCCGGCAGGTCGAACATCGAAACATTGCGCCGGGTGGTGCGCTGCTCGAGCAGTTCGCTGTCGTGGTAGGCTGCGTCGCTGAATGCCTTCCAGCGCTCGAAATCGGGGCAATCTTCTGGCCGAATTTCGATGGTCGAGCCATCGACTGAACGATAGGCAATATGTTCACTGCGCTTGTTGAAAGCGTAGTCGGAATCTGGGTTATGCATTGTGTGTCCTTGTATAATGAACAAGTGGGATTCATCATACGTCCTTTCAAAAGATTTGATAAGCGAAGGATAGCCCACACTATCAGCAGACGCTGTGGTTTGGTTACGTGTCCTACAGCAG
>JAIRPV010000034.1 GCA_031256825.1 Oscillospiraceae bacterium | reverse complement strand
GCGCGCAGCGCCGCCTTTATGGTGGCTGCGGGCCTGCTTCGCTGTGCCTTCGTTTCATGGCATATCTCCTCTACAATTTTCCTGCATTTGGGGCTTGACTTTTTTTAGCAGGTTTCATGCTGCGGCGCAATAATTTCATCAACATGCCTGTTACGGCCCCGGCGGCAGCTCCGGCGACGATCAGCAGCGGCGCCAACCCCCAAACCGCCGGCGTGCCAACGAGCAATCTGGCAACAAGCAGCTGCGCAAAATTGTGCGTTACGCCGCCCAATATGCCAATGCCCGGCTCGCTCAACGGAACATCGGGATGCTTTTGTTTGTGTTGCATTAAAATTCCCACTGGCAGCGCGCTGCAAACGCCGCCCGCTCCGCTGAGCAGCATGGCGGTCAGGCCGCGGGTGGCGCCCGCGAAGGCCGCTTTTGCCAGAGCGATCGCCAAACCCGCAGGCCAGCCCAACACTGTGCTTGCCAGCATGACGGCAATATTGGAAAGCCCGGGTTTTACGCCGAATGGCAGCATGGGCACAAGGAAGCTTTCGGCAAAGCCCAGCGCCAGCGCGGCCGCTGTGAGCACGCCCAGCAGCGCGGCGCGCTTTGCAGGCGTTCGCTCCCCTGCCCCCCGTCTTCCCATCCCTGCCTCCTAATCCCTTCCGCCTAGTAGGCTTGCGCGTCTACGCCGCTGCCACCGGATCCTCTGATTTCAATCACAACTTTTTGCGGCAGACAGACGATCACCTGCCCGGGGCGGGAAATTTCGCCCGCGCGCACACAGAGTTTGTCCCGGCAGGGAGAACTTTTTACCCGGGCGCGGCCGCTTTGCGCGTCAATCGCAACGCCATTGACCGTTACGCTGCCGGTGATTTGGTTGCCGTTGACGAACACCTCGGGATGGCCGGCGGGCCAAAGCTTTGGCAACGCCAGCGCGCCCGCCAGCAGCAGGCAGCACGTCAAAACCATCCAGTCGCCGCGCTTCATAGCAGTTTCCCCATAACCAAATTTGAATCCGCTTATTCCCAGTGATAGGCGTTGTTTTGCAGCTTAAAATAATCCCGCGCATGCCCGGCGTTTTTCACCGCGCCGTTTTCGTAAATGAATAACGCGTCAGCGCCGTATTGCCCCAGCAGCGGCAAGCTTGCTTCGTATCCCAGAACAAAGCAGGCGGTGGAAAGCGCGTCGCCAATCGCGCCGCTTTGGCTGACAATGGTTACGCTGACCAGCCCCGGATCACGCTGCGCCGGGCGCCCTGTTTGGGGATCAAAAATATGGTGATAGCGCTTGCCGCCCTGTTCAAAATATTTTTCGTAGGAGCCGCTGGTGCTAATGCATCGGGTTCCCCGGAAGGTGAACAGCCCCAGTGTGTCGTTTGGGCCGCCTTTGGGGTCGCGCAGGGCGATTCGGAATTCGTGGGTTATCCCGAGCGCGCAAATGTTCCCGCCCAAATTGACGAGCGTTTTGGGGAGCGGCAAGCGGTCGTTCCCCGCTTCGGCCAAAACCTTCCAAGCTGCGTCGCAGGCCATGCCCTTGCCATAAGCGCCGGGATCCAGTTGTTTGGTTTGCAGCGCCGCCTGAATTTCTTCTTCTGTTGGCACGCGCGGCGGACTGCCGTCTTTGCTGTCGATGTTCCAAAGCGCCGTCAGCGCTTTCAGGTAAGGGTTGAACGCGCCGCCGCTGGCTTCCATCAGCTGTTGGAGTTCCGACGGGGCTTCGCGGGCGGCGTTCAGTTCCTCTTCTGTCTGCGCAACCGCCCGCGCCACCCGTTCGCTGCGCTCTGCTTCCCACTGCCCGTGTTCCTGATTCCAGTAGGTTTGTTCCAGCACGCTGCCCATGGCAAAGCCGGTATACCGCTTTGGCGTGTCATCCAAAAACGCGCCGTCCGCCGCCAGAATGACCAAATATGCCAACACAGCAGCGCCCGCCAGAATAACGACGGCAAGGATGGCGGCAATGTATTTTTTCATACACGAAAGCGGAGACAGAAATCAGGGATTTCTGCCTCCTGCCTCCTAACTCCTAGTTGTACTTGGGACGGGGCGTGTATTCCGTGTGGAGCAGCTCGTGGGCTTTGTGGCTGCCAGGCTGGCCCAGGAATTCACTGTAGATCATCTTGATGGCGGGGCTTTCGTGGCTCTTGCGCAGAGGCAGGCTCCGGTCGGCTTCGTAGAGGGTTTGCGCGCGCAGAGTGCGCAAATCGTGGAAATTGCGCACAACGGCGTGCTGGATAGGCTGACCGCCGCCGTTGACGCAGCCGCCCGGGCAGCCCATGATCTCGATGAAGGTGTAGCCGCCTTCGCCCGCGCGCACTTTATCCATTAGGATTTTTGCGTTCTTTGTGCCGCTGGCGACAGCCACTTTTACTTGCAGCCCGCCAACCTCATATTCGGCTTCTTTTACGCCCTCGGTGCCGCGCACCTGTGTGAAATCAACATTGGGCAGCTGTTCGCCGGTGATGGTTTCCACCGCCGTGCGCAGCGCCGCTTCCATCACGCCGCCGGTGGCGCCGAAGATGACCGCCGCGCCCGTGGCTTCGCCCAGCGGGTTATCGTAGTCTTCATCGGGCAGATCGCGGAAAAAGATGCCGGCGCTTTCAATCATGCGGGCAAGCTCGCGGGTGGTCAGCGAAACGTCAACATCCGGCAGGCCGTCCACGGCATGCTGGTGATCGCGCTTGTTCTCAAACTTTTTGGCCGTGCAGGGCATGATGCCCACCACAAACATATCTTTGGGATCAATGCCCATCTTTTGGGCATACCAGCTTTTCAGAACAGCGCCCTGCATCTGCTGGGGCGATTTGCAGGAGCTAAGGTGCGGAAGAAGATCCGGGTAATAGTGCTCGCAATATTTGACCCAGCCCGGGGAGCAGGAAGTGATCATCGGCAGCACGCCGCCGTTCTTTACGCGCTCAACCAGCTCGTTGGCTTCTTCCATGATGGTCAAATCCGCGCCGAAGTCGGTGTCGAACACTTTGTTGAAGCCCAGGCGGCGCAGCGCGGCAACCATTTTGCCCTGCACGTTTGTGCCAATCTTCATGCCGAAGGCCTCGCCCAGCGTGACGCGAATGCTCGGGGCTGTATGCACGACAACGAACTTGGAGGGATCGTTGATGGCGGCAATCACCTTTGCCGTTTCGTCCTTTTCTACGATTGCGCCCGTGGGGCAGTTGACGATGCACTGGCCGCAGCTGATGCAGCTGACGGAATCCAGATCGCGGTCGAAGGGCGAACTGATGTGGGTATCGAATCCGCGGGCGTTGGCGCCGATGACGGAAATGCACTGGTTGTCGCAGGCGGCAACGCAGCGGCGGCACAAGATGCACTTGTTGTTGTCGCGCACCATATGTGCCATGGAGTCGTCGAATTCGTAGCGGATGTTTTCGCCTTTGTAATAATCCGGATCGTCAACGCCGAACTCCTTGCAGAGCTGCTGAAGCTCGCAGGTTCCGGAGCGCACGCAGCTCAGGCAGTTTTTGTCGTGGGTGCTCAGGATAAGCTCCAGCGTCAGCTTGCGGCTGCGGCGGACTTTTTCGGTGTTGGTAAACACTTCCATGCCCTCGGCCACGGGGAAAACGCAGGCTGTGACCAGGCTGCGCGCGCCCTTCACCTCAACCACGCAAATGCGGCACGCGCCGATTTCGTTGATCTCCTTGAGATAACACAGGGTGGGGATTTCGAGGCCGATGCTGCGTGCGGCTTCCAGGATTGTGCTCCCGGCGGGCACGGTCACATCCATGCCATTGATCTTCAAGTTTACGGTTTTTACCGCTTCAGATATTGCCATAATGAACACGCTCCTTTCTTATTGCTTAATGATCGCGCCGAATTTGCAGGTGGCCTGGCACGCGCCGCACTTGATGCACAAATCGGTGTTGATGACGTGCGGTTCCTTCACGTTGCCGGTGATGGCGTTGACCGGGCAGACGCGTTTGCAGGCGGTGCAGCCCTTGCACTTTTCGGGGATAATATAGTAGTTCAGCAGCGCTTTGCAAACGCCCGCGCGGCACTTTTTTTCGACCACATGGGCAACGAATTCGTCGCGGAAGTGCCGCATATTGGCCAACACGGGGTTGGGGGCTGTTTGGCCCAGGCCGCAAAGGCTGTTTTCTTTGATATGATACGCCAGTTCTTCCAGCTTATCCAGATCTTCCAGCGTGGCGTTGCCTTCGGTGATTTTTTCCAACAGTTCCATCATGCGCTTGGTGCCAATGCGGCAGGGATTGCACTTGCCGCAGCTTTCGTCCACTGTAAAATCGAGGAAGAAGCGCGCCATATCCACCATGCAATTGTCTTCGTCCATAACGATAAGCCCACCGGAACCCATCATAGAGCCGATGGCTGACAGGTTGTCGTAGTCCACGGGCGTGTCGATGAGCGCTTCGGGGATGCATCCGCCGGAGGGGCCGCCTGTTTGAGCCGCCTTGAACCGCTTGCCGTTGGGGATGCCGCCGCCGATTTCTTCGATGATTTCGCGCAGCGTTGTGCCCATGGGGATTTCGACCAGGCCGGTGTTGGTGATCTTCCCGCCCAGGGCGAATACTTTTGTTCCCTTGGATTTTTCGGTTCCCACGCAGTTGAAGTGTTCCGCGCCGCGCAGAATGATCTGCGGCACATTGGCAAAGGTTTCCACGTTGTTTTCGGTGGTGGGCTTACCAAACAGGCCCTTGATGGCCGGATAAGGCGGCCGGGGACGAGGTTCGCCGCGGTTGCCCTCGATGGAGGTCATCAGCGCCGTCTCTTCGCCGCAGACAAACGCGCCCGCGCCCAAACGAATATGCAGATCAAACGAAAAATCGGTGCCCAGAATATTTTTGCCCAGAAGGCCCGCGGCGCGCGCATCCGCTATGGCTTTTTCGAGGTGCAGCACCGCAATGGGGTATTCCGCGCGCACATAGACATAGCCTTCATCCGATCCGGTGGCAAAGCCGCAAAGAGCCATGGCTTCCACCACGCTGTGCGGATCGCCTTCGAGCACGGAGCGATCCATGAACGCGCCGGGATCGCCTTCGTCGGCGTTGCAGACCACGTATTTTTTGCCGGGGGGCTGCGCTGCGGTAAAGCTCCATTTTGTCCCCGTTGGGAATCCGCCGCCGCCGCGCCCGCGCAGGCCGCTGTCTTTCAGAACCTGGATAACATCGCCCGGCTGCATGGAAGTCAGCGCTTTGGCAAGCGCCTGATAGCCATCCATGGCGATGTAGTCTTCCAGGCTTTCCGGGTTAATTACGCCACAGTTGCGCAGCGCGGCGCGGCGCTGTTTTTTATAAAAGGCGGTTTCGCTCAGCGGGATAACGCCCCCCTCGGGAGCTTCGCCGGTTGCCGCGCCGATGGTGTATTCTGCCACCACTTTGCCGTTGGCGATGTGGCTGCTCACCACGCGGGCGGCGCGCCCTGCGGTCATTTTCACATAGGTAACTTTTTCAGCGCCGGGGGTGTAGACCTCGACGATTGGCTCATATTGGCACATGCCGATGCAGCCAACTTCCTCCACGGAAACGTTGGTCAGGCCCAGATCGGCCAACTCTTTTTTAAGGGACTCCAACACTGGTTTTGCGCCTGCGGCAATACCGCATGTGGCGTAGCCAACAACAATGCGCGCGGCGGGGCCGCTGGCGCTGCCGGCGGTCAGTTTTGCTTTGGCGGAATCCCGCAGGACGTTCAGTTCAGTTGCGGTCATTAATCAGTCACTCCTTTCAATCCCTGTATTTGGCAAGGATGCCTTCCAGTTTTTCCGGCGTCAGGTTGCCATAGACTTCGCTGTTGATCATCATCACAGGCGCCAGCCCGCAAGCGCCGATGCAGCGGCAGGCTTCGAGCGAAAACAGACCGTCTTCGGTGCACTCGCCCGGGCCAATGCCCAGCAGCTCCTGCAAATGATCGAACACCGCCTGCGCGCCTCTGACATAGCACGCCGTGCCCAAACACACAGATATTGCGTATTTGCCTGCGGGCGAAAGGGCAAACTGCGCGTAGAATGTGGACACGCCGTAGACCTTTTCCAGGGGGATTTCCATGCCGTCGGCAATCATGACCTGCACTTCGTAGGGCAGATAGCCATAAATTGCCTGCGCCTTTTGCATGACGGCCATGAGCTGACTTGGATCGCTTTTGTGTTCGGCGATCACCGCTTCCAGCTGCGCCGCCTGATCAGGCGTGCCGCGAAAGGGGAGTTTGCTGACTTTCTTGACCATAAATAACCTCCTCAAAATCATAAAACACCATAGCGCGCAAATGCACGCTCCTTGATATTATAACAGGATTGAGGAAGCTTGTCAAGGGGGATGCGCGGCTTCGGACATAGCAACTGCATTTACTTTTTTGCATAAATCCGGTAATACAGACCAGAGGTGATAGAACTGCTGGAACGAATCGTTTCTGAACGTTTGTCTAAAAGAACCTAAATTTTTATATCAATTACCGCAGGAACTCGGAAAAAACCCCTTGACAGTTCCTGCAATTTATGGTAGACTATTCTTGCAATTTCTGGTCTGCGACATTTTAAACGGTTAAATCGATGGGTCGGAGGAGTGTTTTATGCCAAAAAAGTGGAAAGCGCGTCGAATCGGCGGAATATTTGCCATTCTGGCGCTGATTTTGTGCTTTGCGGCGGCTGTGCCCGCACAGGCCGCAAGCGCCGATACAGTCACCGTCAATACGCGCAGCCTGAACATCCGTCAGCAGCCCAGCGCCTATTCCCAGGCCATTGGCACAGTTTTTCGGGGCGATCGGTTTCCATTGCAAAACTATAACATAAGCAACGGGTTTTATCAGATCAGTTACAAAGGGCGGACAGGCTATATTTCCGCGCGCTTTGTCTCGCCTTATCAGTCTTATCAGCAAACGCAGCCATCGCAGCAATATCAGCAAATGCAGCCATATTACCGGCAAACATATGCGGGCGGTACCATCCGTGTGATCGGCACCAGCGTCAATGTCCGCTCGCAGTCCAACACCTCTTCTGCGATTGTTGGCACGGCCAATTGCGGCCAAACCTTTACCCTGCTCAGCGGCTGCCCTGTCAACGGCTTTTACAGCATCAAATACTGCGGCGGCGCGGGCTTTATTTCAGCAAAATATGTTTGCTGCTGCTCTTTCTGACTTATAAAAACAGAAGATAAACTACATCGGATTGGGAGGTCTCTCTTATGAAAACGCAACGAATCCGTCGGGCTGTCAGTCTTTTGGCCGCAATGCTGCTGGCGCTTAGCTTGGTGACGGCGTCGCTTGTTCCGGCGCAGGCGGCCGCGGCGGGGCAAACGGTGCGCGTCACATCTACCAGCGTCTTTGTGCGCGCGCTGCCCAATGCAAATTCCGCCCTGCTCGGCACCGCGCTCACCGGCGCGGCGTTCACCCTGACCAGCGGCGCTGTGAACAACGGCTTTTACCAGATCAACTATCATGGCCGGACAGGCTATATCTCCACGCGCTATGTCGCGCTGCAAGGGAGCGCGGCAACGGTTGGCCAGCCCGCCGCCGGCATGGTGACGGTCACCACCACCAGCCTGAACGTGCGCTCCCAGCCCAACGCGAACTCCACCGCCATCGGCACGGTCTATTATGGCGCGCAGTATGCGCTGCTCAACTACACGCCGATCAACGGATTTTACGAGATCAGCTTTAACGGACGGACAGGCTATGTCTCCACCCGCTATACCACCACAGGCGCGCAGGGCAACCTGAGCGGCGGCACGGCGGCTGCCCCCGCCCATCCAACCGGCAGCACACTGCAAGTGATCACCACCAGCGTCAATGTCCGTTCGCAGCCCAGCGCCTATTCCGTCGCCGTTGGCACGGCTTTTTACGGCAACACCTTCCATCTGCTCAGCCCCACGCCCATCAACGGCTTTTATTCCATTAGTTACAAAGGCGGCGCGGGCTATATCTCCGCCAGTTACGCGCAGGTTGTCTCCGGCGCCGGGAGCAGCGGCGCTATGATCTGCTGCGTGGCGGCTGCCGCTGCCCCGCAATATCCCGTTTATACAACCAACTACCCCGTCTACACCACAACAACAACCACCACACAGCCCGTCAGCTACAACGCCGTGCAGGTGAACCAGAAGAGCGTCTTTGTGCGTTCGCAGCCCAGCACAACCTCGTCTATCGTCGGCACCGCGCACCTGGGCGACATATATACCGTTACCAGCACCCAGAGTTCCAATGGCTATATCCAGATCAATTTCTTTGGGATAACGGGCTACATTTCATCGAACTATGTCACATTCGTCACCAACAGCGGCGTGCCCACCACAACAAAGCGCGCCACCACCACTCCGCCGCCTGTCGCGTATTACACGGCGGTGCAGGTGACGGCCACGAGCGTCTATGTGCGCGAGCAGGCCAACGCGAATGCAAACATCATCGGCAGCGCGCGCCTGGGCGACATGTTTGTGATCACGGGCAGCCAAAACATCAACGGCTATATCCAGATCGATTACCATGGCCGCACCGGCTTCATCTCCGCCGGGTATGTCACTCTGGTTGCCGCGGGTTCCACCACCCGGCCTTCCACAACAAGGCCAACAACAACCCGCTATACCACAACCACCACCCGGACCAACCCGCCGCCAACGGCGACCGGCCGCAACGTTGTGGTGGTAGGCGACTACGTGCAAATCCGCGCCCAGGCAACCACAAACTCCGAAGTGCTGGGCGTCGCCGCCCGCGGTCTCACATTCCCGCTGCTGCAAAGCACGGCGGTCAACGGCTTTTATGCGGTGCTGTATAAAGGCCGAACGGCCTATGTCGCGGTATCCCTGACCGCCGTCATATAAACCATTAAGAAAAAGCAAAATAAAGGGACGCGGGTTGCCGCGCCCCTTGTTTTTTTTGCAGCTCAAACTCGCGCCTCCCAGATCCTGCGGGCTTGCACCCGCGTTTATCCCCTGAGCGCCTCAACCAAAACATCCAGTCCCCGCGCCAACAGATCCATTGGAATATTCAGCGCGGGCAGCAGCCGCACCTTGCTCTTTGCCGTCAGCACAACCACGCCCCGCTCCAAGCATTCGTTGGCAATCTCTTTCGCGGGCCGCTTTGCTGCAATCCCCACCATCAGCCCCATTCCCGAAATATCCAGCACACCCGGCGCGGCATTCAGCCGTTCCCGGAGATACCGTCCCTTTTCGCGCACCTGCGCCAAACATGCGGCGTCCAGGCGCGAGAGCACATGCAGCGCCCCGGCGCAACAGGCAGGGTTCCCACCGAAGGTGGAGCCGTGGCTGCCCGGATCCATCACATCCGCCGTGCGCGGCCCAAAGAGTGTCGCGCCCAGCGGCAGCCCGCCCGCCAGCCCTTTGGCCGTGCTAAAAATATCCGGTTCAATCCCGTATTGCTCGAAGGCATATAACGTGCCTGTGCGGCCGTTGCCGGTTTGCACCTCGTCAATCAGCAGCAGCAGATCCCGTTCGCGGCAAAGCGCCTCCACAGCCCGCACATAGGCCTTGTCAAGCGCCACAACGCCGCCTTCGCCCTGCACCAGCTCCAGCAGAACGGCGCAGCAGCCGCTGTCGGCTTTGGCCTTCATCTCCTCCAAGTCGTTGGCCTCGGCGTAGCGGAACCCCTGCGGGAACGGCCCAAAATCGCGGTGCATCTCTTCCTGCCCTGTTGCGGCAAGTGTCATCATGGTGCGCCCATGAAAGCTGTTTTTGAGCGTAACAATGCCGGGCCTGGCCCCTTCGCCAAAGCGATCCGCCGCCCACTTGCGCGCGGCTTTGAGCATGCACTCGTTGGCCTCCGCGCCGGAGTTTGAGAAGAATACCCGCCGCATGCCCGCGCGTTCGCAAAGCATTTGCGCCAGCTGAGCCTGCGGCTGCGTATAATAATAGTTTGATGTATGCGCCAGCGCCGTCAGCTGCGCCGAAACCGCCGCCGCCCAGCTTTCGTCGGCCAGCCCCAGCGTGTTGACGGCAATGCCGCTGCCCAGGTCGATATACGGTTTCCCGGCTTCGTCCCAAAGCTGCGAGCCTTGCCCTCGTATGAACGTGACAGGGTAGCGGGCGTAAGTCTGCGCGAGGTATTGGCGGGTCAGTTCCTGTGTGTTCATTTTGCTCCCTCCGTATCTAAAATCCGATAGATCACCGCTTCGTTGCGTGTGGCGCCGAGCGCATCCCAGAAGGCGTTGCCCGCCTCGTTGTTGCGGAACACCTGGAACGCGCACTTGTCAATTCCCTGCGCGCGGCAGGCAGCGCGGCAAGCGTCCACGAGCGCCCGGCCAATCCCCCGGCTGCGGCAGTCCGCAGCAACAGCCAGGTGGTTGATGTGGCCCCGCCGGCCGTCGTTGCCGCAAAGCACCGCGCCAACGATCCGGCCAGCCTCCTCCGCAACAAAACAGGTATCGGGGTTGCGCCGCAAATAACGCGCAATTCCCTCCCGGGAATCCTCCGCGTCCGTGTGCAGTCCAATGCCCGGCATGCTGCTCCAAAGGGCATAGACCTCGTCATAATGATCCACGCGCATAAGGCTTATGGTCATGCGTCGGCCTCCTTTGCTCCCTGTGCCTGATGCGATTCGTTCGTAAACATCGTTCCAATCCCAGCGTCTGTCAGCACCTCGATCAATATGGAGTGCTCAACGCGCCCGTCCAGAATAAATACCCGCCGCACGCCGCCCCGCAGCGCCTCCACGCAGCAATCCACCTTTGGGATCATCCCGCCGGAAATAACGCCCTGCTCCTCCAGCACGGGCACTTCGTCCGCGCTGACCTTGGATATCAGGCTGTTTTCGTCGCTGACGTCCCGCAGCAGGCCGGGAATATCCGACATCGAAATCAGGCTTTCCGCGCCCAGCGCGGCGGCAATGCGCGCGGCGGCGGTGTCCGCGTTGATATTATACACGTTGCCGTTGGCGTCGCAGCCCAGCGTAGAAATAATCGGGATATAATTGTGCTCCAGCACCGTTTCAATGGGCGAAGGGTCGATGCTCGTAATATTGCCCACAAAACCCAGCCGTTCCTCTTTTTGCGCGGCCATGATCATTTGCCCATCCAGGCCGCTTAACCCAATGGCGTGCCGCCCAAACGTCTCCATTAAAGCGACCAGGCCTTTGTTGATTTTCCCGGCCAGCACCATGGTCACAACCTCGGCGGTTTCGCGGTCCGTTACGCGCAGGCCGTCGATAAACTCCGATCGCTTGCCCATGCGGTTGAGCAAGTCCGAAATTTCCGGCCCGCCCCCGTGCACCAATACCACGCGGATGCCAACCAAGTGCAGCAGCGCTATATCGCCCATAACCTGCCGCTTGAGCGCCTCGTTGAGCATGGCCGCCCCGCCATATTTAATCACCACAATTTTGTTGTGGTATTTTTGGATATAGGGCAGGGCTTCCACTAAAATCTGGGCCCTCTGCTCACGGCCGATGTTTTGCATAAAATCACCTCGAAATGAATAAATACTGCATATTATGCATTATAGCACAAACGGCGCGTTTTGTCAAGCATTTTTTGTTCTCCGGATTTTACAATTTATTCATAATTGTATCTTGACAAAGCGCCCCCGGAGTGTTATACTTAATTATCTTATAAAAGCTTAGCAAATCTCGTGAAGGGGATTTTCTTATGCGCGGCAAGCAAACTCTGGCGCTTATCATTACCGCGGCTGTTGTCCTTGTAGGCGACGGCCCGCGTTGTTATGCCGCGTAACGCTGATTTGCAGAACAAATCACCCGGCGGCAGCAGCTGCCGGTTTTTTTGGTGTAAAAGGGAGGTCCGCAAATGAATGGTTCGCAACTGCTGATGGAACTGCTGCTGGAGCAGGGGGTAGAGCGAATTTTTGGCTACCCCGGCGGGGCGGTGCTGAATATTTACGACGCGCTGTATCAATATAGCGACCGGATACAGCATGTGATCACCGCGCACGAGCAGGGCGCCTGCCATGCGGCGGATGGCTACGCCCGTTTAACGGGCAAAACCGGCGTTGTTCTGGCAACCAGCGGGCCGGGTTCTACCAACCTAGTCACAGGCATTGCCACGGCCTATATGGATAGTTCGCCACTGGTTGCCATCACCGGCAATGTTGGCACTGGCCTGATTGGGCGGGATTCTTTTCAGGAAGTTTATATTGCCGGCATCACCATGCCCATCACAAAGCACAACTTTGTTGTACGTCACGTAGACGAATTGGCGGGGATTATCCGCGCGGCGTTCCGCATCGCAGCCGAAGGCCGGCCTGGCCCGGTTCTTGTGGACATCCCGAAGGACGTATCCGCACAGGAGGCAGGAAGCAGGAGGCAGGAGGCAGGAGGGGTGACGCAGGGGTTTCCCCTAATTCCTGATTCCTCCCCCTTACAGGAGGCAGGAAGCAGGAGGCAGGAGGCAGGGGGGGTGACACAGGGGTCTCCCCTAATTCCTGATTCCTCCCCCTTACAGGAGGCAGGAAGCAGGAGGCAGGAGGCAGGGGGCGCGACGCAGGGGTCTCCTCTAATCCCTGATTCCTTCTCCCTATTGGAGGCTTCCGCTGCTTTGATCAATGGCGCGAAACGCCCGGTGATTTACTTTGGCGGCGGCGTGAACCTTGCCGGAGCAGGCGAATTGCTGCGCGAACTGTGCCGCAAAGCGCAAATCCCGGCGGTGCATACGCTGATGGCCGCAGGCGTGCTCGGATACGAGGAAGAATGCAACCTGGGGCTGATTGGAATGCACGGAAATGTCGCGGCCAACCGGGCGGTATACGAGGCCGATGTTCTGCTGATCGCGGGCGCGCGGCTCAGCGATCGCGTGGCGCTCAACCCCGCAAAGTTCGCCCCTCATGCAAAGCGGATCCAGATCGATGTTGACCCTGCGGAAATCAACAAAAATGTGACGGTGCACTGCGCGCTTCCGGGCGACGTAAAAGAGATCTTCGCGGCGCTGTTGCCCAGGATAGAAGAGCGGGGACATCCAGAATGGAGCGCGAAAATTGCGACTTGGAAAGCCCGGGAGTATCAGCCGCAAGACGATGACAGTGTTCTGAAGCCGCATCAGGTGATGCGCACCATCAGCGAAATTGCTGGCGAAGAAGCGATTTATGTGACGGATGTGGGGCAGCATCAGCTTTGGGCGGCGCAATACGTGCGGCATTTGCGCCCGCGCAGTTTTATCACGAGCGGCGGCCTGGGCACAATGGGCTTTGGCTATGGCGCGGCCATCGGCGCCAGCTTCAGCGCGGGCGCGCGGCCCGTTGTGCATATCACAGGCGACGGTTCGTTCCATATGAACCTTAACGAGGCCTGCACCGCCGTGAGCTACGGCGCCCCGGTGGTAACGGTTATATTCAATAATACCGTGCTGGGCATGGTGCGGCAATGGCAAACGGCGTTCTATCAAAAGCGCTATTCCGCCACGGATCCGCAGCGCAAAACAGACTTTGTGAAGTTAGCCGCAGGCTTTGGCCTGCCCGCGTTCCGCTGCGCGAATTTGGCGGAATTCCGGGGAACCTTCGCAAAAGCGCTTTCGATAGCCCACGGTGCGGTTCCCGGCCCGGTCTGGGTGGAATGCCCAATCGACAAAGACGAGCGGGTGCTGCCGATGATACCGGCGGGGGGCAGTCTGGAAGACATGATAATGGATTGACCCGCGGTACAGATTGAGAAACAGTGAGGTGACCATATGTCCCGCAACGTATTGAGCGTCCTGGTGGATAACCACGCGGGGGTGCTGGCAAGGGTGTCGTCGCTGTTCGGGCGGCGGGGGTTTAATATCGACAGCCTGAGCGTTTCGGCAACCAACGATCCCGCGCTTTCGCGTATCACCATCGTTGTCAGCGGCGACGAAACCGAATTGGAGCAGATCATCAAGCAAACGGCAAAGCTTGTGGAAACGCGGGCGGTGTTCCGCGTAGAACAAAGCTCCGGCGTGCTGCGGGAACTGTTGCTGGTAAAAGTGGGCGCGGATGAACAAACCAGACCAGCCCTGCGCGAAATTTCGGTCATCTATAAGGCGAAGATCATTGATTTGTCGCCCGGCAGCATGGTGTTTGAACTGACGGGCGAGCCGGAAAAAATCGATGCGTTTCTTGAGATGCTGGCTGGCTATCCCATTTTGGAACTGTGCCGCACCGGCGTCACCGCCCTGCAGCGCGGAGCGCCGGAGTATCGCCTGAAAGAAAGGCTGCTGCCCTAAAAGCCGGGGAACGAAGCAGCAGTTGAACGAACCAATGGGGGCGACAGCCAAAAAATAGGTGGCCGCTATGTCGCTCAAGCACGTTTGCGCTGCTTCTGTGGCGGACGCCGCCAGCCATGCGGAGCTAGTTTGCGAAACAATGGGTTAGCCCGTTAGCTTGCCTAACGTCTAATATTGAAAAATTTAGTCCAGTAAAGGAGCAATTATCATGATCAAAAAGTACTACGACCCCGACTGCGATCGTTCGCTGCTCGAAGGCAAAACAATCGCCGTTATCGGCTTCGGCAGCCAAGGGCACGCCCATGCCCAAAACCTGCGCGACAGCGGCGCGAACGTTGTGGTAGGCGTGCGCGAAGGCGGGCCTGGCTGGAAAATGGCCAAAGAAGCGGGCATGGATGTGCGGGGCACGGAAGAAGCCGCGAAAGCGGGCGATTTCGTGATGATGCTGGTGCCGGACGAAATCGCGGGCGAAATCTACGAAAAGCAGGTGGCGCCCTGGCTTGAGCCGGGCAATGTGCTGTTATTCGCCCATGGGTTCAACATTCATTTTAATATCATTCAGCCGCCCAAGGACGTAGACGTCATCATGTGCGCGCCGAAAGGCCCGGGCCATACCGTGCGTTCCCAATATTTGGAAGGCCGCGGCGTGCCCAGCCTCATTGCTGTGTATCAGGACGCTTCGGGCAAGGCGAAAGATTACGCGCTGGCCTATGCGGGGGGCATCGGCGCGGGCCGCGCGGGCATTCTGGAAACCACCTTCCGCGAAGAGACCGAAACCGATCTGTTCGGCGAGCAGGCCGTGCTGTGCGGCGGGGTAACGGAGCTGATGAAGGCGGGGTTCGATACTTTGGTGGAAGCTGGTTACGCGCCTGAGATGGCCTATTTTGAGTGCATCCACGAGATGAAACTGATTGTTGACCTGATTAACTCCGGCGGGTTCGAGATGATGCGCTACAGCATTTCCAATACGGCGGAATATGGCGATTACCGTTCCGGCCGCCGTATTATTACGGAGGACACCCGCAAAGAGATGAAGAACGTGCTGCGTGAAATTCAGGATGGCACCTTCGCCAGCGAATTTATGCAGGAATTCAGCACTGGCCGCAAGGCGCGCTTCCTTGCCACCCGTCGGCTGGAAAACGAACATCTGCTGGCAAAAACAGGCCGCGAACTGCGGGAAATGATGAGCTGGCTGAAAAAATAAGCACGGCGCAAAACGCCGCGGGAAAGGATAGCGCCATGCGAAGCCAAAACGTAACCCGGGGGGCCGAGCGCGCCCCGAACCGCAGCCTGTTTTATGCCCTGGGCTATACCGAAGAGGAGCTGGCCCGGCCGCTTGTGGGCGTCATCAGCGCCTATAGCGAGATCGTTCCCGGGCACCAGCACCTGGATAAACTGGCCCGCGCCGTGTGCGACGGCGTGCGTGTAGGCGGCGGAACGCCCATTCTAATGCCTTCCATCGGCGTATGCGACGGCATTGCCATGGGCCACGCGGGCATGAAATATTCCCTGCCCAGCCGGGAACTCATTGCGGATTCGGTGGAAACCATGGCTCAGGCTCACCAGCTGGATGGCCTCGTTCTGGTGCCCAATTGCGACAAAATTGTCCCCGGCATGCTCATGGGCGCGCTGCGGGTGGATCTGCCGTCGGTGGTGTGCTCCGGCGGGCCTATGCTGGCCGGGCACATCCAGGGCAAAGCCAGCACGCTGAGCAAAATGTTTGAGGCCGTGGGCGCCTTCAAAGCAGGGTTGATCAGCGAAGAGGAGCTTTCTGAGCGGGAACGCGGCTGCTGCCCCGGCTGCGGCAGCTGCGCGGGCATGTATACCGCCAATAGCATGAACTGCCTGTGCGAGGCGCTGGGCGTCGCTCTGCCCGGCAACGGCACGGTTCCGGCGGTTTACGCCGCGCGCACACAGCTGGCAAAACACGCCGGCATGGCGGTGATGCGGCTGATTGAGCGCGGCGTCACCATTCGGAGGATAGTGACGCCTGCGGCGCTGCGCAACGCCCTGGCCTGCGATATGGCGCTGGGCTGCAGCACCAACAGCGTGCTGCATTTGCTGGCGATTGCCAACGAAGCGGGCTGCCCGATGACCCTCGATGTGTTCAACGAAGTCAGCGCGAACACGCCGAATCTTTGCCATCTGGCCCCGGCTGGCCCCACCCATATGGAGGATTTGTACCACGCCGGTGGCGTGGCGGCGGTGCAGCAGGAACTGCTGAAGCGCAATCTGCTGGATGGCGGCCTGCCCACCGTAACGGGCAAAACAATCGCGGAGAATGTGGCGGGCTGCGAAATCAAAGATACGAAGGCCATTCGGCCCATTAGCCAGCCTTATAGCGAAACCGGCGGCCTGCAAATCCTCTGGGGCAACCTTGCCCCCAACGGCTGCGTGGTGAAGCGCAGCGCCGTTGCGCCGGAAATGCTGCGGCATGTTGGCCCGGCGCGGGTGTATGACGGCGAAGAAGCGGCAATTGCCGAGATCTATGAGGGAACGATCCGCCCCGGCGACGTTGTGGTGATCCGCTGCGAGGGCCCGAAAGGCGGCCCGGGCATGCGCGAGATGCTCAACCCCACCAGCGCTTTGGCCGGCATGGGGCTGGATAAAAGTGTGGCCCTGATTACCGACGGGCGTTTTTCGGGCGCCAGCCGCGGGGCTTCTATTGGCCATGTTTCGCCCGAAGCCGCCGTTGGCGGAGCCATTGCCCTGCTGCGCGACGGCGACGTCATCGAAATAGACATCCCTAGCGCAAGCGTGCATGTCCGCTTGAGCGATGAAGAACTGGCCGCACGGCGAGCCGCCTGGGTTTGCCCGCCGCCGAATGTAACGGGAGGCTGGCTGGGAAGGTATGCAAGACTGGTCAGCGGCGCGGAGCAGGGCGCGGTGATGAAGTAGGAAAAATCCCGCCGGAACAGCAGAAAAGCCGCTTGCAATTGCCGGCAGCTTGTGTTATAATAAGTACATTGCCTGTGGCGAGGTATAATTTTGCCAAGCAGAGACCAATGACGAACTGGCTCACCGCAGGTGTGTTATATGTAGATGACCTGCGGCAAAACAGGATGGCAACCGCCAAAAACGGCCGTATCAATATCATATGACGAAAGGAAACTTTATGAACAAACAACTGCGCAAAGCGGTAATTGCCGGAAATTGGAAAATGAACCTTCTTCCCGCCGAAGCGGCGGCGCTGGTGGAACAGCTCAAGCCCATGGCAGCCGGGGCAAACTGCGATGTGGTGCTGTGCGCTCCATTCGTTGACTTACAGGCTGCGGCGGCCGCAGCAGCGGGCAGCAACCTGAAAATCGGCGCGCAAAATTGCCACTGGGCCGCAAGCGGCGCTTTTACGGGCGAGGTTTCGGCGCAAATGCTCAAAGAGATCGGCGCGGAATACGTGATTGTTGGGCACAGCGAGCGGCGCACGCTGTTTGGCGACACGAACGAAACGGTGGCAAAGCGCACCCGCGCGGCGCTGGATGCGGGGCTGACCGTGATTTTGTGCGTGGGTGAATACCTGGAGCAGCGGCAGCAGAATATTACCGTTGAAGTGGTGCGCACGCAGACGAAGATTGGCCTGGCGGGCGTTTCGGCGGACGAACTGAGCCGGATTATCATTGCCTACGAGCCTGTATGGGCCATCGGCACAGGATTGACAGCCACGGCGGCGCAGGCCAACGAAGTCAACAAGGCCATACGCGATCTGCTGGCAGAGCTTTATGGCCGGGACGCGGCTGACGGCGCGGTGATTCAGTACGGCGGAAGCATGAACGCGGCCAATGCGGCGGAACTTTTGGCGCAGCCGGATGTGGACGGCGGATTGATCGGCGGAGCGTCGCTGAAAGCGGCGGATTTTGCGGCGATTGTGCGGGCCGCTTCGGAAGGCTGAGGTGTCGGGATGGATTGGGATTTTATTTTATTGATAGCACTCCCTTTTCTTCCGGTTGCGATAGGCCTTATTGCGCTGGCCATCGTATTGCAACGCCGCAACAGAAATGGGGGGCTGCCGATTATGGGCCGTCTGAGCAAGCAGATTGACCCCGAGCGTTTGCGTGTGGTGCACCGCAGCGGCAGCGGCTTTAGCCAGATACGCGAAATTGTTGAGGACACCCGCACGGGCGAACAATACTTCATCATCACCAGCGGTTGGACCGTCACCGTCACGCCGCTGAACGTTAAAAAATAGGGGAGGCGGGGCGGCCCTGCCCCCCCTTTTTTTTGCTTTTATCACACCGACTTGCGGCGCAGCTTTGCCCGCGCGCGCCGCCGATGCAACGCCATGCTGAGTTTTTCCAGTTCCATAATAGCTGTTGGCAAAAGGCCCAGGAAGGACACAACCAACCATTGCAGCCCGTTCAGCGGCACTGTGCCAAACAAATTGCACAGAGGGGGATAGGTGACGACAATCACTTGCAGACCGATGCACAGCAGGTTGGCAAAGTTCATGCGGCTGTTGGAAAACGGACCGATGGCCAGCAGCGAACGCTCGGAGCGCATGTTGTTGGCATGGAGCACCTCGACGAAGCTCAGAACCGTAAAGGCCATGGTGCGGCCCAGTACCAGATCGTCGCCACCGAAGCCCAGCACCCGCCGCCCCAATACAAATGCCAGCAACGTAACGGCGCCCATGAACAGGCCCTCCAGGGCCATGTGAAAGGCAAGCGCTTTGTTGAAAAAGTTTTGGTTCACAGGCTTCGGCGGCTGCCGCATGACATCCGGATCGGTCGCTTCCATGCCCAGCGCGATGGCCGGAGCGGAATCTGTGACCACATTCACCCAGAGCAGCTGAATGGGCAGCAGAGGAGCGGGCATGTTCATCAGCGACGCGAAGAAGACGGCCACAATCTCGCCCATATTGGAGCTGATGAGGAAGTGCACGGCCTTTTTGATGTTATCATAAATCCCGCGGCCGGCCTCCACGGCGTGGACAATCGTTGCGAAATTGTCATCTGTAAGAATCATATCAGCGGCGCCCTTGGCGACTTCTGTTCCGCCCTTGCCCATGGCGCAGCCGATGTCGGCGGCCTTCAGGGCGGGGGCGTCGTTCACTCCGTCGCCGGTCATGGCAACCACATGCCCTTGCGCGCGCAGCGCTTTCACGATACGCATTTTGTGTTCCGGCGTTACGCGCGCAAAAACCCGGCAGGTTTTCAGCGCATCGGCTAGGTGGCTGTCGTCGCAGCGATCCAGCTCCGCGCCGGTCATGGACAGCCGGGTGTTTTGGAATGAACTTTGGGTGCCTTCCAGGATCCCGATTTCCCGCGCAATGGCGTTGGCCGTTGTGATGTGATCGCCGGTGATCATGATTGGCACAATCCCCGCCTGTTTGCACAAGCGCACAGCCGCCTTGGCCTCTTTGCGGGGTGGATCCTGAATACCGATCAGACCCAGGAAGGTCAAATTTTCTTCGTCGGGCAACTGCGTCTGGTTCGGCGCAAGGCTTTTTGTTGCCACAGCGATCACCCGAAGGGCCTGCCCGGCCATTTCTTCATTTTGCGCAAACAGTTTGCCTTTCAGCGCCTCGCTCATGGGCTGTTCCTGCTGGCCGATCCTCACGCTGCGGCAACGGGCGATGAGCACGTCGGGCGCCCCCTTGGCGATCATGACAAGCCCGCGCGCCGGAGCTTCACCCGTTTCGGGGAAGCGGCAGATAACGCTCATGCGCTTGCGCTTGGAGTCGAAGGGATTCTCTTTCAGCCTAGGGAAGCTTTCGCGGTCTTTCATGAAGGGGATTCTTTTTTTGTGCGCTGCGGCAATGATTGCGGTTTCGGTCGGCTCGCCGGTCATGGCGGCATGGCGGCCCGTATGGCGCAGTTCCGCGTTGCAGCAGAGCGCCGCCAAACGCAGCAGACGCAGTTCCGCTTCGCGGCTGGGCTGCCCGGGCAGCCGCACATCTGTTGCGGTCATTTTGTTCTGGGTGAGCGTGCCGGTTTTGTCGGAGCAAATCACGCTCGCGCAGCCCAATGTCTCAACGGCGGGCAAGCGGCGCACAATCGCGTTGGCTTTGGCCATGCGCTGCACGCCGATGCTCAGCACGACAGTCACCATGGCGGGCAGACCCTCGGGGATTGCCGCGACGGCAAGGCTGATGGCCAGCATAAAGCTTTCGAGCAGCGGCACATGCTGCAAAAATCCCAGCAGGAAAATCAGCGCGCAAATCACAACGCAGGCCAGACTGAGTTGCCGGCCCACTTTTTCGAGCCGGATTTGCAGCGGCGTCTGGGGCGATTTTTCGGCACTGAGCATGCCAGCAATCTTGCCCACTTCCGTTTGCATGCCCGTGGCTGTTACCACCGCCCGGGCATTGCCTGTCAGCGCCATAGTGGAAGAGAGGATCATATTGCGCCGATCGGCCAGGGGCGTCTCTGCGGGCAGGCGCGCCGCAGCGTCTTTTTGGCAGGGCATGCTTTCGCCTGTCAGGGCGCTTTCTTGCGTGCTCAGCTGGTTGGATTCCAGCAGGCGCGCATCGGCGCAGACCATGTCGCCCGCCGAAAGGATCAAGATATCGCCGGGGACAACCTGCTCTACCGGGATCTTTTTTGGCGCGCCGCCGCGCAGAACAATGGCGGTTGGCGCGGACAGTTTTTGCAGCGCGTCGAGGGCGCGCTCAGCTTTCCCTTCCTGCATTACGCCCACAATGGCGTTGACGATCACGATGCCTGCGATGATGAAGCTATCGAGGAAATCGCGGCTGCCATGCATAACCGCCGTGGCCGCCGAAATGGCCGCCGCCGCCAACAGAGCGATGACCATAAAATCTTTGAATTGCGCGAGAAAGCGCAGAACCCAGCGGCCCCCTTCCCGTTTGGAAAGGGCGTTGGGGCCGTAGGCATGCAGCCGCCGCCGGGCTTCTTCGTTGGTCAGGCCGCCTTCTGACCTGACTTCCAGCGTCTGCGCGGCCTGCCCGCCGGACATGGCGTGCCAGCTGTTTGCTTCCATATCAATTGCCCTCCGTCGTATGGTTTCCCGTTGTCAGTTCCGGCACGAACCGCGGCGCAATTTCTTCTGGCGTGGCGGAAATTGGTTCGCGCAGGGTCGGCGGCGGCGGTT
This sequence comes from Oscillospiraceae bacterium, assembly GCA_031256825.1. Classification (GTDB taxonomy): domain Bacteria; phylum Bacillota; class Clostridia; order Oscillospirales; family Acutalibacteraceae; genus WRMQ01. The sequence continues at coordinate 38,223 of JAIRPV010000034.1, read as the reverse complement.
CCAGGCCGCGCAGTTCCGAAACGCGCAGACAGCGCCCCGCCTCGTTGGCGTAATAGCCCAGCTGATAATCGCTATTTTTAAACAGCTGCCAGCCCAGAGTCTCTGTTTCGCCCGCGTGCGCTTCGTTGAGCCAGCGCTCCGCCGCGTCATTCGAAGTGCCGCAAAATGCCGAGAGAACATGCACCGCCGCGCCGCGGAATTCCAGCTGGGTGATTTCCGGCAGAGCCGTCAGCGCAACCGTTTGTATCCGCCCGCCGGGCCGCGCTTCGATTGTCAGCATCCAAAGTCCGGCGGGATAGGCCTCATACTGCCATGCCTCCCCCCGTTTCCGGGCCATGAATTGCTCCGGCTCCAGCCGCGCGTGCCCGCTCAGCGCCGAATAACGTTGGCAAAACAGCCGCAGATCCATTCCTTCGCCTGTGTCGCAGGCGGCAAAGAGCAGCGCCGCCGCCATGCCCAGCGCCAAAATCGCGGCAAAGCGCCTGTTGGCTGGCGTATGTTTTTTTGAGCGGATTTTGATAGTAAAGCGTGAAATTTGGGACATAGAAATTCCCCCGCAGCAACATGTTTTGTCCATGCTTATGCGGGGGTAAGCTATAAAATTCATGGGCCGCAGGTTCTTACCCGGGCAGCCGTTCCAGCAGCCGCAGGTGCCGCAGATAAAATTCTTTTATGCCCGGCGTGCCGCCGCGCTTTTGCATTCCGCCGCCGAAATCCATGTGATCCCAGTTTTCGATGAGCGGCATAACCTGCCAGACGCCGGGCGAAAGCTTTTTTGCGTTGTAGGCTCTGTGCGGCTCGCCAAAGGGATATTGCGCGGAAACCACATTGACCAGGCCGTCGTTGGGCAGCCATTTTTCGTCCACCAGAATGCCGCCCGGCGTGCGATATGGCGCGCGTTTTTTGCCCATGGCCGCCGAAGGTTCTGTGAACATATCCCACATTCCGTCTTTTGGCACCTGGTTGCCGCTGCCGTCATCTTGCGTCATTTGCGCCGCATAGCTGAAGTAATAAATCTTCGGCTGGCATTGAATGGTCTTATTCAGCGCCGCCGCGCCATCGAGCGACAAATCCACCGCAGCGCGATCGTTGCTTTGGTTGAACGCCTCCATGCGCTCGTTGAGCTTCCAAGGCGCGCGCCAAAAATCGGCGGGGGAAAGGCGGAACTGCCCCAGGCGGAACGGATAAATTTGGTTCAAAAACGGGATGTACGACTGCGACTTCGCCATTTTGGTCAGGCCGTTTTCGATATCGCCCGCTCCGCCAACGACCGGCTCCGAAGCGGTGCTGCCATTGTGCGGCGCGCCCAGAGTGGTTATGCTAGCGATGCGGCCCTTCAGTGCCCCGGAAAACAGGGGGGAAAGCTCGGCTTTGGGCGTGGCGGCGCGCTCAGCGGCACTGCCTTGCTCGCACAACTGCGCAAACAGACGTATCGTTGCCCCGCCAAAGCTGTGGCCAATCAGATGCACCTTCCGGTTGGTATCCCAGCCCGCCACAAGCGCTTTGCCGAACGCTTCGCCATAGCGGTTGTGGTGATGCGCCGCGGCATGGGCCGCGCCGTAATCGACGCGTTCGCCGGACATTTGCGCGTAAAGTTCACAGGCGCGATCCCACGCGCTGGACACCGGGCCGACAGAAACCGCGTAACATTCATACCCCTGCTGATTTAAGTATTTGCGCATACTGCCCGCCAGCGCGCCCCAGTGGGGCACCGCGTAATCCAGCCACGCGCCCTGTCCCCAGCCGCCCAGGCCGTGGACGAACACCACGGGGGAAAGATCTTTTTTTGGCGCGGCGGGCGCGCCGAAAGCGAAGAACCCCAGCAAAAATTGTAAGAGCGCCAGGGCGATAGAGGTGATAGACTTCAACATAATCATCAGGCCTTTCTGGATGGACTACCCCAATTATACACCTGACGAGCGGAAATGTCCAGTCATTTTTTGGCGGAAAGACAGAAAAAAAGCGCGGCGCGGCATGGAATTTGTGCGACCGCTGCCGCGCGAACAAAATTTTAATTCGCGCGTTTTACCCTGAAAAGGTACGCTTACCCCCAAAGCCCGCTGCACGCCCGCCAGAACCATGCGGCCGTTCCAGTGTAGAGCGTCCAGCCGGCGCGCCCTTCGAGCCCCGGCGCAGCGGAAACGTCGCCTGCCAGCGCGTAAGGTTCGCCGCGGTAGCGGGCCGCGCGCGCGGATTCCTGGCAGAAGACGGCCGGACAGATGGTCTTGAGCCAATGCCGGGCTTCGTCTTCGCGGCCCGCATGGCGCAGCGCCAGGCACAACCACGCCGCCGCGTGGGTATACTGCCCGCCATTTTCGCGCACGCCGGGGGGGTAATCGTTGATATAGCCAGCGCGGCGGCCTTCATGCGTAAACGGCTCGCGCAGCAAGCGAATCATATTGTGTTCTTCGTCGCCCAGCAGCCGAAGAGCCGTATCAAGAGCCGTGTTGACGCGTGCCCGATCGGGCATGCCGCACAGCGCGGCAAAGGCCTGCGGCAGCAGATCGATTTCGCAGGCGGCGCCGCCCGCTTTCTCGTCCCCGCCCAAGGGCTGCCCGTCGTCCCAGAAGGCCCGCAGATAGCGATCGCCCGTCCAAGCCTCCCGGTCGATAACGCCGCGCATATCTTCTGCCAGCTGGGTATAGCGCGCGGCGGCTTCGCTCTCGTTTTTTAAGGTGCAGAGCGCCGCCATGCCGTCGAGCACCATTACCAAAAACATGCCCAGCCAGACGCTTTCGCCCTGGCCGCCCGCGCCCACGCGGTTCATGCCGTCGTTCCAGTCGCCGCCGCGCATGAGCGGCAAGCCGTGTTCGCCCAGCAACCGCAGCGCCCGCTCAACGGCCCTGCGGCAGTGCTCGAGCAAACTCGCGCGTTCGTCGCCCTGCTCCCAGACAGCATAGCAATCGTGCTCTTCCTCGTTGAGTTGCCTGCCCTGCAAAAAGGGGATTGGGGCATCCAGAAACGCGGCGTCTCCCGTTGCGGCAACGTATTCCGATGTGATATACGGCAGCCAAAGATAGTCATCCGAGTAACGGGTGCGCACGCCGCGCCATCCGCATCCGGGCAGACGGTGCCACCAGTGCAGCGCATCGCCTTCGGGGAACTGCGCGGCCGCGCAGCGGGCGATTTGGATTTTTGCCGTGCCCGGCATGGTTTGGAACAGGGCGCTGACATCCTGCAATTGATCCCGGAATCCCCAGGCGCCGCCGCACTGGCTATGCCCCGCGCGGCCATATAGGCGGCTGTGCAGAATTTGGTGCGGCAGCCAGGTGTTGAGCAATTCCCGCATGGCCGGATCCGGATGTTCGAGCGGATACGTGTTTTGCGCAGCGGCTGGCCCGGCCACCATATGCGCGCAAAGGGCCGCGTTGCGGCTGACCCCCCAGTTAAGGGCAAACATAACGACTGTTTCTTCCCCGGCGGGCAGTTGCAGCCGTTTGCCCACGGCCACGCAGGGATCGCTTGCGATCGCGGCGTTGGTGTGCCAGTTGCCGCGCAAAAGCGCCGCTCGATCGGCACAGACAAAATCGACCCCACCTTGCAACAGCAACGCGGCAAAGCCCTTGATCTGCGCGGAAGGGGAAGAAAACAGGTACCCGTCGGGAAGGGCTTCGCCCTGCACCGGCAGATGCGGCTCGCGGCGCACGCCCATCACAGGCTCCAAAAAATAGGCCAATTCGGGCGCAAGGCCGTGGGCTGTGCGGTTATATAGGGTTAACTCCGCGCGCTTGCACAGGCCGCGGCCAGGCACGCTCACCCGCAGATGATAGGCCAGCCCGTGCACTTCGCCGAACCATTGCGCGCTTTGCGGGCTGAATTCGCAGCGCGCCCCGGCGCACAAATCATAGAGCTGGCTGCCGAATTTCAGCAGCAGCAGTTCGCCCTGGCTGTCGCACCCGCTTTCGCCGCGCCAGGGGGTAAGCTTGTTTTCGCGGGAATTCACCGCCCAGGTGAAGCCCAGTGCGCTGTCGCTGACCAGCGTGCCGAAGCTGGGGTTGCATAGCGGCAAACTCCAGGGGACGGAAGGCGCGCCACTGGTTTTTGGAACAACAAATGTTCCGGGCAAGAACCAGCCAGCTCCTGCGGAAACACGATCTTGCGCAGGAAGGCAGGCGGTTGGCTTTGTGGGCAGCAGCGGCAGCGGCGGCTCTAACCTTTCCTGCGCCCTGTCCCCTGCCTCCTGGCAAAGGTGCGCCGCATAGCCCTCAAGGGCTTCTAGGGCGGCGGGTTCCGCGCGGCGCAGGTTGATGATCCAAATGCCGCCACGCTGATTTTCCAGGTGTGCGCAATGCTCGCGCCGCAGCGCATCTTTCAGCGCGGCGGCCACCGGGGTATCGTAGTCGCCGCCCTCAAAGTAGCCCACGGCCAGCTCGCAGGGCACGCCCGCCGCGCGCAGCCGCCGGAACAGGCTAAAATAGGGCAGCGCGGCCGGGATGTCCTCCGCTGTTTCCACGCGCAGATACAGATAAGGCTCGTCGCCGGAAATACCCAGCGGCCAAAGGGCTTGCCGGGGGACACGGAGCCTGGCGCGAGCCGCCGTCTGCGCGGACGAAAGCGGGGCATAATACAACAATTTTGGTAAAATGCGATGAGCCAGCGCGGCGGGCATTTCGCCTTCGTGGAACGGGCACGGCGCGCCCTGCGCCGACCTTTGGGGCTTATGGCCGGCGTTGCGCAGGCGCAGCAAGCGCGCGGCGGCTTCTTCCGGGGTGATCCCCGCGCACAGGAACAGGCAAAGCTCCTTTGATTCCCCCGGTTGCAGCTGATAGTTGATCTGGAACGCCGCGCAGGCTTCCGGATTGCCGCGGCGGCCGCCTTCCAGCTGTGCCGAACCGAATGGCATGCCGCGCCGGATAGCGCGCTCCTTTGAGCGTTCGGCCAGCACGCCATCCATGCAGTTGAATCCCGCCGCAAGACAGAGCTGCTCATCCGATTCCCTGCGCCGGCGCGTAAACATCACAATACCCGTTGCCTCGTCGTAAGCGTCGGTCAGAAAAAGCTGCGAGAAGGCCGGGTGCCCGCTTTCCTCCCGACAGGTGGTAAGACAAGGCTCAAAATAAACAAAGAGCGAGCCGGAGGCCATTTGCTTGGCCATGTTTTTTATGGCAATGCGGCGTTCTTCCGCAGGCAGACGCGGATGCACGCGCACTTGCGCGCAAACGCCGATTTGCTTGCCTTCGCCGGCATAGCTGGCGCTGGAGGCGCTGAATTCGATTTTTTGCTTCGCGGCGTTGTAATACGGCGCGGGGGTGATGGAAACCGGCGCCTGCCCCGCTTCGCGCAATAAAATGGAAACGCCGGAGGGCTGCCGCAGCGCGTCTTCGCTGTGGCGGAAGATATTCACGCCGCGATAAAAAGTGGCGCTGTGCCCGCAGTCGGTGAGCACGCTGCTCCATTCGCCATTGCTCAGCAGGTGGCAGCGCGGATTGGAAGGATCGACACTGCCGAAGACCTGCCGCGCGGAAGAGACCCGTTCGCGTGCGCAAGGCGTGTCGCGCAGATCCACGTCTTGGTAAACCGCCGCCCGATCCGGGATTTTTTCTTCCAGCAACTCCGCAGCGCTGGCCATTTCGCCATCGGACATGAAGCGCCTGCGCCAAATTCCGTCTTGCAGGGCGTTGAGCGCCGCCAATAAACTCATACCCACATGGTGCGCCATATAGCTGCGCACAGCGGCGTAATCCTGCCCGCCGGTACGGCTGCGGCTCGCGTCCGCCGCCTCATAGAACCCACAGGAGCCGAACAGCTCCATCTTTTCGAAACGCCGCAGATTCTGCAAAGCCGTTTTTGGGGCAAGCTGCATGGCAAGGAAACTGGCATAAGGCGCGGCCACCAGCTCTTCGTCGAGCCCGCGGCGCAAGCCCAGCTTTTGCACGCCGTGGGCCTTATATTGATAGTTCAGATCCGCGTCAAAGGCATAAAACCCGCTTTCGGAATTGCCCCAAGGCAGTTCCCGGCCCTGCGCGCGCTTTTTTTGACAATACAGACAAAACCGCAGCGCCTCGTAGCCCAGCGTACCCTCGGGAGCGGGCAGAAAGAGGTACGGCATGAAATACTCGAACATGGTGCCGGTCCAGCTGACAGGGCCTGTAAACCGTCCCTGCCGCGCAAGAGTGCGGCCCAGCGCGCCCCAGTGCTTTTTTGGCGCTTGCCGCGCGGCAATCGCATAGTAACTAGTCATGCGTGCTTCGCTCATCAGCAAATCATAATACGACGGCGACGGTTTTCCGGTGCTCAAATCCATCCCGATATGAAACAACCTGCGGCGCATATGATACAGCGGGCGCAGATCGCACGCGCTCTCCAGCGCTTGCAGCCGATCCATGACGGACTGAAGCGAGGGGCGCTCCGCCAGATATTCGGACAAGCCCATGCGCAGCGTTCTGACAGAAACCACAAAGTTGCCGCTGTCAACCGTGGAGACATAGCGCGGCTCCAGCGGGCGCAGCGTGCGGATGTCGTACCAGTTGAGCAAATTGCCGTGCCAGCGTTCCAACTGCTCGGTGCTGTCTAACATGCGGGACAGGCGCAGTTCCAGACCTTCGGAGTCAATCAGATCCAAATCCCGCGCGGCCAGAACACAAAGCAGGTGGAGCCCTAGGTTCGTGGGCGACGTGCGTGGAGCCACGCGGAAAACAGGGGCTTCCTGTACGTTATCCGGCGGAAGATAATGGTATTCCGGCGTAGCATAGGTCTCGAAGTAATTCCACATCGCGGCGCAATACGTGCGCACGTGCTCCGCTTCACTCTCCTCAAGCGCCGCGGATTTTGGCTTGCGCGGCCGGCCCGAAAGCGGCGCGAACAACAGATCAGAGAGCAGCAGCAGGCCGAACAGCCTGTGCCCCGCCCCCCCAAAGATTAACAGCAGCGTTGCACAGGCAAAGCTCGGCCAAAGCCCCAGCCACGATTTCCAGCCGCCTTTTTGCGCTTCGCTTTGGGCGGCGGTCGTCCAGGCAAGGCGGTTTTTGTCGGTAAAGAACGTGCGCCAAAGGCCGCGCGCGGCCCCGCAGATATTCCCCCAGGCGGCTTGCGCCAGCGTTATGATCTGCAGCGCGCCGCGGGTCAGATCGCCCAGCGCCGCAGGGAAGCCACCGGAATAATAATCGCGCGTCAGCATAGCCCAACCGCCGGAACACAGGCACCGGACGGCTGAAACAAGATGCCCGCCGCAGACGCCCAAAAACCCTGCCCACAGCAGGGCAAGCTTTGCCGGAGCAGGTATCATGGGCAGCAAAGACGCCAACAACGCCAGCAAACAGGCGGGGGCCAGAAGCGATCGGCGCAGGTTATCAAACAATTGGTAGCGGCTTAGCTGCGGCAGCCCTCGCTTTTTTAGCAAAAAAGGTAAGTTTTGCCAATCTCCGCGCACCCAGCGCTCCTGTCTTGCAAAAAAGGAGGCCTGTTTCCCCGGAAATCCGTCCGACACATGCACGTCCGACAAAAATCCCGCCCGCAGGTATCCGCCCTCCAGGATATCGTGGCTGAGCACGCGCTCTTCGGGAAACGGCCGAAGCTCGCTGATTCGCACGAATGTTTCGACATCGATCAGCCCCTTGCCCGCGAAAATACCACAGCCAAAAAGATCCTGATAGCGCTCGGCCACCTGATTGGAGTAGGGCGTACTGCCACCCTCGCCCGCCATGGCATGCGCGAACGGCGTGGCCCGGGCGCTGGCCAGATCCAGATCCACATGCGGCGCAAGAATGCCAAAGCCGCTCACAACGCGCCCCAGCGCAGGATCGAGCTGCGGCCGGTTGGCCGGGTGCAGCGCCGCCGCGACCATCTCGGGCACGGCTCCCAGCGGCAGCTGCGTGTCGGAATCCAGCGCCAGCAGATATTTAAAATCATAAAGCTCTTCCCTATTGCCGCAAAATAGCGCAAAACCGTCATCGGGTGATTTTTTTTTGTGAATGACCCGCGCCAAATCCAAAATGGCCCCGCGCTTGCGCTCCCAGCCGGTATAGCTGTTCATCGTAGGAGAATAGCGGCGCTTTCGCACGGCGAGATAAAACCCGCCGCCGTATTTGCGGTTGAGCGCTTCCGTCTCTTTTTTTGCTGCGGAAAGATCGGCGGCGTCTTGTGGAAGAACGGCTTCGTCCGCGCCCTTTAGATCGGCCAAAACGCAAACGGCAATATTTTCCCCATGGTTTGCGCCATAGAGCCGCTCCATGCGCCGCCCCAGTTCCCCGGCCTTTGTGGCTTCCGGCAACAAAGTTGACATGGTGATGAGCGTCTTCCCCTCTAAGGGCACAAGACCACCCAGTTCCAGCCGCAGCAGCGGGATCGGATCCACGCCACGCAAAAAAGCGGCCTCTAGCGCCACGCGGCAAAGCGCCCAAAGAGGCAGGCAGAGCAACGGAAAAAGATACCATGCGCGGAAGACAACAGCCGCCAGCAACGACAGGGCAAGGGGCAGCAGCGTTTCGCACCAGAGCAGCGCGCGGCCACGGTTTTGGTGCCGCGCGTTTTTTTGCAGCGTCACGCCGATATGCCGCGCGGGATCGCCGGTCTGCGCGCCCGCAGCGGTTTCCACCAGCTTACGGGCATAGTCTTCTTCTTCGCATCTGCGGCGGCGCGCCTGTTTTGCCACAAGCGTCCGGCAAACCGCGCGCGAAGGTTCATCCATGCGCTGATAGATCCCGGCGGGATCGCGGCGAAGGCAGCGCTCCAGAGGGCTGAGCTGCTCCAGCAGGCTGCCAAAGTCAATATCCTGCATGGCCCGCAGGGAGCTGACCGTGGCGCTGATGAGCTGGGCGGCCAGCGCGGGTTCGGCTTTGGCCGATTGCACCGCCGCTTCCAGCAAAACAAGCCGCAGCGCCAGCGGCACCAGCGCTGTTTCGGCGGATTTCAGTTTTTCTTTTTGCAGCGCCTGCGCAAGCGCTTCGCTTTCGGGCACGCGCCCCAAAGGGCAAAGCTTGCGGCAGACGGCAATCACTCGCCCCACCGTCCGCCGGGGGCAGCGCCGCAGCTCGCGCAGGGCGGCCACGCTTTCCCGGGCAATCAGGTAATAATTATCCCGCAGCCACTCCTGATAGACCTGCGCCGCAGACGAAACACGCCGGCCGCCGCGCAGCGACAGCCGATATTGGCGGCGCAGCGCTCGCAGCCCCAGCCGCAGCTGTTCCCGATATCCGCGGCCAACGCCGCCCGTTGTTTGGTGCATAGTTGAGCCTTCCTCATGTATGGCGTTGGGTTGCAATCCTCAATATTTTTGCCAAATCAACAGAAAATATGCAAATTAGGATAGACAATTGGGGTTTGGTGTGATATACTAAACAAAGGATGTTAGATTGATAACAGGAACAGAACTTTGCGCTGTTAATTGTCTAATGCCCAACATCTGTTGTGCGAGGGGGCTGCGATATGGCCAAACAAAAGAGCCGGAAGGAATTGCGGCAGGTGATGACGTCGCGCCGGGAACGGCAGAGCAAGCGCCGGCGCGCGCGCATAGCCGCGCTGCTGCTGGGATTGATGCTGCTGACGGGCGTTTTTGTGGGGGGAATCAATGTGCTCATGGCGAAGGGCGAAGCGCCCCGCATTTTGTCGCAGGAGCAGGCAGCGCAGCTGAGCGGCGTTGACTGCATTTTGGTGCTGGGCGCAAAAGTGCTCCCCGGAGGCGCGCCCAGCCATATGCTCGAAGACCGCTGCCGCAGAGGCGTTGCGCTATGGCAGATGCAGGCCGCGCCTGTGCTGCTCATGAGCGGCGACCATGGGCAGGTGGAATACGATGAGGTCAGCTGCATGAAGCGATATGCCGTGGAGCGCGGCGTGCCTTCTTCCGCTGTGTTTATGGATCACGCGGGGTTTTCCACCTACGATTCACTCTACCGGGCTCGCGATATCTTCGGCGCGAAACGCATCATTATTGTCACCCAGCGGTATCATATGTTCCGCGCGCTTTATACCGCCCGCAAGCTTGGCCTGGATGCTTACGGCGTGACCTGCGATTACCGCGCCTATCAGACAAAATATTACAACGCGCTGCGCGAACTTCTTGCCCGCGTGAAGGCCTGGTTCCAGTGCGCCGCTCAGCCCCAGCCTGTCTTTTTGGGCGACCCTATTCCCCTGAGCCAAAGCGGGGATATCACCAACGATGAAGGGTCCGTTTTCCCAGAACCCGGGTAATTCTTGCTAAAAACGCGAACTGGCTTTTTTTCCAAAAAAATTCCTTGACGGCGCATGAATTTTATGATAGAATACAAGCGTGAGCCTTTCCCCACTATTTATCTTTAGAAAAGGAGTCTGCATTATGAAAAAGGCACTCGCTGTTCTCCTGGGCCTTGTATTGGCCTTGGCCGTCCTGCCCGCCTGCGGCAAAACGCCGGATCCCACCGTCACTACCGCCGCACCCACCACAACCGCAGAACCAGAAAGCCTTGATGTGGTGAACCCGGAACAGGACGGAACGGAATCCTCGGAGCCGGAACCCTCGGAAACCACCACAATTGAGCCAGACAGCGGTGCTGTTACCACAACCGCACCCGACGACTCCATCACAACCACGGAGGCAACCGAACCCACAACCGCCGCCGGCCCCGCAAACAAGCAGGAGGCCATCGACTTGTATGCCGCCGCGGTGAATGCTACGCTGAAGAAAAACCCCAATATTTCAAAGAACTGCGATGTGAAAATTGGGCGCCCGCCGGAAGGCGACGATGGGTTCCAGAAACTGTTCAAGATCAATATCGCGGGCTATAAAGTGGAAAGTGTTGTCTGCGGAGATCTGCTGGGCGAAGGCAGCAATGTTTATGACCAGAAGTGCAGCGAGGGCCTTCAGAAGTCCTATCTGACGGCTGGCGACGTAACGGGCTACAACGCAAAAGTTCTGCCAAACGGCAACACGGAACTCACTCTGACCATCAAAAACTGCACCAACCCCAACAAACCATACGCCAACCAGGGCAATAGCCCCATCGGCAATTTTACATGGGATTATGCGAATGTTCAGACAACGCGCGAAGGCATTGCCAACGCGGAAAAAACGGTGCCGGGCCTGAAGATCAACGTGGACACAGTGACGTTTGACTACAGCAATATTTCTATCAAGGCCGTTATCAAGCCCGATGGCACCTTCGCCGCGCTGACGCACAACTTTAAATACCATGTGCGCGCAGACAAAGTAGAAGTGAAACTGGCCTTTGTCCGCATGGGCGGCGGCGAATACGGTGGCGGCATTGGCGTTGGCGTGATTGATTACAAATTCCTCTGAGTTGTTGTTGAAGCAAGCCACAAAAAACTCCAGGCCATGCCGAGAAGGCTTGGCCTGGGAGGTTTTTGATGAAAGGGAGCTTATGACCAGCAAAGAACGCGCGCAATACCGCGCGCAGGCAAACCAGCTGCCCGCCGTGTTTCAGGTGGGCAAAGACGGCGTGACGCAGGCTGTGGCGGCGCAGATGCTCGAGGCGTTCCATACCCGCGAACTGCTCAAAGGCAAGGTGCTGCTTGAATCCAGCCCCGTGCCTCCCGGCGCTGCCGCAGAAGAACTTGCCGCCATGACAGGCTCCGACGTGGTGCAGGTGGTGGGCGGCAGCATGGTGTTTTTTAAGCCGAACCCGGAACTGCGCAAAAAGATGGCGGAAAAGGCAAAGAAGGAACGAATGGCAAGAAAAAAGTGACGGTGAAAAAGCCGTACGGCGCGCTGACAGCATTCCCCCGTGTTTTCCCAGAAGATCGCCCCCTGGCCTTACTTGCGCTTCGCTGCCAGCTTGAGCACGGTGTGGAATATCCTGGGTTCAAATTTTTTGCGCACATCCCGCAGGCGCGCCATAATGGCGATGTTCTGCGGGCACTTTTTTTCGCATTGGCCGCATTGCACACACTGGTAGGGGGAATGACAGGTTGCCGGGTGAACCGCATCGGTACTGGAAAAATATTGTTGGAACCCCGTAAACAGACCCACGGCGCGGCTGGCGTTATAGGCCGCGAAGCAACCGGGAATGTTCACGCCCTTCGGGCAGGGCATGCAATAATTGCAGCCCGTGCAGGGAATCTTGAATGTTTCGCGGAAAGCGTCCCCGGCGGATTGCAGCGCCTGGCGCTCCCGCTCATCAAGGCAACCCGCCGGGCTTTCGTTTGCCGTTTTTACATTATCTTCCAGTTGTTCTGGCGCGTTCATGCCCGAAAGCGCCAGCGTGCATTCCGGCTGGTCCCAGATCCAGCGCATGGCCCAGCTGGCAGGGCTGCGGTCCGGCGCCGCCCCGGCGAGCAGCTGTTCCGCTTTTTTTGGCAGCCCGTTGGCCAGCTTGCCGCCCAGCAACGGCTCCATGATGATCACCGGCAAACCCATTTCGTGCGCTTTTTGCAGCCCCAGGCGCCCCGCCTGATAGTTTTCGTTTGAGTAATTATATTGAATCTGCACAAATTCCCAGGGCCAGGCTTCCAGCAGCTTAAAAAACTCCACCTGGGTTCCATGGAACGAAAAACCGAGCTGCTTAATTTGCCCGGCGGCCTTTTTCTCCTGAATCCAGCCCTCGATCCCCAACGCTACAAGCCCTTCCCAGTCGGCGAGGGACGTCAGGTTGTGAATCAGGTAATAATCCACATTATCTGTCCGCAGGCGCTCCAGCTGCTGCCCAAAGATCTTGTCAAAGTCCTCATACGCTTTGCAGTTGTGAACCGGCAGCTTTGTGGCCAGATATATCTTTGTGCGAAGACCGGGGTTGCGCGCAAACACCTGCCCCAGGGCCTGTTCGCTGCCGCCGTAGACATAGGCGGTGTCGAAGTAGTTCACTCCAGCCTCCACTGCGGCTTTGCAGAGCGCTTCAGCGCGATCAATGTCGATCTGCCCGGTGATTCCCCGGACAAAGCGCATGCAGCCCAGCCCCAGAATAGACAGCTGGTTCCCGGATTTCGGATCTTCACGGTAAAGCATGATGTTATTCTCCTGTGTACCAATATTTTCCGCGTGCGGCGGCCGTTTTGGCTTCTGGAAGGAGGCGAAAAAATTCTTTTGCCGCATCGCTGTAGTCCGACAAACTTTTCTTTTGTGCTGTGCTAAAATTTACAAAACAGAAAAAGAAAGGACAAGCCGTATGCCAGTAGAACTCATTTTTGAAAAGTGCAGGCTGACGGCAGCGCTCAGCGGAGAAATTGACCATCACAGCGCGGCCTTCCTGCGCGGGGAGATTGACCAGGCGCTTGCGAAATTTCAGCCGGCCACGCTTGCGCTGGATTTTGACGGGGTGACGTTTATGGACAGTTCCGCCGTGGGCCTTGTGATGGGCCGTTATAAAGCGCTTAGCGCCGCCGGGGGCGGTCTGGAGGTATTGAACCTTTCGCCCAGCGCGTACCGCATGATGAAGCTTTCGGGCCTGCAAAGCCTGGCCCGCCTAGAACCAAAGCCGGAGGAGAAAGAGAGGGTTTATCCGTGAAAGAAAAATACATACTGCTCAATCGCTGCAAGCTGGAACTGGAAAGCCGTTCGGTAAACGAGAGCTTTGCGCGGGCCGTTGTAGCAGCGTTTGCTGCGCAGTTGGATCCGACGATGGAGGAGCTGACTGATGTTAAGACTTCGGTCAGCGAGGCTGTGACCAACTGCATTGTGCATGCCTACCCGGAGCGGCGCGGCAAAATTATGCTGACGGTGGGAATTTATACCGGCGGGCTGCTCCGGGTGCAGGTGCGCGACTGGGGCTGCGGTATCGCCGATATCGATAAGGCGCGCGAGCCGCTCTATTCCACACTTGGCGAGGAGCGCGCCGGACTGGGCTTTGCCGTTATGGAAAGCTTTATGGATCGGCTGCGCGTGCGCTCAAAAGTGGGGGCGGGAACCACCGTTACGATGGAAAAAACAATCAAAGGCAGGGAAGGCAATCAATAATATGACAGCGCAGGCACAACGGCAAAACACCGAGGCCCGCAACGCCTTTGTTGAGGCAAATATGGGATTGGTCTATAGCTGCGCCCGGCGGTTGCAGGGGCGCGGCGCGGAATTCGAGGATCTTGTACAGGCGGGCTGCGTGGGGCTAATCAAGGCGGCCGACGCCTTCGACGCTTCCCGGGGGCTGGCATTTTCCACTTATGCCGTGCCGGTCATCTTCGGGGAAATCAAACGGCTCTTCCGCGAAGGCGGAGCGGTCAAAGTGGGGCGCACCACAAAAGAGAGAGCCCGTGAATTGCTGCAGCGAAAAGACCGGTTAACCGAAGAATTGGGCCGCGAGCCGAGCGTTGGCGAACTGGCGCGCGCAGCGGATCTTGATGTTTCGGAGACGGCGGTGCTGTTGGGGGCCGCCATGCCGGTGCTTTCGCTGACAGCCACGGACAACAATGGCCAGCCCGAATGGGAAATCCCTGTGGATTCGCCCGCAGGCGAACTGGCCGATAAAATTGCCCTGCGGCAGGTGTTGCAGGAACTGGACGGGCAAGAGCAGCGGCTGATTGAGTGCCGCTTCTTTCGATCCATGACACAGGCTCGCACGGCTGAACTGCTGGGCATGACGCAGGTGCAGGTTTCACGCAAGGAAAAGGCAATTTTGAAGCGGCTGCGGGGAGATTTGCTGGCATAGGTTGCCGCTTTGCTTATCGCCGGCTCGGCCGCTTGATCAATGGATACAGGCGCGGGATCAGCAGCGCGCAAAGTGCTATTTTCAGAGCGTCGCCGGGCAGATACGGCAGCATACCGGCGGCCAAAATTTTCTTCAGCCCCACCAGATGCGCCGCGTGCGCCAACCAGGGCAGGCCGGGAACATAAATCAGCAATGCGGCCAAAACGCAAATGGGCAGCACCGTTTTAAAGCTGCGGCCGAACTTGTCCATCAGCAGGCCCGCCGCCAGCGCCGCCAGCAGATAGCCAATAAGGAAACCGCCTGTGGGGCCGAAGAGCGCCCCGGGGCCGCCTTTGAAGCCCGCAAACACCGGCAAACCCAGCGCGCCCATGGCAACGAACAACAACTGGCTGAGCGTCCCCCATTTCCAGCCCAGCAGCCCGGCTGCCAGAAAAATGGAAACCTGCGTCAAGACGATGGGCACAGCGCCCAGCGGGATCGAAAGCTGCGACAAAGCGGCGCTCAAGGCCGCGAACAGCGCCGTTAGGGCAAGGGAAAGCACGAGGGGGCGTTTTGGTTGATTCATTCAGCAAATTTCTCCTGTCGCTTGATGATGGGTCATGCCGAGTTCTTCCATTCAAAGCGGAACTCCAGCCCCCGGGTTGTGTAAGAAAACGTTGGAGGCGCCGTTTTGGGGATGGATTCCAGGAAGGCCTTGAGCATGCCTTCGTCCTCAAATTGGATGTGCCCGTTCATGGTCAGCTTGTTCGGTGGAACAATGTGCGTGAACGGGTTATCCAGTTGGCCCGCGTAAAGCCACCACATCCGCGCCGGCTCGAAGGTAATGATTTTTTTGCCGCCGCGCCAAAACTCCGCGCCCATGACCAGCCGGTCATCGGTGCGTTTGTAATGCTCCGCCTTCTGGTTCAGCGGTTTTTCGTAAAGCCCAATTTCGCCGCCGTTCAAGAAGGGTGTATAGCGGCCTTTCCAGAACTGTATCATGCGGTCTTTGCCGCCGTAAGTAAATGTAAAACGCGCGGATTCGAGCTTAAAGGCAATGATCCAGGCGGCCTTGTCCATCATTTCGTTATAGCCCGGCTGGAACCAGCTGTTTTGCGCGCCATAGATCAGGTATTGTTTTGTGTCGAAGTTAAAATACTGCACGCCGCCCACGCCGCCGTCGTTTTTGCCAATCAGCTTCCCGCTTTCAGGATAATAAAAGTAGTTGGTGCGCAGACCCAGCCAAGTGAATTCATAACGGCCCGCTTCTTCTGTTTGCGCCATCGGTATTCTGTTCAGCGCTTCCGGAATCGTTTGCGGTTTGGCCGCGCCGGTAAACAGTTGCGTTAAAACCGCGATTGTCACAGCAAAAAACGCCCGCAGTCCTGCCATAGGGAAAACCTCCGTCTATGTTTTTGTTTTGCCCAGAGAAAAAACCGCCTATATCGTATCATAAGATGCTAATGTTGTCAAGAGAGGCGCGGGCAAATCGTAATTTTTTTTCGCGCGGCAAACTTATCCTTCCAGCATCCCGAACAGCTCCCGCGCGCGGTCAGGCCGCCCGCTCAGCCACAGCCAGCCAAACAGCGTTTCCAGCGCCGTGGCCTTTGCGTAGTCCTCACGGGTTTGGCCGGGCGGCACATGCCCCGGCTTGGCGTTTTTGCCCCGGCGCAAAATTTCCGCTTCTTCCGGCGCGAGCTGCGGCAGCAAGGCCTCGTAGGCCCGCGCCTGCGCCCGGGCGTTCACCCGTTCTTTCGCCGCCTGATGCAGCCGCGCGGGGGGACGGTTGGCTTCGCACAGCAACCGTTCCCGCACGAGCAAATCAAAAACGGAATCCCCCAAAAAAGCCAGCGCCAGGGGAGAATACTGGGTAGGGGTCATTCAGTGCTCCTCCCGCTTCCAATGTTTGAGCAAAAACCCCATGGGGATAAACATCAGCAGCGAAAACAGGGCCGCGCCCAGGAACAGATTCATATTGGGGATGATCTGCGCCGCGCCGTATTCATCCAGATAAGTCGGCCCGCTGCGGATGATCCGCGCGCCGATGAACGGACCGAGCGCCATGGGCAGCAAGACCATAAAGATCATGCGCACGCCGTTGAAGTGCCCGCGCTGGGCTTCGGGCGTGTAATCGCGGATGGCGGCGTTGGCAACCAAACTGAGCAGCAGGCTCCCGCCCATCATAATAATGGCCGCAAGGGCAAGCAGCGGCAGCTTTAGCCGGGAATCCGTGCGAAGAAAACGCCCGTGCAGATACATCAGCAGCAAGCCCCCCGTATAGACAAGCCCCGCTGGAAGGAAAAACCGCCGCTTGCCCAGTCTGTCTACCAGCCGCCCGCCCAAAACGCTGAGCACGGCGGCCACCACCAGAACCACCGCCAGCAATATGGCATAATTGCTCAGCCCCAGGAAGTACTCCAGGTAGATCATCAAATAGGGGAAGAAAATCTGATACGCCGTGCAATACAGCCCTATCAGCAGCAGAATGCGATAAAGCTGCGGATTGGCGCGGACAACGCCGGGGCGAAAGCCATAGAGAAGATCCGGTTTTTCGACTTTGTGCTTCGGCCCTTCTTTCAATACGAAAAGCCCTGCCACGCCGCCCAGCGTCACCAGGCCGCCGATGGCGCAATAGAACGCCGTCCAGTTGCCCTTTTGGGTCAGGCCATCGAACCCGCCGAAGATGATGAGCAGCGCGGCAAGCTGCAAGGCGGCCAAAGCGCCGTCTGCACGGCCCCGTGTTTCCGGCACGGTAATATCGGTTACCCAGGCATTGAACGCCGCGTCGTTGGCTGTGGAGCCAAAAAACGTCATGACGCAGTCCATGGCAACAATGAGCACTGTCGTGAGCGCTGCCGCGTTGGCCGCAGGGAACAGCCGAGCGGTGTTCTCTTTGCTGATCCATGTAAAAGACATGATGACGAGTCCCCAGATGATATAGCCGATGGTGATAAACGGCTTGCGCCGGCCCGCTTTGTCGGAGGCCTGCCCCATGAGCAGCGTGGTCAGCGTTGCGACAATGGCGCTGGCGGCCACCATAACCGCCACGGCATTGGGATCGTATGTCACGGTTTTGTAGAGGTAGACGTTGAAATACATGTTTTCAACCATCCAGGCAATCTGCCCGTACAGCCCGAAGATAAGCAGCGCCGCCCAATGGCGTCCGCCCAGACCTCTTTTTTTGCTTTTGTCCATATGCATTGCCTCCTCCTGCTTTTGTCTAATTATAACACACCTGCGGTGAGCAGTTCGTCATTGGCAGCGTCTCAGCAAAATTCTTACCTCGCCACAGGTGATGTGCCTATTATAACATAATCATTCTCATAAATCAAGATTTTTTGTTGACATTTTCAGATGGCGGCAGAGCAAAATCTCTTTAAAATTTTCCCTTTTCCTCTTTACTTTTTCGGCTTAGGGTTGTATAATATAAGGTGAGATTTTATAGGAGTTGAAGAGGAAGAAATATGCGTTACGAGAACGAACCTTGCTGCGGCTGCGGTGAGCCGCTTCATCCCGCTGCTGACGATATTGTTGTATGCCCGGACTGCGGCGCGCCTATGCACCGGGGCTGCTGGCAATTGGCCGGAGCCTGCCCGCTGCGTGAGCGGCACGGGCCGGAGTTCAGCTGGCAGCCCACGATTGCTCCCCAGGAGCCGGAACCGCCCGCGCCGGAAACCGAAGACAGCAAAGCGCCGGAGGAACCTGGCGTGCTGATTTGCCCCACCTGCGGCGAACACTGCCCGCCCGGCACGGAAACCTGCCCGGAATGCGGCACGCAGTTCAACGAGTTTTTCCGCTCGATGAAAGCGCACTACGAGCAGGAGACCCGCCGCCGCGAACAAATGCTGCGCGAGTCGTTCCCGACCTATAACGTGCACGGGCGCAATGTTACCATGGGCGACACGCTGGCCGGGGAGCAAATGGAAGATATCGCGTTGCAGCTGCGCGGTTCCCGGCACGCCATCACGCATTATCTGGAAGCTTTTGAGGGCGGCCGGAAATTGGGCTGGAACTGGGCCGCGTTTTTTGCGGGGCTGTTCGGGCCGTTCTGGTTTTTCTTTCGCAAGCTCTACAAAGAGGCGCTGATCTTCGGTGCGCTGTGGCTGATTGCCGCGCTGGCGTTCCTGCCCGCAATTGAGCGCGTTGTGGAACCCGTGCTGCCCGCCTATAACCAGTTGGCCGAAAGCATTGCCAGCAGTGACAGCAAAGCCATGCAAGAGGCCCAGCGGCAGTTCTACAACGCTTTTCGGCAGTCGCTGAGGCAGCACAAGCTGACGGTTGGCCTTAAAACCGCGCAGGTGCTTTTGCTGGCGATCGCAAGCGGTCTGCTGGCGGATCCTTTGCTGCGGCGGCGCGTCTGGGCAAATATGGAACGCGCGCGCGCGGAGGTTGTGACAGACGGGCCAGACCAGAGTTATGGCCGCCATCAGCTGCTCATCCGCCTGGGCGGGATTTCATTTTTCGCGCCGGTGCTGTGGCTCTGGGTATATTCCTACCTGCCGCAGGTGATAGTGAACGTGGTGGAAAAGATACTGGGGTAGCATGAAATAAAACAGCATTGGGGAGATATGCCATGACACCGAACAAATTGCTCGCCTGGATGCTGAGCGTGCTCAGCGCATTTGCGCTCTGGAACCCGCAGGCGCAGCCAAACAGGATCCCCGAAACGCGCACCGCTCCGGCGGTGCCGGCAGACGATGGCGTTTTTCCAACGAAGGAATTCGCCGAAGGCAATCCGCCGCTCTGGTTCGCGCCCGGGCTGCTCAAAACGGCGCTGAGCCTCAAGGGCATGATGATTGGCGGCTCGCGAACCGACGGTCTTTTGGTGCTCCGCCAGGGCAAATTGATCTATGAACAATACTGGAACGGGTATGATCAAAATAAGCCGCACGAAATGCAATCCTGCACCAAATCTGTGATTTCGGCACTGGTTGGCATTGCGATCGCTGAAGGAAAAATCAAGGGCGTTGATCAAAAGGTGATTGAATTTTTTCCGGAAGCCGAAGCGCTGCTTGCCAAGGGGCAAGAAAACAAGCGGGACATGACCATTGAGCATCTGCTGACCATGACCAGCGGTTTGCCGGGGGACGGAAAGCCCTTGGAATTCGCTCCAGGGATTGACGAGCTGGCGCTCAGGAAGACGGATTGCGGCTTGCTGATTTTCCTCGCAAAGCAGACCAACCCGCCCGGCAAAAAATTTTCCTACTCCAGCAACGGCGTCAATTTATTGGCTGTTTTGCTTGCGAAAGCAACGGGAAAACCGCTGCTGGATTACGCGAAAGAAAAGCTGTTTGATCCGCTGGGCATCACTTCCGCCGAATGGGAACAGATGCCGGACGGGAACTATGCCGGGGGCGGCGGGCTTCAGCTCACCCCGCGCGACATGGCCCGCTTTGGTTATCTTTATCTGAATTATGGCCGCTGGGAAGGCCGACAGATTATCCCGGCGGATTGGGTGGCCCAGACGCCGCCGAAGTCGAAGTCGTTCAAGGCCTACGGCAGGCTGTTCTGGAACTACAGCCTGGAACCGTTCTGCGGATTTTACGAGGCCAACGGGGCTTATGGGCAATACATCGTCATTGAGCCCAGCCGCGGATTGGTGATCGTGCGCACTGGCTGCACCGGGACGGTGGATCAATTTTTTATGAATGTTGGCAAAACGCTTGGCATAGGCTGACGCGTGAATCCATAATCCAACAAAAAGATGGGAGGACAACACATGAGAGTCAGAAAAGCAATCATCCCGGCCGCGGGGCTGGGCACGCGGGTTTTGCCCGCCTCTAAGGCGGTACCGAAGGAAATGCTGAATATCGTTGATAAGCCGGCGATCCAGTATATTGTGGAAGAAGCCGTGGCCGCAGGGATCGAAGACATTTTGATCATCACCAACCGCGGCAAGAGCGCGATTGAGGATCATTTTGACCACTCTTTTGAGCTGGAAACACAACTGGCCGCGAACCCAAAAAAGGCCGATATCTTGGAACAGGTATTGCAGGCTTCGCAAGTCAAATGCAATATTTACTTCGTGCGGCAAAAGGTGACCAAAGGCTTGGGCCACGCGATCCTCTGCGGAAAATCGTTTGTGGGCAACGAGCCTTTTGCCGTGCTTTACGGCGATGATGTGATCATCAACCACGAGGATCCCGTCACAGCGCAGCTGGCGCGCGTTTGCGAAGCATATGGCTGCGGCGTGGTGGGCGTGAAAGAAGTGGATCGCAAAGACGTGCCAAAGTACTGCTCTGTTGAAAATACGCCCGTGGAGGGCAATGTAATGCGTGTGACAAGCATTGTTGAAAAGCCGGCGCCCGGCACGTTCCGCTCCTGCTATTCAATCTTGGGGCGTGTGATTTTGCCGCCGGAAATTTTCGGCATGCTGGAAGAGGGCGTGGCGAAATGCCCGGCGGGCGAGGAATATTACCTGACCGACGCGCTGAGCGACCTGGGCAAGGCGGGGAAAATGATGGCGGTGGATTTCAACGGCACCCGTTACGACATGGGCAACAAACTGGGGATTCTGCAGGCCAACTGCGAACTGGCCCTGGCCCACCCCGAAATTGGCGCGGAGGCGCGGGCGTATCTGAAATCCTTGGCAGAAACCCTGTGATGTTACTGGAAACTTTTTCGTTCGGCTGAGGATTTTTTGCGGTTCGAGCGACTAAGGAATATCAAAATCAGGTTAGGAGGTATCGGGATGAATTACGCGAGCTTCATGAGCGGTCTGACCAATTTTTTCGACTGGATCCAGAACAACGTCATCAACGGCTTCGTGGCGAATATGTTCGAGGGGATCAAAAACTTTTTCCTGCTCTTTATCCAGTTCCGCGGCTGATCAGCGCCGCAAACAAAAAAAGCCCTCCGCAAATTTGCGGGGGCGCTTTTTTTGCTTTTAACTTTCGCTGTTGATCACTCCGCGCTTTTCTCGTATGTTGTAAGCGCGTTTGCCTGCGCCAGCACTTGCTTTTGCTGGGCGGCCGTGCCGGAGCGGAACAGGATGATCAGATGCTGCTCTTCGCGCGTGAGCTGGTTGAAGCGGCTGACGGAATCGTTGATGAGAAATGCGTCGGAATCGGTGCCATCGGCGAGTTCGTCAGGATGCTCTTCGCCCACCAGCAACCCCAGGCCCACTTGGAAAAAGTGCGCCAAGCGGATGAGGATATCAATATTGATCTTCGTGCGCCCGCTTTCGTAATACGCGTAGGTAGAGCGATCGAGGTGGAGATAATCCGCCACTTGCTGCTGGGTCAGGCCGTTTTTTTTGCGGAGCTTCCGCAGGAGGGATACATAATGCATATTTGTCAGGCTCCTTTCTATGGGAATGTAATCCGTTGCTCTGCTATTTGGCCAATTTGTTCGCAATCTGCTGCAACAGCAAACCCAGCCCATAGAGCGCGGGCAAGTGCAGCAGATAAACCAGCAAGGAATGCTTGCCCATGCCGCCGAACAGTTTCATGTGCTTGTTGTAGCAAAAATCCGGGAAACTATCGCGCTTGACCGCCTTCCCGGCGTAGGCGCCAAACAGGAAGACAAAGAAATAAGGCAGCAGGGGGAAGTAATCCCAAGAATAAAAATTCGAATTGTGGATGCCCAAAAAAGCCAGAACGTTGCTGTGATACCACTCCTGCGGCAAAACAAACAGGCGCAGGTAGGGCACGCCGACATAGCCGTTCGAGATCGAAGCCGTGAAGAAGAAAAGGAACATGCTCAGCCCCAGGCCAATGAGCGACGGGATTTTATCGAAGAGCTTTTGGCCAAAAACGAAAAGCCACTTGGAACAGGCGAGCATATGCAAAATGCCAAACCATACCCCCATGCCGAGGATGCCAACACGGGGCAGCGCCCAGATGGTTGCGAACGAAACGCCAACAGCCGCCGCGGTGAGCAGGGCGGCGCGCAGCTTCGGGTTTTCAGAAAGGCGCATACTGTAGCCCGAAATCAGGATAAAGAGCGCCGCAACGGCGGGCTGCGCGGGGAGAAGCGTTTCGTAAAGCCGCGCGGCGGCTTGCTGAAAAAACTGAAAACGCGTGCCAAACAGATAAAACGCGTGGAAGGCAATCATCAGCAGCAAACAGGCCCCTCGCAGTTCGTCCAGCACCTCTATGCGCTTATTTCCATTGTCTGCAAGTCTCTTCAGATCATCACCCTTCGCATTGAGTGGCTCAATGATTTCTTTCAGCGGGACATCCGCCAAGCGATCACCCCCCTATTTTTGCCGACGCTCTACGCAGGCTTCCAACGTCACGAAGTCATACACATCTTCCGAAAACAACTGCGATACTTCCTGGTATTGCCCCAACGGCAAGGTTTCGAGCGTGAATCCCCCGGCAATGCACCGCGCCACCAATGCCCCAACCACCTGATATGCATCCCGGAAGGGCAGCCCTTTGCCCACAAGATAATCGGCGCAATCCGTAGCGTTAATGAAGCCTTCCGCCGCCGCGCGGCGCATATTCTCCGGCAGGGCGCGCATTGTGGCAACCATTGGGACCGCAGCGCCGAGGCAAAGCCGCGCGGTATCAAACGCGTCGAAGACCGCCTCCTTGTCTTCCTGCATATCTTTGTTATAGGCCAGCGGCAGACCTTTCATAACCGTCAGCAAGCCCATCAAATCGCCAAATACGCGGCCTGATTTCCCGCGGATCAGCTCCGCCAGATCCGGGTTTTTCTTTTGCGGCATAATGCTCGAACCCGTCGTATAGGCGTCGTCCAGCTCAACAAAGCGGAATTCCCACGAGCACCAGAGCACGAGTTCTTCGCTCAGGCGCGACAGATGAACCATCAGGATAGAAATCGCGCTACAGAGTTCCAGGCAAAAATCGCGGTCTGAAACGCCGTCGATCGTGTTTGCCGTAACCCCTTCGAACCCCAGCGCCAGCGCCGTATTGGCCCGGTCAATGGGATACCCTGTGCCGGCCAAAGCGCCGCTGCCCAGCGGGCACTGGTTCATGCGCCGCGCCGCGTCGCTCAGCCGCGCGCAATCGCGGGCAAACATCTCTTGATAGGCCAGCAAATGCGCTGAAAATAAAATTGGCTGCGCCCGCTGCAAATGCGTGTAGCCAGGCAAAATCGCGTCCGAATATTCCGCCGCTTTGTCCGCCAGCGCTTTTTGCAGCGCCGCGATTGCCGCGCGCAGCGCTTCGCACTGTCCGCGCAGATACAGACGGATGTCCGTCGCCACCTGATCGTTGCGGCTGCGGCCTGTGTGCAGCCGCTTGCCTGCATCGCCGATGCGCTCGGTCAGCGTGGCCTCGATGAAAGTGTGTATATCCTCCGCGTCGGGATCGATCGGCAGCGCGCCGGATTCCAGTTCTTCCAGAATGGCCAGCAGGCCCTTCCGGATGGCTTCGCCATCCGCTTCGCTGATAATCCCCTGCCGCGCCAGCATAGCGGCGTGGGCCAGCGAACCCTGGATGTCTTCACGGAACATGCGGCTGTCAACAGCGATAGATGAATTAAAATCATTTGTGGTTTTCGCGGCCTCTTTGCTGAAACGGCCCGCCCAAAGTTTCATATCGCTCTCCTTTTTCAGCTCTACTTACATCATATCACATTGCGTACCAAAAAGCAACAAAAAAATGTTAAATTTTTTATAAAATACAACAACGCCCGGCGCTTATTCCAACCGCAAGCGCACCTCGCCGGAGTTCAGCACCCGGGCTTCCCCGGTGTGCTGGCGCACCATCAGGCTGCCCTCGTCTGTGATATCAATCGCGCGCGCCTGGATCAGCGTGCCGTTTTGCCAGTATGTAACATTCTTCCCCAGAACAACCGAAGCCGCACGATATTCTTCCAACAGCGCCGCGTTGCTGCCCTCGCCGCAAATCGACAGCAATTCTTCGGCGATTTCGACAGCCAGGGAGCGCGGCTCAGGGGAATCCACCTCGCAATCATAACAGTAGGTAATGAGTTCAGAAAGGCCTTCCGGCGCGGGCGCCGTTCGCCAAAGATTCAGGCCGCAACTGACAATGGCGCAATTACCGAGGAGTTGTGTCAAAATTCCTCCCGCTTTTTTTGCGCCGATGTAAATATCATTGACCCACTTGATTCCAACGGAGCAGCCGTGCCGCGCCAAAACCCGCCGAACAGCCAGCGCGGCGCGGGGCGTGATCGGCAGGGTGCCAGCCGGATTCCCTGCGACATCCCGCAGCAACAGCGACATATAAAGCCCGCCCAGAGGCGAAAAAAACGGCTTTTCCGCGCCGCCGCGGCCATGCCCGGCGGTTTGTTCCCCCGCCACAAGCAAAGTGGCGTGCGCCACATCTTCGTGCCGCGCGCGCACCAGCATAACGTCTGCTGTGGAAGAAATGCGCGCAACGTATTCCAATTGTATCATGCCGATCTCCCGTATTCCCACGTTTTTGGAGCCGTTTTTATATCAGCTGTAAGGGCGAAAGCCCCCGGCAAGCACCGGGGGCCCTCTTTTGCAAGACGCTGTCTGTTCATTCCTCGCATATCAAAAGCCTTTATTTGGGGCTTCCTGACGTGAGTAATAGAACGCGTGGGACTTAGTCTTCCTTCTTCTTCAGGCAGATGAAGGCAGCGGCGGCAGCCACAGAAACGGTCGCAAAAGCGGCGATCGCGATGGCCGGGCTGGAGCCCGTCTCGGGAGGAGTAACGACTTCGGTAGCCTCGGGGGGCTTTACGGTCGTGGGAATATAAAGCCCGGCCAGGAAGGATACGAAATCATTGCTCATTGCCTTTTGGATTTTGTCGGCGGTGTCGGTGCCCTGCAGGCCCAGCTTCTCGATGATGGCGCCGGCCACTTCGTTGTCCGCGCCAGCGGGGACGTCAGCGGCATCCACGTCTTTGTCGACGCCAGCTTTTGCCAGCGCGTCATTGACGGCAGCCTTGATTTCCTCGGGGCTGGCCACAGCGGCCAGATCGGACAGGACGGTGTTGAAGTCTTCCTTCGCGTCGGCCGCCGAAGCGAACACGACCATGCTCAGCGCGATGACAAGAGCCAACAGGATTGCGGATACTTTCTTCATGGGATCAGTCCTTTCTCGAATTTGTTGTTTATAATAGTTTGCCCACGCAAGACAACTATTGCCTAATAATAATACCATTCTTCCAACCGTTTGTCAATAAAAATTTTGACTTTTTTGCGCGGAGGAATGCATTTCCCCGTATTTTCCGTTTTCGGGCATGGCGTGGAAGGATGGTGGGCGGAAGCTCCGGCGCTTGCCGCCGCGCCGCGCGGAAGATTCTGGAACTAGTTTGCCCCAAAAAAGCCCGGGCTAATCATAGCAGCCAGAAAATAACGCAGCCGCCCATTTAATTATCCTCGTCAAGGTATTGCCACGAGAGCTTCACGCTGTTCCCGCTGGTGGTATACGATTCCACGCGGTCGCGGCTGGGGGAACCGGGCGCAAACCCTTTCTTTTGCAGGGCAATGACGAACTGGTTCATCATGTCTTCATTGGGGAACTGCAAATTGGCGACGAGGATGATTTCGGAGCGCTTCTGTGCCGCTTGCTCGTCATAAAACGCGCCGGGCACAAAGCCGGTGAGCCACCAGGCGGATTCCGGGCCGCGCGTGAAAAGGTATTCCGTCTTGCCAGTGGACAAATTCTGGTGATAGACATCCATGGCCATAATCAGCTCTTCTTCGGCAACCGCAGAGTTATAATGCTCCGCCGTTTGGGTCGAGGGCTTCGTGTAGATACCGATTTCGCCGCCGAGCATAACCAGGCCGTAGCGGCCCTTCCACATCTGGATCATCCAATCCTTCGGAATGGGGTTGCCGCGTTCGTCGGTTTCATAAACGGGCTTGCCTGTTAGATCGCGCATGACCTGGCCTTTTTTCTCGCCCTCGGTATAGAGCTTGTAGACGTAGTCGTAGCGGAACTTGATGCGTACTGTGCCGTAGACCAGCTGAATCAGCGGCGAGGCCAAATCGTAGATCTGGTTGAAGCCGAACTGCTTCTGCCATGGCTCGTGCTCCACATAGAAAATGCCGTTTTTATCCATCTTGTAGCTCAGCAGACGCAGCGCATTTTGCTTTTCTTCTTTGGACATATTGGGGTTCGCGTTGACCGACGATTTGATCGCGGCAAAGTCGTCTGTGGTGGCGCTGGGTTTCTTTGTGGTGGGAACTGTGCTTGCTTTTGCCAGCGAAAGAGTAGTGGTTTTCTTCGTTGTTGTGGTGGTGCGGGAGGTTGTGGCGGGCTTTTTGGTCGTCGGAACTTCTGCGGGGGCAGACAAGCCGCCTTTGGATCCTGTGGTTGTGGTCATGTCCACCGCGTTGGGGTCGTCTTCAATGGCGCCGCCCTTGGCATAAAGCAGACGCTTGCCCTCTTCGGCAATTTCGAGCACAGGGATGGAGTTCACGCCAACGGTAATGCTGCCGATCTTTCCGCTGTCATCATATTCATCCAAATTGGCTGTGACCGCATCCGTGTCGCTGACAGAGACCGTTTCGCCCAGAGCGGAAACCAATTCGTTCAAGCCGTAGACGGTAACGTTGTTGTCGGCATCCACCTCGCCAAAGTTAAACCAGCCTTCCGGCACAATGGCCGAAGCCTCGGTAAACTGCGGCGGAAGCGCCGTTGTTGGCACGGTGGTGACGTCGTCATCTTTTGTGCCGCCGCAGCCAGCCACCAACCCGGCCATCATCAGCATGCACAGCACCAGTGCGATCGTTCGTTTCATATTCATAACACATCTTCCTTTCGTGGGGCGGCAAGCCCCTGGATTCTGCGCACAATACATTCTTCATTGTAGCACAATCGGCGGAGAATGTCAACTGGGAATTTTGCGGTTGACACAGTTCGCCAAAACAGGCCTAATTCCGGAACGCTGTTTCGCAGTACGCGCAGCGATACAGCGGCGGGTCTTCCTGAGTTAGTCGAAATATCTGCTCAACTTCCTGCTCAATTGTGGTGATACAGCGCGGATTTTTACATTTCATGACATTCACCAATTCTCTCGGCAGATTCAGCGGCTTTTTTTGTGCAACCTGACCATCAATGATCAAGTTTATGGTAATATTGGGATCGATAAATCCCAGCGCCGCCAAGTCGAGGCCAATCATCTCGTCTACCTTGATGAGATCTTTGCGCCCCATTTTTGCGCTTTTGACATTTTTGATCAGCGCCACCACGCAGTCCAGTTCGTCCAGATGCAGGGCCTGGTAAATTTGGATCCCGCGCCCGGCCTGAATATGGTCGAGCACAATGCCATTGTGGATGCTGTCAATATTCAAAGGATTGCACCTTCTTTCCCCTGTTCCAGCAGCGCCAAAATCAGCGCCATACGAATGTATTTCCCGTAACGGGCCTGCTCAAAGTAGCGCGCGTGGGGGTTGTCGTCCACCTTCACGCTGATTTCGTTTACGCGCGGCAGCGGATGCATGACAATCATGCCGGGGCGCGCGTGAAGCAGCTTCGGCACGTCGAGAATAAAGCTGTCTTTTAGCCGCACATAGTCGGCTTCGTTAAAAAATCGTTCGCGCTGCACACGGGTCATGTAGAGCACGTCCAAATCCGGCATAACGGCTTCCATGCTGCGGCTTTCTTCGCAGACGCAGCCCGAAGCGCGGATCCCATCCAAAACATAATCGGGCGCGCGCAATTCCGTTGGGGAAACGAGGATAAACCGCGTGCCGGGATAGCGGCGCATGGCGGCGATCAGGCTGTGCACCGTGCGGCCGAATTTCAGATCGCCGCAAAAGCCGATGGTCAGGCCCTCAAGGGAACCCAGCTCCCTGTGGATCGTCATCAGGTCGGTCAGGGTTTGCGTGGGGTGATTGTGGCCGCCGTCGCCCGCGTTGATGACAGGCACTTTTGCGTGACGGGCGGCAACAACCGGCGCACCCTCTTTGGGATGCCGCATAGCAATCAAATCGGCGTAGCATTGCACCATGCGGATGGTGTCGGCCACGCTTTCCCCCTTGGCCGCGCTGGAGGCCTCCTGCGACGAAAAGCCCAGCACATGCCCGCCCAGATCCAGCATAGCCGCCTCAAAGCTCAGGCGCGTGCGGGTGCTCGGCTCATAAAAAAGGGTTGCCAGCTTCCTGTGCCGGGCGCTTTCGGCGTAAGCCTCCGGCCGCGCAATGATGTCGTCGCCCAGCATAAGCAAACGTTCAATTTCAGTAACGCTCAGATCCTGCGGGGATATGACGTGCCGCATAGGGAGCACCTCCTGTCTCAGGCTTTCAGCAATTCCATCCAACCGGAATCATCGGGTTGATCCCGGAAAGCGCGCATAGCAGCCGCCGCGCCGGGCGCGAGGTAGCCGGTTTCGGCGGCAATCTCCACAAGCGTGTCGAAATTGGTCAGGCTGGTGTTTTCAATCTTGGCGGCGGCCAGCCGATCCTTCCCCCGCTGCATGCCGTAGGTGACGATGCTCACAATCCCCAGCACCTCGGCCCCGGCTTCCCGCAGCGTTTCCACAACCTCTATGGCGCTGCCCGCAGTTGAAATCAAATCCTCCACAACCACCACTTTTTGGCCCGGCAATAGGCTGCCCTCAATTTGTTTGTTCCGGCCGTGGGCCTTCTTCGCGCCGCCGCCGCGCACGTAGCCCATAGGCAGCTCCATGAGCCAGGCGGCAATGGCCGCGTGGCCGATACCCGAAGTGCTGGTGCCCATCAGGGCTTCGCACTCGGGATATTTTTCGCGGATCAGAGCCACAAAGCCCTCTTCCACATGTCGGCGCACTTCAGGGAAGGCGTAAGTCAGCCGGTTGTCGCAATAGATTGGCGCGAGGATGCCGCTGGCCCAGGTAAATGGTTCCTCGGGCCGCAAAAAAACGGCCTTGATTTCCAGCAAATCGGCGGCAATTTGGCGGGCGGTTTCTACTGTGTCCATGGGGGTTCCTCCTGTTTCCTACGTGATTCTGTTATTGTTATCAACTAACATATCGGCGCGCGTGGAGCCGCAGCGCCAGCTTATCCATGCGCGGCCCCCACAATTTCCCTGATATTTACAATGCTCAGTTCATCCATTACGCGCGGCAAATCTTCTATGATTTCTTTGCAGACACAGGGGTTGACCAGATTCGCCGCGCCCACCTCAATGGCGCTTGCCCCGGCCATCATCATCTCGATCACATCGCGGGCGGTAGCGATTCCGCCCATGCCAATGATGGGGATGGTGACCGCCTCGTATACCTGCCAAACCATGCGCAGCGCCACGGGGAACACCGCCGGGCCGCTGAAGCCGCCCATTTGGTTGCCCAGCACAGGGCGGCGGGTCCCCAGGTCAATGCGCATGCCGAGCAGTGTGTTGATCAGGCTCAGGCCATCGGCCCCGGCAGCTTCGCACGCCCGGGCGATTTCGGTTATATCGGCAACGTTTGGGCTGAGTTTTACATAAAGAGGCTTTGCGCTGGCGCGCTTGCAGGCTTCTGTTACCCGCGCGGCACAGGCGGCGTTTGCCCCGAAGGCCATGCCCCCGCCGTGCACGTTGGGGCAGCTGATGTTTAGCTCAATAAGCCCTACTTGATCGCATTCGGAGATTTTAGCGCAGCAGGCAACGTATTCGTCGACAGAAAACCCCGATATATTGGCAATCAGGGGCTGGCGAAAACACTGCCGCAGCCGGGGCAGTTCTTCGGATATCACTTTGTCGATCCCCGGGTTTTGCAGCCCTACGCTATTGAGCATGCCCGCTTCGCATTCGGCCACACGGGGCTGTTGGTTGCCAAAGCGCGGATGCAGCGTTGTGCCCTTGAACGAGAAAGAGCCCAGCATATCAATGTCGTAGAACTGCCGGAATTCCTGCCCAAAGCCAAAGCATCCGCTGGCGGGAATGACCGGGTTTTGCAGCGCAACGCCCGAAAGCACCACCGATAAATCGCGACTCACTCCCATATAATCTCCTCTCGGGCCAAAACGGGGCCGTCTACGCAAATGCGTTTGCTTCCGGCCAAGGTGCGGCAGGAACAGGCCATGCACGCGCCGAATCCGCAGCCCATGCGCCGCTCGAAACTAAATTGCGCGCGGCCCGGCGG
Source organism: Oscillospiraceae bacterium (assembly GCA_031256825.1). Lineage (GTDB taxonomy): Bacteria > Bacillota > Clostridia > Oscillospirales > Acutalibacteraceae > WRMQ01. Next base: position 7,789 of record JAIRPV010000034.1, on the reverse strand, counting down.
CAAAGGCGCGGCCTGATCATATATCGCCTTCAACATGGCTTCCGGCCCGCAGGCATACAACGCGTCGTAGTTCCCAACGCTTTCCATTGCGTGGGTAACAAACCCCTTCTGCCCCAGGGATCCGTCGGCGGTGGTAACGATCGTTTCGCAAAGTTTCGCGAACTCCCGCAGATAAAACACCTCGTCCGCACGGTTGAACCCCAATATAGCAACAGGCCGCCGGCCCGCCCGAAGAAGCTCTTTTGCCAAATAATACAGCGGCGGCACGCCAACGCCCCCGCCTATTAGGAGGGAGGAGGGAGGAGGCAGGAGGCAGGGGATGCGAGAGGTTGGGTGAGACAGGCTGCAGGGGATGTTGGAGGAATCTGGAGGAAGAAAAGAGGTAGCAAGAGGAGAATCCTGCTCGCCATCTCTCAACTCCCCCTCCCTGTCTCTTACATCCTGCCTCCTGTCTCCTGTCCCCTGCCCGCTGCCTACATCCTGCCTCCTGTCTCCTGTCCCCTGCCTGCTGTAATCGTAGCCGTTGCCAAGCCAGAGCAGAAGATTGAGCCGCTGCCCGGCTGCATATCCCGCCAGTTGTTTTGTGCCTTCGCCAACCGCCTTATAGATGAGCGTGAGCGTTTGGCCGTCCCAGTCGCATACAGAAATGGGCCGCCGCAGGTAACGCCCCTCCAGCTGAATGTTGACAAATTGCCCGGGCGCGGGGGGCGGAATCGAACTCCCCGGCGAAAGCAGAATACGATACGTGTTCGCCGCGATCCGGGTATTGTGTTGGATTTCAAAATCAACTAATTGCATAGATTGGCCTTTCTATCACGCGGGAACCGCGCAGACTTCCCAGCCCGCAAAGGGCGTGGCGCGACCCAGGGAGGCGAATGTTTCGGGATCGATCGTGTTATGCCCCGCCAGATCCCAAAGATACTCCCGTGTGGCTAGAGAGCGGCCCAGCCAGCATTCCAGCAGCTTGCGCGGGCGATAGCTCATCAACTCCAGCAGACGTTCCATGGATAGTTTGCCCGGCAGGACAAGATAGGTATATAGTAAAGGAAACGCGGTTTCAAGCCCCACAATGCCGAAGGCGCTGCCTGCGAGGCCCCGGGATTTTTCTTCGCGGGCATGCGGCGCGTGGTCGGTGGCGATACAATCGATTGTTCCGTCCAAAACGCCCGCCAGCAGGGCGGCCCTGTCGCCTTCGGCGCGCAGGGGAGGGTTCATCTTAAAGCGGCCGTCCTCTTGCAAGTCGTCTTCGGTCAGCAGCAAATAGTGCGGCGCTGTTTCGCAGGTAACGGGCAGGTTCTTGCGCTTTGCCCCGCGCAACAGCGCAACGCTTTCTTTCGTTGAAACATGGCACATATGATAGGCGCAGCCGGTTTCTTCCACAAGGGCAAGATCGCGCTTGAGCTGGCCCCATTCGCTTTCGGAGCAAATCCCTCTGTGGCCGTGCGCGCGGGCATAGCTTCCCTCATGGACATAGCCCCCGCGCAGCAGGCTTTGGTCTTCGCAGTGGGAGATGATGGGTTTGCCCAGCGCCTTTGCCGTTTGCATCGCCCGGCGCATCAGCGCTTCATCCTGTATGCCGCGGCCATCATCCGAAAAACCGCAGACATAGGGCGCCAGAGCCGGCATATCGCTGAGTTCCCCGCCGCCCGCCTGGCCTTTCGTAATGGCTCCCACGGGAATGATCTCCACGCCTTCGCCGCGCGCGGCCTCAATGCGTTCCAGCTGCATCCGCAAATGATCGAGCGCATCCGGCGGCGGGTTCAGGTTCGGCATGGCGCAAACGGCGGCATACCCTCCGCGCGCAGCCGCCCGCGCGCCCGTGCGAATGGTCTCTTTATAGGAAAAGCCGGGCTCACGGAAATGCACATGCAAATCCACAAAGCCCGGCAGACGCCGCAAGTGTTCGGTTCGACCCTGTCTATCCATGCTTGTCCCTCCGTCTGTTATTATTATAACAGATCTTCCGGGAAAAGTAAAGGGGCAAATTGCAGCAAAAGAAAAAATCGCAGCCGAAAAAACTTTGGCCATCACAGCACTACCACTGTTATCCCCGGGTTGCAGCGTTCCAAGTCCGCGTCGCGGCGCAATTCAGGGCAGCAGGCAAAGGCCTGCAGCGCAACGGGGTTAAAAATCGAGAACTCCTCCCCGGGAAGGATCAGGCGCACGCGACCCCGGTTTTTTTGCTCCTGCAAATAGCGGCGCACGTGCGTGCGGATGACCCCGCCCTGCCCGGTGGAACCGTAGCCGTGGACGATCTTGATGGCTTTGTCCCCCTGGCTTTTGGCAAGGTTGAGGATCATATTCACGCGCCGCACCGCCGCGTCGGCGGTTGGCCGGTCTTGCTTGATATTGACGGTACGAATCAAGGTGGCTCCTTTCGGGGATACACAGTATCATCCTCTTTCAGGATTTATATTTCATGGCCTCCGCCACAGCCAGGCGGTCGCAGCGCTCGTTTTCGGGGTGGCCGTTGTGGCCGCGCACCCAGGTGATCTCTACGCAGTGGCGGTCGATTTCCCGCAGCAGCCCCTCCCAGAGATCGGGGTTCAGCGCGGGCTTTTTGTCGGGCTTGCGCCAGCCGTTGCGCTGCCAGCCGCGCGCCCAGCCCAAACAGATCCCATCGGCTACATACTTGGAGTCGGTGGTAACCAGCACCTGGCATGGCTCCTTCAGCGCGCGCAAGCCCTCGAGCAAGGCGGTTAGCTCCATGCGGTTGTTGGTGGTCATCGCCTCGCCGCCCGAAAGCTCCCGCTCACGGCCGCCATACCGCAGAATGGTTCCCCAGCCGCCGGGGCCAGGATTGCCGGAGCACGCGCCGTCGCAAAACAGAAAAACGGTTTTCATGTGATTCATTTATCTACCTCGTTTGTTGCATATTTTCCCATAGAAAGCGGTAAAATTTGCGTTGTAATGCGCTAAAATCATGATTTATATTGCAGACTTGTTACTTTCTACGAATCTCACAAAATTTTATGCGTGTATTTCACATTTTCGACACTACATTCGGTTTTATTTTCTTTTAAAGAATTATAGTTGCAACGAATTCGTTCATGTTGTACAATTTCTCTGCTCTTCCATTGCTTGACAAAGCAATCATTGGACAATATAATGGACAGGTGCCAACACAGCAGAATAGAGGGGGAAACCATGCGTAATCAGGCAATACCGCACCGAAAACGGATCATCGCGACAGCGCTGGTTCTGGCGGCGGCAATGATATTTTCCGCGAGCATCACAGCCTACGCGATGAATTCGCGCACGGTGCTGATCCGCGACGACGGCGAGCAATTCTCGTTCACCACCACAAAAACAGAACCATACGAGGTGCTGCGCGCGCGGGGAATCACCCTGGACAACGAAGACTATTTGGATTTAAGCAACTACAGCGAAGAAGGCGACAGCGTCATTCGCATCTACCGCAAAAAAACCGTTTATCTGGAAGACAATTTTGTGCGCCTGCAATATACCTGCGCCGGCTGGGTGGGGCGGCTGCTGGAACAAAACAGCGTTGTGCTGGGTGAACGCGATAAAATCAACTTCGGCACGCACGACTTGCTGGAAGACGGCATGGTGATCATTGTCAGCCGCGCGTTCGACGTTGCGGTGCAGGACTACGGGCAAAACTACAGCATCACCCTGACCGATGGCACCGTGGCGCAGGCAGTTGAACTGGCGGGCCTGACCCTGGAGGGCGAGGACTATGTTACCCCCGCGCCCGAAACGCAGCTTATGCCCGGCATGACGATCCACGTCAGCCGCGTCAGTTACCGCGAACGCACGCGCGCGGCCGCAATCGAGTACGAAGTGGACGAGCGCAACTCAAAGAGCGTTAACCTGGGCGTGACCATCATTGAGCAAAAGGGACAAAAGGGCGAAAAGAAGACGGTATACAACGACAAATATATCAACGGCGAACGGGTGGATTCCACGGTGATCTCAGAGGAGATCCTGAAAGAGGCCGTGAAAGAAATCCGCGTCATCGGCACGCGCGTGCCGCAGCTAACCCCCGGGTTGGCGCCGATTTCCACCTTGCGCGTGCCCGATTCTGTGGAGATTGTCAACGGCAGGCCGAAGAGCTATCGAAGCGTCGTTACCGGCCGCGCCACGGCCTACGCCACCGGCAAGGGCACGGCCAGCGGCCTGCGGCCTATTGTGCCGGGCCATATTGCCGTGAACCCAAAACAGTTCCCATACGGCACAAAGCTCTGGGTGGTTTCGACCGACGGGAAATATATCTACGGGTACGCCATTGCGGCGGACACAGGCACGTTTGCGATGGGCAACACCGTTATGGTAGATCTCTTTATGCCCAACAACACCATGGCGCGGCAATGGGGCGCACGCGACGTCACCGTCTATGTTCTCAACGAGCCGCGTCTGCACACGCCTTATGGCGGATAGCAGCAGGGATGAAAGAAAATTTTGCTCGACCCCGCTCACTGTCCCCTCAAACCCTGCCTCCTGAGCCCTCCCTCCTCTAAGGCCCCTCCCTCCTCTAAGTCTTCCTTCATATTGTCCGATCCGTTGCTATCAGATCCACGCCTGTGCCGCAAACATTGGGGAGCAGCGTGTCGCCGATGGCAACGGGTCCACGGACGCGGACGGCAAACGTAGCCCTTGCGCAGTCCATGAGCCGCGCTTTCGGCACAGGAGCGGCGGATTTTACACTCACCAGCGGGCCGCCCTCCACACGCATGGTGGAATGAAACATTCGCGTTGGGTTGGTGAGTTCCGCTTGCGCGTAAGCCAGGCCGCGATTGCAAGAATTGCCCGTCAGACTGATGATGCTCCCGCCTTCCGCATACTCCGCCTGCATACCGCAGCCGACGGGGCACGCCACGCAAATGATTTCTTTTGTCATATGTTCGTCTCCTACTCCAAGATTTCCACCGTCAATTCAGCGCCTTCCGGCAGTTCCGCCAACTGCCGGGGGGCGATTTCAATATGCTCCATTTCGCCCGGCGCAAGTCGCGGGCGTTTTTTCCGGGCCAATTCCTTGCCGTTCGCGTAAAGGCGCACCACGGCGTTTTTGTGTACTCCCCCCACGCGAAAATAGAGTTTCACCCCAGCTGCCTCGTTTTTCTCCGCCTGCTGCGGCACAACATAGCGCACGCCTTCGCCGGCCTTTGTTGGAACATATTCCGGCGCGCGGACGGTTTCGCCCGCGTTTTTTCTGCGGATATACTCTGCCGCCCCTGCGCCGGCCAACTGGCTTTCCAGCGTAACATAGTCCACCAAGTCGTGCACATGCAGCACGTTGCCGCAGGAAAAAATGCCGGGGAGCGCCGTTTCGCGGTTTTGATTTACAATAGCGCCGCCTGTTGCGGGATCAATGGGCACGCCCGCGCCGCGGGTCAGCTCATTTTCGGGGATTAGCCCGACAGACAGCAGCAGCAGGTCGCAGGGAACCTCCTCTTCCGTGCCGGGGATGGGCTTCAGCCGCTCGTCAACGCCGGCAATGGTCACGCCTTCCAGGCGCTCTTTGCCGTGGACGGCGACGACGGTGCAGCTGAGCTTTAAGGGGATGCCGAAATCGTCGAGACATTGAACGATATTGCGCGTCAGGCCGCTGGAATAGGGCATCAGCTCGCAAACCATCTTAACGTGCGCGCCTTCGAATGTCATGCGGCGGGCCATGATCAGACCGATGTCGCCGGATCCCAGAATCACCACTTCGTTGCCGGGAAGAAAGCCATCCATATTGACATATTTCTGCGCCGCGCCCGCGCTGATAATACCCGCAGGCCTTGTGCCCGCGATATTCAGCGCGCCGCGGGGCCGCTCGCGGCAGCCCATGGCAAGAACCACCGCTTTTGCGCGCAGTTCCAGCAGGCCGTCGGATTTGCTGACGGCAATCACGGTGTGCGTCTCGCCGCCGGGCCGCAGCTCGAGCGCCATGGCGCCCAGCTTGACTTCAATGCGCGGGTTTTGCTCAACAGGCACAACAAAGCGGTCGGCGTATTCCGGGCCGGTAAGCTCTTCCCTAAAATAATGCATGCCAAAACCCGTGTGGATGCACTGGCGCAAAATCCCGCCCAAAAATTCGGCGCGTTCCAGAATCAGAATGCTGGCCACGCCATTTTTTTCTGCCTCCAAGGCCGCCGCCATGCCCGCCGGGCCGCCGCCGATAACAATCAAATCATACATCGCATCCCCTCCCCTTTATTTTGACTGCCTGAGCAGAATTTTGGAGCCGCCGCCAAATTTTGTGATCTCTTCCCGGGGCAGTTCCAGTTCCCGGGCCAGAATCTCCAGCACCCGCGCGCCGCAGAAGCCGCCCTGGCAGCGGCCCATGCCCGCGCGCGTGCGGCGTTTCACGCCGTCTATATCCCGCGCGCCCGCCGGCGCGCGAATAGCGTCGATGATCTCGCCCTCGGTCACGGTTTCGCACCGGCAAACCACTTTGCCGTAGGCGGGATTTTTGGCAATGGCGGCGCGCCGCCCGTCGTTGTCCAGTTCCCTGATGCGCACGGGTTTTGGGCGGCCGGGGTTCCAGCCCGGCTTTTCCGTCCAATCGCCGCCCAGCGTCTCCCGCACCAGTTCCAGGATTCGCTCGGCAATGGCGGGGGAGGAACTCAGGCCGGGAGATTCCATGCAGGCCGCGTGGATCAGATTCCCGTTGGCCGCGCTGCGTTCAAGAACAAAGTCGTGCCGGTTGCCGCAGGCGCGCAGGCCAGTGAAGGAGGTAATCACGTCGCGGATAGGATAGCCCGGCACCGTGCGGGCCACCGTTTTCTGGATGCCCGCAAGGCCCGGCGCCGTGGTGGAAAGATCCTCTTTTTCGTCAATGTCTTCCGCCGACGGGCCGATGAGAATATTGCCGTGCACCGTAGGGCTGATAAGCACGCCTTTGCCCATGGGCGACGGGCACTGAAAGATGGTGTTCCGAACAACGCCCGCCTGGCTGCTGTCCAGCAAAACATATTCGCCCCGGCGCGCGCGGATAGAGAACGAGTCGTCTCCGGCCATGCGCGCAACGTTGTCCGCGTGCACGCCCGCAGCATTGACAACGGCTTTCGCATGCAGTTGGCCTGCGGGCGCTTCTATTATGAAGTGATCGCCCTCCCAGCAAAGCGCTTGCACCTCAAAGTTGCGGAAAAAGTCCACCCCATTGGCTGCGGCGCACTCTGCGGCGGCAACACAAAGCTCGAACGGGCTGACAATCCCGCCCGTGGGAGCATAGAGCGCGGCGGCAGCCCCCGGGTTAACGTTGGGTTCCATGGCAAGCAGTTCTTCCCGGCTGAAGAGCCGCAAGCCGGGCACGCCGTTTTCGCGCCCCCGCTCCAACAGGCGGTTGAGTTCTGGCCGTTCGCTTTCGTCGAACGCCACAACCAAAGAGCCGTTTTGCCCATAGGGCACGTGCAGCGTCTGGCACAGCTGCGGCATAAGCGCGTTGCCGCGCACATTCATTTTGGCCTTCCAAGTGCCGGGCTGCGCGTCGAACCCGGCGTGAACAATGCCGCTGTTGGCCTTGGTCGTGCCAACCGCAACATCGTTGCCGCGCTCCAGCAGCGCCGCGCGCAAGGGAAAGCGGCTAAGCTCACGGGCAATCAACGCGCCTACTACGCCGCCGCCCACAATGGCAACGTCATATATTTGTGACAATCTTGTCACTCCTTTCGGGGCCGGGGCCGGTTTGCGTCGCTTGTAAAATCATGCCCCGCCACAGCTTATACTATTCCGCAATTAACCCATAGACAAAATCCAATCGCGGCCGGCAATGCTTTTGACGGTATCGCGGGACAAGGAACGGACGGTTAGCGTAAAGCGCTCCAGGACGGCGGCAAGC
>JAIRPV010000018.1 GCA_031256825.1 Oscillospiraceae bacterium | reverse complement strand
TAAAAATGCGAAGCCAGCATAATCACGGCCTGTTCGGTGGTCGGCGGCATGTCAGAGCAGGAGTATGTCTCAGCGGGAAGGTGCTGGAATGACTCGGCATAGTTCACCGCCGCTGCGATGAAGCCCTGCAGCAGCGCATCGTCTTGGTCGTGCTGCAAAATGAGGTTCGCCTTCACTTTTTCGAGCAATGTCATAGGCCCGGCCTCCATTACGAAGCCGCCATGGCCAACACTTGCACGGCCTCCGGGAGGATCAGCTTGCCGTCCACGCGCTGCGTTGCTTTGAAGCCGACTTGGTCGGTTTCGGTGTATAACTCGTTGATGCGCTCGAAAGTGCGGCCCTGCCGATCCCCGATCCAGTAGTAGCTGAAATCGCCAAACGCCATGGCTTTGGCCCCGGCGGCGATCTGCGGCACGAAGCCGGACACGTACACGGGCCGCCCCAAAATGGTGTCGGGGGTGCCAGCGGAGACCGACGGCTGCCACAAATATTGGCCCGTTGTGTCCTTGAGTTTGCGCAAAAGTTTCACGGTCAGGTCGTTGGTGATGAACACCGCTTTATTGCGATAAGGCGATTTGAGGCTGTGATACAAATCCATCACGTCATCGAAAGTGAGCGCGGTCGCGCTGGCGGCGGTCTTGCCGACTTGCGCCTGAGTCAGCACCCCGGTGGGTTTGCCGGTACCATCACCGACCAAGAACGCTTCCTCCTCCAAAGTGCCGATGCGCCGCCCAAAATCCTGTGCCAAAAACGACTCCAGCGGGAACGCGCTGTCGGCCATCAACTCGCGGGAAACCTTCACAATGGTGCCGATTTTGTACGCGCTCAGCAGCACCTGGCCGAAGCTGCCGTCGCTGTTGGGGATCTCTGCGGCCTCCTCCACCCAGGCGGCGGAGCCGCGACTGGCCACAACCGGGATTTTCATTTCGCCGCTAGCCGTGCGGATCGTCCGCGCCAACTGGCGCATGATATTGTGTTCCTCGAGGGCCTGCACCAACTGATGCTCGAACTGATCCGGCACGAGGTAGCCGCCGGAGGGGTCGGTGCCCTCGGCGAGGTCGTTCGTCACGACGCGCGGGTTGCGCATGACGTTCCAAAATGCCGTGGAATAGCCGTTTGAAGCCCGGCCCGCTGTGGGTGCGCCGGGCGCGGCGGGGGCGTTGGTCACCGGGGCGCTGGTGGGCGCGCGGAACTTCGCATCCAGCACCTCCTGCTGCTCCAGCCGCTCAATTTCGCGCGTCAAATCGAGAACGCCCGCCTCCATTTGCTCGTAGACCGCCGTGTCATCGGGCGAAACAATGCCGCTGTCACTGCGTTTGCTCTCCAAAAACGCCTTGGCCTCGTTCCACGCCTTGCTGCGCCGCTCGCGCAATTCCATCAAATTTGCCATCAAAAACTCCTCCTCAGTGCGTTAAATTTTCGAGTCTATGTTCCAGTTCGGAATATTCCGTGCCGGGGATTTTCGCTGCGGGAGCCGGGATTTTGCGCAACAGCGAGTTCGTGACCGCCATGCGCGAGAAAATAACAGGCTTCAGCGCATCGCTAATTTCCTGCTCGGCATAAAGAACGCCGTCGGCGAAGCCCAACTGCACCGCCTTCTTGGCATTAAAGCACGATTCTTCGTTCATCAAACGGGATATTTCTTCGCGAGGCAGCTCCGTTTTGGCCTGATAGGCGTTGATGATGCCCTCTTTGATTTCATCCAGCATCGCTTTGGCGCGGAGCATTTCGTCTGAATCGCCAATCGCAACCGTGGCCGGGTTGTGGATCACCATGTACGACACCGGGGACATCAGCACTTCATCGCCCGACATCGCGATCACGCTGGCCGCCGAGGCCGCGAAGCCGTCGATTTTGATGGTCACCTTGCCGGGGTACTCGCGCAGCGCCGTGTATATTTCCGCTGCGGCAAATACATCGCCGCCGGGCGAGTTTACCCAGACCGTGATATCGCCCTGCCCGGCGCTAAGTTCTGCCTTGAACGCCGCTGGGGTGACTTCATCGCCCCACCACGTTTCATCGCTGATGGGGCCGTCGAGCCGCAAAATGCGCTCACCATTTGAACCGCTAAAATCCCAGAACCTATTCATCCACCAACCCCCGTTCCGCTTTTTGATGCACCGTGCGCACGCTGATCATGTTGCCGTTGACCATGTACTCATCGCCGCCGTCCGCCGCCGCAACCGGGTTCATGTTTTCCAGGCGGCGGCAGTCGTTGATGCTCATGAAACCGTTCTGAACCCCAATCGCATAGCCTTTCATGCGGGTTTCGTAGTCTCCGCGCAGGAGGCCGTCAAGGTTGAATTTAACCGCGATCCGGCTCTGCTCGGAGGGCAAAACCAGCGCTTGCTGCATCGCCTGTTCCCAGCGCGTAACCCACGGGCCAAGCGTATATTTCACAAATTCCAACGATTGTTGTTCTATATTCGAAAAACTCGACTTCTCCAAATCGCCGATCATGTGGGGCGGCACCCTGAAAATCCGCGCGATTTCGTTCAACTGAAACTTGCGCGTTTCCAGAAATTGGGCTTGCTCGGGCGGGATGCTCACGCTGTGAAACTTTAGCCCATCCTCCAAAACAGCGATTTTGCCGGTGTTTTTCGCGCCGCGATAAAGGGTATCCCACAGATTGCGCAGAGTTTCCGGGTTTTTAACGGCCTGTGTATGCTCCAGAACACCGCCGGGGTTCGCGCCGTTGGCGAAGAAGGCCGCGCCATATTCCTCGGTGGCGAGGGCCATGCCCACGGCGTTTTTGGCGAGATAAATCGGCGAATAGCCCACAAGGCCATCGAACGACAGGCCGGGGATGTGCAACACTTCATCGCGGCGAAACATGATGCCGCCGGACTTTTCGCGTGGCCGCGACTCATCCATATCGCGCCAGTAGGTGTAGCGGATTTTGCCGTCCTCGCCGCGCGTGACGTCCATTTTGTTGGGCAACAGCGGGTAGAGCGCCAGCACCTGGCCGCCGCCGTCGCGAATGATCTGCGCGTAGGCGTTGCCGTACAAAAGCAAGTGCGACATCAGCGTTTCGCGAAAAACAAAGCTGGTCATCTCCGGGTTGGGCGCGTTGTGCAGCACATTAAACAGGTGATGCTCCGGCACCAAACGGGTGCCATCGTTTTCGTAGCGATACACGTGCAGCGGCAGCGATGCGATGGATTCGCTGATCACGCGAACGCAGGAATACACTGCGGCGGTTTGCAGCGCTGTTGTTTCGCTGACGAACGCGCCGGATGTGGCCGGGCCGCTCCAAAAAATACTGCCCCGGCTGGTCGAAAGCGCGTCCTGCGCCGCTGGCTTTTTGCGCGAAAAAATGCCCATATGCTGCCCCCTCAATCGCTGTAATAGTAGCCGTTTGGATGGCATGGGTCGATGATCAGGAGGCCTCGCTTGTCGTAAACGCTGCCGCGGGTCTCCAACCGGGTGGCCCGGTCGAGCGCCATAATCGTGGCAATAGCGCCGTCGATGCGCTCGGTGATCTTGCTTTTGTTGGGCTTGATGTTGCCCGTCTCGTCCTGCCGCACAACGATGTTGTCGAAGTTCCAGCGCAAAATCGGGTGGCCGCCGTGGGCAACGCGCCGCTGCAAAACCAGGCGCATCAACTCTTTTGAGGCCGGGGACATCGAATCGTAGCCCTGCCCAAAGCGGATCATTTTGAACCCAACATCTTCCAGATTCTGCCGGATCAAACTCGCGCCCCAGCGGTCGAAAGCGATCTCCTGAATTTCGTAAATGTCGCTGAGTTCCTCGATTTTCTTCCGCACAAAATTGTAGTTGATGACCGCGCCGTCCGTGGCCTCCAGCAGCCCCCGCGCCACCCACTGGTCATAGGGAACGTGATCTTTCGCCACGCGCTTGTGCAGCGTCTCGTCGGGAACCCAGAAAAACGGCAGAATAATGTACTTGTCATCGTCATCTTCGGGCGGGAACACCAGCACAAACGCCGTCATATCTTCGGTTGACGAAAGGTCGAGGCCGCCGTAGCACTTGCGGCCCTTGAGCCGCCCGAGGTCAACGTCAAACGCGCAGTGATCCCAAGTTTCCATCGGCATCCAGCGCGTGGTCTGCCGCACCCATTGATTCAGGGACAAGCGGCGAAATTTGTTCTCGTTGGACGGGTTTAGCTTCGCATCCTCGAACTCCGCGCGGAAGCCGCTGGGGTCAATGGTCACGCCAAAAGAGGGGTTCACCCGCCGCCAAACTTCCGGGTCAGTCCAGTCATCGTCATCAGCCGCAGAATAAATAACCGGGTCAAATGTCGGGTCAATAATCGTGCCGCGCAGCACACCCTCGGCCTTCTGGTGCTGTTCCCAACAGATCGAATTTCGATCAAAACCCGCTGTTGTGATAATAAACGTCAGCGGCTGCTCCCGCGCGAGGCCGGAGCCGCTGGTCACCACATCGAACAACTCGCGGCTGCGCTGGGCATGCAACTCATCAAAAATAATGCCGTGCGCGTTGATTCCGTCCTTCGAAAAGGCCTCTGCCGAAAGCACCTGATAAAAGCTGTTCAGCGGTTTAAATGTCAGGCGCTTCAGGTGCGAATTGAACGTGATATATTTTTTCAGGCCGGAGAACTGCTCCACCATTTGCAGCGCAACGTCGAACACGATGCTGGCCTGTTGCCGGTCGGTTGCGCAGCCATAAACCTCGCCGCCATGCTCCAAATCCGTGCAAGTGAGCAGCAGCGCAATCGCGGCGGCCAACTCGCTTTTGCCATTTTTCTTGGGAAGTTCGATGTAGGCCCGACGAAATTGTCGGCATTCGTCGTATTTTCGCACGATTCCAAATAGGTCGCGCACAATTTGCTCCTGCCAGTTGAGCAATTCGAACGGAACGCCGTGCCACTTGCCCTTGGTGTGCTTGAGGTGCTGGCAAAAGTACACGGCGCTGTCGGCAAAGCGCTCTTTATAGACGGAGCCGGGGGCCTTGAAGGGCGTGGGTTTGTAGTTTTTCAGGCGGTGCGCATCGTCCATTCCGGGCCTCCGATCTATGTAAATTTTTTGTGAATGTTCGTTGTAATTTGCCGGAAAATGTGTTAGACTATTTGTACAAGCAACAGCCCCCGGAGGGGCGGTTGCCGGGGGCGCGGGGGCGTTATTCACAGTGCAGCCCCAGGAATTCCATGATTTCGCCGAGTAATTCGTTAACATGGGTGCTGCTGCCAACGTGGCCCCAAGTGACATCCTCCGGGGCAATACCGCTGTGATCGTCGATGTGTGCCAGCAGTGCGGTCAGGCGATCGTGGGCGGTGTTGGTTTCGCCGATGAAAGTGTGCAGGGCGCGCTCGTTATTGTTCATCGCGCGGCACCTCCCGTTCGCCTGTGAGGATAAAGTTGCTGTAAAGGGCTGTTTGCTCAAAGAGAAGGTCAGCTAGTTCGTGCATTTCCAGCCGCAAGGCTAACTCGAACACCTCTTGCAGGGAAAAAAGATTTGGGCAGTCGCGCCGGGTGCGCAGTTCCATGATCTGGTCGAAAACAGTGTCGGTGATGCGGGGTTCGGCGTTGAATAAATCACTCATCTTCGCCCACCTCGCTTTCCTCAGCGGCTTCCGGGGCTTCTTCCGCTTCAGCGGCAGGGGTCGCAGGGGTTTCCCCCTGCGCCGCCGGGGTCTTTTCCGGCGGCACCAACCAGCCTGAACAACCTGGGAGATTCGCAATGAGCAATTTTCTCGTTTCGGCATACTCTGGCCCGATCATATTTAGGGCCAGCAAAAAGCACCTCATTTGATACCGTGGGTTAACAAACTCACGTTCCTGCGCGGTCACGCGCTTCTTGATTGCCGCCGTTCTGCAAAGGCAGGAAATGAATTGCACCCAGCAGTCAATTTGGCCGTTGTCGTTTTCCGCAGAAAACCAATCAAACGCTAATCTGTCCGGCAGCACCTCGATGGGCAACTCTTCCGCGCCGAGCGCCATTTTGATTAGCGGCGCTTTGGCGGCCACCATCCGGCGCAGATTCTCGATGGCCTCGTCGCTCATGCTAGCGCGTGGGTATTCGATGCAAACGCCGTCGATGGCGGGTTCAGGCACTGGCTCCGCTTTCTCGAAGGATGCGCCGACAACCGCGAACAGCTTTGAATGTTCGGTTGCGCCGTCGGGGTTTTGCTTGATGTAAACATCCCGGCCTTCGTGGTGGAAATATTCGCTGTAGCCGTCCGCTTCGGCATCTTCGCGGGTGTCGTAGCGCTTTTGGCAAAGCAGGGTGCCGCGCGGCGTGATCAGGTGGAAGGTGCTGCTTGGTTCCGGCTCGAAGCCGCGCTCGGCCAAGGCTGTCAGCAAGCCGAAGGGCAGCTCGCCTTCGAGGGTGCCATCGCGGCGCAGGGTTAGTTCACCGATTTGGTAGGCCATTGTGGCCACCCCTTGATATTTCGCTTGGGTTCCGAGGATTTCGGCGGCGGCCTTTGCCAGCGCCTTGCGGTTGGTGGGGTTGAATTTGAGTTCCATGTGGTTGTTCTCCTTTGTGATTTTTGTTCCCCTTTGCTTGGGGTAACCACATGATAACTCTGTTTGTCCTAAATTGCAATACGCTATACCTACCAATCTTGTAGGAATTAAATCGGCTGTAATTCTACGTTAGTCACAAAGCATTGTAAGCGGTTTTTTCTCCATTTCGCAGCAAAAATATGTCTGCATCCGATTCCCGGAAAGCAATCGCTCTTGCGGTAATAACGTCACAATATTTAGGGTCAAGCTCCATCAAATGGGCCGTGCGCTCGGTCTGCTCCGCCGCCAAAAGCGTGGTGCCGGAGCCGCCGAAGAGGTCAAGCACCGCATCGCCCCGGTGGCTGCTGTTGCTGATCGCTCGCGCCGCCAGCGCGATGGGCTTCATCGTAGGATGTTCTGCCGACTTTTTCGGGCGGTCAATCTGCCAAAGGTCGCTCTGCTGGCGGTCTTGCAGCGGGCAAAGCCGCTTTTCGCCGTTGCCGGGGTTCCCCGCGAAATCCGCAGATTTCGTGGGGTGGCTCAGCCAGCCGTACCAAATCGGCTCGTATTGTGTGTGATAATCCTTCCGCGACAGCACCAGCGAGTCCTTCGCCCAGATGATTGTGCTGCTCCAGTGATACCCCGCCTCGCGCATGGCGGCCATGACACTGCCCCATTCCTGCGCCGACATCACAATGTAGGTCATTGCGCCGGGTTCGCTGATGGCGGCCATCGCTTTGAAGGCCGAAAGCAGGAAAGTGTAGAACTCTTCGCTGCTCATTTTGTCGTTCAAGATTTGCCGCGATTTCCAGCTTGGGTGCGCCGCGCCGCCGTAGTCCACGTTCCACGGCGGGTCTGTGATGACCATGCGGGCCTTCGCGCCGCCCAAGAGTATTGCGACAGCGCTTTGGTCTGTGCAATCCCCGCACATGAGCCGGTGCCGCCCGATCAGCCACACATCGCCGGGCTGCGTGATGGGCGTGTCGATTTTCTCAGCTTCAGCGGCGGCATCAAAATCGTCCTCGACCACCTCGCCGCGCTCGCGCTGGGCTTTCTGGTAGAGTTTATCCAAGTCGGGCTGCTCGAAGCCCGTTATTTCATAGCTGACACCGCTTTCCTCTAACTCGTGCATGAGGTCGGCCAGCTTCGGCAGATCCCAATCGCCGGAGATTTTGTTGAGTGCCACGTTGAGGGCTTTTTCGCGCTGTTCGTCTAAATCGACCACCACGCAGTCGATTTCGTCGTAGCCCAACTGCACAAGCACTTTGAAGCGCTGGTGTCCGCCGACGATGTTGCCCGTGCGCTCGTTCCAGATGACCGGCTCGACGTAGCCAAATTCTTCCACAGAGCGCAGCAGCTTTTCATACTCCGCATCGCCGGGCTTGAGATCTTTGCGCGGGTTATACCGGGCCGGGTTCAGCTGCGCCGCCGGGATTTTGCGGATGTTCAAAGAAGTCATCGGGCGCTCCTTTCGGTTTTTTGCGCTGGCGGCTGCCCAGCAAAATCGCCATGAGGTCTTGTTCCGGGTTCGTCACCAGCCGCTCGGAGTTTCGCGAAACAATGTCCCAAATCGGCTCCCAACAGGCGAGGACGTTCTTTTGCAGCTTCAGCACCGCATCGGTGAAGCCCGTGACAGCCCAGTCGTTTTTGTCGTTTTTCGCCACAATCGCCGTTTTCGACAGGTCAAACTGGGCGCAGAGGAGATAATATTTGGCCATCACATAGTCCGAAATCAGTGCCGCCGGGATCAGGTTCAGGCAGTCGGAGGGCTGCAAATAGCGGATGGTCTCGTGGTAAAGCGTGATGGGCGTGGGCATGCCGGTGGCCTTTTTCTCCAAGAGGCCGAGGTATTCCGGCGGCGGGCCGATGTCGTTGCCATTGCCCGCGAACTCAACTTTTTTCAAGGGCCGATGGCCGGGGTTCCCCGCCGCCAGCTTTTCAGCCAAGGGCTTCGGCTTGCGCCCGGCACCCTTTCGCGCACCACCGTGTGGCATGGCGGTCACCTCCTTTCGTTCGTCTGCTATTCGCACAATATGCTGGTTTTGTCGTTTTTTTGCATGTCCGCCGCTGATTTTTTGCCGCTTGTCCGCCTCGATCCGCGCCCCGCCGCCCATTTCCGCGCCAAAATATAGCGATTTTCTGAGGTTTCTCGATGCAAAACAGTTGAAAAAGGCTATGTTTGGTGAAAACAATCAAGTTTGGCAGGGGCGAAATGCGAAAAAGCCCTATATCAAAGCGATACAGGGCTTTCAAGTTGCGCTTGAATGCGCGGGGCGGGTTCACCGCGCGTGGTGCGCGCTGTGACAACTGTCACAAAGCGCCTGCAAATTGCCGCCAGCGTGATCGCCGCCCTGATCGAGGGGCAAAATGTGATGCACTTCATCAGCCGGAACCAGTTTGCCGTCCAAAAGGCACTGCTCACAAAGCGGATGCTTCGAAATGTACAAGTCGCGTATCGTGTGCCAGCGGCGGCCATAAAGTTTGTTCGAGTCGGCGGGGCGGGTTTGGTTATACTCGCGGCTGGCAGTGGTTTTGTGGGCAGCGCAATAGCGGCCTTCGCGGATGGTGGCTGGGCAGCCAGGGTAAGCGCAGGGGTGCAGGGCGCGGTCGGGCATGACGAGGCTCCTTTCAATGCGGAGAATTCGGAATTTCTATAGATTATATCATTCTTTTTGTTTTACTGATGTTTTTTCCTTTGCAGCAACCAGACGTAATAACTTGGCGAAGTCGGAAAGTCCGCACAAAGCCAGTGATATCAACGAAAACTCCGCACGAGGCGCCGCACGTGGTTGGCACGGCAGTCCGCACGGGCTAAGCCAGGCGAACACCACGCCACCCGCTGGGCATCGCGCCAAAAAATGCTTGCTTTTTTGCTCAAAAAGGCATATAATATAGGTGGAAAGGTGGCGATGGTCATGTTGATCAATCCTGAAATAGAACGCATTGCTGCGGCCATTGGCCAAGCGGTTCCGGCTGAACAGATTTATTTGTTCGGCAGCTACGCCTATGGAACGCCGAACGCCAACAGCGACTATGATTTCTTCTTGGTCATGCCAGACGGCGCGATGCGCCCGATGGAAGCCATGCGCAAGGCGCAGCGGGCTCTGGCTCGGCGCGAACAGGCCATGCCAATTGACATTCTCGCCGCCACTCGCAGCGACTTTAATGCGATGAAAGAGCAGCGCAATTCCATTGAAAAACAAGTCGCGCAGAAAGGGGTGTTGGTGTTTGAGCGACGCAGCCCGGGCCTCCAAATGGCTTGACTTTGCCCGCGATGATCTTTGGGTGGCGCAGCGATTGTTCCACGAGTTCCACCCCAAACAAGTATACATTAGTTGCTATCACTGCCAACAGGCCGTTGAAAAAGCGCTGAAAGCCTTTTTGGTCAACAATGATGCAGACTTCCCTTTCACGCACGACTGTGCGAAACTATGTCGGCTGTGCAAAGATTTGGACGGCGATTTTGACAATTTTCTCGAGGATTGCGGCGAAGTTACGCCTTACGCCACGCAATCGCGCTACCCCAATAATGCAGAAATAGAAGAGTGGGAAAATGAATCTGCCTTGAAAATTGCCGAGCGTATTGTTTCCGTTTGCGAAGAAAAAAATGGCGCGGCGCAGTAACCGTTCAAGCCAGCCTAACCCCGCGCCAAGCCTTGCGGTTCATGATCTGGCAGCGCTTCACAGCATCGTTGTGTTCCTCCAACTCACTGTTGAAGCGGATTTGGGACATGGGCTGGCCGCCGTTCGCAGCGCAAAATTCCGTATACGCATTATAGATGTCCTCGCGGAAGCTTTCAAATCCGGGGTCAAAAACGCACTGCTCCTCCAAAAACGTCAGCACGTTGGAATTTTCCGTCATGTACTTTTGCAGTTCAGAGCGCGTGCGGTCAGTTTCGCTGAAAGCATAATTGTTCTGCATCAAGCGCTTCAGGCCGACCAATGCCCACGCCAAAATGCCATCGGCCTCCTGCGCCAGCTTTTCCTTCAGCGATTTGTCCTGCTGGTTTGCAGGGATCGTGTGGTCGAAGCGCATCAAAATCAGGCGGCCATAGAACGCACTGGAGCGGTCGCTGTAGTTTTTCGGGATTTTGTTGCAACTGAACAGCAACCGCGCAAAGGGCTTGAAGCTGAAGCCGTCCTTGTGTTTGCGCTCGCCCATAATATAATCTTCGCCGGTAATGGCCTTGAAAATTCCGGTGTCCTGCAGATTTTTGGACGGCAAATCGGCAAACACATTGGCCAGTTTGCCGAACAACTGGAAGGTGCTAAAGCGGTCATCGAGGGCTTGCCACGACAGCGTAGAAAAGTTGCCTTCGCCCAGCAGCACGTTTTGCACCACCTCCAGCAGCGTGGATTTGCCGCTGTCCTTCTTGCCCACCAGCAGAAAACTTTTCTGCGCTTTGTTGACCGGGATCAAAAAGTAGCCCAACATTTCCTGCACCAGCGCGTGTTCCGTTTCGGGCAAAACACCGCTCAAATACTGCAGAAAAACCGGGCATTGTGCTGTCGGATCGTACTTTCCGCGCACCTGAATGGTCGACAAAATTGAGGATTTATGCGGCAAAAATTCCTCCGTCAACACGTTGAACAGCCCATTGCGGCAATTCAGCAAGTAGGGATTTGGATTGATTTCCGTGACGGGCCGGTCGATCTGAATGCGCCACTGATGCTCTGCATCGACGATTTGGCCGGAGGTTTTGTACTTATCCCGCGCCATATGCCCGCGAATGTGCCGCTCGGCAGCCATGTCGTTGCGCGGCAAATACACGCCGCCGTCGTAGAAATAATAGCTATCGCCGACGTAGATAATCGGCTCGTTTTCAGCACAGTGATCGGCCAAAACGCTCGGCATGAACCGCAGCGCACCGCGATCTGTGAACTCATACCACGGTGGCAACTCTTCACGAAACTTGTCGCTTTTTACTTCGCGCTGCGAGGCAAACTGCCGATATAGCTCTTTGTGAAACGCTGGCAGAGCCTTGATATCGCTGGCTTTGAAGCCGAAATGGCCCTTCACGTCGTTCGCAATAAACACCTCGGCAACGTCCGGCTCCACATTAAAAAGATATGCTTCAACGAACTGTTTGGCAACGATCAAATCCTGCGTGGCCTCGCCGGTTTTCTTCTGCGCGAGCAGCAATTTCTTCAACTCCGGCACCGTGTAGGCCTTGAACGCCAACCCCGCCGGGGCATTGCAAGTACAGCTTCCGCTCTTCATTTTAGGGCAGACAAACCCGCTGTCAGCGATTTTCTTGCATGTCATGGGTTTGGTGCCGCTTTTGTGAAAGTGGTCGATCTTGGCTTGCGTTTGCATAAAGTCGTACTTTGGATAGGGCCGGGACAGCTTGTGTATCACGGCCTCGCCGCCCTCAAACAGCGCCAAGTTCGTGATCATCGCATATCACAACGGCTCTGGCAGCGCAGCAGCGTGAGTCTTGCAATATTTCATGAACGGGCAGCGGGCCACCAGCTTCAGGCCCTTTTGGGTGCCCCTGTCTTTGATGGTGCTGGTCGCGCCGGGCGCGGGCTCCTCCGGCACATCCGGCAGCGCCTGTGACAATTGTTCCTGCGTATAGCGCAACTCCGGGCTAAATTTCACACACGCGATTGGCACAGGTTCGCCCTTGCAGTGATTGAAGCCGGGCAATCGTAGCACCCGCGCCAAATTGATACAGCTTGCATCGCCGTCAAACTGCTTCACCAACTGCCGCTGCACATGAGTGAAGCGGTCGACAGCGGCGTTTTTCATCAGCCAATAGCAGTGATGCCCCCGCGCCGTGCGCACAACCAGCGACGGCGGCAGCGCGAAGTCGGCGATACGGGCATCCTGCTCTTCCGACGTGCCGCTGTCCATGTCAACAAATTGCGCGTTGATGCGCGTAATGTCAGCGTTGGTGTGGCCGCCGAGGTTCACCGCGAAAAAGATCCCCCGGCTCAGCGCATTGTGCCGCTGCAACTCATCGGCGATCTTGTCAAAATGCCCGCGCTGCTGATCCAGTTTGGCCCCCGCAAAAGCGCTGCCCTTGTGATCATCGATGATCTGGAAGCACACTTCTTCGTGGGGTTGGAAGAAGGCCGATAGGAATTCCTCCGGCGAAATGTGCAAGTCAGCCATTGAACGCCACCTCCTTCAATTCCCCAAAGCGCCGTCCGGCAGCCGCCTCGGCCACAATTGGCACCGAAAATGCATCAAATGGCTGTGTTTCCATGCAATTTTTGATGAATTTTACTGCATTTTCAAGCTGATTTTCCGGGATTTCGAATACCAATTCATCGTGGATTTGGAGCAGCGGCAGCAGCCACGGGCGCTCCGGCAAGCCCTGAACGATACGCCCGATGGCCAATTTAAGAACATCTGCCGCTGTTCCCTGAATCGGCGTGTTCATGGCCACGCGCTCGGCGAAGGATTTTTTGTGCCAGTCGAGTGATGCGATTTCCGGGATGTTGCGCCGCCGCCCCAGCCAGGTTTCGGTGTATCGCCGGAATCCCGCGCGCTTTTTGATTTCCTCCTGCCAGCGCACCAGGCGGGGATAGCCGCGCTTGAGGTTCGCGATGATCGTCTCGCACTCCTCCAGCGACACGTCACGCCCGGCCTTGAACTTTAAAGTGCGCTGTAGGCCGCGAGGGAATAGCCCAAAGAATGTGCCGAAATTGCAGTTTTTGGCTATCGTGCGCCTTTCCTTATATAGAGGACAACTTTTGTCG